>CAJMPQ010000004.1 GCA_905215335.1 uncultured bacterium | reverse complement strand
CGGGTTTGTCAGGCCAAGTTGCTAAATAGTTTATATATTTAGTTTGTTCATGAATCTGTGAATCAAAGTAAGAAAATTCACTAATAATGCCACAAGGTCTCTTGTTGTTGATATTAACTGCTAAATATACTTTTGTGTTTATTAGTCCTAGTGTAGTTATAGCATTTTGTATTAGTTCTTTCCAAGTTTCCAGTTCTGTTTTATTTTTTATTTCAGGTGCAAGTTTTGACAAATTTATTTTTTCTTTCATTTTGTGTAAAAACTTGTAATCACTTGGTTCTAGCTGGTAAATTAGGATTCCAGAGTCGTTCTTTATGTTTTTCAACTTTGTATAGGCGTATGGAATCCCCTTGAATTGAGGGGTATAATTGTTATTTATCTTGTGTTGAGTAGAAATTTGCATGTTATATATAATGTTTCTAAAAAAATATTTTGATATGGGTATTGCGAATTTTTACATTTAGTCAATTTTACTTGTTGTTAGTTAAAATATTGTATATAATACTTCTAAAAAAAGAGGAGCGTATTATTATGAAAAAGATTTTAATTGCATTACTAGTGTTAGCAATACCTTCAAGTGCTTTTGCTTCATCATATTTGGATAAACAGCTAAAGGAAGTTAAAAAAACACCAAAATATAATTCTGTTCAAAAGTATATTAGAAGTTATCCTACAATGGAGAATTTTGTTGCAGATAAGTCAATTCAATTAAAAGATCCAAAATTAATTAAATTGTCAGATGCAACAATTATTTCTGATAAAGATTTTAATAAAAAATTAGCAAAAGATGAAAAAGTTTACAAAGATGAAGTTATTATTGCATTGGGTAAAAATATGAAATCTATAAATATTGAACCAGCTGAAGTAGATTTTTATAAAGTCTACAGAGTAGCAGAAAGAATCATTCGAGCTAATAATTTAGATTATGTAAATTGGCGAATCTCAATTAGAAAATCTGATGAGATGAATGCTGCAACTTTTAGTGGTAATTGTATTACTATAAATACTGCATTATATGACTCTATTTATAATAATGAGGATGCTTTAGCATTTGTTATAGCTCATGAAATGTCTCATCAAATTTTAGGACATGCTCAAAGAAGAGCTGAGTTATATAGAAAATTAGAAAGAGTTGGTATTGTTGAGAAAAATTATGAGAATGATACTCCAGCTAAAAGATTTGTTAATAAGTCTGTAGGACTTGTTCCTAGAAAATTAGCAGCTAATGAACTTCAACAACAAGAATTAATGGCTGATTCTGAAGCTTTTATGTTGCTATCAAGAGCCGGTTATACATCTGAAGGTGCTATGGAGAGTTTAAATTTATTAGCGGCATTACCAAATCTTGATAGATTTTTGAACACTCATCCTGTTCCAAAAGATAGAATAAAAAATGCTGTTGAAACAGTTTCAGTGTTAAATCCTGAATGGGTTAATGAAGGTAGGGAAAATATTTATAACAGTGAAGTTTTACCTTGTAAAAAATCTTCTGATAGAGTTTCTATTATTATTGGCAAATCTGATGTCGATAAGAAATTTTTCCAACCTGAAGATGTGGAACAAAGATTAACCAGAATGGCATATATGAGTTACTTACGTGGAAATATGGATAATGCTGTAAAATATTTTGATATGTTAGCAACTTCAACTAATAAGTATGTGCCATATTTATATTTGTCATATTCTAATGAATATATGTACAAATCTACTGGTAATGATAAGTATTTAAAAGACTCTCAAAGTGCTTTGGATAAAGCTAAGCAACTAAATCCTCAAGATGAATATGTTAAAGAACAAGAGTTAAACTTAGAAAGTCTTTTAAATAAACAGTCAATTTAGTGGAGTGGAAATGACAGAATATAACTTGGTTTTATGTACAGTTAATTCAAGAGATTTAGCAAATAATATTGCTAAATCTCTTGTTTCTGAAAAGTTGGCAGCGTGTGTGAATATTTCCGAGAATATTACTTCTGTTTATACTTGGGATAATAAAGTTGTTGAAGATAATGAAATTTTATTGATTATAAAATCAAAAAAGAGTTTATTCCCTATGGTTGAATCAAAAATAAAACAATTACATACTTATGATGTTCCTGAAATAATATCAATAGATATTCAAGAGGGTTCTGAAGATTATTTAAAATGGCTAAATCAAAGTGTTCAGTGATATTTTAATAATATGATTAGTTGATTTCTTTGTGAGCCTTTTAGTTTATTTTATACATAGATAATTATGATTAATGGAGATGCTATGTATAAAAATATATTATTGTCTTTAGGTATATTATTAATTGGTTGTTCAGCTTTTGGTGCAACTGATGAAAATGTTAATTTAATTAAAGGTTTTCAAAATTTTGAATCTATTCAAAATCTAAATGTTCTAAATAGATTAAGTGCTATTGCAGATAATGATAATGTTGTGTTTAACAAACTTTGGCCTGCAGAATATTTTAAAAATAATGGAGATTTATCCTATATTTATTTTACTCAAAATGATAATAATGCATTAGATGTTATTAAATTTGTATATAAGCAAGATAAAGGTCCTTGTAATACTAAAGAAAATCCTGAATTTTGTATTCCAAAGATGATTCCTGTAATGGAACATTATAAATTGGGGCAAAGATTGATTGTTGAAAACACTCCTGATTATGTAGGAAATCCAAATCAAAAAGAAGTATTAGAAGTTCTTTTGAAAGATAATAAATACTTCGATACAATGAAGGTTAAGCCAATTAAGGTTGCAAATCAAGAAGAAACTTATAGAAAATGTGATTTCGATCATGAGTTTTTGAAATCTTGTCAAACTTTTGTAAAAGATACAGATGAATTAGTGTCATCTGAAGAAGTTGTAATGAAGGATTTTTTAGATGGAACTGAAGTTAACCCATTGGACAAAGCTTTGAAATATGTAAAATATAATTCAGAAGGAATTAAGGTAGAAGAGTATTTTTATTCAAGTGGTAAACATATTTTTTATGATGAGAAAGGTGATGTTATATCAGTTGAACAATATAATCCTTCTAGCTTCAGATACACAAATGTAAATGTTCCAGATTTATATATTGATGTTAGATTTAAAAAAGATGACCAAGGCAGATTGGTAGAGGAAGAACATTATGATGCTAATCATAGAATATTAAGAAAATATTCTGCGTTTTATGATGGAGAAAAAATTTCTAGAATTTCTGTAGATGATAGTTTTAATAATGCAAGATGGGAAATTCTTCCTATAAATTTAAGTAGTTTAAAAGAAGCATTATTCGCTATTCGTTTTTAAAATGTGTATTAATTGTATAAATCTGATTTTTATTGTATTATTTACAATTAATAAAGGTTTTAATTATGGCTATACAAAATGTAAATGCAATTATAACTCCAAAGCATACGATGACGTCATTTTTGGCAAATCGTAAGGAAATTTCGTATGGCTATATTGATTTAAAAAAACATGTAAATCCAAAAGAATTACCTCAAGAAGCTTCTTCAAAAGATATTTTGTTAGCTGGTGTTGGAGCTTTGGGTGGTACTGCTGCGACAATGATGTTTTTCATGAAAAAACAAAAAGTAAAAAATCCATTTAAGTTGAATTATGGAGTTAAAGAAATGTTGTCTGTTGCAGCAGCAGCTAATCTTGGTGGCATATTATTGAGTTCTATTGGAGAAACAAAATCTAATCAAAAGAAGAAATGGAAAGAAGGAGCTTTCCAAATGATGTTAACCTCAGCTCCAATGCTTTTAATAGAAGGAGCAATAAGACTTTGTAAACGTTTTAAATCCTTAAATAATAATGTGGCAAAAATCGTAGCTTCTTGTGCGGGTGTGTTTGTTGGGTCAAATGTTGCATTAGAGGTTTCAAATCGATTGAGAAGTGGAAAAGAAGCTAAGAAACCTAAACGTGAATTGAAACCAATTGATATGTTGGCGAATTTAGATGATGCTGTTGCTGTTCTAGTTTTAGCTAAAGTTCCTTTTGCTGATAAATTACATGTAGAAAGAGCATTACCATTTATTTATTCCTTCTGTGGTTTTAGATCCGGAATGGGTGATAAAAAATAGTAATTTTTAATTAAGCCAATTGATACAATTTTTCAAGAAGATTTCGGGGTAATCAAGGTATAAATCTTCTGCGTGTCGAGCATTCTTCAATAATAAATATTCTTTTGGACAATGAGCTTTTTTATAAAGAGTTTCAGTGTGCCAAGGAAAAACTGTAGGGTCGTTTTCTCCTGCTATAAATAGAGTTGGGACTTCGATTTTTTCAACTAAATTTATGGGTTTTTCCTTTTTATGAATAACAATGCTTGGTCTAATTGTTAGCCATCTTTTTGGTTCAAATTTTTGAAATAGTGTAGGTATCCAGGCATCTGGGGAGTACATGTGGTTTTCAATTTTTGAAAATTCTGTAGGTGCAGAAATTGAGATTACTTTATTAATATACTTGTTTTTTGCAGCACAAATTATTGCTAATGCGCCACCAAGAGAAAATCCCATAAGATAGATTTTTTCATAGTGGCATTTTTCTTTAGCAAAATTGATAACTGCATTTATATCATTTTCTTCTTTCGCGGTAAAAGTGTAGAAACCTTGACTTTTACCGTGGCCTCTAAAATCCATAGAGATAATATCAAAATGTTGACTTAAATCTTCAGATAAGTTTTTAAAAGCTTTAGAGTCTTTTGTCATAAACCATCCGGGGCAAATGATTATCACATTTTTTCTGTTTTTGTTGTAATGGTTTATTGCTATTTTGATATTATCTATGGTTTTTAAGAATATTTCTTTCATATTATTCAACAAGTTGAGGTTTGTTTATTACATTATTAGTTTTTTCGTGTTTTTTATTGCTAGATGGATTTGCACTAGGTGTTACAGGTTGCATATTAGTTGTAGAACTAAAATTTTGTATAATTTCGTTCATGTTTGGTATTGAGCAAGCGTTACCTTCTGCAATCATTTTTACTAATTTTTCTTCTTCTGGAGTTAATTTATTTTTATCTAAAGATGCAGTATATTTTTCGGTTGGATCTTGTAATAGTTCATTCATTATAGTTAATCTTTTATTGTAGTTTGCAACAACTGCATCTACCAATATGTTTAACTGTTCTTTAGTAAAATCACATTTTACGATTGGCTCAAATTTAGCTATATCTTCATCAGAAATCTTTATATCAAAAACTTCTCTAATGTCTTTGCCAATTCCTCCGATTTTACCTGTTAGCACGTAACCACACTTGTTATTTTGCCATCCATTAACATCTATTTTATAGCTTAATTTTAGACCGAATAAATCAATGCTTTGGCTTACATGTATTGGTTCACAAGTTCTAAAATTGTTCAAATATCTTGTTGAAAGTTCTTCAAATTTGTTGACAAAAGCTAAGTCTTCGTTCTCTAGATTTGATTTAACTACAGTTGCAGTTTTTTTGTTGATAGCTTTTTGCTCTTTGACATTTACTGAAGTTGTAGCAATTGCGCATGTTGTAGACATTGTAAGAATTGCTAAAGTTAATAATAATGTTTTAAATGTTTTCATACTTCCCTCTGTTTTTCTTTAGTTTCTAATATAGCATTTGCATAATGTTATTTAAATCACCAGTATTTAATAAGGTGCATGCTTGTTGATTTAATACAACATCAAGTAATTTTTGATCAGATGCGCTGATGTTTGTTAATGATATATTATTAGGATCTTTCAACATATTATTTGTAGCACCATTATTTCTTTCGTTCTCTTGGAGTATGGAATCCCCAACATATTCTAGTTGTTGTTTTGTAAAGTTACATTGGATTTTTGGTGCAAAACTTAATACGGTTACATCTGATGGATTTAAGCCATAGATACTTGAGAAAGAATTACTTGCCCCTCCGACGTTAGCTACAAAATTTAGCCTACATTTATTATTTATCCAACCTTCAATTGAAACTTTATAATTCATGTTCATACCCATATAATTAGCAGATAATGTTTCGCTATAAGGTTTGCACATTTTAATATTATTTGCTAGAGGGTTTTGTGGTGTTCTTTTATGAACTTGCGCATTTGATGTAGGTCTATTCGTATTATATATTTTTGGTGGCGTTTGTTTTTGTTCTTGTTGTGGTCGAATTTTTCTTTGAGTTGTTACAACATCTGCTAATGAACTACAACCAAATAGAATGATTATAAATATTATTACTAAATATTTTATTTTCATATTATCTCCAGTATTCTTTTTTTATTATAACTATATATGAGAGTTTTGCATATAACCTATATGAATGGTATTTTCATATAATTTATTGTATAATTCATAAAAAAGGGGAGATATGGATAAAAGTTCAAATGGGTTATTATATTCTGGCGTTTTAATTCTATTGGTAGGATTATTATTATTGTCTTATTCTATATCTACTTATAGTGAAGTGAAAAATTTATCACAAAAAATTGATTTTGTTGAAGTAGATAACAATAATCAAATGTCTACTTCCGATAAATATTATAAATATCTTTCTTATTCAGATTATTTAAATGAGAAATTAAAGAAAAATAAAAATATATTAATAAAAAACACTTCGTGTGTTTATTTAGATTATGCGCAACATAATGCTATAGCATTATACAGGCTTACATATAGTGGATTGCAGTCTGATGAATCTAGGCAAAGTGTTGCAGCTGGAACTGTACGTGGTTTGTATAATATGTTGGATAATTATAAAACCTGTAAGCAAACTACTAATTATAAAGCAGAATTAAACGAAATTTTGGATGATATTCAGCGTTCAGATGAAATACAGGCTCAGAAAGATGATAGAATGAATGCGTTTATGTCTGACGTGAAAGATGAAAACAATATAGAATCATATAATACAAATACATTACAAGATGCTAGTATAGCCCCTGATTCAGATGGTATGCAAGATGTTGATGCCTTAACCTCACCATATCAAGAGCAATCAACTGTGCCTGAAGGATAAGTATATAGGGTTTTATAATTTTGCAAAAAAAAACCACTCACAAGTGAGTGGGTCGTTTTCTGCATCCTAATGGTCTCTTTTAGTGTTTATTATTTAGGAGTTTATATGTTTTTGGGGTTAATGAACTATTTATATTTAGTGTTTCGACTACACTTAAATCTTATGTAATTATTATGACACAACAAAAATTATATGTCAATAATATGTTTTTATATTTTTTTAAGCAATCTGAAAATGCACTAATAGTGTAGATTTTACACTTTACAAAAGTTAACATTTGTGTAAAATATATCCACCCAGGTAATTTTTTTAGATTTTTTATAAATTTATTTTTATTACAGATTGTAAAGTTAGGTTTTATTAAAAAGGCAATTATTTACTAATTATATTCTTTATATATATAAGAGCGAGTATAAAGGATATTGTCATGGCTTCAGATAACAGATCAATAAATGCAATAAATCATGTTGCAGCAATGAATGAAAATAATTATATTTCTACGGATTTAGGTATTAAATCAACAAATGAAGAAACTAGAAATGTAATTAGTTCGACATTTGGAATGATAAAAAATAATTTAGAAGCTTTTTGGTATTCAGTTGGTTTAGATCCAAATGTAAATAATGCGTATGAAAAAACAATGACTGATCCAAATCAATGTATTGAAATTCAAGGTAAGAAGTTTTATCAGCATCCAGGTGTTGGAAATTTAAGAGCATACAATGAAATGGGTAATCCAGCAGGCGGATGTTTTACAATGCATACTTTAGCATAGGGAGTTTAAGATGCAACAAATCGGCGGAATACAATTAAATTCAAAACCTGGTACAGATTTTAATACTCAATATAATGTACCAGATACCGGTTTGACTAATAATACTACTTTAGCTAAAAGTAATCCTTTATATAACTTATTTCAAGTTATGTTTCAAAATACGCAAACTAATAACATATCAGAGCAATTAGCAAAATGTGATGTTGTCGGTTCAAATGGTTTAAAAGTAAATCCTAATGTTTCAGATGATGTTGGTAAAAGATTATCAACTTTTGCATAAAAAAAGCCTTTAGATATTATCTAAAGGCTTTTTTCTTTTTTATATTCTATTATACAGTTGCTGCAGATTTTGATTTTTCAATACATTCTATTAAAGTTTTTGCAACTGTATCTTGTTCTTCTTTTGTTAATTCAGGGAACATTGGTAAAGAAATAACAACTTCTGTATTCTTTTCAGTTACAGGAAGTGATCCTGGTCCCATGCCTAACCAAGCATTAACTTTTTGGAAGTGAAGAGGAATTGGATAATATAACATAGCACCGATGCCGTTTTCTCCAAGCATTTTGTGTACAGCATCTCTATTAGGAATTTTTACTGTGTATTGGTGGTATACGCAATAAGTATTATCTAATTCTTTTGGTGTTTGTACGTCAGCACAATCTGCAAATAATTTATTGTAATAAGCAGCGTGTTCTCTACGTTTTGTATTCCATTCATCGATGTGTCTTGCTTTAACTCTTAAAATCGCAGCTTGAATTTCATCAAGACGGCTGTTAACACCAAGTTCATCGTTGTGGTAACGAACCATTGAACCGTGGTTTCTTAAAGCAATTAATCTGTCTTTTAATTTTTCATCATTTACTGTACATAAACCACCGTCACCCATAGTTCCTAAGTTTTTAGTTGGATAGAAACTATAGCATCCGATATCACCGAATGTACCAACTTTTTTACCTTTGTAAGTTGAACCGATAGCTTGGCAGCAATCTTCAACAACTCTAAGGTTATGTTTTTTAGCAATAGCCATAATTGCATCCATGTCACAAGGTTGACCATATAAGTGAACTGGAATAATTGCTTTTGTTTTTGGTGTAATTGCTTCTTCAATTTTTTTAGGGTCAATATTGAATGTATCAGGATCAATATCTACAAATACAGGTTTAGCATTAACCATACCGATAGCTTCAGCTGTAGCAACGAAAGTAAATGCGGTTGTAATAACTTCATCACCTTCTCCTATGTCTAAAGCTCTTAATGCGATATGTAAAGCATCTGTTCCTGAGTTTAGTGCAACAGTATAGTTGCATCCGATATATTTAGCTAATTCTTGCTCTAAAGCTTTTACGTTTGGTCCAAGGATGTAGCATCCAGATCTCATAACTTCGCATACTGCTTTTTCAGCTTCTTCACCAATTTGAGCATATTGGCGTTTTGAATCAAAAATAGGAATCATGTTTATCTCCTTTTCTTACCTAATTGGATAACTCATGTTTTCATTATAGCATAGCTTAATGCTTATTAATATAAACTTTATATTAATATTTAATATATTATTTGCTTATATTAAAGATAAATTTTTATTTTTTGATTTTATTTGTCTTAATTTTTCAAATCTTTTCATGACGATATTTGCATTAGAATCGTCAGGTCTTGAAGCTAAAAATTTTCTGTAATATCTTTTGGCATCTGTTGTTTTTCCTAGTTTATCCAAGCATAATCCTATTTCTGAATATGCTTGTGTATAATTAGGGTTTATTTTTAGCACTTGATTATAAAGTCCTAATGCAGGTCTGTATAATTCCATTTTCATATATAATGATGCTTTTCTTAAGTAGGCATTTATATATGTAGGAGTATTTTCGATTAGTTTTTGATAAATCATTAATGCCATATCTTGTTCTTCACATTTTTCGTGAGCTAGTCCAAGTTGATATATAGCTTCCGGATTTTCAGGATCTATTTGAATAGCTTGTATAAAGCATTTTATTGCTCTGCATGGCATTTCGTCTTTTAAGTGACAAAGACCAAGTTCAAAGAATATATCAAAGTTATTCATATCGAGAAGTGCTGCTTTTTCTAGATTTTCAATTGCTTTTTTTATTTTTCCCATGTTTTTATAGCAAACACCTAACCCAAAATAAGTATCAGGATTGTTACGATCTAATAGAGCTGAATTTAGATAGGCTGAAACAGCTTCTTTAAAAGATTTGTTATTCCTTAAGATATCAGCTTTATTTTGTAATTCTTTGGGTTGTTTTCTCCTAATAATAGGGGTGCTCATATAATGAGACTTTGTTTTCTCGTTACTCAACTCTTTATCCTCTTGTATTTTAATTCTAGGATTTTTTTTTAGTTAGATGAACAACCAAAGGATTTAAAGATTAATCAATCATTGGATTTATTAAAATTATTATGCTATAACTTTGTTATGAAAAAGATTGTAATTTTATTAGGTATAATCTCTTTTATTTCATCTCCAGTTTTTGCGTTGGAAGATAATGGAGAGGTGCATTTAGGGGAAGTAGAGCAGGCAAAAATAGTTTTGCCTAAAGTTGATTATAAGAATAAAGAATCTCTTGTTATTAGTGATAAAGAGATAATGGATCAGATTGTTAAACTCCAAAAAGAAAAAGATTTGGAAGATATTGATAATTTGTGGAAAGGGACTGTGGAGAATAACCAAGTTATAGGTTTTGCAATGAAAAAACTTTCTACTCCTGAAAGTCAGAGAAGAATTCATTCATCTCTAATGGCAAAAACTCTTTCTGCAATTGTTTCTGGAGCATCATTGGCACCGGCTTTATTGGGTGCGGATTATATGGTTCAATCAGGTTCTTATGCTGCTGGTAGAATTGCTCAAAACTTCATTAACAGAAAAAATGTTCCACAAGAAATACCTCTTACAGATACAGAATTAATTGAGTTAGCAGGTTTAGTTGAAAATTTACAGGATAAAATTATTAATGCTTATTACAATTACAAAGGTTGTTTATCTCAATTAAAAGAAACTCGTTCTAGAGAACTTTTGTATAGTAAGAATTATGCAAAAGCAATGGACGAAGAGGATTTCTTAGAAATTGCAATATCTTCTTCATTATATGAAGATATGCAAATTGAAGAGTATAAATATTTGCAAATGGCTAAGAAATATCATTTGGAATTGCAAAGACTAGCAGGAAAACGAGTAGTCGATAATTTGAATTTATACCAATATGATTATGATTCAGCTTTAGTTGGAGGTAGTAATAATGTTAAAAAATAAGATTTTATTATTATCTTTAATATTTTCAATGGCTTGTCTTTCTGTTAAGGCTGAAGAGTTCGCAGATTTAAATTATCCAAAACCTCCATTTTATAGAGTAGGTATTTCGGAATTGCCGGAAAAACAATATATTCAAGCTCAACAGAAAAAAACAAAAGTTCAAAAAACATATGCAAAAATCGATGATTCTTTAGAAGCTGATGTTATGGATTTGACATACGCAGATTTAAGTATAAAAAGATTGTCAAAAGAAGTTGCACAAGAACTTGAGTTTGAAGAGCAAGATATGATTGCAGATTTATCTTTATTATGGCAGGGCGCAGCAATGCAAAGTGATACTATAAACTTTGCTTTATATAAATTGGCAAATCCTGATGCAGATAAACCTGACAGTAAATCTGTTAAAAAAGTTTTGACAACAATAGCAAGTATGTCAACTTTGGTTGGGGCAAGTATGGCTAACCCTATATTTGCCGGTTCATCTTTAATTGGTGGAAATATTTTAAATATCATGTCGCAAGATACAAAAGCTCTTAATTATAAATATACAAGAGTTACGGATGCTGATATGATTATTTTGATTCGAAAAATAGAAGATTTACAACAAAATGCGGTAAATCTATATTACGATTATATGAGTGCCAAAAAGCAATTAGAAATGACTAATAAGCTTGTTGAGGATAGACAAAGAAAATTTGAGTTAGCACAAAAGAATAATGCTCAACGTGAATTAGTTGTTATTACGGATGCTTATTTTAGAACTGCACTAGATAAACAAAGAACTGCAAAATCAGAATTTTTTTCAAAACGTGCAGCATTAGAACAGTTTGTTGGAAATGAGACATTTGTACAATTTGAAGCTGAATTAGCAGCACGAGAACGTGGAGAAAAACCAAAACCTGTTCAAAAGGTTGAAGAACAACCAAAAGATAATGAGCCAACATATGCTCAAACTATTGAAAATGTTGAAAATTATACTAATAGTTTAAAAGATACAAACAATAAAAATTCTGAAGCTAAGTCTGATGAGACACAACAAGCAGATTCGGATAAAAATTTAGATAAAATGCCAGAACTTAAACCTATTGAAATGGAAAATACATCAGATTCTGCTGAAAACGTTGATAGTAATGTAGAGTCTCAAAAAGATAAAGCTGATAAATCTTCAGCAAAATTAAAACTTAAAGACAAATTTAAACATTCAAATACTTCAGAAACTCCAAAATTAAAAGAAAAAAATACGAAGATAAAAGAAGTTAAGCAAGTTAAATCTGAAGAAAAGAAAACTAAAGAAATTAAATTCTTTAAACAGAAAGAAAATAAAAAGGTTGAAGAAAAATTGTTACCATTAGAGTCAATTGATGGGGATAGTGTTCCAAGTGATAAATCCGAAAAAGAGGTTAAGCTTGCACCATTAGACGAAATCAAAGCTCCAGATATTAATAATGGTAGTTATTCTATATATTCGGAGGATAATTAGTTTTTAATGGTTCAGTACATTCCATATAGTGAAAATTGTGGTTCTGAAAATATGAAAATAGATAGTGATTTGTTGGAAAAAGCAATAAATCTAAAATTAGAAGAACCTATATTTCGTTTATATGGATGGACTCCTCCATGTGTTTCTTTGGGGCGAAATCAAGAGGATTCTTTTTTGGATAAACAATTTTTGAGAGATAATGGTATTGATGTAGTTCGCAGATTAACTGGCGGAAGAGCTTTATTGCATGATAATGAAATAACTTATAGCTACATTTGTCCAGTTTCTTATTTGAAAAATGGTGAACATGTTGTTTCTTCTTACAAAGAAATTTCCCAAATTTTCATAGATAAATTTAAAAATTTAGGAGTTGATTTGGCTTTTGGAACTAATAAACCTATAAAAACAGGTTTTGATTATTGTATGTTAATATCTACAGGTGCAGATTTATGTTACAAAGGTCGAAAGCTAATTGGTTCAGCCCAATGTAGAAAAAATGGTTATATACTTCAGCACGGATCAATATTATTTGATTATGATTTAAAGTTATTAGAGACAATATTTAAAGAGCACGTGTCGACGGATGAAATTATTTCTGTTAAAGAAATTAATTCAAAGTTGACAAAAGAGGATATAATTGCCATACTAAAAGAAGGTTAAATTTGAGGTAGGTTGGGTTATGAATAAAAAAGTTGCAATTACACAGATGCAAACTCTATCTATAATGGGGGTAGTATTTTTAGTACTGTTTTTATCTATAGCTGTTCCTCTTTATAATTCAATAAAACAGAAGCAAGTTGCAGTAGCATATCGAAAAGTTTTTTCTACATTGCAACAAGCAAATCGAATGTATTCGCTAGTTAATGGTCAAAATATGAATGAATATGATACAACTTTACCAGTTAACAAATTTGCAGAGCGATATTTTACACCGTATTTGTCAATTGATTTGTATTGTAAGCATGAAAATCCTGAAGATTGCTGGAATTCTACCCAATATAAGGATTTAAAAAATAATAAATATAATAATGTTTCATTATATAGTATTGTTTTGGATGATAAAACAATAATAGGTTTTCATAAAAATGCAAAAGGTTTAATATCCCTGATTGTTGATGTAGATGGAAAAGGCGGAAAAAATAAATTAGGTCAAGATGTTTTTATTTTCTATGTTTATAATAAAAATTTAGTTCCACAAGTTTGTGAGCCTGAAAAATATAGTGTATTAATAAGAAATGGTTTACATCCTGGAGGGTATGATGAGTGCGGAATACCGCATGATTCGTATGAATATAGAGATTTATTAAATGATTCATTATATGAATCTTGTAATAAAAAAGCAAAAACTGATGAGTTAGGTCTAGGTATAGGTTCTGCATGTGGGGCTTTAATTAGTAAAAATAATTGGGTAATAGACAAAAATTATCCTTGGTAGTATAATCTACTTAAAAAGGGATATATGAATAATTCTAAGTTGAAAGCAATGATAATGGCAGCAGGTATGGGGTCTAGATTGGAGCCTATGACTTTGATGTTCCCAAAACCTCTAATTCCTGTGATGAATGTTCCTTTGATGGATATAATTTTAACCCAATTATCTTCAATTGGGATTAAGGATGTTATTTCAAATACTTATTATTTATCTCATCAAATTATTAATAGGTATAAAGATAATGATTTGGGTATAAATTTTAATTATATAAAAGAAAACGAGCTTTCAGGTACCGCTGGTGGTGTGAAAAAATGTCAATTCTTTTTTGATGAAGGTGAAGATTTTATTGTTATGTCTGGTGATGTATTAACCAATGTAGACATCAAAAAAGGTATTGAACTTCATAAAAAATCTGGGGCAATTGCTACTATTGGAATTAAAGAAATAGAGCATGATAAAGTGTCTCATTTTGGAGTTGTAGTAACTGATGAATCAGGATATATAACTGAATTTCAGGAAAAACCATCTGTTAATGAAGCTAAAAGCAATTTTATTAATACTGGAATTTATATTTTTAATTATAAGATTTTTGATTATATTCCAGAAAATACATTTTATGATTTTGCAAAAAATGTATTTCCGAAATTGTTATTAGAAAAGCAAATAAATACATTTGTTGTAAATGAGTATTGGAATGATATTGGTACAATTGATCAATATAAAAAATCAATTCAGGATGTGTTTAATGGTGTTTGTCAAATTAAACATTCAAAAATACAAGACACAAATTTAGGCTCATATGTATCTGGTGATTCAAAAATTCCAACGACAGTTCGTTTTGTAGGAAACAATGTTGTTGGTAATAAATGTAAATTAGGTGAGTACATAATGTTAGATAATTGTGTAGTTTTTGATAATGCAGAAATTCCAACCGGTACAGAGTTATCTAATTGTATAGTGTTGCCTTGTTCAAATCTTTTACAAGATCGAGTAAAAACGCCAACCAAGGAAAATAATATAGTTATCATAAAGTAAAACTCTTGATTTTTTACCGTTTTGATGTTAAATTTAATAAGGAGAGAAACAAGAGAGTTATAGTTCTAAGTTTTTATCCAAAATAACTGAATAAAAGTTGTACCAGCAACTTAAAAATCTGGGCCTGTGGCGCAGCGGTAGCGCAGAGGACTCATAATCCTTTGGTCGTGGGTTCGAATCCCTCCGGGCCCATTTTTTATTGCCTAAATTTAAGAAAAAAAGAAAGGGGCTTGTAATTTAACGGGACATTTTATCTGAACGCATAAAAAGATTATTCGTCAAAGTTGGCTTTGTGTTTAAGCTTTAGCGGTCGGAAGTAATCGTTTTACATGTTACAAAACGGTCTTTTCTTGGTCATCATTGTCCGATTACTGTCCAAGAATTGTCTTAATTTTTCTATTTTAAAATCAATGTTATAGCCTATTTCGTCCTCATAATCTAATTTGTACGGATAAAACGATTATTTGACATTTGAAGTAAATAAAGTCCGGTTCCTCTATTGAATAAAATTATGTCCTAATGATACAAAAGAAGGAAAAAAGGAACACCTTTCCGACTTTAGAGTTAATCTGTATGTATGGACGATTATATAAGTATTAATAAAATTGCAGAATTAAAAGGCTTAAAAAGTACCCGAGCTATAAGACTTGCAATCAACCAAGGTAAATATATTGCAAGAGAAGTTGAAGTAAGAGGCGGAAAATCGTATGAAATTCTTTATTCTTCATTAGAGCCTGATATACAAGATAGATTAGATAAAGAAGAATTAAAAACAACATCAATTATTCCGTTTGAAAACAAGGTGAATTTTGTATCAGAAAATGCAAGATTAACAGCACTTGCAAGAGTGGATATAGTAACTGCCTTGTATAATATTCGTAAAAAATATTCGACTAAAAAAGAGGCTGATTCAGTATTTTTAGATTTATATAACAGTGGAATGTATTTGCCACAAATATATAAGTTTGTTGGTTCAATTTCGATAGGTACACTTCATCGTTGGGTTAAGATGTTTGACAATTATGGAACGGACGGGCTATTACAAAAACGCAAAACTAATAAACAAGGTGAATATAATACGATTTTGAATGAGGAAATGAAACAGATATTTTTAAAATATTTGTTACACTCCAATAAATTTAGTATCGGAAAAGCTATAAATTTAACAAAACATATTCTTGAAAAGCGAGGATATGAAAATATTCCTTGTAATCTAACATTCAGAAGATTTGCAGAGAATTTTAAGAAAAACAATTATTCAAAGTGGATTTTATTTAGAGAAGGTGAAAAAGCATATCACGATAAAATTGAGCCATATATAGAACGAGATATTTCTAAAATTGAAGTAGGAGATGTTTTGATAGCTGATGGACATGTTCTTAATTTTCAAATAATTAATCCATTTACAGGAAAGCCGACCAGAGCAACTTTGGTCGGCTTTTTAGATTGGAAATCAACAGCATTAGTCGGATATGAAATTATGATGAGTGAAAATACTCAATGCATAGCAAGTGCATTAAGAAATTCTATTTTAAATCTTGGTCTGATTCCAAAGGTAGTTTATCAAGATAACGGAAAAGCATTTAAAGCAAAATATTTCCAAAATATAGATTTTGATGAAGCAGGATTTAATGGAATTTATGCAAAACTTGGAATAAAATCAGTTTTTGCAAAACCATATAATGCAAGAGCAAAAGTTATTGAAAGATTCTTCCTTGAATTTCAAGAAGAGTTTGAAAAAATGATGACAAGTTATATAGGAACAAGTATTGAAAATAAACCTGCTTGGTTGAAACGAGGAGAAAAATTGCATAGAGAGATGCATAAAAAACTCTCCAATAATTACATTCCAACTATACAAGAATTAATAAAATACATTGATTGCTGGCTCGATTACCATAATTCAAAACCTTGTCCTAATAACCGTTCAAAAACTATTCAAGAGATGTTAAATGATATTTCAAAAGAGAACATTGATAAAAGTATTTTGAACGACCTTATGATGAAAACAGAAGCAAGGACAATAAATAAACATGGAATAACATTTCTTGGAATGCATTATAGGAGTGATTATTTATTGGATTTAAGAGAAAAAGTATTTATAAAATACAGTTTGTTTGACCTTTCAAAAGTCCTTGTATATTCAATAAAAGGTGAATTTTTATGTATAGCAAGACAAGTTGAAAAAGTTCATCCAATGGCAAATCATTTGGGAACAGTAAAAGATATGGAACAATTTAAGCAACAAATACAAAAACAGCAACGCAGATTTAAGAGAGTGAAAAAAGAGTTCTTAAAGTATTTCCCTAAAGAAAAAGCAGAAGCTATAGAGATTGAACAGGAAGAAGTTATTGAAATTGAAAAATTTGAACAGACTAAAACACCACTAAAACGCAAATTAAACTTTCGGGAAGAGCAAATGAATGTTCCAGTATTTGACGCTGATTATGAAAAATATGAATGGTTAATGAAATACGGCTGTACCAATCCTGAACAAAGAAAATGGCTTGAAAGGTATTTAAATAGCGATGAATATATTAATTTATACGCAGATTGCGAACATAATAAGAAAAATGTATTTGACCAAGAAGGAGTATAAAGATGAATAAAGTATTTGTAAAAACAAAGAACGTCAAAAACTTTGTATCATTAATGGAGGAGGTAAAACAACTACCTAATAATATACCTAAAATTATTCTTGTTTATGGAGAATATGGACTCGGAAAATCAGAAACTATAAAGTGGTGGACTTTTAAAAATGATTGCATATATGTAAGAGCAAACCAAGGTATGACAAGTCGGTGGCTGTTATCTGAAATTGCAGAAGAATTAGGAGAAGAACCGTTTTGGCATATTCAGGAAACTTTTAATTTAATAGAGAAGAAACTTAAAGAAAATCCAAAACCTATAATAATTGACGAAGTAGAATACTTGCTTGAAAGAAATACAATAGAAACACTGAGAGATTTGTATGATACAACTTCTTGTCCTTTAGTGCTTGTTGGAATGGGCAACATTGATAAAAAACTTTCAAGATATCCTCATATTATAGACAGGATTTATAAGTCATTTAAGTTTGAACGATATGATTTTGAAGATGTAAAACAGATTTTGAATGAATTAACGCAAATCCCTTTTACACCTGATGGCATAGAATATCTTGCAACAAGAGTTAACCAATTTAGACAAATTGTTAAATTGATAAATAAAATAGAAAAACTTGCTATTACAAATCAATTAAAACAGATTGATGAAAATATTTTAAGGAAACTGTTATATGGAAGAACAAATATTGAAACTTTGCAAAAGGCTCAACAAATTTACGCTTGAAAATTTAGAAATTTTATCTGAAATTCCTAAAGCAGAACTTTTACAGATATTGTCAAAATTTGTTGATGAAAATAAATTAATAAAGCAAGAAAATGAATATGTGTTTAAAAAAAATAAAGTTTCAGTTCAAAAATATTCTATATTTAAAACATACCCTGCAATAATAAATGATATTGTATTAAGGTGTTTTTGTGAAAACATAAATTCGATAAAAGCATCTAATATTGCAAATATTGGTGAAGATCAAATTCAAAACTTTTATACAATATTCAGAACTTTGATTTACCAAAGGCAAAAACAGAAATTAGATTTTTACTATTTAAAATCTCCACAAAAAGCACGTCATAGAAAGTTTTTTAATCAAGAAGTATATTTATACTTATACTGCAATCAAATTTTTGTATCTGAAAATCTTTTAAAATCATCTGAGGATAAAACCTTTTCTAAAGCCCAAAAAGCAAAGTTTACAACTATTTATTGCTATCTTTCAAGAAACTTAACACATAATAAAATGGCTACTAATTTGAACTATAAAATAGCGGAAACATTATGGCGAAGGAAACGAGAGTTTAAGGATTTGTATTATGACTTAAAACTATTAGCCGGTTTTTAGTAATAGAACTTCATAAACTTTTCCCCGATTTTATTTTTGGGTTGTATTCCTTTGGCAACGAGTATCTTGGAGTGTTTATACTTATTTCTCGAAAATATTTTTTTTAAGTATAGAGCGGATTTTGAAGTTTAATTGCGGGGAAATTTCCCCGACTGCAAATTGTTACCTGTTTATTATTCTGTAGAAGTAAATATAATAAAAATTGATAGCTATTATATACAAATACAAATTTCGTCAAGACCACTTCATATTTCTTCGTAAAAAACAGGACAAATATTTGTCTTTTTTATAAAGCAGATAGATAAAGTGTTTGAGGTGAATATTGTAAAAATAGCATTTTAAAAAAATCTTATTATTACTGCATTTTAGCTTTTAAAATTGTCACAAATTTTATGTCGGAATGTTAAGTGGGCTTTAAAAGCGTAATGAGTAAGGTTAAAATAAGGATATTTATGAAAGAAAATAAAGACAAAACAAATATATGGTTAGATATAGAAAAATCTGCTGAAATTTTAGGACTTAGCATCCAATCTCTTAAAAAGCAATGTAGGAGAGGTTACTATACTTTTAAAATTATCAGACGGGGAAAAAGAACTCATTACTTTCTTCTTTTAAAATCGTTGCCTGATTTTGCACAAGATAAGTATCTTAAAGAAGATGTTATAAATACTAAATATTCAGAAGCTCCCGACTGGGCAAAAGCCCAGGCTGAAAAATATTTACCAATAATAAATGCATCAAAAGGATTAAGGGGAGAGGCTTTAAAAGATTTTATAGATAAGTGGAATTTAGAACATGAAAAGTGGTTAAATACATCTTATTCTTCTGTTATAAAAATGCGAAGAAGATTCTTTCGTTATGGATTAAGCGGTTTGTTATCGCAACACGGCAAACATTTATCAGGCTCCACTGTTCCTGATAATTTCTTTGAGTACTTTAAAAATTTGTATTTAGTTGAAGGAGCACCATCTATAAGAACTTGTTGGGATTTAACTCTTGGTTATGCCATCAGAATGTTTGATGCTAAAAGAGAAACATTTCCAAGTTATATGGCTTTCAAACGCCGATTAGATAAAGAAATTCCAAAACAAAGTATTTATCTTGCACGAATGGGAGAAACTGCTTGGAATAGAAAATATGGCGGGTATATAGAAAGAGATTATTCAAATATTTTATGTAATGAGGTCTGGGTATCAGATCACGCTCAAATTGATGTTGCCTGTTTTGATTCAGATAATAAAGTTGTTTTTCCTTGGGTTACAGTGTGGCGTGATTATAAATCAGGTAAATGGCTCGGTTGGATATTACAAGCAGGAAATCCAAATTCTGATTATATTTTCCAATCTTTTTACTATGCTGCTGAAAAGTATGGACTGCCAAAAGATATTATCATTGATAATGGTAAAGATTACCGTTCAAAGGATTTTGCAGGTGGTCGTCGAAGTATAAAAATTTCAACCAACAAAACAAAAACTCAGTCTATGTTGGCAGAATTGAATATAGAAGTTCATTTTGCTCTGCCTTATAATGCTCAGACTAAGCCTGTTGAAAGGGATTTTTTGAAGATAAAGGAAATCCTTTCAAAACATTTTATAGGTTATAGAGGTGGTAATGTTGTCGAAAGACCTCAAAAGCTCGCAAAAGAAATTAAATCCGGAAAAATTATGAAATTTGAAGATTTTAAGCTTCTTTTTGATAAATATATTTTAGATATTTTAAATAAAAGACCTTCTCAAGGGAAAACTTTAAACGGGTTATCCCCGGATGAACTTTTCTATTCTGAATTTAAAGAAAAAATTACAACTACAAAAGATGCACTAAAACTATTTTGTATGAGAACTTCAAAAGATTTTACTATCAGAAGAAATGGAATAAAAGATACAACTCTTGGGATAACTTATTGGGCTGATTGGATGATTTCAAAAATGGGCTTGAGAGTATATTTACGCAGAGATATAGAAGATTACAAAGAAGCTTGGGCGTTCAGATGCGATAATAATGAATTTTTAGGAACAGTGAATGCTGTAAAAGCTGTTGCTGCATTACATGCAAATAAAGTATCTAAAGAAGAATTTAAAGAGGCTATGTCTATTAAAAAACGCAATAGCAAAGTCGCGAAGGCTTATATTAAACAAACTCTTACTATATCTCCTGAAGAACAATATGAAAATTACAAAGCTGCTTATAACAGCGCAAAAAAAGATTTCAATACAGATATTAAAGTTTCAAAGATTGCAAATACAAATATGGATAAAGCAGTAAGGAAAAAGAAAGAACAAGATGATTTTGGAAAATTTGATTTATCAATATTTTTGCAAGAAGAACCTAAACCAAAAGAAACCTTATACCTTTATGAAACCGATAAAATATTAGCAGAACGAAATAAAAAGTATATTAACTAAGAGGAAAAAGTGAAAAAAGATAAGTATTATGCGATTGCAGAAAATATGTATGTTGAAAAATTTATTACAGTTGCTGAAATTGCAAGAAGAATAGGAGTACATGAAAGAACTATAAAACGTTGGAAAAAAGATGGAGACTGGTCTGGTAAAAGAAAAGATTTTATTGAACATTTTAGTCTTTCCAAAGAAGATACGTTTATACAAGCCAAATATATGCTTCAAAGTTTTAATGTTGATCTACAGAATAATCACAACATAGAGCCTTCAAGAATATATAAATTTACAAACTTACTTGAAAGTGTTGTAAGAAAAGAAAAAGAACCGATGAATATTGAAAGTTTTATTCGAACAATAGAAAAAAGGACAAATATAGATAAAGACATTATTGATAAAATTGTGGATAATTTGACGGATAGTGATTAATTATCTATAACTTTTCAATATACCAATTAGAAATTCCAAAATGATTGAAATTCCATTGTAATTGGAAGTAGAAATTGTATTCCATAGAATTATCATCTTTAAAATTGTAAGAATATTTATTTAGCTGTGTTCTGCGATAACTTTCAAAAGCAGTCCTAATTTCTTTTGCAAACCTTTTTCTAAATTCAGGATATGTTATTTCTAAGGTTTCTCTTGTTAGTTTATTTTTCACTTTCATTTTGCTACGCTCCATTTCAGATACAGGCTCACAAGTTTCACTATAGGTTCAACTGTTCGCTTTGCAAAAATCATCTTCAAACCCTCGTATGTTATCAAGCTCTATATTGTACCTTTTGCCTTGTTTATCAACGCAAGTCGCGTAATCTACCTCTGCATCAGCAAACTTGTTTTTCCAAATACAAATCAACAATCCGGTTTCTTGTGTTTTTAAATTCAAAACCTTTGTGCCATAAAGTGCATAGTCTTTTTCTGTCATCATTCTTTCCTTTCAATGATCAAGTCTGAATAAATATCATCAGGCTTTTGTGGGTCTATTAAAAACTCCTTCATAAACACAAATCTTTCTCCGTAGGCGTTTTTACAAATTACAGTATCAAAGTTATAGAATCCAATTACTTTGTAATACTCATTATCTGATTTTTCAAAGCCTTTAATCTTTTTAAGTTTGTATTTTTTACCTGTTTCAATCATTGCTACCTCTTATCAGCAATGATATTCATTACCCTCAATAAGTTAAATATCAAGTCAATTCTTGGAAAACGTATCATTTAGACATAAAAAGTATTTTAATAATGAACAATTATATAAAAAGCGGATAACAGGCCTTTTAAGCAAACTTTTTAAATAAAGCATAATTTCCTATTCTTATGAGTATAAAATTCAATACAGCGCTTTTTGAACACTTTTTGAACATAGTTTAAGATTTAAACTAAAGAATCTTTATGCTCTTTCGCTTGAATGAAAAATGCATTCAAAAAATCTGCTTCCACTTTTAAAATTTTAATAATTGGGGTTAAATTGTATAACTCTTCTATTTCTGGTTGTGTAACACAAAAATAATCTGCTATAACAGCTATGTTATAAACCGTTTCAGCTTTTTTGCTTAATAACTTAAATTCTTTTTCAGTAATATTAAAACCTGTAACCTCTTTCATAATCTATTCTCCTTTTTGACACAAAACACATTAGCTTGAAAGGAGAAAAAAAGCATCCAAATCTTTACATAATAGCAAATTTTATTATTTTAAATAAAAGATAATTATTTATGTATATTAGAGAGTCACTATATTATTACTAAAAAACTTTAATTATAAAAAAATCAAACTTTAAATTGAATTAAAATTTTAACAATTTAGAAAATTTAATTTGATACACTTAAAGAATTTAACAAGTTTCTATTAATTTAAAGTTCTAGAAAATAAATAGTATTTTGCATCCATAAGAATATGATTAGAGACTAAAAGATTATTGTATGAAGAACCGAATTTCATAATAAATTGTTCTTTACAAGGGATTAAAATTTCTTCAAAACATTTTCTATTACCAAAGTTTTGAACTATTTTTGCAATTATTTTTAAATTTTCAAATGAATTGTTTGTTGTAAACCATTCAACTAAATAATTTAAAAGAATCATCTTTTCTTTTGTAGAAAAATCTCTGATTTCAAGTAATAAAAAATTAATATCTTTAGAGTTAGAGTACTTATTGATAAAATTTACAATCTCATCTTTATTTTTAGGTAAAAAGTCTTTCTGTTTTTCTTTTGATAGATTATTTATAAGATTATTCCATAAATTTATATTTTTAGATTTAATATCAGTATGTTTACTATATTGATTAGCTAAAAATACAAGAAAATCTTCATTAAATTTGTCTACATTTGGCATAATGTTTTCTAAAAATTTCATAGAATATATTTTTGAATTATCTTTACTTGAGTCTGGCATTAATATAATCTGTTGTGCTTTTAAGTCTACATGTGGTTTTGAGAAATATTGATTTGCCAAGTTTAGCATTTCTTTTGTACCAATATGGAGTTCAGCAAGTGCTATATATATATTATCCTGCAAAATTTCTTTATTTTTTATTATTAATTTTTCAGCATCTTTCTTGTCAATCATCATTAAAGCAAATATAACATCAAATTTAACATCTCCTTTACGTTTTTTAATATATAAATCTAAAAAATTATTTAATTCCGTATTCCAGATGTTGACTTCTTTGTAAAAATGATGATAATCTTGCTTTTTAATGATATTTTCAATATATTCACTAACTACTGTTTTATCACATAATTCCATCCGTTTTATAAGTGCTTTTTTATAAAACGGACTTAATTTTGATATTTGTTGTATGTCTTTTAAATCATTTATATCTGCAGATACACACCAATATTTAAATGCAATTTGTCTATATTTTATTTGCTTATTACTGTTCCATTCGCCATATAACCATAATCGAGTTTTTGATGATAAATTCCCTCTATTTAATCTTTTGTCCCAGTGGTCTGTGATATTATAATTAAATGTATTATCAGGATGTATTTTGTTTAATTCTACAAGATAGTTTATACAGTATTCTATTGCTATGATATTGTCAATGCAATGTACCCCCCATGCCAACCATTTTTTGAAGATAGAACTATTACCAACAAGTTTGATTAAAGCTCGAAGTGCATTATCTGATAAAAAATGTGTATTATAAGAATATGCCATTCTATAAATATCGATATATGAACCTAATTTACTATTTCCATGCTTATCTTTTTGTGTGGAAACATTTAAATATTCCAAAAGAATATCATTTAAGATTTTATAATTTTCCAAATCGAAAGAATTTAATATTGCCCAAGTATAGTATAGTAATAATTCTTGTTTATTGGTTTCTTGGTGCCAGAATTTACTAACTGATTTACAAATCTCTTCATCGTAAATATTAAAGCAACCAACTAATATAAGAATGCCTTTTTTATATACACTATCAAAATCGCTTAGAAGCTCTATGATTTTATCTTTTATACTATTTGTGTATTTTAACTTTACATGGTTTACTAGATCATTAAAGAATTGATAATTGCATTCAATTGATTTAAATTTTTCGCAGTATATTGCTCCAGAAAATAAATTTCCATATTTAAAATCTAGTAATAACCAACCATAATGAGCCCATCCAGATAATTGTTGTGAATATTTATTTCTCATTATTAAAACAAAATCATTGTTTTCAATGTTTATTAATGCATAATTTATTGCATTATATAATGAATTAATATTTGATATTTTAATATAATGTTCCTCAATAGTATTCCATATAGTTTGTTCTAAATATGTCTCATTTATATTTTTTATATAGTTAATAGATTCAATAATTGCTAAAGGATTTTTTTGTTCAACTATCTCTAATATTTCTTTGTTGACATCACTGTGTGCAAGTGCATAACCAACAATTTTACTATAATAAGGGTCTGTAATAATATTTTCATCTATATTCCCCCTTTTAAAGGCATCGCATAATGCCAAAGAAAATAAATAGTCTCTTGCTCTATCATGGCGAAAAATTATATTGCCTTTTTTATCTTCTCTAATAAATTTCTTATTTTGTATTATAATTCTGAGGCATGAAAAATCTACATCTTTCATTTCTTGTATATCAGAAATTTTAGGTAAAAAATTTCTTGATTTTAAAAGATTAATTGACATCCTGAATAAATTATCAATATATTCATGGTATAAAAAGGCTGAATTAATTGAACATATATCTTCTATAATGTTTTTTAGAAATTCAAACTGAATATTTTTAGATATTTCTATTAACTCAGAGTTTGAAATGTTTTCTAATTGATTAAAAAGTCCTATAAGATATGGATCATAATCAAGATTATATGCAACATCATCTAATTGAATGTCAGACAAGTTAGTATGAAATATTCTAAGAGCCTGTATTGCATTTCTTTTAGACATTTTACCAATAGATATATAATTAGTATTTTTAAAATCATTATTATCAAGATCTATTAGTTCCAACCATACAGGACAAATTATTTTATAGTCAAATACTCCATATAATTTATCTTTTTGAACCAAAGACATTATTGTTTTTAACATCTTTTGAGGATTTGATGTTGAATTTATATCATCAATAACTATATATAAGCAATTAAGATTAGAATTGAAGTTGCGCAAGGAATCACTACAATATTTTTTGATTACCACATCTATTGCATCTTCTATACAATCAGCATTAGATAAATATTGAGGTTTTAACCATAAAGCATATTTATTTTCATTTATTATTTTTTTTAAAATCTGATAACAAATATTAGATTTTCCACTCCCAGATGTTCCTGCTAGAATAGTTAATTTATTTGAAGTGTTAACAAAAGAATCAAATATTTCGAAAAATTCATCACGTTCTATGCTTTTTTCAAGGTTGTCGATCGTATTTAATAAATTTATACTATATGCTTCCAATAAGTTATTAGATATTTTGTTTAGTAAATTTAACGATAATCGCTCTTGTGGTATTTTGAAATATTTGTTACGAATATATTGACCATCAGGATTATTGTCTAATATCTGTACCCAAAATTCTTGCCAAAGTATATCAACTTGCACATTTTCATCTTTTGCTTTTTTTCTAACTTCTTTATCCAGATTATCATCTTTTCTTCTATTACTAGTGAGATAAATTGTAAAATTGTCATTCGGAAAATCTTTTTTATCGGATTTTACTTTATTTATTGCTTTAATTAAATCACCAAGAGGATTTTTACTTGTTTCTTTTTCATTTAGCCATTTATTTCTTAAGGATTTTAATTCTGTAATTGTATTTTCTATATAGTAATGATGCTGCTTATTATTCTCTAGAATGACTCCAGAAGTGTCTATTGGAGCTTTTCGTGTTTTACCATTATTATTGATTCCTGTATTATTTAAGCGCAAAAACTTTGAATCATAAACAATAAGTAAATCTGTTACAAGTTGTTCGAAAATCGCAGGATCTGTTATATTTTCAATTAAATTATAAGTTTCTCTATTCATATTTTCCTATATTACTTATATACTTAAATTATATTAATAACAAGTGATACTATAGATATTACTAATGCAGAAATAGCAACAATAATTGAAGCCCAGAATTGTTTTGTTGAAGATTTTTGATTTTCTTCTGTCATTTTAGCAATTTGTTTCACGGTTTCTGTGTTTTCAGAAGTTAGATTAACAATATTTTGAAAATATTCAATATTAATTCTTGTAAGATCTTTAACGTCTTTTAACGTTAAGGTTTGTTTATGTAGTTCATTTAATTGTGTTTGAATTTGTTTTTCTTTTTCAACTTGTTTATTCAATATTTCAACTGTAGATTGAGCATTCCATGGCTGATTAAACATTATAACTCCTAACACTCCATTTCTTCTTGACCATTTTCAGGTACAAAATAATAGCTAAATTCACCTGACTTTTTGAAAGGATGACTTTCTGCATATTCTCTTGGTGGATTTTCAGTATATGTTATTATTTTAATATTAAATTGCTCTTCTAATGCATCTTTTACAATTTCGATTGGAATCCTAGTTTCTTCTGTCATATCTACAAAATATGCTTTTGTTTTTGGGTGTTGCCAAACCTCATATTTAAAAGACTCTTGGTTATAGTTAATAATTATAAACATTAAAACTCCTTTCTAATTAAATAAATTACTAATCAAATTCTATACCTAAAACTTCATTACAATATCTTTTTACAAAATATAAATTAGAGTTTTTAGAAGCTGATTTAATTGAACCATCTTGCTTATTAATTAAGTAATAATCCATTTCAGAAATATAATATTCTTTATTTATTTCTTCTATAACATTTTGTATATCATAAATCTCATCACTTATTAAATCTTGATTTTTATAATTTTCAATATTTGCAATTATAATTTGTTTAGTTGTAGGGATTAACTTTATAACAATATTCGTTAATCCAAGTAATATATTTTGTGAAAATTCATCAAATTCTTCTTTTGTAATATTAGAATATTGTAAATGTGCAACATTGTTTCTTTTTTTAAAGATCTTCTCATTATATTTAAAAATACAAGAATTTTCATCTATATTTAATATATGAAAGAAGTAGCGAATAGCCCTCCTTTCTTTAGCTTTAAATGTCGAAATATCAGATTTTGTATCTATATAAATGTTATCATTTTCCCCACTATTCGAATATGTGGGATTTAAACAAGATTCAGTTGTTTGCAAATATTTAAGCAATAAGATATTATCGTCACAAGAATTATATAATCTTACGAGATATGCTCGAATTAAATAATTATAAAAATGAGTTAAATTCAAAATGGCATTATTATAAAATTCAGAACCTTCAATTATACAAAGATTTTGAAACATTTTTTCAAAATAAGGAATAACATTATCATCAGTTATAATAGGTAGAAATTTTTTTATTTCTATTATAGTTTCATCTTCTTCCAAATTTATTATATTTTTATCATTCACAATCATCACCCCATATAGATTGGATTTTGGTGTTAATTTTTGCTTGGTGTATTTCTATAAGTCTTTTGCACTCTGCAATAGCTTTTTCTTCTTCTTCTAATTCTTTTACAATTTCTTCTTGAACTTCCAATGGTGGAAGTGGAAGTTCCAAGTTCATTATTGAAGATTTAGAAATTTCTTTAAATGTTCCACCTGTTGCCATATCTTCCATTTTGGGAACTAGTTTTTTTATTGTATAGGCAACATATTTGGGATTCACTTTTGAAAAGTCTTTAATAATAATATTTTTAAAACCTTGATTGGTCGCAAGTTCAACTTTATTTATTGCAATACGACCGATTGTTGCTCTTGAAGATATTAAGATCGTATTGATAGGCAGTAATTTTGCAGCTGATTTTTCAAGTCCTTTTTGAGTTATCTTACGATTAGTTGACGTTATTGTTGTAAAACTTTCAGAAACAGGTACATCTATTAATGATACCCAATTTATATCTCCATTCCAATAACTATCTTCTTTTGAACTTGGGGTTCCGCCAGATTCAACCATAAAAAATCTTTCATCGCCAAGTTTTACCATTTCCCATTTACAATTTGAGTAGTCTTTTTGCCCTCTATATCTTGAAGCAGTCAAGTTGTACTCTTCATTTTCTGCTATTTTTGATTTTTCAATCAAAATTGCAAGTTCAGAGTTTAGTTCAAATTCTGATTCGGTATTTATTGCATTTTGCCACGCATTAATCAGTTCAAGTGCTTTTGGAATATCATTTTTATCAATTTCTCGTCTTTGTGCCCCTAAATCAAATCCATCATTTTTTATCTCTACAAATAAAACTTTATCTGTTTTTTTAGCAAGCTGTTTATCCATAAAAAGAATAGACGTTTTTACACCTGAATATGGTTGAAATACTCCACTTGGCAGGCTTACAACTGCATATAAATATTTTTCATCAACAAGTTTTTTTCTAAGTTCTTTATAAGCATTAGCAGATTGAAACACAATACCTTCTGGAACAATTACACCAGCTCTTCCTGTTGAATCAATATGTTCCATAATATAATCAACAAACAAAACTTCTGAACGATTTGCTTTTACTCCAAATTTGTTATGTGGTTTAATACCACCTTTTGGAGTCATAAATGGAGGATTAGCAAGAATCACATTAAAATAGTTTTCCCATCTTGTTTCTTGTGTTAGTGTATCATATTCATAAATCTTAGGGGCTTTAAATTTGTGCAGATACATATTAACGAGGGCTAATTTCACCATATCAGGCGAAATATCATATCCTTGAATATTTTCTGTTAGATCTGTTCTTTCTTGTGGAGTCAAAGGCCTTTTTTCTTGCTCTGCCGTTTTTAAAATATATTTATAAGCAGAAATTAAGAATCCGGCTGTACCACAAGCTGGGTCTAATATTGTATCAGTTTTAATTGGCTTAACTACATCTACAATAAAATCAATAATATGTCTTGGAGTTCTGAATTGTCCAGCATCTCCTTGCGAGCCCATTATTGATAATAAATATTCAAAACCATTTCCTAAATTTTCACTATTTTTATAGGATAATTCATTAATTTCTTTCAAGAATAAAGTTAGAGTTTGCCCATCTCTAAATGGTAAATATGCACCTTTGAATATTTCTCTAAATAATGCTGGGATACTTGGGGTAAGAGGTAATTTATCAAGAGCTTCTGTATATAAATTCATTCTTGCTTCATTACCTAATTGAGGAGACATAAGCTTTGACCAAGCGTAAGATTCAAGTTCATTAACAAAAAACTGTCTTTCTCCTCCAAGTTCAACAGAATCTAAATCCATATCATCCATAAACTTATAAATCATTGCAATAGTTATTTGCTCAATTTGTGATTGAGGATTAGGAATTTTACCTACTAAAATATCTCTTGCATTGTCAATAGTCTTTCTAATATCCTTTGTTAACATAATTTTCTCTCTTACATAAATTTATTCAGTACAATATTATCTTTTATATATTCAGGCAAAGTTTTTCTATAACCGTTTAGATGCTTATAATCTTCAATAGTAAACCCTGCATAGAAATTAAGTTCTTGATATTTTTTCATATCAATAATATTTCTAAACTCTCCATCCGTTGCATAAGCTTTTATAAAGTTTTTGATATATGGAATATAATCAGATTCTGGTTTGTAGATTGAAATATATTTATCACACTCATCTTCTAATAACTCATCTTTGTTTTTGAATTTAGGAATAAAACCAAATGCTCTTTGGATAACTTCTTTCCAAGTTAATCTTCTATCGAGGTTCTCTGATTTTCTTAATTTATCTAATGTTGTAAATAAATTTGGTTTATTATCATATTTTTCTTTTGCAATAGTTTCAGCTCTACTCCAATCTTCATTTTTAGCAGCATTTTTAAGATCCTCATCTTGTACAACAGTATCTTTGAATTGTTGGAATAATTCTCTATCAATTCTCATTCCCTCTGTACCAATTTGAGTTTCTTTTAATTCTTTTAGCTTATCTGGGTCAAATATTTCAATAGTTTCTATTTGAGGTTGTTCTTCTCCATCACATGATGAAGAACCAGTTTTTCTAGGTAATTTCAAAGCTTCATCATAATTAAAATCTTTTTCAAAATATTCGCAATTAGCAAAGAAATCAAATAATTTAAAATGCTCTTTTTCAATAAATTCAGTAGGTTTTGTTGTTGGATATTTAAAAGTATATTTTCTTGTACCTCTTCCTTTTATCTGTACAAAATCTGTAGGTGAAAATATTGGACGCATTAATGCAAGATTTAAAATATCTTGACAATCATACCCTGTTGTCATCATTCCGACTGTTACACATACTCTTGCTTTACTTGTTTTATAATCCTCTAAAAATCTTGAATTACCTGCTAGATTATTATTAGAAAACTGTTCTGTCATATCTTGTGCTGTTAGAACACAAGATGTAACTTGAATTGCAAAATCAGAGTTGTATTTATCTGGCCATATTTCATGAGCCATTTTATTTAAAATTTGAACAATTTTAGCACAGTGAGGTTGACTTACGCAAAAAACTATTGTTTTGCCAAATTCTCCTGAAAACGGGTCTTTTAAACCATTCTCTAATAACGTTTTACAAAATTGAATATTAGTATTCTCAGAAAAGAATTTCTTTTCAAAATCTTTTTTAAACATTTGGTCTTCTGTTTCATCACCATCATCGGAAATTTGCATTACAGAATACCCTTGTTCTGACAGCAACTCTGTTGTTATGTCTGTCCTTGCATCAATAACTATTGGATTAATCAAATAGCCATCTTTTACACCATCTAATAAACTGTATCTAAAAGTAGGTATTCCACTTTCACATCCAAATGTCTTGTAAGTATCTAATAAAATTCTACGTTCTAAAGCTTTAGGGTCTTCAAATTTTAGTTTTTTTGTATCAACATTTTTAATGTAATCTTTGGGTGTAGCTGTTAGTCCTAATTTATAACCTATAAAATATTCAAATACAGCTCTTGCATTACCACCTATACATCTATGAGATTCATCTGATATGATTAAATCAAAATCAGTTGGTGAAAATATTCTTTTATATCTATCATCTATCAACAAACTCTGTATAGTTGTAACAACTATTTCAGCTTTTTTCCAATCATTTTTATGTTGTTTATAAACTAATGTAGTATAATCTTTCAAATATTCTTTAAAGTTTTTATCAGCTTGGCGTTCTAATTCAATTCTGTCAACTAAAAATAGAACTCTTCTTGCATTTCCTGTTTTTAAAAATAATTTAATTATTGCTGCTGAAGTCAGTGTTTTACCAGTTCCAGTAGCCATTTCAAATAAAAATCTGTTATTTCCGTCTTTAGCTGATGCTTGTAGAGCTTTTATTGCATTAATTTGATAGGCCCTTAAAATTCTATAACCTTTTTCAAAGCAAAACTTATCTCTCTTACTCTCATCAATATAGTCAGGCTCTTTTAGTAAATTGGGATTTTGCATTAATGCAACATATTCTTTAGTAATCACTTCAGAATATAAACTCTTTACATTTGGTTTAAAAGAAATTCTTTGTTCAAGTGATTCTTGAGTTGGCATTGATGTTATAATCTCAGGGTTTCCAATTTCTATATCCCATAAATAGCTTATATTACCATTAGAAAGTATTACAAAACGAATATTCTGGCTCATTGCATAAGCTCTAGCTTGTTCTTTTGCATATAGTGGATCAACATCATCCCTTTTTGCTTCTAAAACACATAGTGGAAAGTTCTTTGAATCTAATAACAGATAATCTAAAATCCCAGTCTTAAATTTGTCATCTCGTTTTATCTTAGTAGAGTATTCCAAATCAACATTAGCTCTACCTTTTTCATCATCAATTAAACGCCAACCAGCTTCTTCAAGCTGCTTATTTATCTTAATTCTAGCTTTTGCTTCTTTTTCGCAACTCATAGAACACCAACTCTTGACTTCCCAAAATTATTTTATCACAAACAAGGACAAAGTCATTATTTGCCTACGAATTTGTTTTATATTGACGATATAATATGTGTAGTATTTGGGGTTGATTTTTGTGCTATGATAGATAAAGGGGAATCTTAGATATTAATTTTATCCGGCACAAAGAAAACAAAATAAATAAAAACAAGAAAATAATGGAGTAATAAATGGAAAGTCAAATAATAAATAATGTAACAGATTGGTGGATGTTTGGAGCTACCCTTGGAACAGGGCTTTTAACAGCATTTGTAACAATAATTACAGTTTATTTTACTAATAAATGGACTGCTGAAAGATACGAAAAAGATAAGATATATCAAAATAAAAAAAATAATTTAGTAATAATAAAACCAGTTCTTAGGTTTTGCAGTTTTTCTCAGATAATTGATGAAATAATTACATATAATGTGAGAGATAGGGTATTAGTTATTTCTTCAGAAAAAGATGGATTTGACTTCTATGATGATGATAATAAATTATATTCTCAAAATCATAGAATTTTTTGTATTAAAAACGAAGATAAGCATCAAATAAATTCAGTAAAAATTGATATTAATTCAAGAATAACGACTGAGTCTAATGCTACAATAAATGATAACTATTCAAGCTTTATCAAACTTTTACGTGGAAATGAAGAAATAATTCTTAGAGTGCATAGTACAGAGCAACGAGATAGGCTTTGGAATGAACTAGATAATGGTAGACAAGTAGAGCTATGGTTTAATTGCACAATAAATTATGTAACAAATGCAGATGAACAAATTTGTTACCAATATGAAGCTAAAATAGAAAATATTCCTGGGAAAAGAACAGAAAGTGGAGTATCAAATAATGCCAAAATTAGTATTTTAAAAGATGAATATAAAATGTTAGACAAGGTTACATTAAATAAAAATGAAAAGCCTTCAGTATTTAGAAATATTCAAGATAGTATTTCAATTGATAGAGTGAAATATATTCACAAAAAAATAGGCGAAGCTCAAGCTCAAGGATTAATGTCTCAAATGATACTACCTTTTGGTAATCAAGTTAATCAGACATTTTCAGGTGATTCAAAAACTGAAGAAATAAAAAACAAAATATAAACTTTAATTTTCTTAATACTCATTTTGAGTGTTACAAATAATCATTTAAGGTGTTTCTTTACAGGGCTCGTCGCCCCTTTCCATTCGAAATGAACTAAAAACAGTATTTTTAACTGTTATTAATATTATAACGTATTGGTTTTATTGTTTCAAGTTCACAGATTTTATAGTTTTTAGAATATTTACATTACCAAATAGTTTTAATTGTTGTTTCATAAACATTAGGTAAATCTTTTGCTCTTTTGAAATATCTTGTTTGGAGAAGGTTATTCAAATTTGCCCATTTATCAAACCCTCCGATTATAACAGTACTATTATCTTTTAATCTGGAAGATAATTCATTAACCAGTCTGATTTGTTCTGTTTCAGGGGTAATATATGGCCAAAAATTTCTACAGAAAACTATAGAATTCTGTGGATTTATAGTGTGTAAATCTTCTTTTATATCAGCTACTGAAAATTCTATATCTTTTAGTAATTCAGGATTTATTTTAGCTGGAATTGGATTAAAGCCCAGTAAGCTTTTAGGAGCTTTAATATATTTATCAAATTTATTATTTGTAACCTTGTTTATCATTTCATAATCAGTACAATCGACTTCAGTTTGTCCTGTTTTTGCAAGATAGATCATTGTTGAATCAATGTCTTTTGCTATTATCGGGAAAAATTTATTATTTTGATTAGGGAAAAGTTCGCGTATCAGCATTGCTATAGATAATGGTTCTGAGCCGTCAGAGCAGCCATAACAATAGATGTTTACTTTATTTGTATCTTTATATTTATTTTTAATAAAGTTGCCAAGTTGTTCCCAATTTAAATCATCACGGAAAAAATTAGTAGTATTTCTATATAGCATTTTCCCGTATTTATCTCTGAATACTCTTGTATTACTCTGAAAATTTGGTTTGTAAGTTTGGTTATTTGTAGAAATTTTTGATATTTGCATTTATTATTTACCTTATTTGTAAAGATGCATTATTGATTTTAAACTCTGAAAATATTCTGGTCTTATAAGTATGGTAAATATAAAATTTTGCGTTTTAGTCCATATATAATTACTTATTAGAAAGTTTTGTAATTATTATGCAAACGTTTTTGTTATATAATATTTTGCAATTAAGGAGTAGTAATATTTTATGTTAGATTTTGTAAAACGTATATTAAAAGAATTTAAGACTTTTGCTATTCAAGGTAATGTTATTGATATGGCTGTTGGTATCATTATTGGTGCTGCATTTGGAAAAGTAGTAGATTCTTTGGTTAAGGATATTATAATGCCACCGTTGGGTTGGATTTTGGGTAGAGTAGATTTTTCAAATTTATATTTTACACTGCCGAATTATGAGGGTAAAATAATTCATTATCCATCATTAGAGGCGGCAAAAGCTGCAGGTGCTGTAACTATCAATTTAGGTTTATTTATAAATACATTGATAAGTTTTACAATAGTTGCATTTACTGTATTCTTATTGGTAAAAATGATAAATAAACTTAGGGCTATAGCTAAAAAAGATGCTGAAGCTTTGCAAACTACTAAAGTTTGTCCAAGATGTTTTTCAACAATAGATGTTAAGGCTACAAAATGTCCTCATTGTACTGCTGATATTTAAAATATTAATCTCCAGATTGAAATTTTTATTGAACAGATTTACATAAATTAGAATAAGTTATATAATGATTTTACTAATTAAGGAAAGCATGGGTGAAATTCCCTCACTGGTCCGCAGCCGTTACAGTCGGAATGCTTGATTAGTTTGTATTACTTGCGAGACTGAGGAGGTTTTTTTATGCAACAAAAAGTTATTAAACGCGATGGTGAAATCGTAGAGTTTAACTCTGCAAAAATTACAAATGCTATTCAAAAGGCATCTAGTGTTACAAAAGAGTTTGATGAAGTTACGGCAAGAAGATTAACTAAAAATGTTATCAAGATTGTGAATGATTTTGTAAAAGAAAAACAATCAAATTTTGAAGCGCCGACAATAGAAGAAATTCAAGATATTGTTGAAAAAGTTTTGTTATCTTCTGAATACAAGCAAACTGCAAAATCTTATATTCTATATAGAGAACAGCACAATAAATTAAGAGATTTTGCTAAAAACTCTTCAATTGATATGATAGATGATTATTTAAAACAGCTGGATTGGCAAGTGAATGAAAATTCTAACATGGGGTATTCAATTCAAGGCTTAAATAATTATTTAGCATCCGGTATGAGTAAAAATTATTGGTTGAATAAGGTTTATCCTAACGAGATTAAGTTGGCTCACCAAAATGGTGATATACATATTCATGATTTGAATATTATTTCAGTTTACTGCGTAGGTTGGGATTTGAAAGATTTGTTGACAGAAGGCTTTAGAGGAGTAAAAGGTAAAGTTGAATCTGCGCCTGCTAAACATTTTAGAACTGCATTAGGACAGATGGTTAATTTTTTGTATACGATGCAGGGGGAAAGTGCAGGAGCGCAAGCATTTTCTAATTTTGATACTCTGCTTGCTCCATTTGTAAGATATGACAAATTAAATTATTCTCAGGTAAAACAAGCTCTTCAAGAATTTGTTTTTAATATGAATGTGCCTACTCGTGTAGGTTTTCAAACTCCATTTTCAAACATTACAATGGATTTAACTGTTCCAAGTTATTATAAAGATCAATGTGTTATCATTGGTGGAGAAATGATGGAAGAAACTTATGGGGAGTTTCAGCCTGAAATGGATATGATAAACAAAGCATTTTTTGAAGTTATGATGCAGGGAGATAATTCTGGAAGAGTGTTTACATTCCCAATTCCAACATATAATATTACAAAAGATTTTGATTGGAATAATGAAAATTTAGATGGATTATGGGAAATGAGTGCTAAATATGGTATTCCATATTTTTCAAACTTTATAAATTCAGATATGAATCCCGAAGATGCTCGTTCTATGTGTTGTAGATTGAGAATTGATAACAGAGAGCTTGAATATAGAGGAGGAGGTTTATTTGGTTCAAATCCTTTAACAGGTTCAATTGGTGTTGTAACTATTAATTTACCTAAGATTGCTTATCAAACAAAATCCAAAGAAGAATTCTTTAATATCTTGAGTGAAAGAATGGAGTTAGCAAAAGAATCTTTGGAAATAAAGCGTAAATTATTGGAAAAGCTTACTGATGCCAATTTATATCCTTATACTAAATTTTATTTAAGAGATATAAAATCAAGATTTGGTGTTTACTGGAAAAATCATTTTTCAACAATTGGTTTGATTGGAATGAATGAAGCTTGTATAAACCTTTTAAACACAGATATAGGAACAGAGTCAGGTAAAACTTTCGCGTTAGAAACAATGGATTATATGCGAGCAAAAATTCAAAAATTCCAACAAGAAACAGGTAACAATTATAACCTTGAAGCAACTCCGGCAGAAGGTACAAGTTATCGTTTAGCAAAACTGGATAAAGAAAATTTAATAGATATAAAATGTGCAAATGATGATGAATATTATTCGCAAAATGCCGAACCGTATTATTCAAATTCTACTCAATTGCCTGTAAATTATACAGATGATATTTTTGAATTGTTAGATCATCAAGATGATTTGCAGACAAAATATACTGGTGGAACTGTAGTTCATATTTTTGCGGGTGAGCGAATTTCTAATATTTCTGTTATGAAAAATTTAGTTAAAAAAGTTTGTGAAAATTATCATCTTCCATATTTTACATTCTCACCTACGTTTTCAATTTGTCCAAATCATGGTTATGTGAAAGGTGAACATGAAGTTTGTCCAAATTGTGGTGAAGAATGTGAGGTTTATTCAAGAATTGTAGGTTATATAAGACCTGTAAAACAGTGGAATAAAGGTAAAAAGGCAGAGTTTAAAAATAGAAAAACATTTAATTGCATAGAGGAAGATGAAAAATGTCTTTTAGGATAGGAGGTTTTCAAAAAACATCTTTTTTAGATTATCCAGAGAAAATTTCCTGTATTATATTTACCACAGGATGTAATTTTCGATGCGGATATTGTCATAATCCAGAACTATTTAAAAGTGAGCCGGTATTAACCGTACCGGCTTTTTTTGATTTTCTAAAAAACAGAAAAGGAAAGTTAGATGGTGTTGTTATAACAGGAGGAGAACCTACATTACAGAATGGGCTTTTGGATTTTATAAAAGAAATAAAAGATTTGAAATTTTTGGTTAAATTAGATACAAATGGAACAAATCCTAAAATTTTAGAAGAGTTATTAAATCTAAATTTATTGGATTATGTAGCTATGGATATAAAAGCTCCATTAGATAAATATAAAAAAATTACTAATGTAGATTTCGATATCCAAAAAATTAAAGATAGTATAAATTTAATAAAAAGTAGTAAAATAGATTATGAATTTCGAACGACTGTAATAAAGTCTCAATTAAGTTTTGAAGATTTTAAGAATATTGGACTCTTGTTGAAAGGAACAAGAAAGTATTATTTGCAGAAGTTTTTAGCTTCTAAGCTTTTAGATGAATCTTTAAAGGATGAAGAAACATATTCAGATAGTGAATTTAAGATTATTTCAGAAATATTAAATAAATATATTGATATAGTACAAGTAAGATAAAGAAAGACGCCGGAATTTTAAATTCCGGCGTCTTCTGTATTTTTGGTTGTTTGGTTTTGTGAATTATCGTAAGAATCTTAGATATAGGTAAGCTGTGCTTATTAATAATGAAATAGCAACAACACATACACCATATTTTAAAAATCTCATAAATGCGATAGGATGACCTTCCTTATTTGCATTTTCAGAAACAATAACGTTAGCAGCAGCACCTATAATTGTCATGTTTCCACCAAGACAAGCACCTAAAGATAAAGCCCACCATAGTGGATATGCATAATTTGCACCCATTGCTTTTTCTATTTCAACAAGCATTGGAGCCATAGTTGCTGTATATGGAATATTATCGATTATACCGGAGATGATTCCAGAAGCCCAAAGGATAATCATAGATGTAGCGGCTTGAGAACCTTGGGTAACTTTTAATATCCATTCTGCCATTAATTTAATACCACCAGAAGCTTCTAGGCCTCCAATAATGATAAATAAACCAATAAAGAAGAATATTGTATTCCATTCAACGTCTCTTAATATATCAGTTGGTTTTTCAAAGATTAATAAGAAGCTGGCACCTAACATTGCAACAACACAAGTTTCAATATGTATAACATCATGTAGCATAAATCCTAAAATAACTAATGCTAGAGTTATTGTAGAACGAAGCATTAAATTTTTATTAGTTATTGTATGTGTATTATCTATTTTAGCTACTTCATCCATTTTTTCTTGTGCAGCAACAAGTTTCTTTTTGAATATAAAAGATAGTAAGGCAATTACTGCAAGTAATATAATAACAATCACAGGAGTTAATTCTTTTATAAAGTCCATAAAAGATAATCCGCCTGCGCTACCAATGATGATATTTGGAGGGTCACCAATTAAAGTTGCAGTACCTCCAATGTTTGATGCGAATATTTCAGTTAATAAATATGGAATTGGATCAACATCTAATTTTTTTGCAATTGCAAAGGTAATAGGCATAATTAGAATAACTGTGGTAACGTTATCTAAAAATGCACTTGTAAATGCTGTGAATAAACCAAGTGCAAATAAAACCTTAATAGGGTGTCCTTTTGTGAATTTTAAAAGTTCATTTGCAATCCAATTAAATACTCCACTACGAGTGGTAATAGAGACTATAATCATCATAGACACAAGTAAAAATATTACATTGAAATCTACAAAATTAATAAAGTAATGTGGATCAATAGCTCCATCTATTAATTTTGTTTGACTAACAAGTCCAAGTACGATTGTAATAGCTGCACCGATTAGTGCTATTGTAACTTTTGGGATTTTTTCCAGAGCAATAAAAATATATGCTAACAGTAATAATCCTGCAGATATAATAACACTGTGTGCAGAAATGAAATTACTTAACACTATTTACTCCTTTCTGCAACTGCACAAGCTATAGCTAGTGCAATTTCTGCATCATTATTTTCTGATTTCTTTCTTGGTTGATATTTTTCTTCTTCGATTGCTTCAGGGAAGTATTTATTCAATATTTTGATAAATTTTGTAGCTAATTCTACAATCAATATCATTATATATAGAAAGAAATACACAAAACCCATACCAATTACCATAACAAAGCAACCGACTTTTAGTAATTCGATATTCATGTCTTCTCCTATTTAATTAAAATGTAAAACTAAAATGAAAAAAATAGGAGTGTTATGGCGCACGAGTACAAATCTCACTTCTTAAATACGGAGATATTTTATGAGAAATGAGATGGGTAAAATTATTATATTTTTTTGATAAATTTTGTTTTATAGATTTATTTTGGTTAGCGGCTTTATCTGTTAAAATTGTTCCATAATGAGATTTTCCGCAATCATTAGATGCGAAAATTTCATTATTTGGGAAATTTGAAGCTACTAAAGAATTCTCATTCTCATTAACATTTATGATTAGTTCCGGTTCTGATTGTTGTTGAGACTGAGTTAATGCTATTTGATTTCTTAAGTTGTATAAATTTTCGGAAACAAAAGTGGTTTCACTGTTTCCAAATATGCTAAGTGAAATTAAAAAAACAAATATTATAAATAATGTTTTTAATATATTTTTCACATTTGTATTCTAGCATAAATAATAATTATAGGAGTATTATATTTTTGACTTATTTTTGAATTAATTCTTTATTGCTTTCTTCAATATGTTGGAGCTGATCTTGAAGAAAATCATGCATTTTTTTATTTTTTCTATTATTACTGATGATTATTAGTAGAACTCCAAGTAATATTGCCGCAATTCCTAAAAGTATTCTAAAAGTTAATTGTTCATGGAATATAACAACACCAAAAAATATTGCAGTAATAGGTTCTAAAGATCCTAATATTGCAGCAGGAGTAGCTCCAATAAATTTTATAGCAATGGTAATTGTTTCAAGTGAAATAATTGTTGGAAATATTGATAAAGCTATTGCATATAACCATAATTTGGGAGTCTGTATTATTTGTAACTGAGTGCAAAATTTTAAATTATATATATATACAACAAGTCCAAATAACATAACATAAAAACTCAATTTTTCACTTGTCATGTTTTGAAGTATTTTTATTTTACGAACACCAATTATATAGATAGAATATAATAGAGCTGATATAAAGACGATAAATACACCAAATAAATTTAGTGCATGCCCAGTTTTACCTTTATATAGGCATAAAACTCCAAGGAGTATTAAAAGTATTGAAAAATATGCAGTTTTGGATAGTCTTTCTTTGTAGAATATAGCCATAAGAATTGCGACTAAAACCGGATAAATGAATAGTAAAGTACAAGCAATTCCAGCTTCAATATAGTTAAATGCATCAAAAAGAGTTAATGATGATATAGAAAAAACTAATCCTAAAATTATTAAAGGTAAAAGTTCATTTTTAGAAATTTTTAGAGATGCTTTTTTTATAAATTTAATCCAAATAAAATATATAAGAACTGCTAGGGAATATCTATAAAAAAGCACAGAATTAACGCCAATTCCTCCAGCGTATAACGGTAAAGCAAATAAGGGGTTTGTTCCATAACTTATAGCAGCTAAAGCTCCATAAGCTATACCTTTAGATTTATTGTTCAAGTTCATCTCCTCTACAGTAAAGTAGCTTAAAGAAGTGAAAAAATCAAATAATATAAAAAGAAATTTATAGATTTTTATTTTTATGTTACACTTTTTTAAGATTTAGTGTTTTATTTATCAAAATTATAATTTACGAGTTTATATATTTTTAAATGGGGGATAATTATGCGTATAGGAGTTATTCAAAATTATAGAACACAAAATGTTCAATTTGGAAATTTATCAAAAGAGGAAAAGGCAGCTTTTCTTAAAACTAAGCAAGAGGCTTTAGACATAATAGGACAGCCGGATAAATCAGTTTTTATATATTCAAGTGCCTGTTTACCACAGGCTCCAGAAACTAATACTGGTACTGGTACTTTATTATCAAAACAGGGTGATGAATTATTAGATGTAGTTAAGACTTTTTCTACTGCGAATGTGATTCAAGATTTGCCATCTGGTGAATTATTACCGAAACCACCAAAAAGTTTTTATTGTGCTTATGAAGCATCTTCAGACGGATTAAGTACACATTTAATCGAACCTGAAATGTTGATGGACGAACGCTTTGGAAAATTAATTACTCCAGAGGAATTAAAAGCTGTTGTTGATGCAAATAATGGTGAAAATAAAAATGTATTAGTGAATTTTGAAAATGTAGTGGAACCGGATAGCCCATTTGAAAATATGTTGAAAAAAGCATATCAAAGATTTAAAACTGGTGAAGGTGAAACTATAAATAATTTACGTCAAGAGTTTGATGCTTATAATACAAAAAATGCTGATTGGTTAGAATCTCATGGTATATTTGATGTTTTATCAAAAAAATACGATACTCAAATGTTTGATCATTGGCCAGAGGAAGTTGATAAAAAATTATATGATGTAGATTATCCACAAGATTTACGTAATGCGCGAAAAACTGCAATATTACAAGAAAATGCAGAAGATATTGATTTCTATAAATTTAAAAAATTCTTAGCTGATAAAAGTTTAGGTATGGCAAGAGATAGAGCGCATGAAAAAGGTTTTAAATTTGGTGGAGATGTTGCTTATCAATTTAGTTTAAGTGATATGTTTGGCAATCCTAAAGCATTTTCTTACGATGTTTATATGGGACAACCAGATTTAAAAATTCCAGCCTTAAATTTCTATGAAATTTCAAATCCAACCAGTCCGGCAGCAAGAATGTTAGCACAAAAAATTAGATTAGCTGCAGAACGCTATGATACATTAAGATTGGATATGGGTTGGGGTTATATTACTCCAATGTTGAGTAATTCAGATGGTTCATATCATGAGAAAAAAGAAATGGGAAGAACCCTAACTGATTTTATTGAAAATACTGTAAGATCAGTAAAAGGTGAAAATTATAACCCTAAAGATATTTTCTATGAAGTAGAAACTGGTCCTGGAGATTTTAAAGCATTTAATGATGATAATTCAGTTATTGAACCATTAAGGGATAAAGTAAAGATATATTCTTCTGATTATATGGGAGAAGGATGGGGCTCAACAAAGGCTTATAATGAAAAATTCAATATTCCTCCTTCAGATTATATTTATGGTGCATCTAATAGAGATACTACTCCATTGAGAGATCTTGCGACACTAGATGAGCATGCTGCAAGACGTGGAGCTCAAATAAATGTGCTTTCTGATATTTTAAAAATAGATTCATCAGTGTTACAAAATGGTGATGAATTTATAAGAGCTAAAAATGCAGAACCATTGTTAGCCAAAAATCATTTTATGTTTTTCCCTGAATTCTTTGGAATGTTAGGAAGATTTAATGCCCATAATGATAATGGTGCTGAAAATTTCCGTCTAAAAATGCCAACAAATCCGGAACAAGCATATTATGATGCGGTAAAAGAAGGACGTGCTTTTAACCTTATGGATGGATTAGAAAAAGTATTCAAAGCTAAAGGTTTTGATGAAAAATATCCAGAATTATTTGAAAAAATTGTTGAATTTAAAGAAAAATTATATGGTATTCGCCCTGCAGGTGAAGACGTTAAGGCTGCTCCAGACGTTGTCGCTCAACCAGTGGTAGAACCTGTTGCAGAACCTATAATTGAGGCAGCAGCGCCAAAAGAAACTCCAAAGGTTGTTCAGGATGTTGTTGAAGAAGCAGTTGAAGATGTTGTAGAAGAAGCAAAAGAAGTTAAAGAATCAAAGCCTGTAGCAGAAACAGTTCAAGCTGTTAAAAAGAATAAGGTTGCAAAACCTATTATAATAGTTGCTGGACTTTTAGTTGTTGGTTATTCAGCATATAAATTCTTTACTAAGAAAAAAGCTGCTTAAAAATAAACAAATATAATAAGTAATATTAAGCTCCTGTAAATTTATAGGAGCTTTTTTTGAACAAATTTTTTTGTTTATCGTTTAAGTACATGAGTAGGTAAATATGGAGAAAGGTATGGAAAAGTTTTTTATTGCTATTTTTGCTGTTATATTTTTAAGTTTACCAAGTTTTGCAGCTCCTGGCAGGCATGCTCATGGTGGCCCTGGCATGCGTCCGCCAATGGGATCAATGCATAGACCTCCAATGGCAAGGCCTCCTTTCCATGCTCGTCCGCCTATGCATCATCATATAGGTCATAGACCACCGTTGCCACCACTTTTGCCTCCTCCAATTTATAGGCCTTATAATCCTATGATGGATCCTTTTTACAGACCTTATTATCCTAGATATTATTCTACATATATATACACTCCAGCCAGAGAATATTATGATGAAACTGTTGTTCCTGTATCATCAACGGTGAATACAGTGGTTGTAAAAGATGATTATGCAGGAGTTAATGCTGCTGCAAATGTTATTAATGCTGCAAGTAATGCTGCTGCTACAATAAAATATTTATCTTGGTAAAAAAAGAAAAGGTTGAATTTAATCTTCAACCTTTCTTATTATAAAATCTTTTTTATTTTGTTGCTTCAGCCTTTTCCATTGAATGAGGGCTTTGTTTGAATTCATTATAGACTTTAATGTATTCTTTGTTTTTTTCTTCTTCTGTCATTTTTTCAAATTTTTCAGCTTTTGCATCAGCTTCATTTGGAGTTAATTTTGATACCATAAATTTGTAAGTTGATAAATCCCCTTTGTTATTTGGATTTATTTTTGCATCAGTTTTTTGAACTTGAATTCCGTATTTGGCAATAATTGCTTGGTATTCTTTTTCTCTATTATCATCAATTTTAACCAAAATACCATCTTTAGTCATTTCCATATCTTCAGGTTTTGCAAACTTAGCGGTTTCCATACCTATTTGGCGCATTGTTTCATTTGCTTTTGGACCTTGTTTCATCATCTCTGCAGTTGGAATTAACATTGTACCTGTAAAAGCTGGGTTAATATTGTTGATAGAAAAATTCATCGCTTGCCTCCATTTCTGATTTGTAATTTCAGAAAGTGTGGTGAATATTTTGGATTGCTAAAATATAAATGAAATTTTACATTTATTTATATATATTTAAAGCAAAAAAAAAAGCCGTTTCAAAAAGAACGGCTACCAGACTTGGGGAGGAGGTATGAAAAACTTTCGTTTTTCATATCTATATTTTTATATACGGAATGTATTTTTTTTTCTTAAGTAAAAAGGTTCAAATATCCTCTATTTGTATGAGATAAAAATAAGACAAGGACTTTAAGTCCTTGTCTTATTTGAAATTATTATTTATTGTATTTTGTATTTTCTATGAAACTTGCATTTCTTTTTCAAATCCAAATAATGAACTTACTGATTCATCGTCATGAATTCTAGAAATAGCTTGTGCAAGTAATGGAGCTACAGAAACCTGTTTGATATTTGGTGGCATTTTGCTCATATCTAAAGGTATTGTATTTGTAACGATACATTCTGTAATTGGGGCAGAACCTAGTCTTTCGATAGCTGGGCCTGAAAATACAGGGTGGGTTGCTCCAACATAAATTTCTTTAGCACCTTTTGATTTTAAAAGTTTAGCAGCTTCGCAAATTGTACCTGCTGTATCAATAATATCATCAAACATTAAACAAACTTTATCTTTAACATCACCAATTACGTTAGCTGCAATTGCTTCGTTATGTTTATCACGTCTTTTATCTATGATTGCAATAGGACAATCAAGTTTTTTCGCAAAATGTCTTGTTCTATTTGCTCCGCCCATGTCAGGAGATACTGCAACCATGTTTTCTGGATCAATGCCTAAATCTTTGATGTAATTTACAAGTACATTTGTTGCAAAAATGTGGTCTACAAGAATATTGAAAAATCCTTGAATTTGACCGGTATGTAGATCCATTGCAAGAACTCTGTCTGCGCCTGCTGTTGTTAATAAGTCTGCAACAAGTTTAGCAGTAATTGCTTCACGGCCAGAAGTTTTTCTATCTTGTCTAGCGTATCCATAATATGGAATTACTGCAGTAATTGTTTTAGCACTAGCTCTTTTAAATGCATCAATTATAATTAATAATTCCATTAAATTTTCGTTTACAGGATTGCAAACTGGTTGAATGATGAAAACATCATCTCCTCTAACACTTTCTTTAACTTGAACGTATAATTCTCCGTCTGCAAAATTTTTCACAATCATAGGACCAACAGTTGTTCCTAAATAATCAGCAATTTCTTGTGCTAATTTTGGGTTAGAACGACCTGAAAATAGTCTAATGTCGTGAGTTGGGTTTATTGCTTTTTCTAGTTGAGGGTAAGTCATTTCTTCGATTGCAACCATTATTTTTAATCCTTTCTACATCCACCACCATGGTGTATTATAAATCTGTCAGCATTTAAGCTCAATAATTTTTTAAGTTTTGTATATATAAATTACCCTAAATAATTTTTTTTGATAGTATATTTAATATTTTTAAATATTTTTAGCAATAATATTTTTGTTTAGGTTTAAAATAGATGTAAATAGTAATCGGAGAAATGTTTTATGAAAATAAGTTTTAATAATTTATATTTTGATAAGCGTAATGGTCTGCAAAAGGCTGGAGATGTGGCATTAGAAATAGTTCAAAATGCAAGAAGAAATATGATTAAAGTTGATGATAAATCTGTGTTAAGAGCTACATTAGAAAGAAATGCAGAAAGTATGTCACCAAAAGAATATATTGAAGCTCGTAATTATTTATCAAGATTAGAACAAGATTATTTTGAAAAAGGTATTATTGAATAATTTATATATGCAATAAAAAAGGCTCCTTATTAATTAAGGAGCCTTTTTCTATTTTTGTTTATACTTATTTCTTTGTAGGAATTCTCATTCCGTAGAAAGATCTGATAACAAAAATAAGTGCAATTATTAAGAACACAACACCAACATAAGGTGCAACTTTTCTAAATGATTCGTTAATTGCAATTTCCATTGCTAACAAACCAAATAAAGTAGTGAACTTAATAATTGGGTTCATTGCAACTGATGAAGTATCTTTAAATGGATCACCAACTGTATCACCAACAACTGTAGCTTCGTGAAGTTGAGTTCCTTTTTCTTTTAAATCTACTTCAACAATTTTTTTAGCGTTATCCCAACATCCGCCAGCGTTAGCCATAAATACAGCTTGGAATAAACCAAATACTGCAATTGCAACTAAGTAACTAACGAAGAATGATACAGCTAATTGAGTTTTTACTCCAGGAGCAGATAAGCAAGCTAGAGCTAATGCAAATGTAAATAATGCTATAAAGATATTGACCATACCTTTTTGAGCATATTGAGTACAAATTTTAACAACTTCTTTTGAGTTTGCAACATTTGCACTTTTTTCATCAGCTTCGCCTAGTTTGATATTATCTTTAATATATTCAACGGCTCTGTAAGCTCCAGTTGTAACAGCTTGCATAGATGCGCCGCTGAACCAGTAAATAACTGCGCCACCTGTTAATAAACCTAATAAAGTATATGGGTTTAACAAGTTTAGAATCATTTCAGGTTGAATACCTAGAGTATTTCTAATAACTAGAATCAATGAGAAAATCATAGTAGTAGCACCAACAACAGCAGTACCAATTAATACTGGTTTTGATGTTGCTTTGAATGTGTTACCAGCTCCATCATTTTCTTCTAAGTATTGTTTTGCATTTTCAAAATCTGCATCAAAATCATATTCGTTTTTGATTTCTTCTTTAATGTTAGGAATTTCTTCAATCAATGATAATTCATAAACTGATTGAGCGTTATCTGTAACTGGGCCATAAGAGTCAACAGCAATTGTTACAGGACCCATACCTAAGAAACCAAAAGCTACAAGACCAAATGCAAATACTGAAGAATATCCCATTAAGCTTTCAGGGATATATGTGCTTGCAAAATAAGCAAGACCCATAAGTAATACAATAACCATACCAATCCAGAAACCTGAGAAGTTACCAGAAACGATACCAGAAAGAATTGTTAAAGAAGCTCCGCCTTCACGAGAAGCTGTAACAACTTCTTCTGTGTGTTTTGCTTTTGGAGATGTAAATATCTTAGTAAATTCTGGAATTAATGCAGCACCTAAAGTTCCGCAAGAAATAATACAAGATAATACTAGCCAAATATGGTGTTCCATTGAATTTAATAACCAGTAACTTACACCAAAAGTCATACCGATTGATAAGATTGAAGTAATCCAAACAAGTCTTGTTAAAGGTACTTCAAAGTCAAATTTTTCTGCTGATTTAGCATAGAATTTATCTACAATGTTGTTAATCCAGTAAGCAACAACTGAAGTAACAATCATTAAGAATCTCATAACGAAAATCCAAGCTAATAGTTGAACTTGATTTTCTTTACCTAAAACAGCTAATAAGATGAAGCTTACAAGAGCAACACCAGTTACACCATAAGTTTCGAAACCGTCAGCTGTAGGTCCGATTGAATCACCAGCATTATCACCAGTACAGTCAGCAATAACACCAGGGTTTCTAGGGTCATCTTCTTTAATACCAAATTGGATCTTCATTAGGTCAGAACCAATATCTGCGATTTTTGTGAAAATACCACCAGCAACACGAAGAGCTGATGCACCTAAAGATTCACCGATAGCAAAACCGATGAAGCAAGCTCCAGCAATTTCGCCAGGAATAAATAATAAAATGATAAGCATCATAATTAGTTCAACAGAAACTAATAAAACACCGATACTCATACCAGCTTTTAAAGGTATATTTAAGATATTTAAAGGATTACCTTTTAATGCTGCAAATGCAGTTCTAGAGTTTGCTAAAGTGTTCATTCTAATACCAAACCAAGCAACTGCGTAAGATCCTAAGATACCAATAATTGACCATCCTAAGATTGTTAATACTCCGGCAATTCCCATTTTTTGTAAATAACCGAAGTAGAATGCTATACATAAGCCGATTAATACTTCTAATACTAATAAGAACTTTCCTTGTTGGATAAGGTAAGTTTTACAAGTTTCAAAAATAGTATTACCAACTTCGTCCATAACTTTATGGACGTCTAATTTTTTGATTTTCAAGAATTCAACAAGTCCGAAAATCAATCCGATAATAGAAATTCCAAGACCAATTAATAATAGTGTATAGCTGCTTGGAGAAATACACTTGATACTTGGAACAACTAAATCGGCTTCACTTGCCAATGCAGGTGAGATGCCCAAAATCATTACTGCAAATAATGCAAATAATGCCATTGGTGAAGTAAACTTTTTCATCATTTTCTCTCTCCTTTATCAAAAGTTTGTTCCCCTTTCTATTATATTGAATAAATCAATATTTAACAATATTTTTACAATTGGTCATGTTTTAATTTTACTATTTTTCTAAAGTTTGATATTATGATTATATGCATGGCTTATTACATAAAATATGGGTAGTCTTATTTGTCTTTATGATATTTGGTTTGTTGGCGATGACTCCGGTCGATAAGTACCAAAAATCTTATGTTAATGCATACAGAAAAATATATGCAAAACCTCAACTACATCTTGATGCAAATTATAAATATGCAGATTATATTGATGATGGAGGAGATTCCAAAGTCGCAAACAGATTATTTAAAAAATGGGCAAATGATTATAGTTCGATTTTAAAAGAAGAAACAAAAGTTTATACTAAAAAAAGTATAAAGCCTTATTTTGTGAGAGATAAAAATAATCCTAGAATTTTGCATCCTTATCGACAATAATTAATAGATATAAGCTTCACTAAGTAATTTTATTTCGAATGAGCTACCTGCAGGAATTGATATATTTCCGCCTTTAGAAAATATTGCAAGTAATGGCGATGTCGCTGTTGTTGCTGTGTAACAAACTATTCCAAATAAAGTTGGAATAGGTGAAATTATCCAACCAATTGGGTTATCTGCTAATTTTGAAGAAGTTTGACGTGTTTTTTTGTAGAAATTTTCACCTTTATCAATTTGTTTTCCTACATTAGCCCAATATTGGCGCTTACCTTTTATGTTATTAAAGAATATCTTTTTTGTATTTGCTTTTGTAATTTTAGCATTTAGAGGAATTGTTTTTCCATTATAATTCATACTTGTTACTTTTAAGACAACAAGTCCGCCATTTCCTGTTATTTGTGGTCTGTGAGAATCAACTATTACACCTTTAAATATTGTTCCTGCTGGAATCGTTATATTCCTTTTATAAACAGGTGCAGTAGAAGTGAAAGATACAGTGTTTCCTTCTCTAAGCCAATCTGATATAACTTGATTTGATTTTACTTGGAATTTTGTCCAACGAATTATTTTTATAGCATCTTTTTTGTCAGCTTTTGTTATTGTTGGAACTGAAGTTGTATATGTTGGGGTATTTTTTGGAATTGATGTAGTTGTTGTTTGTGTTTGAGTTGGGGTTTGGATTGGTTTATTTGTAGTTGTATTCACTTTTGGTAGTGGAGGTAATACATCTTGTTCTATTTTATTGGTATTATATTTTTTCTTTATTTCTTCATCTACTGATACGTCAAAATTTAGTGCTAATACCGGTAATGTAGAAATTAGCATAGTTAAAATAGATAAAATTATTTTTTTTATTATTATAGTATTTTTCATAGGGTTATTTATTATTTTTTTATTATTGTTCCAGGCATAAATATCATTGCAAAATAGAAAAATAAGATTGCAAGAGGAAATAAAAATACACAGATAAATGATATTACAAATAAGCCAACGCTTAACCAAAGTCCTCTGTGAAAGGTGCCTGCGATATCCCACATTCTTTTTACTGTATTAACAAAATTTAGGTATAAAAGTGGAATTCCAAATACCAATAAGAATATACCAAATAAAATTAGGAATGATTCAGGGCTTTTTGTTATGAAATAGCATAAATAATATAACGCTATTACAATCATTTGAATTATGAATAGAATAATAGAGTTTACAAAAAATCTTAATTTGCCAATAGGCATATCTATTTTTAGTAAATTGGTTTTTGAATCTGAATATTCTATTTCTTGATTTTCTTCAAAGCTCATCAGATACTCTCCTATATGGTTACTTTATCATTATTTTTTGTAATTGGCAATATAGGTTTTAATAAAAAAAGAGTGTAATCTTTTTATAACTACACTCTTTTTTTGATTATTTATTTTGAAATTATTTTAGCATTTCATTGATAGCTTTAGCAGCTTTTTTACCCGCTCCCATTGCATTGATTGCGTTTGATGCGCCAACTGGTGCAACGTCACCACCTGCGAATATGAATGGTAAATTAGTTGAACGTTTTTCAGGATCAACTTCGATATAACCTTTTGCATCAGTTATTATTTCTAAGCCTTCAGCTTCAGCTGATTTTTGGATAATTGGGTTTGGACCAGTACCTAGTGCAACGATTACTGTATCAACATCTTCAGTAACAAATTCGCCAGTACCAACTGGTCTTCTTCTACCTGAAGCATCAGGTTCACCAAGTTCCATAATTTCAAATTTCATGCCATTTACATAGCCTTCATTTTCTAAAATTTCAACTGGAGCATGTAAGAATTTAAATTGAACACCTTCTTCTTTAGCGTGTCTAATTTCTTCTAAACGAGCAGGTAATTCTTTTTCTGTTCTACGGTATAGAATTGATACTTCTTCAAAACCTACTCTAACGGCAGTACGAGCGGCATCCATAGCTACGTTACCTCCACCGATAACTGCGACTTTTTTACCAACTCTAAGAGGTGTAACAGAATCATTTCTTCCAGCGCCCATAAGGTTTACACGTGTTAAAAATTCATTTGCTGAGAATACACCGTTTAAATTTTCTCCAGGAATATGCATCATTTTTGGAAGACCTGCACCTGAACAAATGAATATAGCATCAAATCCATCATCTTTTAATTGTTTTAGAGTGATAGATTTACCAACAATAACATTAGTATGGAATTTTACTCCCATTTCTTTTAGGTTAGTAATTTCTCTATCTAGAATTTTTCTAGGAAGTCTGAATGGAGGAATTCCGTAACGAAGAACACCACCAAGTTTGTGAAGAGCTTCAAATACAACAACTTCGTGGCCAGCTTTTCTTAGGTCTGCAGCAGCTGTAATACCAGCACAACCTGAACCTACGATAGCAACTTTTTTACCAGAAGGTTTAATTTCAGTTTCTTCAGCAGCTGTGTTGTCTCCAACGTATCTTTCTAAAGCCCCAATAGCAACAGGTTCACCTTTAATTCCTAAAATACAATTTCCTTCACATTGTCTTTCTTGAGGACAAACTCTACCACAAACAGAAGGAAGCATACTTGTTTCTCTGATAATTTTTCCTGCTTCATCAAGTTTATCTTCTTTTAGTGCGTGTATAAATTCCGGAATTTTAATATTAACTGGACAACCTTGTACGCAGCGAGGATTTTTACAATTTAAGCATCTTGAAGCTTCAAGTTTTACTTGTTCTGGAGTTAAATTGCTTTCAACTGCTTCAAAGTTTGAACGTCTTTGAATTTTATCTTGTTCTTGTACTCTTTGTCTTTCCACAACCATAGTTCTATCCCTTCTTCTAAAAATATATAAATATCAGATTATCAATATTTTAATTAAAAAAAATGAGTAGTGCAAGTTTTGATATATTTGAAACATCTTTTATCTTCATATAACTTTTAAAATGTTAGTATTTTTCTGAAAATATGTTAGAATGAAAATGGTTTTACAGAGGTAGAGATGGTTTTAGAAATAGTAATTCTTATATTAAGCATTATTGTTACAGGGGTTTTAGTTTGGCATATTGCTTCAGTATTTTATCAAAACAAGATTATTGAATTGAAAGCTGAAAATAATGAATTAAAAACTCGTGTAGGGTTGAATGATAATATTATTAATGAAGTTAAGGTTGCATTTTCTCAAATAGCTCAAGACTCTTTAAAAAATCAACAAGAACACTTGTTGGAAACTCATTCTGCAGATTTGACGTCTAAAATGGAGATATTTAAAGCTGAAGAAATTAAGCCAATAAATAAGATGTTGTCGGAATTTAAAGAAAGTTTAGATAAATATCAAAAATCTTATGAGTTAGAATCTTTGGATATAAAAAATGCTATTCAAACTGCTGAAAAATATGCTCGAGCTTTGACTACAAACCAAAATTTAAAAGGAGCATTTGGAGAAGAATGGTTAGAACAGCTTTTGAAATTTGCAAATTTAGAAGAAAATGTACATTACCGTAAGCAATTTTCAGCAGAAGGTGTAAAACCTGATTTTATTGTGAATTTACCAAATGATAATTATTTAGTTATTGATTCAAAAGTTATTTTAAAAAATTATATTGATTATAGACAGTCAGAAGATGATAGTTATAAAAAGAGTTTTATATCTGATTTGAATGGTTGTATAAATTCTTTGGCGAAAAAAGATTATGAGCATTTGTTGGGTGGAAATCAACCTGGATTTATATTAATGTATATTCCTATAGAATCTTGTATAAATTTGATTTATACAGATTATGATTTTAAACAAGTATTAGAAAATGCAAATTCAAAAAATATTATTATTGTTGGGTCTTCTTCATTATTGGTATCTTTGAGATTGGTAAATCAATTGTGGGCATCAAAAGTTAGAAGTTCAAATGTTGAAAATATAGTTAGAGTTGGTGAAACCTTATATAATAATTTAGCAACACATGCGCAAAATTTATTGAATATAAGAAATTCTATAGAAAAAGCTGCTCAAGAGATTAATACTGAAATTAATAGGTTTAGGTTAAAAAATAATGGAAGTATATTTAGAGAAGCTGAAAAACTAAAAGATTATGGTATAGAAGCAAGAAGTGCAAAAAGTGGTAAGAATATCACAGAAAAAGTTATACCGGAAGAATTATTAGAAGAAATTGATGAATAGAGTTAATATAGGAGTTAAAAATGTCTGAGAATTATTTTGCAGAATCTAATAAGTTATTAGGTATGCGTGGTATTATTGGTCGAAGAGGGTTTATTATCAATACATTATGGATAGAGTTAGTAGAATCTTTAATTTGGACAACTCCAATTTTTTATTTGGGTATGTTTAATCCGAAGATGTGGGCTGAGTTTGGTTTGTTGTCAGCTCATCCGTCATTACCTTTATGGTGCACACTTTGGATTGCAATAATGGGGCTGGTGGTTTCAGCTTTGTACTATCCAAGTATTGTAAGAAGAGTAAGGGATATTGTTGGTGAAGTCGATGATAATAGAGTTTATATGATTTCATCAATATTAGTTGTTTTATTTTTTATGGGATATACACCTGTAGCATCTAATTTCTTCGCAAAATGGATATCATTTTTTATTGTATTAGTTTTGATTTTCCAAAAAGGTAAAATAACAGGTCAAAAACCAAAAAGTAAGTTGTTAAAGTTTAACTGGGGAGCATTTTTGGGTACTTGGATTTGGGGATTATTTAATAAAGCTCCAATGACAACTTTAATGCTTCCATTATGTTTGACTTGTGGCTGGTTACCGTTTATGTTTATTTGTGGTCTAAAAGGTAATGAATGGGCTATGAGTGAAAAGTACGATAGCTTAGAAAGATTTCATGCGGATCAAGAAAAACAAGCAACTATTTGGGGTATTTTAGCTCCATTTTTAATAATTGGTAGTATTATTTTGTTTTCTATATCTTCAGGAATTGTACTTTATAAATATTCTCAATCACATCCTGAATATAAAGTAAAATTAGAAAATTTGGCTATTGAGCATCAAAAAGTTTCTGTAGAAGCAAATTTTTCAAAAATTGAACTTGGAGATACTGAAAATAAATTTTATATGGATCCGGCTGTATGGGATAAATTATCAATGAGATATAAAAAGCAATTATTTAATTCTGCAGCTAATTATGCTTACATGTCTAAGCATACAAATAAACAAATTATTGAAGAAAGTAAAAAATCTCCTATCAACGTAGAAGAAATGAATAAAACTAAAATATACAGTTCATTTAATAACGAGGTCTTAGCTGAATATTATGTTAATGTAGACGAGTATTCAAAAAAGATAAAAGAAGCAAAGACAATCAAGGAGATACTTGCAATTACTGCAAAAGGTTATAAAATAAATAATTATCCAACAATGCCTTAAATAAAAAAGAAGCGGTTATGAAATAACCGCTTCTTTTTTATTCTCACTTAAGTATTTATCTAAAATCTTACAAGCATCTGCAACCATTTCTTCGCAAGGCCTTTTTTTATAATATTCTTTTGTTCTTTCTGCCGGTGTCGGATCATCTTTTTTATGGTCTAAGCCAAGTAATTCTCTACATACAATAGAACCATTCATTTTTTCAAATTCTTTTGCTAAATATTGAATTCTTTCATAATGTTCTTTTTTTTCTTCTCTATCGTTATTTGATTTATAACCTTTAGCTAAGCCTACAGCCATAAACATCCCACTTACGGCTCCGCATACTTCTCTTAATCTTCCCATTCCACCGCCGAAAGAGGATGAAATTTTTAATGCTGTATCTAAGTCAAGTCCAAGTTCTTCTGCGTAAGCTCCTAATACAGATTGAGCACAGTTATACCCGCTTTTGAATAATTCGCGAGCTTTTATTTCATGATTTGTCATTATTTTCTCCTATACAAATAATTCGTATAAAATTACAGAAACAGAAGTCGCAAGATTTAAGGATTCTACAGTCTTATTCATTTCTATTTTTACTGAATTCGTAGAAAATTTGATTAGTTCTTCTGACAATCCGTTTGCTTCACTTCCGAACATAACAAGTGTTGGTAATTTTATTTTGTAGGTTTTTAGTAAGTTTGTAGCTCTTGGAAGTGTTGCAATTCTTTCGAAATTAGAAAAAATATTTTTTAATTCTTCAAAATCTTTTATATGAATAATAGGAAGTTTCCAAAGATTTCCAACAGACGCTCTAACACATTTTGGGTTATAGATATCTACGCTATCTCCGTACAAAACAATAGCATCAGCACCAAAAGCTACAGAAGAACGTATGATTGTTCCTAAATTCCCTAAGTCTTTGATGTCTTCCAATAATACAACTTTTTGTGTTTTTGTTAGTAATTTTTTATCATATTGTTTTTGAAAACCAATAGCAATAGCGCTAGGTGCAGATTCAGTTGTGCAGAGTTTTTTTAAAACTGCTTCATTAGTCTCAATTAGAATATCTTTTGCAAATTCATAATCTTTTGTATGATGTTGTTCTACAAAAATATTTTCAAGTTGAATTCCCGCATCAAAAGCTTCTTTTATTGCTTTAAAACCTTCCAGTATAAATTTACCTGTTTGATTTCTGAATTTTTTTTGTTGAAGTTTTGTGGTTTCTTTTACAAGATTATTATTAACACTTGTTATTATATCCATTATTTAACCTCAAATTCTGCAAGTTGTTGTTTTTCTGTTTCTGATAACATTTTATCATCGATTAGTTTTTTTTCATAATTCATATGTACAAATGAGTGAATGTGATTATCTTGGAAATAACACGAATTTTCCAATCTTACTCCGAAAAAGCCTTCTTTATATAATCCCGGTTCTATAGAGAAGCACATTCCATCAAGTATTGGAGTTTTTGCCATTTCATGAGAACTTAGATTTGGTGGGTATTCATGAACATTTATACCTATTCCGTGTCCTAATCCATGGTTAAAAACAAAACCTTCAGTATCTTGTGTCGCAAAAAATTCGTGAATAGACTTATCTATATCAAAACCTTTCAATGGTCTTTGTGTATTTGTTTTATCGTAATTGTATGCTTTTAAAAAGGCTTTCAATACAATCGTGTATATTTTGCGTTGTAGTTCACTTGGAGTTCCTTTGACAAAAACTCTCGTGATATCTGTTGCAAGTCCGCCTTCAAAATAAGCTCCGCAGTCAATCAGAACAAGACTACCATCTTTGATTATTTCATCTTTTGAAGATTTTGAGTAGTGAGCAAGAGCAGAATTTTTATCTTTGGCTACTATGGAATTAAAGCTTAATCCTAGAGCTCCTTGTTTTTTGAATTCTTTTTCTAGTTGAGTTGCAATATCATATTCTGATAAATTTTCATTATTTTCAATATAATCTCGTATTGCCGAAACTGCTTTATCTGTTTTTTTAAATGCATGTTTCAAATGATTTAATTCAGCTTTATTTTTTTGAGCTTTCATTATTTTAACAGAATTTTCGGATAGATTTAGAGCCCTTGAATTTATTAAATTATAATCAAATCCATTAATTGTAGTTTTATCTACATAGATTTTTTTGTCTGTATTTTTCAATATGTTTTCTAAATTTTGAAGCTCATTTTCAGTAAATAATTGAAATTCGTTTTTAAAAATAAGAGCTTTAGCTTTTATTTTTGCAGTGAAATTTTGTGAAAAGTTTCTCATATTAAATAGGTAAGAAACTTCATCTAAATCTGTTATATATAAGGCTTCGTCCTCTGCTAGGTTAGCTGAAATTTCTGTAATTTTTTCTTCTTTTGAAATTCCAGTTAAATTAATATCGAGTTCAATATTGTTTTGAAATATATTTTTAACTTTATTATCAAGAAGATCAGAATCTAAAAGTTTTATATTTCTTTTGTCTTTTATAAATTCTATTTTTGCTTGAGAATTCTTTTTAGAAAATAAACCTAAAACTTCATTTTTTGGAATTCTGTTTATAAGTTCATCTAAGTATTTTTGGCCTTGTTGAAGTTTTATAACAGTAATTTTTTCATGGTTAACTTCAAGATCAGCTTGAATATGATATCTTCCATCTACAAAAAGATAAATTGTTTCCGGAGTAACTAAAGCTTCTCCTGTTGAGCCTGAAAATTGTGTTAGTTTGAATCTGGAATTTTCTTCTAAAGTATTATATTCAACTAAAAATTCATTAGTTGAGTTAACTAATAAGTATTTAAGCTCATTGTTAACCATGAAATTTTTTATTACTGTTATATTATCCATATTAGTTTTTGCCTGTAACTTGAATTAAGTGCCATCCGAATTGAGTTTGAACAGGTTCTGATAATTCACCAACTTCAAGAGCAAAAGCTGCATCTTCAAAAGGTTTAACCATCATTCCTTTTCCAAAAAATCCAAGATCACCACCATTTTGTCCAGATGGGCATAATGATTTTTCTTCTGCTAGTTCAGCAAAAGATTTACCATTTTTAATTTCGTTATACAAATCTTTAGCTTCTTGTTCTGTTTTTACAAGAATGTGACTTGCCCTAACTTCACTTGTCATAATAATTTACTCCTATATATTCTATACAGGATGGATTATAAAATAAAAAGGTTTGTCTTGCAACTTAGCTACACTACAAACCGGAAGTTATAAAACATGAAAAATTTTTTGAAGTAAGGTGTAAGTTCAAAGCGTTTTAAACCAAACCGCAAAAAGAAAAAATCTTGTCGCAACCCCGAAAAAGTGCTTGGACGTTTCGAACCTACATTTATATAATAAACGGTCATGGGTTCTTTTCGCACCATTCTTGAGAATAGATTTTTCAAGGCTCATATTGATATTTTTTACTAGTACTTTAGGATTAATATACATTTTTGTTGGTTTGAAATTTAAAACTTGATTTTAGTTTACTCTTGTGGTAATATTTTTTTGTGACAAATAAATAGTTTTGCGGAAGTAGCTCAGTTGGTAGAGCGTCTGCCTTCCAAGCAGGCTGTCGCGAGTTCGAGTCTCGTCTTCCGCTATTTAAAAGAGATTTCGTAAGAAATCTCTTTTATTTTTGTATAAAAGAAAAAGCTCTCAATATGAGAGCTTTTTTGCATAGAGTAGGAGTAATATTTTGAGATCTATTATGGTATTTCAATATATTCAAGTGAAATAAGTATATTTCTAATTTTTAATAGTGTTTTAGTAAAAGATAATAATTCTTTTTCTGAGATAAATTTGGCAAGTATTTCTATAGTTTTGTCATTAGAAAGAGTTATTTCTTGGTATAATTTATTACCTTTATCTGTTAATTTGTAATGAGTAAATACTGCTTCTAATTTATTATTTTTAATTTCTTCGAGCAGTTTTTTATTAACTAATTTTGTTAATAGATGTTTAATGGAATTTCTATCTTTTAATAGTGTTTTAGCTAATATTTTTTCATCAATGTGCGGATAGCAAATTATTGTATCCAGAATTATGTATTCTTCAAATGAAATTTTCTTGTTTATTTCATTTTCAAAAAATTCTTTGGTGATATTTTTAAAAACTTGTGCAGTGTACTCAGTTTGAAATGTTAAGCTGTTAACATAATGTCTTCTTTTCTCCATGTTTTACCTCTCTTTGCTTAATAACTTATAAAATCTCGTGTACTTGTTTTTGTATAATTACACTTTTTCAAAAGTCAATATTTCCACTAGTAGAATATTCTACATGTAAACTTTTCTTCACAATCGACGTATTTTACTTAAGAATTGAATAATATAATCCGACAAATCCAACGTACAAATATTGAGAGAGAGAATAGCTCCCAAAGAAAGGATGGGTTTTATGTCAACATCAATTTCCAGTGTAAATGCAGGTTCAAGTGCTGCTGCAAATGATACTAATGTGAAAAAGTCATCATTGAGCGAAAGCACTAAATCAAAATTAGAAGCATTAGGAATTACTGCAACGGATGATATGACAGAGTCAGAGGCATTATCATTAATTTCTGCAGCAATGCAAGAAAAACAGTCTTCATCTGATCAACAAGATGGACGAAATGATTCTGAAAGTCAGATACTATCAGAAGCAAAAGCTTTAGCAAGTTCTGTTGGGGTATCTATTTCTTCGGATGATACGACAGAAATATTAAATGCAATTGGTAACGAATTAGAAACTTTACTAGAAGATGCTGAGAATAATCCTCGTATTTTGCCTCAGTTATCATCTTATTTGTCACAATTGTCTAGTTTAGATAGTAGATATGATACCTTACTTGATTCGCGAGAAAGTATTTATTCTGCGATGAATATGATTTCTACTAACAATAAAGTTTCGCATGGGTTAGCATAATATTTTATAAAACAAAAAGACCAACATATTTTCTATGTTTGGTCTTTTTTATTTTGTAATTTTTGAAATAAAATTTTCAATCCAAGAATTTTTTAATCCCATAGCTTCTTCATAATGTTTGTTAGGAAGTTTTGATGCCATTTCGAAAGAATCTAATTCCGGTTCTGAATCAAATAAACTTTTATGTTCATTTTGATTGTTTTTCTTTTTTCCGCGCATCATATAACCTAGGTTTCCGCCGCTTCCACCATCGTTATTCATGTTTGCTGTGGGTTTAATAATTGGTTGTGCCCGTCCAATATTTACATCGAAACTCATTGTCCCATTCCTTATATTTTCCCTTATATATATAAAGTATAGAAACGTTAAAATTTTGTTACAATTGTCGTAAATTTTTACAAAAATTTACAACGGAATTTGTATTAAATACTGTTTATTTTAGGCTTTTTTTGAATATTACTTAATGTTACAATTTATTGATATTATTGAATTTTCTAGGATTTTAAACCGTTAATATATAAAGAGATTTGAGGTTTATATGTCGCTGGTCATAGAGTCTACATTACTTTATTTGCAATCAAAACTTGGTATTTCTGAATCCAAGATGCAGATTTATGCTGATAAATCAGTAGAAGAAATTCTTCAAGCTGAAGCAGCACAGGGTAATCAGGCTGCAATTCAGATGGCTGCAGATATGTTTTCTGATCCAAACCAGTTAATTGAATTGTTTCAATTAGCCGATCCGAATAATAAATTAGTTATAATGCAGTCTATGACATCTGCCCAGTTAGAAAAGCTTGTTCCTATGTTAGAACCAAATGATATGGTACAAGGTTTGCAGTTCTTTTCTGAAGATGGATTGATGAACTTATTAAAAGATATTCCAATGGAAGAGCTTGTTAGAACTGTGTTTGAAATGTTCTCAGAGCAACAAATTATTGAATATATGCCGGAAAAACAATTAGATAAATTGTTAACAGGTACGGATATGGATAAGGAAATGTTGCTTCAAAATCTCAAATCTATTCCTGAAATGTACTTACAACAAATGTTAGAAAGTGTAACCGGAGTTGAAGCTCAAGGTGATTCTGCTGAATTAGTACGACAAATTGGGCAACTTGGTGATTTAGATTATAGAAATGCGATTACAAATCTTCAACCAAATCAAAAGCGAGATTTAACTTTGCTATTGACAAGTCGTGAACCTAAATTATATGAGAAATTTGATGCTGATGCATATACTCATATTATTCAAAGAGAACGCAATAAAGATGAAATGGTTAAATCAATGGGAGTTATTAAGCCAGAGTACTTAGAAAAAATGATGAATAAACTTCCACAAGATCTATTATCTGTTGTTACAACTCAGGTTGATACAGAAAAGTTTGCGGATGCTTTAATAAACAAGTTCCCTGAAGTCTTAGCAAAGTTTATTGCCGGATAATGTTGATATTGCAAGTTTTAATGCGTGATTTGCAAAAGCTTCTTTCATTTCAATTCTTGGAGTGTCCGGTGATAATTTAACTTCTTTTATTGTAACTATACCTTTGTATTTTACAGAAATATAAACAAGACCTACCGGTTTTTCTTCAGTTCCGCCTGTTGGTCCAGCGATTCCTGTTGTACAAATTGCGATATCACATCCTGTTGCTTTTTCTAGCCCATTTGCCATAGCTTCAGCACATTGTTCACTTACTGCGCCATAGTTATTTAAAATATCCCAACTAACTCCAAGGATATTATGTTTAGCTTCGTTTGCATAAGTTACGAAATTTAGTTTAACATATTCTGAACTACCTGAAATATCTGTAAGTTTTGAACTTACAAGGCCTCCGGTACAAGATTCTGCGGTTGCTACTGTTAAATGTTTTTCAATTAAAAGTTTGCCTAATTCTTCTTCTAGTTTCATTAGTTACCTCTTATTGTACTGTATTTGGGGTTATACAAGCTGTAATTGCATCAATTACTCGTTTAACAGGAACTGTTTGAATTTTATCGTGTTCAATATTTCTATTTGCATAAGGAATTATTGCTTTTTTAAATCCTGAGGCCGCAGCTTCATTTAATCGTTTGTCGATATTTGCAACAGGGTGTATTTCTCCTGATAAACCAATTTCTCCAATAATAACTGTTTGCGGATCAACTACAACATCTCTGGCACAAGTTGCAATAGCTAAAGCAATACCTAAGTCTGCACTTGGCTCATTAACATCAATGCCGCCCATAACATTCACATAAACATCTTGCTTTGATAAATTTAAGCCTACTCGTTTTTCTAATACCGCAAGAATTTGAAGAACTCTGCTAGAATCCACTCCATTTGTAACTCTTCTTGGAGATGGGTATGGTGTTGTCCCAACTAAAGCCTGGATTTCTACAAGTAGTGGTCTTGAACCTTCATTGGTTACAATAATTGCACTACCTGGGATTGCTTCTTGAGAACGTTCATTTAAAAATAGTTCATTTGGATTTTTTACTTCAACTAAGCCTTGAGTTTGCATTTCAAAAATCCCTACTTCAGAAGTGTTTCCAAATCTATTTTTCATTGAACGAAGCATTCTATATGATTTATATTTGTCTCCTTCAAAATAAATAACAGTATCAACCATGTGTTCTAAAATTTTAGGCCCTGCAATATTTCCATCTTTGGTAACGTGACCTATGATTATTATTGTAATATTTTGAGTTTTTGCAATTTGCATTAAAATATTGCAGCATTCTCTAATTTGTGAAACGCTTCCTGCTGAACTTGTTATTGTTTGAGAGTATATAGCTTGAATACTATCAATAACAATAGTATCAGGTTTAAGTTCGTCAATTTGTTGTCTTATACTTTCCAAGTTTGTTTGTGGATAAACGTATAAGTTTTCAGAATTTATTTTGAGTCTGTTTGCTCTAAGTTTTAACTGACTTGCTGATTCTTCTGCTGATACATATAGAATTTTTTGTCCGTTACTTGCTAATTGTCCACTAGTTTGTAGTAATATTGTTGATTTACCAATTCCAGGGTCGCCGGCAATTAGAACAAGTGAACCTTGAACTAGTCCGCCTCCTAAAATTCTATCAAATTCTGAAATGTTTGTGCTAACTCTAACTTCTTCACCTATATGAATTTCTGTAATTAGTGAAGGTTTTGTATCGTTAACTATTCCTTGTGGTGAAGTTGTTTGAGGTTTTAGGTTTGATTGAATTTCTTCCGTGAAACTTCCCCAACTTCCGCATTCAGGACATTTTCCTAAATATCCTGCACTTTCGTACCCACATTGTTGACATATCCATTTTGTTTTTACTTTAGCCATAATTTGATTATAGTTGTTAAATTATTGGTGGTCAATTAGATATTTATATTATTTGTGATAAAAAAAGAGGTTAGATTTTATATCTAACCTCTTTTTTTTATTTGTGTTTATTTTCTATTCTTCTTCTTTAGCTGTGCTATTTAGAGCTTCAAGGTCGCTAACTTTCATTGCATAGTATGGAGTTTTTTGACCTTTTTCAATTAAGAATAGTACAAAATTATCTGTGAAGTAGAATTTACGTCCTCTTTCTGGTAGAAGTGCTGACATTTTTGCGATCATAGCAGCTTCACTTTTTAATTCTACGCCTTCGTTATTCATTTTGAAATCAATAGTTTCGATTGTTGAATCTATTCTGAAGTTTGTACCTTTTACATCATGGCCTTCAAGTTCTTTAAAGCTTGCTTGTTGATATAGATTAATATCAGGAATTCTTAATTCATCATGTTTTGCAAATCTTTTGTTACCACGGAATTTTCTTGATTTTTTATTTAATTCTGAATAGTATTCATCAAATGTTGTGTCATTGTTTGTTCTGTATAAAATTACTTCATCTCTGTCTTTAGTGAATAGTTTTACAGCAAAATCTTCATTTGAATTATAGAATAATACTTTTAAGTTTTTGTATAATTTTTTATCACTATTTTCGTTGATTCCAAAGTATGGGAATGCATTGTAATTTTTACCAAAACCACCTGTTGATAATTTATCGAATGCATTTAAAAATTTGAAATCTTTTTTAAGCATTGCATATACAAGTAAATTATCTGAATTTTCAGCCCATTCCATTGTATCTAAAATGTCGCTAGTTTCATTGAATTTTTCTTGTATTCCTTTTTCGATTTCTTCTTTTAAGCTTGGAGTCATCATACCATATTTTGTATAGTATGAGTTTAGACCAATATAAGATTTTTTAAATGATTGTTTATTTAAAGCTTTAGCCATTGGAGAGTTATAATCTACGAATTTTACAGGTCCGTAAACTAAATTATCCATAAATTCATTCCATACAATTTGGAATGTTCCAACCCAAATTCTATTAGTTGCATCACTTTTCCAATTCATAGTAGGAAGTACTTCAATACTTTTTACTTCATTTTCTACTACTGGAGTTGCTGCAGCATCAGCTTGTTCTTCATTTGCAAATGTGCAAGGAGCAAGCCCTAGTAGTGTTGCAAATAAAATTGCTAGAGTTACGTAAAGTTTTTTCATTATTTTCTCCTTCTTATACCTACGTTCAAATTCTTCCAAAAACCTTTAAAAAATCCTTGAGGAGTATTTTCATGAAGTATCGGAGCGGTATCATAATATTTTTTGTAATTTATTATGATATTTTCCGGTAAATCTTCTCCTTTTTCTAAAATATACGACAAAAATTCAATATAGTCATCTTGCTCTTCTTTATAAAGCGGATCTCTTCTTCTTAAATCTTCATCAGCTTCATAATGAATTAACGCATGGTATGCTGCAATCAGACTTTCATCTTCCGTATCCTTGGGGTATGCCAATAAAGCTTCTCGAACGCATAAATTACCTATGCGAACAAGTTTTAAAAGTCTTGCAACTTTCATTCTATCGGTTACATTATCTGGCATTTTTATTTAACTAGCATTTCTGCCATTTCGCGTTCTACAAAATGCATCATTTCAGCATAATTTCCTTCAAAGAAATTATCTGTAAATTCTTTAAGCATATCTAAAGCCATTTCACGTTTGTCCATGGTAGCTTTGTAGAAAAATTTCTTACCAACCTTATATCTAACTAAAATACTTTTGGAAACTAAGCGATCCATAACAGTTTTTATTGTAGTATAAGCTCTTTCGATGCCATTGTTGGATAACTCATCAACGATATCTTGAATTGAAATATCAGTATCTTCATCTTCTGAAGTTAAACTCCAAAAAGTATTTAAAATTTCAATTTCGAGAGATCCACAAACCATTTTTTCCTCCTGTATCTACTTAGTAATTACTATAATTGTAATATAAATTCTATTTTTAGCAAGTAACAATATGTAAATTTTTACAAATTGATACTTATATTAAATTCATAAAATCGTCTTCTTTTTTGAAGTTTTTCTTACTTTTTTTCATCTTATCGTTTTTCTTTTTACTTTTTTCTGGAATTTTACGATAAGCATTATCTAAAGAAATTTTAGTTATTACATCGCTTGTTTTTCTATCATAGAATGTTAACCAAAATTTTCGATTTATATTGTCGACTGCAAAAGAAACATTTGCAACTAGTTTATCTCCTGGACGAATTTGTTTAAACATTAGTCTTGTATCACCAAATATTGATGGGCTAAACTTAGCGTTATAATCATTTACTAGCACCATATCAAAACCGGATAAAGTTTTATCAGACATGTTTGAAATTAGGACAGTTAATGTTATTGTATTAACTTCGCCAAAAGGATCTTTTTCGTGTTTAATATCGTTAATATTGATAGTTAGACCATTGTATAGAACCTCTTCTTGTTTTAGAGCTTCTTCTTTATACACTGGTAAATCAACTTGAGTGTTTATTTTGACTTTAATTTCATCACCTGGGGCAATCATAACATGATTACCTTTTCTTATTAATGCCATACCAAGCCCAACTGCTCCGCCTAATGCTGCACCTCCAGCTAGAGTGTAACCTTGAGATGCAATTGCAGCTTCTAAGCCTAACCAATTAAGAGCTGTAATACCTCCTACGGCACCACCAACAACAGTGTATCCGATATCTTGAGCAACAATTTTTGCCCCAGATGCTATAGGATGAAGTTTTGTTGTCATTTCTCCTTCGATTGGAATTTCTCTTCCATCAGGAGTTACCAGATAATCAAATGATAACGTTAAAGAAGCTTCTCTACCCATTCTTTTTGGTCCGTCAGTATCTGTAAGTTTACCATGAGCAATAGTTCCTTTTGGAATAATAATGCCTTTGTCGCCATATACATCAGAGGTTACTTCGGCAAAAAATTCATCACCTTCTATTGAATATGAGGAATCTAAAACTTGTGATACTGTCATATTGATGACATCTTTACGGTTAAGAGATTCAACTTTTCCTGTAAAGATTTCATTTTCTTCTTTTTTATAGTTATCATTTTCCACAACAGAACCTTTCAATGGTTCTGCAGCTTGAACTATTGAAAAGTTTGCTATAAACAACATCATTATTAATATAAGACTTAGTAATTTTTTCATACTCACATTATACTCCACAATAAAGTTTTTTATCAAATAGATTTTAGTCTTTTTGATTTTCAACTTCTTGAGCCATTTCTTCAATAAAGTTGTTTATTTGTGCTGGTTCAAAACAAGAACAAGAGTTCCAAATAAGAGTTGGTCTTGGTTCATTTAACAATGGACTAGGATAATCATTGTGACATTGACCTTTTAGCATATTTGTTGAACCGTCAACACAAGATGTGAATTTTGAACAACAACTACAAATTTTTAAAATTAGACCATAATCTTCCATTTTTGATTTTAGTTGTTGCAGAGCATCAATCATTCTTAAGTGAGATGATGTTGTATATTTTTTATTTTTATAGATAAATCTAATCTTTGATAAACCACTTTCTGTTGAAATAAATTCTAGTTTACAGTTTCTATCTCCGTGTTTTGTTTGAACCATTACATCGATTACTAATTTATCAGTTTCTCTATCTGTATTGGCTCCAAGTTTTTTTAATATGTATCTTATTGGAGGTAGATTTTTAATAATATGGCAAATAGAGTAAATTGGATAAAGTAGTAATAGTAATGATTCTTTCCAATTTAACTTTGAATTAACTAAGCTTAGTCCAAACACTGCTAATAATACTATTGCTGAGAATATTACAACATTACACTTAACAATAAATGGACAGTGGTATGAATATCCAATTAGTATTGCGTATGCAATAATTAAGAACCAACAATTCGGATTTAATAAGGAACAAATTTGTTCAATATATGTAAAATTGATGTTTTTGATATTTTTTAAATTGCTTTTTAACAAATTAAATCTCTTTGTTAGTCTAGGTTTTTTGAATGAACAATCTTGTCCAAGTATATAAGATTGTATATTTGGATTATAAATACATTTGTGTCCTGATTTTGATAATAGCAAGCTAAATTCAAGTTCAGAATTTACGTCTTTAAAATTGATTTCTTCGACTTTATCTAATACAGATTTTTTTACGATAAATAAACCTGAATCAATATTAGTTGCAAGTCCCAATAGGGAACGAGCTTGTTTGAAGAAGTTTGCTTGATATTTCTTGTATACAGCTTTTATTCTATCTACAATATCTAAGTTTTCTCGATTGATATTAACTTCCCCAGTTACTGCGTCAGCTTTTTTCATTGCTACGTTAGCTAAAGTTAAAAAATCAGGATTTATTTTTCTTGTGCTATCTATAAATATATAGGCGTCAATGGTTTCATCTTTTTTTAATTCGTCGATAAGCATTGAAATTGCTTTGTTTTTACCCAAAGTTCCAACGTCTTGAATATTCATTACATGAACAAAATTGTCGTGTTCAAAAATTCTTTCAGAACCGTCATTGCAATCATCAAGAACTGCATATACTCTAAAATTAGCTAGAGGGTAGTCTTGCATTTTTAATTCTTCAACTAATTGTTCGAGGCATTCTTTATGGTTATGACTATATATAATTACTGCGAAATTATTTTTAGTTTCATCGTACTTAGAGTATTTGCGTTCTATAGAGAAAGGTTTGTCTTTCAAATTTCTTATTGACAAAATTAACAAATATAATGTGTAAATTAGAACATATAAATAAACTAAGTATAAAATAAATTCCATAACAAAATCCTCATTTTTATTTAATATTATTCGAAAGAGAAATAAATATCAAATTCTTTATAAATCGATAACAATTTCACCTTGTCTAAATATTCTTAGTTCGTTGCCCATAACTCCTGCAACTGTTGATTCTAAACCTTTTGCAGTGTATCCATAGTCTTCAATAATCAAATCAGCTAGTCCTGTCATATTTTCTAACGCTTGTTCGTAGGTTTTTGCTGATGGTTGGTGAGATAGATTTGCGCTGGTTGTTGCAAGAACATGACCTGGAATTATCTCGCATATTTCTTGGAAAACTTTATTATCTGGCACTCTGATTCCAACTGTTGGCATATTTGAAGTTATGTAATCCGGAGTATTTTCATTTTTGTCAGTTACAATTGTTAGAGCTCCTGGAAAATATTTTTTTATAAGCATTTGTCCAACTTTAGGGATTGGTTTTACATAGTTGAGTAAATGATAAACTTCATTGGACATTAGGATTAATGGTTTTTGAGCTTCTCTTTTTTTTATTTCATATATTTTCTTTACAGCTTGTTCGTTATTTGGTAGGCATCCTAGCCCCCAAACGGTGTCTGTCACGTATGCAATGACTCCACCATTATTTAGTGTGTTTATAATTTCTTCTTTATTCTTTAACATAACATCCTCGCTTTTACATTATATTTTACCATGTAAATATTTTTAATATCCAACTTTAGTATGCTTGACTTTTTTTGAAACATCATTATTATAAGGGTGAGGTAGATAGTATTATACAAAAAAGGATTTTATATTATGAATTCAGGTAGTTCAATAATTACAAATATTTCATCAGGGTTATCAAATACTTATGCATATTTGTCATCTTTATATCCAAAAGATGGAGTTACATATAAAAACATTACAGAAGCACGTAATGATTCTACTAATTATTTAACATTGAACCAATCATTTGCTTCTTATATGCAAAACAATTTTGCATCTTTTGATAAAGATGGAGATGGAGTTATAAGTGCAGATGAGATGAATAAATTTACTAATACAATTTCAGCTGCGGGAGTATCTCGTAATGAGTTATCTCAATTAGCTGCAACAGGTGCGTATTCAAGCGAAATGGTTAACAAAATTCTAGAAAATTTTGATCAAATGGATACGAACCATGATGGTAGAGTTACAAGTGCTGAAATTTCAAGTTTTTCTTATTCTTGTAACAAGCAAGAAAAAATTGATGAAGAAAATTATAAAAAAGCTACTAATATGTCTGTATTTTATGGTGATGATAGTGCTTCAGAACCATCAAGTTATAGTATTTTGAGCTACAGATATAAGAATTTTAATTCATCAGGCTCATAATTTTATTTTATAAAGTGTGAAGTTAAAGAGAGGTTTATACAAACCTCTCTTTTTATTTACCGATGCAGAAATGGTCAAAAATATTATTTAAAATCTCATCAGTTATTACTTCACCTGTAATTTCATCAAGGTGAAGTAGGGCAGATTTTAAATCAATATATATCATATCTTGTAATTCTTCAGCTTCAGCAGCTCTGAGTGCTCTTTCTAAGCTTTCTTTACTCTTTAAAAGACAGGATTGTTGTCTTTTATTAGTAATAAATTCTGTATCTTCAAGTGAAAAATTACAGATTATGTTTTTCATTTTTTCTTTCAAGTCGTCTAAACCATCTTTAGAATATGTTGAAAGTTTTGCGGTATTTTCAAATTCTTCTTTGAAATCAGTGTCATTGATTAAATCAATTTTGTTTGCGACAACGATGTGAGTTTTATTTTTGATAATTTCATAAATTTCTCTATCTTCCTGGGTTAGTCCAGCTTTAGCGTCATAAAGAAATAATATTAAATCTGCATCTTGAGCTGATTGCTTAGAATATTCAATTCCAATTTCTTCTACTTTATCAATATTTTCGTCATCTCTAATCCCGGCAGTATCAATTAAAGTTACTGCAACACCTAAATCGATGTTTTCTTTAATTACGTCTCTTGTTGTACCTGCGATATCAGTAACAATTGCTCTATCTAAATTTAATAGAGCATTGAAGAGTGAAGATTTACCCACATTAGGTCTACCTACGATTGCAACTTTTACACCTTGGCGTAAAATATCAGAGGATTTTGCGCAGTCTAATATTTTATCAATTTCATTTAGTGAATGTTTAAATCTATTTATTAAATATTCATATTCTGGTTCAGCAACATCTTCCGGAAAATCTATACCTGCAACAATTCTTGAAGTTGTTTCAAAGATTTCACCTTTTATTTCGTTTATTTTTGTTGCGAGTACTCCTGATAAATTTTTAGCAGATTGAATTGCAAAATTTGAAGTTTTTGCATGAATTAAATCGTCTACGGCTTCAGCTTGAGATAAGTCTAATTTCTTATTTAAGAACGCTCTTTTGGTAAATTCTCCACGTTCAGCCATTCTTGCGCCATTTTTTAATACTACATCCAAAATATTTCTAACTACATTTACGCCACCGTGGCACTGAATTTCTATAACATCTTCACCAGTGTAGCTGTTTGGGTTTTTGAATGGCAAAATTATAACTTCGTCAATTTTTGTTTCGCCATCTAAAATCCATCCGTGGCAAATTTTTCCTGCAGGTAGATTTTTTTTGTCAGTTATTTTATGTGCGATATCAAAACTTTTATCGCCTGAAATTCTTATAACTCCAACTCCACCTGTTCCGATTGGAGTTGAAATTGCTGCAATTGTTTCAAATTCTTGTATTATATTCATATCTTAATTATACAATAAACATAATAAAAAAAAGCTATGTACTGAGGTGCATAGCTGTTGATTAGGGATATGTGTATCTTAGTCTCTAAGGAGTATATTGTTATGTTATCATTTATTTTATTTTTGTAATCATACAAAATGATGAGATTTGAATTTTTATTTTTACATCTTTTCATTGATTGCTTCTGTATAATCCTTTGCTGACATGTATTTGTGAGGAAGTGTAATAATTTGTTATTTTTTTTACTTAATTAAAATTTTTGCTATAATATGGGTAAAGTATATGGAGGGTAGAGGTATGAAAAAATCTTTTGTTTTAATACTTACTTCTTTAGTTGTTATAAGTTCAATTATTACTTGCGCATTTGCTGCTGAATATACGAAATTTTCATCGAAGTTTGTGAAAAAATTCCAAGATTGTGATTCATACGAAGAAACAACAACTTCTGAATTTGAAGGTAAAAATTTTACTACAACACGAAAAATAATTGGTTGGAGAAATGGTGCTTGCCGTTATCAAGAAGTTGTAGCATCTGGCAAAGATAAATATTTGATAGATTGTACATTCCCAAATATTCAAGTAGATGAGCTATATGCTGCAATGAAAGATCGATCTAAAGAAGTTGAAAAATTTGAATTGGAAATCTTCGGCGAACAAAAAGATCCAAAAACAGGAAAGGTTAGATATAGCGTTGCTGGGACTCAAACAATTAAAGGCAATAAAGCATATATAGTTTGGACGAGATATCAAAACAACCCATATTTTTGTAAGCCTCAAAAGTTATAGATTTTAATACAAAAAAATAGATACCTATTTAGGTATCTATTTTTTTATGTTGATTATTGATTATATATTATGCAACTTTATTCATGCTTTTATTTGTTTCTGAGTTTGCTTTAGCTGCTTTTTCTTGTTTGCTTTTGATGTATCTTTCTCCTAGGTTATTTGCAATTGGTGTTACAAGAACTGGAGCTAAGAATCTATAAACTGTACCGAATACAACAAGTTTCTTCAATACATTCATACCTCTAAGTCTTTTTTCTAGTGAGGTATTTGGAATTTTATCTTCTATATAACTTAAAACTGTTGCAGGTTTGAATTTTGATTTTTTAGTTATTCCATTTAATTGTTGAGCATTGAAGTTTGCTTCTAACTCTTGGTTATATTTTGCAATTTTTTCAGCTAATTTATTATCGCCAAGTTCTTTAGATGCATATTTAGTTGTTAATTTTTCCCATTTGCTATCAAGCATATCGTCAATAACATATGAGCCAATTGTTGAAACTGCAAATGTCAAACCTTGGTTAATTGCAAGTGTTCTTCTTCTATCTTCATCTAGTTGTTTATTTCTTAGGGTTTCAGTCATATACATTCCTGAAATAATTATTGAACCCATAACTTGCATATGGTCAACTACACTGCCTAGTTTATCAGTTTTCTTTGCTAAGTAATCAGCAAGTTTTGATGTATATAACTTATCTGTGTAGTTTCTGGAAATCCAAGATGTTATTGAATCCATTAATCTATGGAATGGAGCTAGAACTTTAGATTTTGTAGGAACTTCTATACCTTTAAAAGATGGTTGTGTATTATATGAAATTCCTGCATATCTTTTTTGAGGTTTGTTATTATTAGAATTATAGTTATTATATTGAGAGTTAACGTGATTTGTATTAAGTGTAATATTCATTATTTTAACCCTCCTGCGAATTTTGTCATTTCTGGTTTTTCTATAGTTTTTGGCAGAGGATTATTATTATTATTATTATTATTTTGAACTTCTTGAGGTTGAGCTACTTTTTTCTTTTTCTCAATGCCAAATACATATTTTAGAATTGGTGGAATTAAAGCTACTGTTAACATAGCTTTTGCAATACCAAATATAAATACATCTGGAGCCATATCTAATATTTTTGTTACGTTTTTAAATGCTTTAGAATGGCTAAGATCTGCTAAATTTTCTACATTGTATATTTTTTTGTATAATTTGAATATTTGTTTGTTTTCTAAATCTTTCACATCTGAAAGTTTGTATTTCTTTTTCAATCTGTTTACTTTTTCAAGTTCATCTGAAGTGAATTGTTCTAAAGCTTTTTCTTTTAGAAGTGAAGTAACAGCAACAGCATCTTTGACACCTTTTAGTGTATAGCCTGCAGCTTTTCCTAGAGGATACATAACTATACTAGAGAAACCGAAACCGATTAATCCGGAAGCTATTGAGTGACCAGAAGCATAAATTTTATCTTCTTTATCTTTCTTACCAGGCAATGCCATAATTGCGACAGGTCTAAGTCCTGCAGCTAAAACTAATGCTACAAGGTTTTGAGCGATAACAGTGTGATCATCACAAAGTTCTAGAATTTTGTTAAAGCATCTTCTAGAAAAACCAGCGGCAGCTCCGTTCGATCCCGTAAAGCTACCGCTGTAATATCCTCTATTCACATTTTTATTGTCACACAATTCCGCACTCGTACTCTTTTGTCTATTTTCAAGCCCATACTTCGGCTTATGTTTGACTAACATTCCAGTGGGATAATTCTTAATTGAGTCTATATTCATTTTACACCATTTATAAAAAGTATTAACTACTACACACTTATTTTAAAACAAAGAAGATTTTTTTTTGCTCAATAATTACAAAAATGTTACAATTAATTGTATTCGTTACTATTAATGATAAATATTGTTGAAAAAATAAGGATTTTAGTATATATTTGAGGTGCGAGGAGTTGTAGTGAATAATAATACCGGTCTTGATTTTAAGTTAATAGCTGATAATTGTTGTTTGTATTCAAATGTAGATACAAGTATTATTATTTCTAAAATTGATGAGCTAAAAGATACTTATAATGAGAAGGATTTAGTTGCTATATATAATTACATGTTGTCTAATACTCAAAATCCTGATTTAATTATGTATTTAATACATTGTGTTGATGTGTATAGAGATTCTTCAAGTTTAGAAGTTCTTGTCGATATATTGTTGTTAAAGAATGGTAACTACCAAGATTCTATAACTAAAGAGAAGTTTGTGAATGTTAGAGCTATGTGTGCAAAGGCTATTGCTAATCAAAAAAATACAGATGTCGTTTCCTCGTTATTATATTGTTTAAATAATAAAGATGAGCATTATAAAGTAAGACTAGCTTGTGCTGATGCATTGGGTAGAATTGGAGATAGATTTGCGGTAGCTCCACTTATAGATGTTGTTAAAGATGAAGATGAAAAATCTGTGTATCTTAGAGAATCCGCAGCGTCTGCTTTAGGGTTGCTGGGTGATGCTAGAGCTCTTGATCCTTTAGTTAGTATTTTGGAAACGAAGCAAGGTATATTGGATAAATTTACCTTTTTGAAAGAAAGAGCAATTGAAGCATTAATTAAAATGGGATTTGCGGATAATGAAAGAGTTTATAAAGCTTTAAAAAATTCATTGGCAGATGAATCTGCGCAAGTTAGAATTAATGCAATTGAGGCTTTAATGGATAGTGAAAATCCAAAGGCTTACGATACAATAAAAAAATGTTTAGATGAAGATAAGGATGAGGAAGTAAAGAAGAATGCTTTAATTGCATTATATAATATGTCAGATAGAAGTATTTTAGACGAAGTTATAAAATCGGATAAGTATTCAGATTCTTTGAAAATGGAAGCTGTTGCAATTTTGGATGAATATGAATCAGATGATGAAGGGATTGAAGAATAATGTGTAAATCAATAATTTTACTTTCAGGAGGGTTGGATTCTCTTGTAAGTTTAGGTCTGAAGAAAGATGAATTAAATATTAGTTTAGCTTTGACTTTTGATTATGGACAAAAATCATTAGCTCAGGAAATTGAAGCTTCTTCAAATATATGCAAGTATTATGGTATAGAGCATAAAGTTATTAAATTGGATTGGTTAAAAAATATCACAAATACAGCGTTGGTTTCAGATAAAGACGTTCCTGCAGCAGAGGGTTTAGATATGTCTGAAGATACTGCTAAATCTGTCTGGGTTCCAAATAGAAACGGGTTGTTTTTAAATATCGCAGGTAGCTTTGCAGATTCATACGAGTATGATTATATATTGATAGGAGCAAATAAAGAGGAAGGGCAAACTTTCCCTGATAATACACAAGAATTTATTAATTCTATTAATGAAGAATTTATGTATTCAACAAGAAAGCAACCAAAGGTAGTTGCACCCTTGATAAATTACAATAAAAATGATATAGTCATGTTAGCATTAATACATGGTGTTCCTTTAGAATATACAAGAAGCTGTTATCAAGGTGGGGAGCGTCATTGCGGGATATGTGAATCATGCACAAGATTAAAGCATGCTCTTCAGGCTAATAACGATGAATATTACACAAAAATTTTGTTTGGATAGGATATGAAAACATTTTTTATTGATGAAGAAGTTAAATATATAGGTTCTCAACTTGCACCACATTGGATTTATAAAAACTATAAAATTCAGGGTGATTCAATTGTTGCTTTTTGCGGTGAATGTGAAGTTAAACTTACAGAAATGGTAGATATTGAAGATGTTATAAATAATGAACCTATTTATAGTAAATATATGCTTAGTTTTATAACAGAACAGTTTAATGTAGATTTAGTAGAAGGTGTTTTTCGTCAACGTCTTTTAATGTGCTGTATTAAAGAAGCTCTTGAAAAGAGAGGTTTTGTTGTAAAGCGTAATGGAGATGATTTGTTTATCAATGATAAGAAGTTATCTGTTTCTATAGCTACAAAATCTTTAACTTCAGTTTTAATTCATACTGGCGTAAATATTTTATCAGAAGGTGCACCAATTCCTGTTTCAGGATTAAAATCAGATTGTGGTATCGAAGATGTAAAAGACTTTGCTCTTGAAGTTATGAAAAATTATAGTGATGAAATAGAAGATATTGTGTTAGCTAGTACAAAGGTTAGAGGTGTTTAATGTTAAAAGATACTGATAAATATGAGACTTCCGCACATTTTTCTTATAATCAATATAAAAAGAAGGTCAAGAAAAGTCCTAATAAAGATTTAGTTGTATTTTCTTCAGTATTTATTATTGGGGTTTTAATATTGTTAGGTTTTGCAAGAATATTATCTCCAAATGTTGACGTTGGAATATCTGATGAAAATGAAATTGCTGCATCTACTGTAGAAGAAGAAACTGCACCATCAGCAATTGATGAGAGATTAAAGCATATACAAATGGAAGATGAAGGAAAAAAAGTTGAGGATGAGGATATGTTTTCTCCTGAGCTTGATGAAAAAGTTGTACTTCCAAATCATAATAAGAAAACAGTTGGGCAGATGGAAGCTGAAATGGCTGACTTGTTAAATGCTCAAAAAGCGGAGCAGATGGCTAATGAGCAAGCTCATAAAGAACAAAAATCAGCTGAACAAAAATCAATTTTGCCTCAAAAAACTCAAACTCAGGCAGAGCAACCTGCACCAGCGCCTGCTCCAGCTCAAATAGTTAATGCAAAAGTTGTTGTTGGTACTTATGCAACAGAAAAACAAGCAGAAGTCGCAAAATCAATAATCCAAGATGCGGGTGTCGGTGTTACTCCAATTGTGAAAAACCTTGGCGGCTATTATACATTGCAAGTTGGAGCTTATACTTCAAGAGAAAAAGCTCAACAAGCTGCTAATAATTTGTTAAAAAGTAATTTCCCAGCTAGGGTTGTTGTTGACTAATGCTTTTTTATATTGGATAAATAATAAATTAAAAATACAAGTTTCTGGCATGTTCAAAAAACTTGTATTTTAACTTTATTTTTAATATAATCCAAGTATGGAAAATATTAAGAGAATTAAATTAAGGGATTTTGAGATCGGGGGAGATAAATTAACTATTCTTGCCGGTCCTTGTGCTATTGAAAGCAAAGAAATTTTAGAACAAACTGCTGAAGGTTTGAAAAAAATTACTAAAGAACTTGGTATAAATTTTGTATTCAAATCTTCATTTGATAAAGCTAATCGTTCATCTATAACTTCATTTAGAGGTCCAGGATTAGAAAAAGGTTTATCAATGCTTCAAGAAATAAAGGATAAGTATGATTTACCAATCGTCACAGATATTCATACTCCTGATCAAGCTGCTCCTGTAGCTGAAGTTGCTGATATTATACAAATACCGGCGTTTTTATGTCGACAAACAGATTTGTTGGTAGCTGCTGCAAAAACCGGAAAAATTGTTAACATAAAAAAAGGTCAATTTTTGGCTCCTGAGCAAATGGGTACATTAATAAAGAAAGTAGAAGATTGTGGAAATACTAATATATTGCTTACGGATAGGGGAACTTCTTTTGGGTATAATAACTTAGTTGTTGATTTCAGAGGTGTTCCTATAATGCAATCTTTTGGATATCCTGTTGTTTTTGATGCTACACATAGTGTTCAATTACCTGGAGCAAATGGCACTTGTTCTGGTGGAGATAGAAGATTTGTTCCAGTGCTAGCAAAAGCTGCAATGGCAGTTGGTGCAAATGTTTTATTCTTTGAGATTCATCCTGAACCTGAAAAAGCTTTATGTGATGGTCCAAATATGGTTGCGTTAAAAGATGCGAAACCATTATTTGAAATGTGTAAAAGTATATTTGAGCTTGTGAAAGGCTAAGAATGATTATTAAAGTTTTTGTAGAAGGACCAGTTGACGCTAATAATTATTTGCTTATTGATGAAGAGTCTAAAGAAGCAGTTTTAATTGATTGTTCTGATGCTAGTCAAGAAGTTTTAGATGAAATTAGAAATTCTGGTGTTAAGCTTAAATATATCTTGTTAACACATGGTCATTTTGATCATATTTTAGGTGTTGATAAATTTCACGAAATCTTCGGAATAGATACTTATGTTGGAAAAGAAGATTTAGCACAGGTTGAATCAACTCCAATGATGATTCAAATGTTTACTGGTGTAAAAGGTCAAGGTGTATTTCAGGTAAATAAATTTGTAAAAGATGGGGACGAGTTTTTTATTGGAAACACTAAAATTAAAGCAATAGCGACTCCAGGACACACAGAAGGCGGTATGTGTTATCTGGTTGACGATAAGTTGTTTTCCGGAGATACATTGTTCAATAGAAGTATTGGAAGAACAGATTTTCCTGGAGGTGACTTTAATAAGATAAAATATAGTGTTGTCGATGTTTTATTTAAATTGCCGGATGAAACTATTGTATACCCAGGACATGGTCCAAAAACTACAATTGCTTTTGAAAAAAAATATAATGAAATTTTAAATATATAGAGGTACAAAGAAAGATGAAAGAACAATTAGAAAAAATTTATTCAAATGCTGTTTCTGATATTGAAAAAGCAACTACTATAAAAGACTTGGAAGATATTAAATTTAAATATTTAAGTAGAAAAGGCGAGTTTAATGAAATAAAAAAAGGTTTAAAAGATCTTTCTGTTGAAGATAAAAAAATTGTTGGATCTTTAGCCAATGATATTACTCAAAAATTAGAAACTTCTATAAAAGAAAAATTTCAATTGTTTTATGAAAAAGAATTGAATGAAAAGCTTCAAAAAGAAAAAATAGATATTACATTACCTGGACAATATATTCCAAGAGGTCATGTACATCCATTGACTTCTACTACAAATGAAATTTGTTCAATATTCCAAAGTTTAGGATTTTCAGTAATTCCGGATGAGTTTGCTCCAGAAGTTGAAACTGAATATTATAACTTTGATATGTTAAATGTTCCAAAAGATCACCCAGCTCGTGATATGCAAGATACTTTCTATACAAATGTTGCTAAGAATGTTGTCTTGAGAAGCCAAACTTCAGGTGCTCAAATTCACGCTATGGAAGGTAAAAATCCTCCAATTAGAATAATTGCGCCTGGTAGAGTTTATAGAAATGAAAATATTAACTCAAGAAAAAATAATTTCTTTCACCAAATAGAAGGTCTTTATGTTGATAAAAATATTACTTTTGGTGATTTAAAAGGTGTTTTAAACGAATTTATTAGAATTTATTTTGGAGAAAGCCGTCCAACAAGATTTAGAAGTAGTTTCTTCCCATTCACTGAACCATCTGCAGAAATCGATGTTCAATGTATTATGTGTGAAGGAAAAGGTTGCAGAACTTGTTCCGGTACAGGATGGTTAGAAATCCTAGGTGCAGGTATGGTTGATCCAAATGTTTTAAGAGGTGTTGGCATTGATCCTGATGTATATTCAGGTTTTGCATTTGGAATGGGTGTAGAAAGATTATCTATGCTTAAGTATGCAATTGACGACATCAGATTATTCTTTAATAATGATGTGAGATTCTTAAAACAATTTAAGTAAAACGCATACAAATATTGCTAAATAAATTTATCAACGATAAGTAAGGTAGAGGATATTTATGTCTATAATAATAATGATTTTGTTACTAAGCTTTTTAGTTTTAGTTCATGAAGCTGGCCACTTTTTTGCGGCTCGAGCTTTTAAAATTAAGGTATCGAAGTTTGGTTTTGGTTTACCTATTGGTCCAACTTTATGGAGTAAAAAAATAGGTGATGTTGAAGTTTTAGTGCATGCATTTTTATTAGGTGGTTATGTATCTTTTCCTGATGATGAAAAGGACTCTGATTTACCAGCTGATTCTGAAGATAGATTTATAAATAAACCTGTATGGCAAAGAATGGTTGTAATTTCTGCAGGTGTTATTGCAAATATTATTACAGCATTTTTCCTAGTTTTAATAACAGCTATTGTTTGGGGTAAATTACCATCTGGTAATTACCAAGTGTATATAAACAAAATTGCAGCTGCAAAAGGCGAGTCTGTTTGGCAAAGTGGTATGCAAAAAAATGATAGAGTTATAAATATCAACGGATCAGATATTAATTCAAGTTATGCATTAACTTTATATGCTCAAAATAGCAAACCTTTTGATGGTAAAGTTGATAAAGAATTTGTGCAATCAAATTTAGAAAACTTGAAAAAGCTAAATCCTAGATTACAAGAAGATGAACCTATTAAAGATTTAACAGTTGTGGCTTTACCTAAGGTTCAAGCTGAACAACCAATAAAAATTGATGATGAAACGTTGAAGGGATATAAGCTTTATAAAGATAGTCAAGTTAGTTTATCGGAAGCTCAAATAAAATTAAGAGATAAATTAAGAGGTAAACAGTCTTATGTATCTGATGGTAAAACAACATTATCAGATATTGCTTATGCCATATCTGATGGAAAAAGACCTTTGAATATTAAAGTTTTAAGAGATAAGAAAGTCGTTGAATTGAAACCAATTTATCCGAATGAAAAGGGTTTAATAGGTGTTGCAATAGAGGCTCGTCAAGTTCTTGTGCCAACAAAAAATCCGGTAGCTGCTATTACTGGTAGCTGCAAGTATCTTTGGGAACAAACTTATATTTTAGTATATGGTTTGTGGCAGTTATTTACAGGTAAAATTCCGGTAAAAGATTTGCACGGTATTGTTGTTATTACAAAAATCGGTGGCGATGTTATTCAAAATAATGGATTTTTCTCAGGTTTATTATTAACTGCGATGATTTCTCTAGATTTGGCATTGGTTAACTTTTTACCAATACCAGCATTAGATGGTGGTCATTTTATGTTCCTACTTATTGAAAAATTAAGAGGGAAACCTGTAGATGAAGAAACTATAAATAAAGTAAGTTCATTCTTCTTTTTATTATTGATTATATTTATGATTTTAGTTGTATTTAACGATATATATGCTTTAGTAAGTCATAAAATATAAAAAGGTTTGCTTGGAAATTTGGTATGCGGGGCTAATAATTGTTGTAATAGTCCCACATATTTTTTATTTTCTGTTCATGTTATAATTAACCTTGATAAATAAGGGAGATTGATAAATGTTAGATTTTATTCACTCGCATGGCATGATTATTTCTGGTGCAATTCTTTTAATTGCTTATATCTTTATTGCCAGCGAAAAAATTCAAAAATCAGTAGTAGCATTGGTTGGTGCATCTTTAACAATGTTACTAGGATTGATTCCATTATCATTAAATTTACATGATAATGTTAAAGGTGTTTTTGAATATGTCGATTTTGAAGTTATCTTCTTACTTATTGGTATGATGATTATCGTAAATATCGCAAGTAGAAGTGGCGTATTCAAATGGATGGCATTGAATTTATTAAAAGCAACCAAAGGTCATCCAAAAACAGTTTTGTTTGCTCTTGCAGCTTTTACAGCAATTGCATCAGCATTTTTAGACAACGTAACAACAGTTGTTCTTATGATGCCAATTACATTTGTAATTGCAAAAGAATTTGAAACAGATCCTGTACCATTTTTGATTACTGAAGTTTTAGCTTCAAATATCGGTGGTACTGCAACATTAATTGGAGATCCACCAAACATTATTATTGGTACAAGAGCAGGATTAAGCTTTATGGATTTTGTTGTTGAACTTACTCCAATTGTTGCTCTTATTTTTGTTGTTTCTGTTGCAACATTAGTGTTCTTATTCAGAAAAGGTTTGAAAGCTACTCCTGAAAAAATGGAACATATTGCAAATTTAGACAATTCAAAAACTATTACTGATAAAAACTTAATGATTCGTTCAGTAATTACTTTAGCTTTAGTAATATTAGGTTTTGTAACTCATGATATTACTCATATTTCAGCATTTGTATTTGCAGTAGCAGGTGCATCATTCTTGTTATTATTCGAAAAACCAAAAGAAATTTACAGAGATGTTGAATGGTTAACAATCTTTTTCTTTGTAGGTTTATTTATTATCATCGGAGGTTTTGAAGCTAATGGTGGTATTAAATTCTTAGCAGATCAATTAATTGTATTAACACATGGTAGTTTAGAAGCTGCAACAATGATTATTTTATGGGCTTCAGGTATTTTATCAGGTATTATTGATAATATTCCATACACAGCAACAATGGCTCCGTTAATTTCAGAATTGATAAATCCAGCTAATCCAAATGCAATAACAGGTCACACACATGCTCTATGGTGGGCATTGTCACTAGGTGCTTGTTTAGGTGGAAACTTAACAATTATTGGTGCTGCGGCTAACGTTTTAGTTAGTGAAACTGCAGCTTCTAAAGGACATAAAATTTCATTCTTCAGATTTATGAAGTATGGTTCTTTGGTAACATTAATTTCATTAGTATTGAGTTCATTCTATTTATATTTCAGATATTTACATTAGTAGTTGAATTCAGTAATAAATAAAATAAATATGAGGGCCTCGTACATATTGTACGAGGCCCTCTATTAGGTGATGAAGTCAACTATTTTTTCGAATTGTTCTGGTTTTATTCATTACAACCGAAAGCGATAGTAACGTGTTCCCTAGGATTTATTGCAGATATTTTGTATCCGCGAGGATCAACAAGGTAAGCAAATTCATCACCGGTAGTTTGGAATAAGCCCATAGTACCAGATAGAGCTGTTCTTGTTACATCAACTGGAGCTTTAACCGTTTCAAATAAACCATCGCCTAAGCTTCTAGCCGCAGCACCAAATTGACCTTGGAATGCGTGTCCTAACATGTAACCCGCATCATTTGAAATGTTTTCGGCAGCGTTACCTACGTTTGTAAGGATACCACCGGCAGTTCTACCTACAATACCTACTAGTGAGCCAGCCCAAGTGAATGGCATTTCTACTAATCTAGCTACAGGGTTAACATTTTTTGATTTGTTAACTTGAGCTTGTAAAATTTGTTTTGGTAATTTTGTTTTACAATCGCCATTTTTAATTTCAGTAAATGCAAGTTTTAAAGCACCTTTTTCACAACCTGATGGTCTGATTACTTCAACAACTTGACCTGTTACTGTTGAACCACAAGGGTATGTCACACCATTGATAGTAATATCTTCAAGGGTATTTGCTCTGAAGTATTGTCCTACGTGAGATGATTTTGCAGTTAATTGGTCTATCATTGATAATTTCAATGTAGGAATTTTTACGATTTCTTCGTGTTCAATTAATGCGTTTTTATCTACAGGACAAGCTGGGCATAGATTATTTGCAGTTTTAGGGTTTGTGTCGTAACCTAAAGCTACACGAACAGTTTGCATCATAGACGCAATATCAGCACGTGATGCGTTTTGATGTGGCATAATCATGTTTGGATTTGGTGAATCTTTTAATGCACCGCTATCTAATGATTTTGCAACAGGAATTCTTGCCCATTCTGGAATTTTATTACCATCAGCGTATTTACTTAAGATTTCGTCAGCTTTACATCTGTCGATATCACAAGTCATACCTTTAGCGATAGATGTTAATGCTTCAACACGGGTTACTGGAGCATTAGGTTTGAATGTTTTGTTTGGATAACCTTTTAGTAGATCTTCATCTACTGCTTTAGCAATTGCAGCGTTAGCCCAGTTGTTTCTTGGAACATCTGAGAATAAAGATTGTTTATCTAAATCACAGTTCAAGTTAAAACCTTTGACTAACATTGTTGCAAATTCAGCACGAGATATTTTTTGATTTGGTTTGAAGTAACCATCAGGATAACCAACAACAACATCGTTTATTGCTAATTTATCAATATCGCAAGCAGCCCAATAACCATTTGGAACGTCAGGGAATTGACATCCGCCTAATGATGCGGCACCACCTGTAATGTTCTGAATTTGTTGTGGAATTTCGTAAGGGATTAGAGTCTTTTTAACTGCATTAATTGAATTTGCAGATTGGATATCTATAGGACAAGAGTTGCCGTCCATTTTTCGTTCATTTCTGTCAATAGAAATTCCATTGTATTTACCAGGACATTCGTTTAAACAAGGCATTTGAGTTGCAGCGCCTGTCATTTGTCCTTCAGAAGACACTGTTACGCCACTTATATTTGAAGACATTTGGCTTGCAGGGCAACCTTTTGCAGCTCTTTCAGTTGAGAATATAGAGTTTGCAGGTTCACCTACGTAGTTGTTTGTACCATAAATAGCTTGTGGATAACCATAAACTTGTTTCATTTCAGCTTTATCAGGTTTACCTGTTTGTGGGCAAAGTGCTGTTGATGGTACTGCCGGTTTGTCACAACTTACTTGATCCGGACATCCACAGTCATCTTTTTTAGGTGGGCATGGACATGGGTCTTGTTTTTTTACCGGACAAGGTTCTTTCTTTTTGCATTCGCAATCTGTTTTTGTTTTTTTACATTTTGTACATGTTTGTGGGGTTTCAACCGGACAGGCTGGACCTGTTACTACTGGCATTGCTTCCTCCGGTGCTTGGTTGTTGCACGGGCAAGCTGCCATCGCAGAATTCAAGGAACACGTTGCTATTCCAACGGCAATCGCAGCTGCCACAGTTAGTTTTTTAATTGACATTTTTACCTCCTTGTTAAGTGTGAGTTTTGTTTATTAAAAATAAACAAAAGTTTTATTTAAAAAACAAACTTATACCAAATTATGTACGTTTTAAGACTTTGAAAACATTAGTAAAACTACTTATTCAACAGGGTAATATTTCAAACTACTAAATTTGTAACAATTTATATACATTTAGCAATATTTGTGTATAATATGTTTTATTATATATGTGTGAAGTTTTAAATTGGACAAGTGTGTAAAGGAGTCTTATGTACAGTAAAGAATTTATGAAGTTCTTATTTGGTTACCAAAAAGATGAATTTAAACCTAAAGAACCCCAAGTAAAAGAAATATATTTTAAAAATAACCGTTCTGGTAAACTAGCTGAAGTTCTTGCAGTTGTAAAAAATAAATAATTTTACAATGTTTGTTTACTAGTATTTGTTGGTTATGGTTATGTAGTATTTTTGCATAAAAAAAAGAGCCTTTAAAAGAAAAGGCCCTTGGAATGTAAATTTTGTACCATTCCTCGTAATAGTGAAGTGTGAAGTGTGTGCTTAAAGTCTATTTGTGATTCCTCAATTTAAGCACTCCTCGTGTTTACATATATATAAAGTTTTTTTAGTATATAAAATTGCTATAATTAAAAGATAATATTGATATTTTCTTAATATATCTTAATGATTATTATTGCGTATTAAGGGTTAAATTTTGTAATTAGATATGTTATAATATATATAAGGGATATATAGGAATATGGTCTACGTTTACTCTGGTTCTAATACAACGTCTCCAATAGGAAAAGTGATGGATTATAACAATACTAATCCTTCTCGTAGTGTTGGAATTTACAGACTCTTATCTTCAAATAAAATGTCTTATATTTCGAATACTGAATCAGCTGATTTTTCTTCTAATTTTGCTAGTGCAATATATGGTGATGGCCCTTATAGTTTAAGTCACCCTAATATGTCAACTGAGCTCGTTGCTAGGCGTTTTGATACGCTAGCTTAAGCTTTTTATACTTTTGTTAAGATGTGTTAACAGTGAAAACTCTAAAAAGGCAATTCTCAAAAAAAAAAATACTTTATATAAGAGTAATAGGAAAGAGGATAATCGGTAATATGAAAGAACAAGAATTAAACACATTGATGTCAGTAGTTGCAGATCCAATTGAAAATGTTTATAAAATTGAATCATATAAAGATTTAGCTGAAATCCAAAGAATTATTAGAATTTTCAATATTTCTGAAGAGCAACATAACAAACATGCTATGTTATCGATTAAAAATTTAGCTACTTTCCGTTTGGTATTAAGTAACAATTAATAAGTTTATAAGTTTATTCGGTAAAAGTTTAAGGTTCTTACATCAGTAAGAGCCTTTTTTGTTGCTAATGTAGTAGCCCGATAAGTGGGGGTACAAATAATAAAACTCCAATCATTACAGCTATTACTGTAACTACCATAACAGCTCCAGCTGCTATATCTTTTGCCATTCCTACCATTCTAGAATATTTATTATGAAAAATAGCATCTAATGAAAATTCTATTGCAGAATTAAACATTTCAGCACAAACGACAGAGGATATTGTTAAAAGTAGTATACAGAACTTTGTTATTGAAAAATTAAAGCAATAAGCGGTAATTAGTACTAATATAGCAATAAATAAATGTATTCTAAGGTTTCGTTCACTTTTTAGGGTTAAGCGAACTCCTTTTCTTGCATTTCTAAAGGTGTTTGAAAAATTTTGTTTTTTATATTTTGTCATATATAATTCCCATACTTTTTAGCGCTTCTTTTTGCTGAGTTACAACAAAATTAAATTCTTCTTCTGTTTGGTGATCAAATCCTAGTAAGTGTAAGATACCATGACTTATTAAAAATATAAGTTCTGTTTCTTTTGATATTTCTTTTTTCTCCGCTTCTTCTGTGATTTTATCTAGTGCGATAATTATTTCTCCTAAATTGATATCATTATCAAGGACAAATCTTTCATTCTCTGGAGAATCAGCAAATACTGCGAATGTAATGATATCTGCCGGATAATCTTTATTGCGATATTCTCTATTTATTATATGTGTTTTCTTGCTATCACAAAATAGAAAATCAAATGAAATTGTTTTATAGTCATAATTTTTTAGACAATAGGAATTTGTAATCTCTGGTTTTGTCATATAATAAGAGATTATTGTTTTTATATCTTGAAGGAGTTTTTCTTCTTCAAGATTCCAGTTTTGATATTCATTTTCTATATATATATTAAAATCAGTCATTTTTATTATTCTTTATCTTTGTTGTTTTTTAAGTCTTTTTTATTTTTAGAGTCTTCTAATTCTTTAATTTTTCTTTCCAAATCTTCATCAAGAGTTTTGTTTGGCATTTCTATTTTATTTTTAGCAAATTCTTCAGCAATATTTTCTTGATATTTAATTCTATTATGTTGCATACCTCTTAGAATTCTGCTGAATGTTGCTGCAATAATTTTGATATCTTTAAGAGTTAGAGGACTATCAGCTAATTGTCCATCATTAAGGCGTTCTACAATGATTTTGTCTATAATTTTTTCGATTTCTTCTGTAGTTGCACCTTTCATTGCTCTAACTGCTGATTCTACAGCATCTGCTAGCATAAGAATAGCTGTTTCTTTTCTATTTGGTTTTGGACCAGCATATCTAAATTGTTCTTCTTTTACGTTTTCAATACCTTCTTCTTGTACTGCTTGATTATAGAAGTATTTAGCAAGTCCTTCACCATGGTGTTGAAGAATGAAATCATTTATAATATTTGGTAATCCATATTCTTTTGCTAAATCAATACCATCTTTTGGGTGTGCAGTGATAACCATTTTACTTAACCTTGGGTTTAGCGTATTGTGTGGATTTTCAATACTAAAGTAAGATTGGTTTTCAACGAAGAATAATGGTCTTTTTAGTTTTCCTATATCGTGATAAAATGCTCCAACTCTAGCTAGGATTGGGTTTGCGCCTATAGCTTCAGCTGCAGCTTCGCATAGTGTAGATACCATTAAGCTGTGATGATAAGTTCCAGGTGCTTCGATTTGTAATCTTTTTAATAATGGTTGGTTGTGATCTCCAAGTTCAGCTAAGCCGTAAGGTGTGATGATATGGAAAGTGCTTTCTAATAGTGGAGATACGCCAAGAGCAACAATCGAACTTATAATTCCATTTGTAAAAATGAAAATACAATTTCTTAAGATTAAATAGTTACTTACATCAATTAAGCATTTGTCGATGAAGTATAAGCTTAGCATGATAAGTACACCGGCAATTCCTAAATGGAAGCCAACTTTGATTAAATCAAATCTTCTTGAGTATCTGATTTTTGAAACTGTAATCATTCCAATTAATGACAAAATTATGAAAGTAATCATAACTTGAGCTTCATATTGCATACCGACAGTAAGAACTGTGAGTATTAAACTAGATAATAAATATGCAATACGTGGAGTTAAGAATATTGCTGAAATAATAATTACAGCGGGAATAGGTAATATATATGGCGATGAACCCGTTGGTAGGACTACTGCAATTATACAAGTTATTATTGTAAGCATTGCTGATAATGATAGGTATCTAGGTTCTAAATAGTCTTTTTCGAAGAATTTTAAATAAGCTAAGAATATTATTGTTACTAATAGTACTAAGATATAGATTGATAGTATACCTTGCCAGTTTAATTCATAAACATTATATCCTGCTTCTCTTAGGGCATCTCTTTTTAATCTGGTTACTGGTTCTCCTTCAAATACGATTTTTTCACCTTTTTGGAAAGTTACTTTATATGGTTTTACGGAATCTTGTGCATTAAGTTTTGCTATTTCTGTTGCCGCATCGTCTACAACAAGATTTGGAACAATTACTTGTTCTAATAACGCAGAAATAACAGATACTTGACGTTTAGAAACGTTAGTTATTAAGTTATTTTGAATTAGTGTTTTAATATTATCTTTTTCGTAGTCTTTTTCAGTGATACCAACTTGTAGAATATTAACTAGTGATAATGAGGCTTTATCGAAAGCTTCTCTTAGACTAGTGTCATCTACATGTAATAAGAAGTCGATAATAAAATCTTTTTTCGGATTATCAGACAAGTCAAAAAGAACATTTAATTCTTTTATTTTTTCAGTTTCAGAAGATTGTTTCTTTCGGATTTGTATAACAGAGTTTTGTAATGTTTCTAAATTTGATTTGATAAAATCATCTTCTGCAGGAACTAAAATAGGTTCTACTTTTTGTGCAATTTCTCGTTTATGTTGTTCTGTTCTTTTTACATCTTCAACAGTTAATGTTTTTTGGGCAATTATATCCTTTTTGCTTATCCCATTTTCTATAATGGTTTGGAAGAAAAAGTTCTGAGTTGCAACTATTGCCGTAACAAGAAATGTAAAACTTACTAAGTAAAAAAATTTTACAACTTTAGACGAACCGAAAAACTCTTTCGCCTTATTAAGATATTCACTTTTTATCATATATATTTTCCTATTTTAATTCTATTTTATATATCAATTTTATAACTTACTAAAATTTTTTCAAGTCCAAGGGAGAATATATACTATATAAGGATTAGCAAAAAAGCAGATTGAAAAAATTTTTCAATCTGCTTTTTTTAATAATATTGAAAAAGTGTAAATTAAGCGTTTTCGCCTTCTTTAACTTCTTGATTTTCTTCAGGTTTGTGTTCGTTTTTAGCTTCTTTTTGTTTGCTGATTAAGTCTTGAAGTTTATCTTTAATTTCTTCGCCTTTTCTTTGTAAATCAGAAACTGCGTCATCAGCTTTTGATTGAATTTGTTTAGCTGTTTCATCGGCACGTCTAGCCATATCTTGAGCTGATTCAGATAAAAGTTTTCTGGTTTCTTCACCTGATTTTGGAGCTAGTAGAATACCTGCAAGAGCACCAATTGCTCCACCAACAACAAAACCTGCTATAAATCTAGATACTGACATATTAAATCTCCTTTTTTTCTCGTATATAGTATAAATTGATCTGAAGTATATTTAATTCCCTAGTAGGCTATTTTCTTTTGAAAATTGAATATACTGTCATAAAACCTTTTATGAAACCTCCAAAAAGGCTTTCAGAAAAAGCTTTTGTTTTTGTAATGGCATTTTCAATACCAACTTTAACATTGCCAACACTTTCATCTGTGCTTTGCACTAAAGAATTAACAGAATGAATTGTTTCATTTAATTCTTTTAATGTTGGTTTTAATTCAGTATTTAGCATTATAGATGTTTCATTTAGGTTTTTTGTTAAAGTTGATAGTTCTAATAGTAATTTTACTAAGAAACCAGCAACAACAAGAACGACAACACCTGTTGCGATTGCTAAAAAAGTTAAACCATTATTTAAAACAATTTGTGATACTTCAATACTCATGATGTTTTCCTTTACTGATTAGATTGTTACTTAATAATCAAATTCGTTATCATTATTGTTGTTTTCAGAATCTTCTAATTCTTTAGCTTTTTGCATTTTTCTTGATTTTACTGAATTGTTTAATTTTCTGAATTGTCTTTCTAATTTGTATTTCATTAAATCAATTGATTCCATAGCTTGTTTTTTAGCTTCAACAATTTGAGGTGCATGTTTTTCATATAAATCACACGCAGCTTCTTTAACTTCTCTTCTTGATTCTTCACCTGGTTTTGGAGCATATAAAACTCCGGCAATAATTCCTCCAACAACACCGGCTATTAAGCCCATGGAGAACATAAAATTTTTGTTTGTACTCATAGTTGTAAACCTCGTATTTCAAATTTCTTCATAATTGTAACATATTTTTTTACTAATTTCAAGATTAAAATGGAGAAGTTAGTAGTAATAGGCTTAATTCAGGGTTGATGACTATTTATGATTATTTTTATTGATTGCATGTTTATTCAAATATTGTTATAATATTAATAATTATTATTTGTCAAAATATGCAGGGAGGAGTACATTAGAGTGATTAATAAGTTGGTTCGGATTTTAAAAAATATTAATAAACGAGGTTTTACATTAGTAGAAGTTTTATTGGCTGTAGTTATTGTTGGGATTATTTCAGCTTTAGTTTTACCAGCTGTATATACGCAATATCAAACAAAAGTTTTTGAGTATAAAAAAGCAAGACAAATGCAGGCAATAGATTCTGCAATAAAGCAACTTAAAATTCATGAGAATGTTAAGTCTTTTACTAGTACGTCTATGTATTCTCCAACTGAGGCGTATTCAGTTGATGATAAACCAGGTAAATTTTTAAAAAAATATTTAAGAGTAGCAAAATATTGTGGAGCTCCAGATGGTAATGGTGCGTCAGATTGTTTTGCTAGTGAGTATTCTGCTTATTCAAACAGTGATAAAAAAGTTGTTCCTATTAAAGATTTAGATTTAAAGGGTGCGTGCGCACAATTAAAGAATGGTACAAGTATTTGTATAACCCCTCAATTGCCTGGTAATAATCCTGTTACTGTAATTTTGGATTTAAATGGTGTTAAAGGTCCAAATATTATTGGTAGAGATTTGATTACGGCTAAAAGTTTAGATTTGGTTGATGTTTCAGCTGACTTTGTAAGTAAAGGTACAGATGATACTGTTTTATCTCAAGATGAAGATGTAATTGTTCCAGATAAGGAAAATATGTGTTCTTCATTGCAAGATCCTTCTGATGCGTGTTGTGAATATAAAGTTCAACAAGGATTGGTAAAAAATGCTGATGATGCTTGTTGTTCAAATGTTAACTATGCAGGGTCTATTGAGGTTTGTTATAAAGAGGCTGATATTCACGTAGATTACTATCCTACAGGAGGTTCTGTTCCAGGTTCAAGTGTCTCTGGAGGTAAACAAGTATATGCCAGAGCTGGTTACAATACTAAAATAGATCCTAGTAATTTAAAGATTCCAGAAGGCTTGACTATAAGGGTAAAATGTGGAAATGGTTCTCTTTCTGCAGCTACTTTGACTTCTGAAACTTTGCAAAAAGCTATAGATGCGGATAGTGGAAGTTTTTATTTTACAGGTAAAGTTTATAATACATCATGTTATTATCCAAAAGAAGTTTTGATCTGGGATCATGCTGAAGCTACTGATGGTGGTACAACAATTGCATACAAAGGTTTGATTTATCATTTACATCAACACTAAGTATAAATTGAAATAAAAAAGAGGCTTTTAAAGCCTCTTTTTTATTATTAAATTTTGAAAATCTTTATTATTTTTTCTTTAATAATTTTTTTAGGGTTAAGATTAAATCTACAAAGGTTATGATACTTTTTAAATTTGTGTTTAATACTAGATATCCTATTGTAGTTATTGCATCTTTAGAAAATATTTGTAAAAAATCTTCTTTTTTCTTTTCGATTGCTCCAGAAAAATTATCTAAATTCGTATGAATAGTTTTTATATTGGTACGAACTTCTGTAATTCTTTCTTGTAGTAGTTTTTTATATTCGAGTATAAACTCATTTTGTTTAATTGCCCATTTTTTGCATTTGTTCATTAAAGAAATAAGCCAAGATGCAATTATTAATTCTGCGATAAAAATTATTGTAAAAAATATAGTCATAATCTTTCAACTTTTCTTACTTTGTATTATATTAAAATATATAATATAATATGACAGATTTTTTTTGAATACGTCTAAAGGACTATTTTATGAGCAGAGTGAGATTTTATATAACATTAGTAATTGCAAGATTTATTTATTTATCCATAAAACTGTTAAATAAATCTTCAGGAACATCTTTTGTTGGTATGATGACTTTAAAAATGTGTCCTGATTTTTTATCTTATTGTCGAAAATATATTCAATCTGCTGCAATAACAGTTTCAGGAACAAATGGAAAAACAACAACATCAGGGTTGTTAGCTCATATTTTAGAGCACGATAATAATAAAGTAATTCATAATGTTAAAGGTGCAAATATGTTGACTGGGGTAGCTAACGTTTTTGCTCTAAATGTTTTACCTTTTAAGAAGTTTGATTACGCGGTAATAGAGTCGGATGAAGCATATTTAACAAAGTTATATGATTATTTTGATGCAGATTTCCTCCTTGTTACTAACTTGTTTAGAGATCAGTTAGATAGGTATGGAGAACTTTCTACTACAGCAAGTTTTATTCAAAATGCTATTGATAAAAACAAGTCCTTGGTTTTGTTATTGAATGCAGATGATCCTTTGGTTACAAATTTTGGGAAAGATAGAGATGCTATTTATTATGGCTTTGAAGATGTAGAATTTTGTTCAGATATCCATAATTCAGTATCTAATGCGCCTACAGAAGTATTTAATTGTGTGTGCGGAGAACCATTGAAGTATTCTAAACAATTTTTTGCACAAGAAGGACATTATTATTGCGATAAATGTGGTTATAAAAGACCAAAATTAGATTTTAGCGGGTTTGTAAAAATATACTCTGATTATTCTGAGCTTAAAGTCGTTGATAATTTAAATGCTAAAACGTATGAGTTTAGAGTTAATTTAGTTGGTTTGTACAATGCTTATAATGCTTTAGGTGCAATAACTGCGGCTTTAGTTAATGAAATTGATTATGAAGTAATAAAAGATGCCGTTTTATCTTATAAATCAATTTTTGGAAGGGCAGAAAGAAGAGTTATTAATGGCCATAATGCACTAATTCAATTGATAAAAAACCCAACTGGTGCTAGTGAAGTTTTAAAAACCGTAGACTTGAATTCTAATATTGTTATTGCAATTAACGATAATTATGCGGATGGAAGAGATATTTCCTGGTTATGGGATAGTGATTTTGAACAATTAAAAGATGCAAAAAAATTAGTTATAACTTCAGGTATTAGAGCAAAAGATATGGCTTTGAGATTGAAATATGCTGGTATTCCGCAGGATAAAATAATTGTGGAAGAAGATATAAAATCTGCTATTGAAATTGCAACAAAATCTGATAATATGGAAGAGGGGATAACTATTCTTCCGTCATATACGGCGTTATTAAAAATTAGTAAAATGAAATTTTAGAAAGGATATAAATATGCTTTTAGGTGTAAATATTGATCATGTAGCAACATTAAGAAATGCAAGAGGTGGGGAACATCCGGATCCTGTAGTTGCAGCAGAAATCTGTGAAGCAAATGGAGCTCATTCAATTACTACACACTTAAGAGAGGATAGACGTCACATAAAAGATAAAGATTTAATAGCTATAAAAAAAGTTATTAAAACTAATTTAAATTTAGAAATGGCAGTAACATCTGAAATGCAACAGATTGCATTAAAAGTAAGACCTCATTCTGTATGTTTAGTTCCAGAAAAAAGACAGGAAGTAACAACAGAAGGTGGGTTAGATGTTGTTGGAAGATTAAATAAAATTGGTGATTTTATAGCTCCATTAAAAGAAGCTGGAATTATTGTAAGCTTGTTTATTGATCCAACAAGAGAACAAGTTATTGCTGCGGCAAAATCAGGTGCTCAATTTATAGAATTACACACTGGTCAATATTCTTTGGCTTTTGGCACTCCAGATGAAGCTGAAGAGTTTGAAAAATTAAAAGATGCTACAGAATTGGCTCATTCTTATGGTTTGCAGGTTAATGCGGGTCATGGATTAAATTATCAAAATGTTCACAGAATGCGCCAAATTGAAGGTCTTCATGAATTAAATATTGGTCACAGTATTATATCTAGAGCTTTATTTGTTGGTTTAGATAAGGCAGTTAAAGATATGTTGGATTTAGTTAAGTAATTATTGTTGAGTATTTGCGAGGAATAAATTATGAAAAAAACAAATGAAGAAATTATCGCAGAGATGCAACAAGTTGTAGCGCAAATGGTTACGGATGATTTAGAAGAAAATCCAGATCTAGTGGATGAATATTTTGATTGTGACTGTTGTGGTAAAAGTAAATGTTTAGCAGGTTCTATTCAATATGGTGACTACCGTTTATGTAATGATTGTGTGTTATTAGCAGAAACGGGTTTTGCTCTTGGTAAGTTTGATAATATTCAGTCTTTAATGGACGCGATGGAAGATAAACGCTTGGAAGAACTTTGTAATTTTGTAAAAACAGAAGAAGAAAGAAAGTCAAAATTAGAAGATAATTAGTTAAAATAGAACAAAAAAGAAGGTTATATAACCTTCTTTTTTGTTGTTTACTATTATTAAAATTCTGGAGGCGGAGGTGGAGGAAGAAGAGGTTTTAGCATTAAAAAGTTAGGAGTTCCTAAACCTTGAAATGGTGGTCTTGCAGGATGTTTTCTTTCAAATCTTGCTCTACCTTCAGCTTTCATTTTTTCTAATTCAGCTTTTTGTTTTTTGTTTAGTATTTTTTCAAATTCTTTAGTATTTTGTTTGCGAATTTCTCTAGCTTGTTTTCTTAGTTCTGTTATTTCGTTTTCAAGTTTAGCGATTTTTTCTTGTTGCATTTTAGGAGCTATTCTTGATCTTTTTACAGCTTCAATTTCTTGTTTTTTGAGCTGTATTTCTTCAAAAATTGGTTTTATTTTTTCTTTTCCTTTTTCGTGGATAGCTTTAGCTTGTTCTTTTTGCTTTTCGGTAAGATTTAATCTTTTTTCGAAATTTTGTTTCATTTGTTCTTTTGATGGACGATAGTTTGGAGAAGAATCCGCTAATGCAATATTATGATAGCTACCAAGAAATAGTATTGTTGCCATTAGAATAATTGAAAATATTTTTTGCATTATTATCCTTTCTTTAGAGTAAATCTTGTAATTTTTCTGCTAATTCTTTTTTTGCGTTATAAATTCTTGATTTTACTGTCCCCAATGGACATTTTAGTTTTTGTGCACATTCTTCATATGAATATCCATTTATTTCACTAAGAATTATAACTTCTTTAAATTTTGGTTTTAATTGCTCAATTGCACTTATTATTCTTTTTTGTCTTTCTTTTGCGAGAATATTATTTTCTGGAGATGATTTTCGATCTTTTATATTTGTTAAAACTAAATCGTCTGAAGTCGATGTAGAAGAAACTTTGTGGTATGAGGATTTCAAGTAATCAAGAGATGTGTTTTTGGTAATTGAAGCAATCCAGCTTCTTATAGAACCTTGTTCTTTGTATTTGTCTGAATTTTTCCAAATTTTAAGATAAACTTCTTGTTCCAAATCATCATTATCTTCTTTGGTAATAAGTTTAATTATATTTTTTATATTTTGTTTGTTTTCTTGTATTACTTTTTTGAAATCCATCTATTCTACCGAAATAAGGCCGTAAGAATCTACAGGTAGGCCTAAGTCCTCTGAGCTTAATGTCGTACCGTATTTAAGAGTATCAGACACGTCTGTATTAAGGTTTATGACACCAAGAGTTGTTCCGCTTATCATTAACATGAAAAGTGCACAAGCAATTTTTACCTTAGCTATATTTTTACGTTTTTCTCGATAGTAAGGTCTTACTTCTTTTAATAGATCAGAAACTTTTTGCATTCTTTCATGTTCTTGTCTGCAGTCTTCACACTCAAGAATGTGTTGTTGTAATTCTTCATCGCTTCTAAAAGTGAATAGAGCTTCGTATTTTGTGCATTTATTTTTCATTTTTTAACCTCTATACTCTTATAACGATTTTAAAATAAAAAAGTTCATTTGTGTATTGTAAAATTAAAATATTATTTTTTATTACAAAACACAGATTATTGTTTTAATGTCGTTAAGTTAAAATATGTATCAATTCCTTGCACAAAGATTTTTTTAATAGTAGAATGTTTGTTATATAAGGGGAGAAAATTATGGAATTTTTCAGAAAACATCAAAGAGTAATAATTGGTATTATTGCAGTTACATTTATTGCTTGGACAGTAGGTTTGATGTTGTTACCATTGTTAGTGAAATAGCTTAGGAAATGAAGATAAATTATATAATAAGAAATATATTAATAAGCTGGGTGGTTTTAGGGACTTTAAGTATTTTTGGAGTCTCAGATGTTGTTTTTGCAAGTTCAGCGTCTCTAACTCAAAAGTTAAGACAAACCAATAATCAACGTTATTATTTTCAACAAAAGAAACGTCAGGCTGATTTAAAGCTTAGAACAGAAAGAAATAAACTTAATAATAATCAACAAAAGTTAGAACAGGCTCATCAAGAATTGCAAGCTACAACAATGCGTTATAATGCGTTAGTTTCGAATTTGGCGTCTATGGAACGTCAATTAAATGATGCAATTGCACAATTTAGAAGTATTGATGCTGCAATGAAAGAGCGTATAAGACAAGTATATAAACATCAACGCTCAGGTATGTTTGAATTAATTTTATCAGCTCGTGATGTAACATCCTTGATGGATACTTTTTATTTTGAAAAAATAGTAATCAAAGATGATTATAAACGTATGCAAGCTGTTAAAGCAAAAGCTAATGAAATTGCTAGTTTAAAAGCTCAGGTTGAAAGCCAAAGAAGAATGGTTGAAGCTTCAATTCGTGACATTAATAATCAAAGAGCTTCTATCCAAAATTCAATTGCTGAAAATAAAACTATGATTGAACGTTTACAAAAAGACAAGAGTTATTATGAACGTTCTGAACGAGAATTAGCAAGACAATCTGCAAATATCCAAGCTATGATTGAGAGTTTAACACGTAAATCATCATCAGGATCATCTCAAGTGAGAGTATCTTCTGCAGGATTTATAAAACCTATTTCTGGACCTATTACTTCTCCATTCGGTTGGAGAACACACCCAATATTTAAGAGTAGAATATTCCATTCAGGTATTGATATTGGTGGTCCAAATGGTGGTGCTATTGCTGCTTCTAACGACGGAAGAGTTATCTATGCAGGATGGTATGGCGGATATGGAAAAGTCGTAATTCTTGATCATGGAGTTGTGAATGGTAAACCAATAACAACATTGTATGGTCATATGTCCTCAATCAATGTAAGTAATGGACAAACTGTAAGAAAAGGACAAACAATAGGTCGAGAAGGTTCAACTGGTTATAGTACAGGTCCTCATTGTCACTTTGAGGTTCGTGTAAATGGTAAACCAACAAATCCATTAAGTTATATTTAGATAGAAGGAAGTAATCATTGAAAAAATATTTAATTGCAGCACTTGTTATATGTTCAATATCTAATAATAGTTCATTCGCAGAAGATATTTCTACGTCTCCTGTAGCAAATGTTCAAAATGCTGTTTTTCAATCTTCGTTAACTAATTTGGTTCCAGATGAAGATGGTACAAGTTATTCTGGATACGATGATTATTCTTTTGATGATAACGGTGGACAATATAAAGAAATAGATCCGGATAATATGCCGTTTTTCAAACAAATGCGTTTAACCGTGACAAATAAATTAATGAGTCTTGGAGAAGAAAAAGAAAAGCAAAAAGATGGTGGTTCTCCTCTAGGAAAATTGAAATTCTGGGATAAGAAAAAAAATAATACTAATTCTTTGAGTAACGGTAATGATGTTCTTAATAGTGAAAGTGAGTTGGCTAATACTATCCAATCAGAAACAGAACCTGATTTTGAAATTCCGGAAGATACAATTTCATTAGAAGGTGGTGTAAGAGAACAAGTTACAGAAAAACAAATGGTTCTAGATGCGGAGAATGTTTCATTTGATGAAGATACTGGAAATATGATTGCAACTGGGCGCCCAGTAATGGTGTTGCCACCTCAAAAAACTAAAATCATTGCTGACAAAATGATATATAATGATGCTTCAAATATTTTAAAAGGTATAGGTAATGTCGTTATTATAAGAGATGGTATGCCAACCTTTGGAGATTATTTAGAAGTTGATATGAATGAAGAAACCATGGTTATGGATAATGTTGATGCAAAGACTCAAACTATGGACGCAACAGCTAAAAAGGCTATTCAAAAGGATGGTTTGTTGATTTTGCATGAAGGAAATTTCCATTCTGATGAATCACAAATTTATCGTTTAACATCAAGAATGATTGGCCCTCGTTTTCATAATATGATTGTTGATGAAGATGCGAAATCTTTATTTTTTGGTAATCCAACAGGAAACAATTTGCGTTTTGATGTCGGCGCATTATATATTGATGCCAGAAAAAATCATGATGTAATAAAAGCAAAAGATATTAAGGTTTATCATAAAGATAGATATTTATTCTCTTGGCCAAGTTTAACAGCATATACTAATAAACAGAGAGACTATTTTGAAGGTAATTATCCGGAATTTGGTTCTCGTAGAAAACTAGGTATGTTCATCGGTCCGGGATTTGTATTTGGAGGTCCTGCAGGTTCTGTAATTAAGGTTATTCCATTTTTGAATTATAATCATAAATTTGGATTTGGTGGCGCATTAAAATATCATAATACCTACAACACTACAGAATTAGGTTATGGTTCAGCTTCTGATATTTTCTTTATGCGAGGTAAGCAACGTTTAGATGATAATTTATTCTTGCAATATGGTGCTAATTCATATTTTGATGAATGGTTTTTAGGTGCAAGAATGCCTAAATATATGGCAGAACTTTATTACACTAAAAAATATCTTAATAAGGACTTTTTAGCTGAAGGTAAAGATTTGCAATTCCGTCATAGATTCGGTGTTGGTATTATGGAAGATAATGACAGAAATTTCTATGGCGAAAAAATTAATTCAAGTGGTATATCTACTACAAGAGCAAGATATATGGCTGAAATAAGACAATCATTGTATAATTATACAAATGAAGAAGAACGTATAGCTTTTGATTTCAGTGTTGCTATGCAAGGTTCAGCTGCTGTTTATGGTACTGGTGATACTCAGTTTATTGCAAGGTTTGGACCTAGATTCCACGTACAATATAAAAATTGGATGCAAGATATTGGCTATTTTCTTGCAGGATATTCTGATAATACACCATTACCAAGATATGATATGTACAGATATGGTCATCAAAGTGTATATTTAACAGAAGCTTTAAGGATTAATAAATATTTATCTGTAGGTTGGTCTGGAAATATTAATTTATCAGATGATGCTCCAAATGGTAAAATGTTCCAAGAAAATCGATTTATTGTAGCTTTTGGACCTGATGATTGTAAAATTAGTTTAGGTTATGACTTTGTTCGTCAAACTACATATTTTGGTTTTAATGTAGCGTTTGATACTAAAGGTACTACAATTAATTATAAAAAGTTGGAAATTAAAAATCCTGAACGTTTAGGTCAAAAGAATAAATCAGAAGAGGAAAGAAAGTTAGCTTTTGCTCCTGCACAAAAAGTTCAAGAGCAAGAGGTATCTAATAAGAAAACTTCAAAAGTTCCATTTTTAGGTAATAATAAACAACAGGATGTAAAACCCGCTCCGGTAGTATTACAATATGCGGAAGTAATTAATATTGAAGATCCTGATAAGGAAACAGTTGAATAATATGTTAGAAAAAATAAAACAAGAATTAATTGAATATGGTAAACTTGCTGGAGTTAAGAATTTTACTCCTGGCTTTTCTGGCAATTTGTCAGCAAGATGTGGGGATAAAATAGTTATTACAGCAACAGGAACAGCAAATGGATATTTGAAAGAAGATGATTTTGCAATTATTGATTTTGCAGGTAATGTTGTAGAAGGGGTAAAAAGACCTTCAAGTGAAAAAATGTTGCATGTAAAATTTTATCAAGATAGACCAGATATTAATTATATTTTGCATGTACATTCACCTTATTTAACTGCCTTTGCAGCTGCCGGTAAAGAAATGAATGAAGATGTATTAGCAGAAATTGTGTATTGTTTTGGTAAAATACCATTGGCTAAATATGCACTCCCTGGTTCAAAAGATTTAGTAGATAACACTTCAGTTTATTTTAAAGATTATGATGTTGTGTTAATGGAAAATCATGGTGTAATTGTTGGTGATAAAGATATTCAGCAAGCGTATTTAAAGCTTGAATTATGCGAAGCTTATGCTAAAACAGTAATATGTGCAAAACTTCTTGGTGGTGTTAAAATATTACCAGAAGAAGAAGTTCAAAAGATATATTCATTAAGATAAAGTAAAAGAGGAAAATATTGTGACTATAACATTAGAAAACAAACAAGGATTAATTGCAGGTGACGGTATATTACCAGTTAGAATGGCTCAATATGCTAAAGAAAATGGTTTTGAAGTTGTATGTATTTCGCTTGCTAAAGATAATGTTAGAGATTTAAAAAAATATTGTTCAAAGGTTTATTCTTGCCATCCTGGTGAAGTTAATAAAATTGAAGCTATATTGAAAGACGAACAAATTAAACAATTAACTTTTTTAGGTAAAGTTCATAAAAAAGTTTTATTACAATTACATAAATTTGATAAAAGAGCTATAGATTTGATAAAAGAAGCTTCAAGATTGAATGATGATCAAGTGATGTTGATGATTGTTCAAGAATTGGAAAAAATAGGTGTTGAAGTATTAGATCAAACCATTTTTATTAAAAATTTAATGATACCAGCTGGCGTATTAGGAAAGCATAAACCAACAGCTGCTCAAATGGAAGATGTTAACTATGGTTTTTGGTTAGCAAAAGAAATGGGTAAATTAGATGTTGGTCAATCCGTTGTTATTAAAGATAAAATGATTATGGCCGTAGAAGCAATTGAAGGAACTGATGTTTGTATCAAGCGTGGTGCAAAATTAGCAAAATCTGGTGCAGTTGTTGTTAAAGTTGCTAAACCTAAACAAGATAAGCGTTTTGATATTCCTGCAATAGGTATGAGAACATTAAGAACAATGAGTTACCGCCATGCAGGGTTAATTGCAGTAGAAGCAAATGAAACTATTATTGTTGATCAAGAAAAAGTAATTAAATATGCAGATGATCATAATATTGTAATAATGGCTGTTTAAGTATGAAAAAATTATTTATAATTACAGGTGAATATTCTGGAGATATACATGCTGCTAATGTTGTTAGAGAGTTAAGAGCATTAGAATCAGATATAGAAATTGAGGGTATTGGTGGTGATAATTTAGCCGCTCAAGGTGTTAAATTATTTGCTAATCAAGATAAGATGTCGGCTGTAGGAATTTCTCCAAAAATTTTATTTGATCATTATAAGTTAGGAAAGTCAGTAGTTGAATATTTGACTAATGAATATAAGCCGGATTTAGTACTATTAATTGATTATGGTGCATTTAATTTATCTGTTGCAAAGTTTTTACATGCTGCCGGTATAAAAGTTTATTATTATATTCCTCCACAAGTTTGGGCAAGTCGTAAATATAGAATAAATCTTATTAAAAAATTTGTGGATAAGGTATTATGTATATTCCCATTTGAAAAACCTTTATATGCGCAATATGGAATAGATACTCATTATTGTGGTCACCCTTTGGTAGCTCAACTACCGGCTCCAGTTTATAGAAAAGAATTTTTTGAAAAACATGGTTTTGATGTGAATAAAAAATTAGTTTCTGTATTTCCGGGTTCAAGAGTGTTTGAATTAAAACAATTAATGAATATATTTAAAGAATCAGTAAAACAATTGCAAGCTAAGCATCCGGATTTACAATTTTGTATGTCTCATGCACCAAACTTATCTGATGAAATTTATAACAAATATTTAGGTGACTGTGATATTAAAGTTATAAAAGGTGAAAACCAAGCTTTATTGAGTGTTTCTGATGCGTTAATTTTAGCATCTGGTACGGTAGCATTAGAAGCTTGTTTGTATAAGACTCCAATGATTATTGCATATAGAGGTCCAAGGTTATTCTATTGGATATATTTATTAGTAAGATGTATTAAAAGAGTTTCTTTACCTAATATTATTGCTGATAAAGAAATTGTACCTGAGTTAATACAGGATAAAGCTACTCCATCTAATATAGTTTTTGAAATTGAAGAGTTATTATATAATTCTGAAAAAAGAGAAAAAAATATAAAAGAATTAGGAGTTGTAAAAGATTTATTGTCAGATAAAAATTCTGCATTAGAAGTTGCAAAAGTAATTGATACGACCTTATTTTCGTAATATAACTTTAAAAAGTTCAAAAATAGTGCAATTTTATTTTTTCTAGCTTTTTTATAAATATGTAGGCTAGTAGTTTTATGATAAATTCAATTCCATCAATAGATAATAAAAATAAAAATGCTTTTGGTAATATTACTGCAAAAAGATTACCAAGTGATTACTGGCTTGCTAATAAACCTGATATGGTGGAAATAAGTGCCGATAAAAATAAGAAGAGTGATGATTCAAAAATAAAAATTATGACCCCAGAAGAGGCAAGAAAGACAAATAATTTTAAAGTTATTGGTTTATCAATTGCTACAGCTACGGTCTTGACTGCTGCAACTCTATTTTTCTTATTGAAAGGTGGTCCAAAAGGGTTATCTAAAAATTTCCAAAGAGTTAGAGATTATTTTGATAGAAAAGTTCAAAAAGCAAAATTGGACAACATGGAAAATACTGGAATGAATAAGTTGTATGCATTGCTTATTCAAAAATTAGATGTAGCTCAGCAAAAATTTGAAATAATAAATAATTTTACAACTTTTAAAGATGTATCTTTTAAAATATTGATGTATACCACAGCAATAGGAACCAAAATCCATGATGGTATAACCAAAATGTTTGAAAGAATAGGACGACAATCTGTTATAAATTCATATAAAAAAGCTATAGGTAGATTTAATGAAGCTAAAGCTATTAGTTCAAATGTTGGAAAAAATCTTTTAACTAAAGATAGTTACGAAATTGTTGAGATAAATGGAGTTAGAAAATCTAAGGCTCAATGGTTGGTAGAGATAGATAAAATGAATTCGGATCTATCTGCAATATATGAAAAGAATTTTCAAGGTCAGTCATTAACTTCCAGATATTTAAAAATTAAAAAATCAGTTGAAGATTTAAAAGAAAGGTTTACTTCATTTAAGGCATTTTGGACAAAAGAAATGCTAACAAACTTTGTTGCAGAATCAGCAATTGCAAAAGACAAAGCAGCTATTCAAAAGATAGTAAAAGCTTATAGAAAAGAGTTGTCATATTCTATAACAGATTTGGCAAAAGAGTCAGATGAAAAAATTATTCAAATGACAAAATCTATCAGTTATAAAGATGTTGAAAAAATTAACTTATTACGTACATTAAGATTTAATATAAAAGATTATGCAAAATCAGTAAAATTAAATAATGGGGTTGAAACCTTTAAAGAAGAAGCTCTAAGAACAAGAATTTCTAATGGTTTAACTGAGTTTAAGGCATCAGTTCAAAAAGCTGTGAAAATGAAAACTATCGATGAAAAAGTTGCTAAGGATTTATTAGATAGTGCCAATGAATTAACATCAATGTTTTCTAATTTTAAACAAGGTAAGGTAGAAGATATTTTAAATATTTATAAAAAACTATTATCTCCAGAAGAATATAAAGTTGTTGAAAAGTCTTATAATGATGCAATAAAATCGTTAGATAAATCTATAAATGTTGAAACTGAAGAGTTTATAAGTAAAGTTAGGGATTTAGCTTTAGGTGGAGCTCCAACTGATATTTTAACAATCTTGGGTTCTTTAGCTACTTTAGGTTATAACTTGGGTAAGGCTGATAATAATGAACAACGAACTTCAATTTCTTTAAAATATGGTATCCCAGCTATTGCGGGTATTGGTGTTTCATTATATTGTAATGCTAAATTATATGCTGGTACAAAATCTTTATTAATTGGTAGTATTTCAACAATCATTGTAAATAAAATTGGTACATGGGCAGATGATATGTTGAAAAAGTATAGAGAAACTAAAAAACATACAGCTCCTCAAAATAATAATAAGCTTGTGTCTAGTTCTGCAAATAATACTGTTGGAAAAAATAGCACTCCGGAGATAATTTTAGATTTAAATAATCCTGAAAATCTTCAAAAGTTAGATCCCGAGCTTGCTAAAGCTTCATAATATCCCCTAAAAATAGTATAGAGTTATTATACTTTTTTGCTAAAATCTGAAATAAGGGGAGAATTATGACATTAACCATTAGAGAAAAATTAGAACAAAGAGAAAAAGATTATTTAAGTGAATTTGCAACTAAATCTGCAGATTCAAAAGGAAGAAAAGAGCCGGAAGAAAAATCAGATTTAAGAACAGAATTCCAACGCGATAGAGATAGAATATTACATTCAAAAGCTTTTAGAAGATTGAAACATAAAACTCAAGTCTTTTTATCACCATTTGATGATCATTTTAGAACTCGTTTAACACATACACTTGAAGTTTCGCAAATTGGTAGAACAATAGCTAGAGCCCTAGATTTGAATGAAGATTTAGTTGAAGCAATATCATTAGGGCACGATTTAGGCCATACTCCATTTGGTCATTGCGGTGAAGGTGTATTAAATGAATTAGTTCATGAAGGTTTTCACCATAATCTTCAAAGTGTGAGAGTTGTCGAAGTTTTGGAACATCTTAATTTGTGTAAAGAAACTATTGAAGGTATAAAAACTCATACGTGGGGATTTACTCCAACGACTCCGGAAGGGAAAGTTGTTCAATTAGCTGATAAAATTGCTTATATAAACCATGATATAGAAGATTCAATAAGAGCTGGAGTTATTGCCGAAAGTGATTTGCCAAAAGATTGTATCGAATATTTTTCATCTAATCAGAGTCAAAGATTAAATAAAATGATTAATGAAGTTGTAAATAATTCAATTGGAAAAGCTGATATATCGATGAGTGAAGAAGGTTGGGCATATACAACAAAATTAAGAGACTGGATGTTTGAAAATGTTTATATTGATTCTCCAGCAAAATTAGAAGAGAAAAAAGCTCGTAGAGTTATAAAAGAATTATTCTATTTATATGTGGAAATGTTGAAACCAATGTGTCCACCTGAAAAAATTGTTCGAATTGTGACGGATTATATTTCAGGAATGACTGATAGATATGCTGTAGAAAAGTTTAAAGAAAATTTCATTCCTACAGGTTTAAAATGTGGAACAAGAGATGATTATTTATTTAAACTTGCTAATATAATTGATTGATAATTTTTGAAAAAAGAGTATAATCAAAGCTATGGATATTCAATTGTTATCAGAATATTTAGAGTATATTGAAATAGAAAAAGGTTTATCTCAGAATACAGTTGATGCGTATCGTAGAGATTTATCTTTTTTTATTGATTTTTGCAGAAATGATGGTGTGTTATCATTGAATGATATTAAAAGATCCAATGTGAATTCTTTTATATTAAAATTGCGCGAAGAAAGTTATACTCCACGGAGTATTGTTAGAAAAATTGCGTCATTACGCGGATTTTTTAAGTGGCTTTGCGCTAATGAATTTATTGCTCTAAATCCAACACAAACTCTTGAACAACCAAAATTACCAAAACGTTTACCAAAAGTTATGACTATAGAAGAAGTTAATGCAATATTAACTTCTGATTTGAACAAGGAAGAGGCTTTAATTGTTGAATTATTGTATGGTTGTGGGTTAAGAGTTTCAGAGTTAGTTAATTTGAAATTAAATAATATTGATGTTAATTCAAAGTATATACAATGTTATGGTAAAGGTTCAAAGGAAAGAATTGTTCCGTTCGGCTCTAAAGCTCAATTAGCATTAAAAAAATATTTAAAACATCGCGATTTAATTATTTTGAAAAATAAATTACCTGATACAAAAGTACTGTTGTTAAAGGAAGATGGAAACTGTGTTTCTCGTCAGGATGTTTATAACTTTATAAAAAAACAAGGTGAAAAAATTCACAAACATATTTCGCCACACACGTTACGTCATAGCTTTGCAACTCATTTGCTTGAAAATGGTGCAGATTTAAGGGTTGTACAAGAGTTATTAGGGCACAGTGATGTATCAACTACTCAATTATATACTCATATAACGAAAAAACGTTTAAAAGAGGTTTATTTTGCAATAAATAAGGACTCATGATAGTATAAAGCTATGCTAAATGTATTTGTATCAGGTTTAGAAAGACAATCAGGGAAAACAATAGTTGCTGCAGGACTAGCTGCAACCATGCAAAGTCTTTGTTATTCGACTAGTTATTATAAACCTATTCAGACGGGAGCTAATGCCTTAAATGGTATTGTTCAGTCTCAAGATACATCTTTAGTAAATATTTTTGATTCAAATATTAAAACAGGTTTTTCTTATGCTTTTCCAAGTATATTATCTCCACTTGTTGGGGCTTATGAAGTAAATTCAAAAGTAGATATTTCAAAAATTTATAATGATTTTCAATCAAATATTCAAATGGCTGATTGTCATATTGTTGAAGGTTCAAATTGTATTTCTACTCCAATAACTGAAAAAGAGACAGAAGTTGATTTGATTAAAACATTGGGTTTACCATTGTTGTTAGTTTTAAATCCTAATAAATCTTCAATTGATGATGTAATTCTAGGTATGAATTATATTCAAATTAATAGAGTAAATATGTTAGGTGTTGTTATAAATGAATTTGATGAAAACAGCTCAAATTTGGAAGAGAAGTATTTCCCACAGATAATTAAAGAATATACTAATGTGAATATTTTAGGAACTTTACCTAATTATGGAAATATCAGTAATATTACTCCAGATACATTAATTGCAGACATTTTAAATAAGGTCAATATAGAAGAAGTATTTGGTTTAAAAATTGCGAAATTAAATTCTTAAAGTTATTTAATATCGAAAAAGGGTTTCATTATTATGAAACCCTTTTTTATAAATTATATATAAAATCTCGATGTAATTAGCTTAGTGCCATTAAAGCTTTTACTGAGCGTGCATTTTCTTTAACTTCTTCATCAAAACCTTCTGAAGAAATTGTATTTTCTAGAACTTTCATTGCTTCTTCTTTGTTTTCTAAAGAAAGCAATTCATTGATTGTACTCATAGCAACAACAGTTGACATATCGTTGATACCTTTGCCTCTGTTGCTTATAACTACAGCTAATGAGTCATGTTCATTTCTTTTAACTAATGCACGAGATGTTAATTCTCTAACTTCATCGATTGAAGAATTAGTACCGATTTCTTCTAAAACAGCAACTGAATCTGGACTAGGATTGATAGTTAATGATTCAATGATGTTGCTAACTTTGTTAAAGTTTTTATTATTTTTCATTTTGCTATCCATCATTTATCCTTTCTCCTATGCTGCCATATCTGCTTCTAATGCTGACAATGCGTCTTTTAGCATTGGTTTAATTTCCATATGAGGATCCATTTTTGATAGCTTATTGATTTCTCTATCGTGTTTATTTACAAAGAATGATGTAATATCTTTAGATAAAACTTCTTTAGCACCATCAAAACGAATCTCTTTATTACCTAGTTCGTGAATTTTATTCCAAGTATTTACAATACTATCTTTCATTCTCATACCGAAAGCTTTAATAGATTCGATACCTTCGTAGAATTTATTACCGAAATCGCTAATAGAACCTACAAATGTAGAATAAATTCTTTTTGAGCTAGCTGTAATTTTATCACTTAGATTCAATTTGCTTTTGCTGGCACTTGATTCGAATACATCTTCTGTTAAAATGTTTTTTTGAAAGTTAGATGCTGCAAAAGGATTAGAATGTCTAGCTACTGATTTTTCTGTTACGCTCGTATTGAATATACGATGGCTTAACTGTGTAAGTTTTTGTACTGTTGACATGTTTAACCTCTTTCTTGACTATCCACGTACCTAGTCTATCATAGTGTGTAGATATTAAATCCACCTTTTGTATGATTTGTGTTAAAATGATTATATGGAATATAAAAATTTAGAAGAATTAATAGCTGTAATAGCCAAACTGAGGGCTCCAGATGGTTGTCCTTGGGATAGAGAACAAACACATGCATCATTGCGTCCTAATATGATAGAGGAAGCTTATGAGGCTGTTGATGCAATTGATGATAATGATATGAAACACTTAAGAGAAGAATTAGGGGATGTTTTATTACAAGTATTGTTACATTCTCAAATCGCTTCAGAAGAAGGTGTTTTTAATATTGAAGATGTTGCTAAAGAATTGAAAGATAAACTTATTCATCGACATCCGCATGTTTTTGGAAATGCAAATTTATCAACTCCGGATGAAGTTAAAGATGCTTGGGATAGATTAAAAGCAGAAGAAAAAACTCATAGAAAATCGGCAATGGACGGTATTTCACGTAGTCAAGCTGCGTTAATTTCAGCTCAAAAAATATCCAAGAAAGCAGTAAAAACAGGATTTGAATGGCCAAATGAAGAATCTTTGTACGAATGCATATATTCTGAATTTGAAGAATTTAAACAGGCTAAAAAAGAAAATGATAAAAGTCATATGGAAGAAGAATTTGGAGATATTCTTTTTGCAACTGTTAATTTAGCTCGTTGGAATAAAATTGATGCTGAACAAGCTTTGTTAAAAGCAAACAAGAAATTTGAAAAGCGTTTTAGAAAAATGGAAGAACTTGCTACAAAGCCATTGAATGATTATTCGTTTGAAGAATTTGATAATTTATGGAAAGAAGCAAAAAGGAGTTTAGTGAATGAAATTAAATAAGTTTATTATTGTTTTAACATTGATAGTTATGTCAGGGGTATCTGTTTTTGCCGATACTGCAACTCCTGTTGTTACTGAACGTAAAAAAATAGAAAATCAAGTAACCCCTAAGGATAATGTTCAAAAAACAATGCCACAACAACCTGTAGTGAAACCTGCAGTTCAGAAACCTAAGGCTCCTATTAATAATCATTATCAAAAACCAAAAATGGGTGTTACTATTTATTCCAATAATAAATCCGGTAATTCTAGTTTTGGCAAACCTGTTTGTAAGAAGTGTAAATATCCAAAAAGAACTAGAAGCTATCTTCATTATAAATAGTAGTTTAACAATGTTAAGATGTAGTTTGGTAAGCCAAAGGTATTTTTTTAGAGGTTAAATGATGAAAGACGTACAAAATACTCAAGATAATAGAAATGTTGATATTCAAAAAGTAGGTATCAAGCATGTTGAATTGCCATTAATTATCCAGAGAAAGAATAAATCTGATAAGGTAGTTTATGCTACAGCTAGAGTTTGTGTATCTTTGCCAAGAGCATATAAAGGTACACATATGAGCCGTTTTGTTGAAGTCTTGAATGAATGGAGAACAAAGAATCTTCTTGGCGTTGATATAAAAGGTTGTTTGGAAAAAATTATAAAAAGATTACATGCTAAAAGTGGAGAGTTAGAATTTAATTTTAAATATTTTGTAGATAAAAAATCGCCGGTTACAGAATTGGCAGCTCCTATGTGTTATGACTGTTCATTTGAAGGAATTATGGATGGAGAGGATTATAAATTCTATTTGGGTGTAAAAGTTCCCGTAACAACATTATGTCCTTGTTCAAAAGAAATTTCAGATAATGGTGCTCATAATCAAAGAGCAATGATTTCAGTTAGAATATCTTATGATGAAGCTGATCATGTTTGGTTAGAAGATTTGATTGAGTTAATTGAGTCTTGTGCATCTTGTCCTGTTTATCCACTGTTAAAACGTCAAGATGAAAAATTTGTAACTGAAAAAGCTTGGGAAAATCCAAGATTTGTAGAAGATGTATTAAGAGAAGTTGTAGTAAAACTGCGTGAAAATTCTGTGATTAAAGAATTTGAAGTGGATTGTGAAGCTTTTGAAAGTATTCATAATCATTCAGCTTGGGCATATCAGGCTGAGGTTAAATAACATCTTCCATCATGTCATTTAGTGCAAGTTTTGCAGTTCTAATTGGTGTTGCAAAGCTTGTTCCTGTTATAGCTCGGAATGGAACGTTAAATATACCATCTTCATTTATTAAATTTTGAGAATAGGATAATATTTTCTTTTTTCTATGTTGGTATAATTCTATTTTTTTATCAATTTGAGATTTTTCTTTTAAAATTTCCATAATTGATCTTTTGTGTTTAAATAATGAGAATTTTTCTTTTTCAAAATCATTAATACGACTATCTATTTGAGCAATAAGTTGTTGAACTCTTTTTACTGATTTTCCAAGTAGTGGATTTGTACTCATTTGTTCAAGTTTTTGATTCGGAAAAGGTAAATCAGTTCCAGGTAATTCTGTTATATTTAAACCGATTTTAGTAAGTTTTGGATAAAATTCACCTAGCTCATAGTGTTGAGTAAGTGATGAGTTTCTTGATAATGAAAAGCTTGCTATTTTCCCTAATCCGTGGTTGAGTGCTCCAACACCTTCAACTTTTTTATTTTGCCAAAGGTATGAGTTAGCAATTTCTGAAATGTTTTTATAATCGTTTTCAGCTGCATTATTAGCACTAAATAGAATTCTTCTATTTTTAGCTATTGAGTCATATTGTTGATTGGTTTCCTGTTGTAAGTTTAAATGTTCTGGAAGAAGATTTAGTTTCTTTTTATTATAGTAAACTTTAGTACCATAAGAACATGATATGTAATCAACATTATTTTCATCTTTTAAATATTGAGAAATTAGTTCAAAATCTTTGTTATTTGCTAAATCATTTCTAGAAAGATTAACTTTTTCATATTTAGCAAACGGATTATTCCTTTTTGCGAATGTTAGAGTTAATTCTCCGTGAGGTATTCCAAAAATGTCTGTTGGATCTGTATAATTGTCTGGAATTAAAATCGTTTTTGGTTTGATTTGAGCTTCTTTAATAAATGCGCCTTCTTGATCTAGTATTCTAACAATAATTTTTCCATCTTTAGTTTCACCTTGTTTTAAAAGATTATAAATTTTTCCATCTTTAGGATTTAGCCATTCAGCTCGAGCATATGAATCTTCAATCTTTTGTGATGTTAGTCTGATTAAATCTTGAGGTGTAGCTTTTGAATATTTTCTAATAAATGCAGTTCTAGATCTTAGAATTGCATATTTATTCATTATTCTTGCTTGTTGCATTTCTGCAGAAGAAAATCTTGGCAGGTCAATTTCTTTGCCTGTTGGTTCATAGATAAGTTTTGGATTTATCCCATGAACTTCAAAAGCTTTAAAGCCTAATTTTTGATTTTGACGTATAATGCTTATAATTTTTGTTATGGACATAATTTTAAATCTTTACTGAAATACCGAGATTAACACTTGTTGTTGAAGAATTGATTTTTGTTACATCATAGATTTGTCCTTCAACAAATGCGTTAACATTTTTACTTATTTTAGTGGAAATTCCTGTAAAATTTCCAAATGTAGTATCTGCACCTTTCTTACCATAAGTTATTTTTGTTGCAACATATGGTGTTGTGTAGATGTTTGTTTTATTTGTTAGGGGTATAGTTACTGTTGCTGGTTGTAATCTGAATTGTACAGATTTAGAATTGGGGTTTAGATTATGTCTTACTCTAAATCCTCCACTAATTTTACTATTACCGTAAGGCATTGAGCCTTTAAGGTCGATTACAGCACCAGTTGAACCTTTTTTTAATGAAGTTCCAACTCCAGTATATGTGCTCAAAGAAAATTTTCCAATATTTTTACTTACATCTATTCCTGCTGTTGAAAAGTTTGAGCCATCACATTGTTGAAAAGATTGAATTGAAACTTTTGTATTTAAATCTGGCATATTAATAACCCTTATTTCCCCCGTATTTATATAAAGGTTTTATTTTTTATAAAATTGATTATTTTTTACAAAATGTGAAGATATTATATGTATATCCTTTTCTCTATGGTAGGATAATTTTATGCAAGTTCAACAAATTTCATTTCAAGGTAAACCTTTGAATTATTCAGTTATAGATAAATACATTTCCCGTTCAGCTCAGCCCAAAAAAGAAGATTTTATGTGGTTAAAGGAGCAAGGTGTTACGGATATTATTAATTTTAGAACTCTGAAAGATCCTAAATATCCTGTCTTTGATGAAAGTAGTGTAGCCGAATCATACGGGATGAAATATCATCATATTCCTTCAGTTTCGAAGATTCCTGATGAAAAGAGTGTTTTGAGTTTTTTAGATATGGTTGATAAACTAATTGCTAAAAATGCTAAAATACATATTCACTGTTGGCACGGTGCTGATAGAACAGGGCTTTATTCTTTTATTTATAAATCATTTAAAAATATTGGCACAACTCCTGAAAATATTGATGAATGGATTGCAAAAGGGCTTAATTTAGAAAAATATCCGGATTTAATTAGCTGGGGTTTGGATTTTGTTAATAAATATAAAAATAAGATTACTAAATCGTAGGATTTAATAATCTTATTTTATAATTTTGTATTTGTAATATTGTTTTATATTTTGCCTGAAAGTAATTTATTTGCTAATTCGGTTTCAAGTGTTCCATTTAGAGCTTTAGAAACCTTTTGTAATTTTTGAGCAATTAGTTCCATATTATCTGTCCATATAAAATTATCATTTACGTATTTTTCAGCTTTATTGAAGTCGCCATCAATTTGAATTCTAATAATTTCCGCTAACATTTCTTTTGCAATTGGAACTACTTTGTCAATGTTGACATGAATTTTACCTTCTGGAGTAATTGTGTATCCGCCTCTTTCTGCAAAATATTTGTTTTGCATTACGGTTCTTACTCTATGAGCTTGAGATAGAGTAGGTTTAGATTTTAAGAAATTATCAGCCATAGTTGTTACTATAATTTGAAGTCTTTGTTCTTGAGTGTACATTCCAAGTTCTGTTAATAAATCAACAAAAGCTAGAGCACCCATATCCGCTTTATTTTCTTCAATGATGTTTCTATATTTACCTAGGCTTTCGCTACTTTCTTTTGGTCCTAGAGAGTGTGCATTTTCGTGCCCAATTGTAAACCAGTGATCGGCTTCATCCAAATAATATTTGTGTTGTTCTTTGTCTAAGATTGCATCAAGACGTTCTTGTAATTTTTTCATATCACTTATAAATCTTATTTGTCTATGGTAAACATTACGTCTACCGCCACCTATAGTTAAAGATAATTTATCTGAGTTTGGTAAGTTTTCAGCTAGTGTTATTCCGCCTCTATATTCTCCAACGTCACCTGAAGCCATTACCATATCGACGTCAACCATTGTTTGTTTAGCATCTTCATCTGAAGAAATTGTTTGTTCATATTCATTTGAATATGGCATATTTTCAGCTAATGTTGGAAGATATTTTTTTATAGCCATAAGGTCTTCTGTACCTTTTTTGTTTATAATTCCAACACGACCTCCTAGGAAATCTTTTGGAATAGGCGATATGCCATGTTCTTTTAGTAAGTTTGATAATTCTTCATTTTCTACAATTGTGCCAGTCATTTCATCTTCATAGTTTTCACGTGTAATCGTGAATTCTAATGGTGTATCTTGAAGAGTTGCCCATTTTTTGTCAGCATAGGCATCAAGCATAGGATCAGCTGTTCTTAGAGCCTTTGCTTGTAGTTGTAAGTATTCGTTAAAATCAGAATTTGTAGAAACTTTGCTTGCTTCTTCTATTTCGTCTGCCATTTCTGCAAAATCGTCTTTAAAGTAATCAATATAATCAATTCCTTCTAAATCTTCATTTCTGCGAATAACTACAGAACGTTGAGTTAGAATTTTTTTGACATCTTCGATTTTATTTTCTTTAATCATTCTTATTAAGGTTTTATGAAATTCTTCTTTGGATAAATTTTCCGGATAAACCCCTTTACCGGGCTTTTCGTCAATCCCTTTTATTAATCTTATTGGATTTGACATTGTGTCAATTGCATTTACACCTTTTTGAGCATCGAAAAGAATTTTTGTTAATTTAGCTTGTTCATTACCTTTTTTTACTTCTTTTTCTAAAAATTCTTTAACTTCTAAATTGTGTTTGCAATCAAGTTGCATATTTATTTTTTCTAATATTTGAGCAGCTTTGCATAGGTGCATAAGAGCTTTTTTATCACCTTCATCTAGTGCTAAATATTCAGGCGCATCTGTTTTTAGAAATTTTTTGGTTACTAAATAGTCTTTATGCGTTCTTTTTTTTAGTTCATCCATTGATAGATTAAGTTCAAATTTTGACATTATAAAGCTCTCCTTTTTTAGTATTTTCAAAAGGATTATAGCACTCATATTTTAAAGATTGCAATAAGTTATTTGAAGTAAGTATTTTGTTAATTATTAATCTTCTCTTAGATAATCTGCAAGTGGAGTTTCTAATTCTCCATTTAAAGCACTGGAGTGTTTGCGTAGAATTTCAGAAATGTATTGCATATCATCTGTCCATACAAAATTCTTATCTACAAATTCTTTTGCCGCATCATAGTCGCCATCTTTTTGTATTCTAACTATTTCTTTTAGCATTTTTTGGCAAGTTGGTACAACTCTATCTACGTGAACGTAAATTTTACCATTATCTAGTATTTCATAAACTCCATGGTCTTTCATATATTTACATTGCATAACTTGTCTTACTCTATGAGCTATAGCCATATCGGGTTTTGCTTGTAAAAAGTTTTGTAGAACAAAGTTTATTAAAAGCCCTTTTCTTTCTTTTTCATTGTACATTCCCATTTCGGTAAGTTTATCTACGAAAGATATTGCCCCCATATCTGCTTTATTTTCTTCAAGAATGTTTCTATATTCCCCTAATTTTGCATCATTGTGGTGAGGTCCAAGGGTATGTGCATTTTCGTGTCCAACAGTAAAGTGGTGGCTATCATCAACTGATAAATATTCTTTTTGTTCTGGTGTTAATAAATTTCTATAGTGTTGCAGAGTACGTTCTTTGTTTGCACGCATTTGTCTATGGTAAACGTTACGTCTACCACCATCTATAGTTAAAGATAATTTATCGGAGTTTGGAAGGTTTTCTGCTAATGTTATTTTACCTCTATATTCTCCAACTGCGCCAGTAACATCAACTAAGTCAACGTCTACCATTGTTTGTTTATTATCCGAATTTATTGATTGTTCATATTCGTCTTTGTATGGCATTAGTTCTGCAAGCATTGGTAAATAAGCTTTTGATTTTAGTAAATATTCTGTGCCTTCTTTATTTACAATACCAACTCTTCCACCTAAAAAATCTTTAGAAATTGGGGTGATACCATGTTCTTCTAAAGTATGTAAAAGTTTTTTATTTTTAAAGATTGTTTGGGTCATTTTATCTTCGTAATTTTCACGAGTAATAGTGAATTCTAATGGTGCGTTTTGAAGAGTTGCCCATTTTTTATCAGCTACGGCATCAAGCATAGGATCAGCTGTAGTTAGAGCTGCAGCTTGTAATCTTAAATATTCATTGAAGTCTTCATCGGTTGATGTGAGTGATGCTTTTTCTAATTCTTGAGCTGCAAGAGTAAATTCTTTTCTGAATTTATTTACATAATCTATACCTTTTAGTTCATCTCCATCTCTAACAACAACAGAACGTTGATTAAGGATTTGTTTAACTTCTTTGTCTTTTCCTTCATCAAGCATTTTAAATAATATGTTGTGGAATTCATCAACTGATAAATCTCTAGGATAAACACCTCTTCCTGGTGCTTGTGTTAAACCTTTTGCCAAAGAAATTTCGTGCATATTATAATCTTTTGAGAATATTCCTTTTTGCCCTTTGAATAATCTCATTGTTTTTTCGGCATCGGGATTGCCTTTTTCAATTTCTCTTTCTAAATAATTCCTGAATGGAATATTATTTTCATCATCAAGCTTTAATTCAACTTCTCCAATATAATCAGCAGCTTTGATAAGATGTTTTAGTGCAACCTTATCTCCATCGTCAAGGTTTTGGTATTCTTCAGAAGTTGGTGATAGAAGTTTTATTGTATAAATTTTATTTGAATTGCTTCTCATATCAAGTTCTTTTTGAGATAGACCAATTTCATAATCTTTTTGTTGATTATTTCCGGTGAAAGTTATTTTATTTATTGCTGCAAGATTATTTAATTGTTTAATAATTGATTCTTGGTTATTATATTCAAAATTATTTTTTGAAAGATAGTTATTTTGTTGTTTGTTATTATTAATAATATTGTGGTTTTGTGTTTGAGTTGCAGTAATTTTTGTTATTCTCATATAAACTCCTTATTATTTATGTATTAAAACCCCTAATTTGAAAATTTGTTATTTGTGATAAGTTTCGCCTTTTATAATTTTGAATGCTCTATAAATTTGTTCTACTAAAATCAGTCTAGCAAATTGATGAAGAAAAGTCATTTTAGACATACTCATTTTTAGATTAGCTCGAGCAGAAACATTTTTTCCAATTCCGCAAGATGAACCGATAACGAAAACTATTTCTTGTACACCATCATTTGTGAGACTTTCAAGTTGTTGTGCAAATTCTTCACTTGAAAACTGTTTACCTTTTATTTCCATAGTTATTACAAAATCAAGTGGTTTTATATTGGAAAGAATTTTTTCTCCTTCTTCTAATAATATTTTTTCTGTCAAATTTTCGTCTTTAATTTCAATAGGCGAAAGTTCTAGAATTGAGACCGTAGCATAGGGAGTCAATCTTTTTAAAAATTCATCAATTCCATCTTTTAAAAATTTTTCTTTAATTTTGCCAAGCGCTATAATCTTTATTTTCACTGCTTAATTTACCACTTTCTACATATATTGAACGTGAAGGGAATGCGAAATCTATATTTTGTGCTCTATAGTTTTGAATAACTTTTTCTAAAAATTCACCTCGAACTTTTAAAAATTTATCGTAAGACCCACCTTTCACGTAACCTCTAAATCTTATATTTATAGAGCTATCACCTAAATCGTGAACTGCTATTGTGAATTCGTTGTGAATATCTTTATGATTGATTGCAACATCTTTGAGTATTTCTTGTGCAATTTTTATTTTTTCACTGCTTGTTGAGTATGTAACCCCAAAGGTTATATTCAAAAATCTTTTTTTAGCTCTAGAAACATTTGTTATAACCGCATTAGCCGCAACATTGTTTGGTATATTTACTAAGTAGTTATCTAAATCTCTGATTTTTGTAGATCTAATACTTATGTCTTCAACATAGCCTTCTATACCATTTAGTTTTACATAATCCCCAACTTTATAAACATGGTCAGATAATAATTCTATACTTCCAAAAATATTTGCAATAGCTTCTTTTGCTGCCATACCTACTGCAATACCACCGATTCCAAAACCTGCTAAGATAGATGATATTGAGTAACCTTGACTTTGTAAAAATCCTGTTACTGATATAAATATGACAATACCTTTTAAAAGTTTCATGATTACAGGCATGAATCTTAATAGTGGTGATGTAGATTCATCTGTTGCGATTTTTTTTCTTATTTTTTCATCTACTACATCAATTATTTTAAATAGTATAATGATTAAAATAAGGTTTATGCCGATGGCAATTAATCCTTTTTGTAGATTTGTCATATTATATATCCCCTCGTTTCTTATATTATAGGAAAGATTATTTATTTTGAAAATTATATGTAAATATTTTATAAAAATTTTTACTTTTTTTATGAGTTTGGTAAACTATTATTGTTATGTTTTTGAACAGAGAGAAAAATGAATTTTTTGCCAAGGTGGCAATTTTAGCGATATGTGTTTTAGTTGGTATATATTCTGCAAAAATGTTTCAGCCGACGAGTAAGGCTAATAGAATTTATCAACAAGCTTTAAAAGATTATGAAAATGGAAATTATTCAAATTCATATTATTTGTTTTCTAAAATTAGCTACACATCTCAATTGAAGCCTATAGCGGTTTATCGTCAGGCATTGTGTGCTAAGGCTCTTGGTGATAAAAAATCAGAATTAAAAAAATATCAAGCTTTGTTTAGGTATTATCCAGCAAGTAAATTAAGTGTTGAAGCAAAATATCAAGCTGCTCAATTACTTGTAGATTCAAATCCATCTTTAGCAAGAAGATATTTCGATTCTGTTTCAAAAACTAGTACTGATAAAGATTATAAAATTGCATCAGAATATTATAAAGCAAGAATTGTGTCTTCTAAAATAAGATATTCAAATAAGATTTTTTCACGTGTAAAAATTGCAAATGTTGAAAATTCTTTCCGAAAATATTTGGTAGAAGTTCCAGATGGAAGATTGGCTGTAAATGTAGCGAATAATTGGTTGAAATTTAATCCAAATATAAAATCTCCTGATGCTGCATTGGTTGCGCGAGCTTATTATTTGGCAGGTTTATACAATGATGTATTAGAAGTTTTACCAAAGTCAAATGTCAAAGATAATTGGGCTATTCAAGTTGCTAATGCTTATGAAAAAGGTGATTATCAAAAAGTGAAAACTTTAACGGAGCAGGGTGTTGCAAAGTATTCAGAAAATGCTTATCCTGAAGATTATAAACGTGCTATAGATACGTATTTAAAGTTATATGATAATAATTTAAATGGTTTATTAAAATTATTCCCATTAGCAAAAGGTAAGGGAAAAGATTATATTTGGAATCTAAAATGTGCAGAGTCTTCTTTAAATTCTAGAGCAGCTTGTTATAGTGGTTTGTATGCTAACTATCCGAATAGTGATTATGCTCAAGATGCTTTATTGAATATTTTCTTTGCAAATATTAGAAGTAAGGATTATTTAAAGGCGCGTCAAATTGGATTGGATTATCTTGCAAAATTTTCAGAATCTGAAAATGCTCCAATGGTATTATTTTGGGAGGGTAAAATTGCTCAAAGATATTCTAATAGTTCTGACTTTGTAAAATATTATCAAGACATAATAAATAAATATCCGGATTCTTATTATGCTTATCGTTCATATTGGATATTACAAGGTGTTGGTTCTGCGACATTCCCAGCTGTATTAAATTCTAAACCGGTGGTTTATCCTTATAAGTATCCTGCGAAAAATGATATATTATATAGCCTTTTAGAGGTTAAAGACTATGATATGATTGCAAAATATACTCAAGATGATTTTATAAAAAGTTGGGTAGAATATCAAAAAGGAAATTATTCAGTTTCAGCACATTTAGCACAAGAAGCAATGGAAAAATTACAGCACAAACCGGTTAAATCTGATATGAGATGGAGGCTTGTGTACCCTCAAAATTATTATGCTCAAGTGAAAAAATATGCTGACCAATATAAAAATAACGATGCTTTAATGATGGCAATTGTTAGAGAAGAAAGTTTCTTTAATACAGAAGCTCAAAGTGGTGTTGGTGCTATAGGTTTAATGCAGTTAATGCCTTCTACTGCGCATGATATTGGCGCTAAGCACGGTATTACATTTAATACAAGTTATTTATTCAATCCTGAATTGAATATTCGATTGGGAAATTTATATTATTCAACTATTCGAACAATGTTGGATAATAAAGATATATCTGCAATTGCAGCTTATAATGGGGGAATTGGATCTGTTACAAGATGGAAATCTACGCTAAAATATTCAGATACGGATGAGTTTGTAGAACAAATTCCTTATGATGAGACAAAAAATTATGTTAAAAAAGTATTTAGGAGTTATTGGAATTATACAAGAATATACCAAAAATAATTGAAAAATCATTCGTTTGATATATTACATTATTGTATAAAGTGCTAAAATAAATATTATGAAAAAGATTATACTAGTTTTATCAATATTAATTATTAATTTAATGATAGCAAATCCAAGTTATGCTATTAAAATAGGTTTGCTTACAGAAGTAGAGCAAGCAGGTGTTGGTACAAATGTAAATGGCAGATTGATTGATGTAAATACTAATAAAACAGTTTGTACATTAGATGCTATGAAGGGTTACGAATTAGTACCTTATAAAAATGAAATCGCAATAAAAAGTGGTGGTCATTATTATACATTAGGAACTAATGCGATAGTTTTACGTCCTGATAGCGAAGGCTATGTAAGTACAAAAGGTAAATGGTATCGCGGTAAATTAATGGTAAAGGTTTCTAATGGTAAATTGATTGTTATCAATGATGTAGATTTAGAAGATTATTTACGTGGTGTAGTACCATCAGAAATGCCTCCAAGTTGGGAGTTTGAAGCTTTAAAAGCTCAAGCAATTGCAGCTAGAAGTTTTGCGCTTGCAAATTTAGGTAAGCAGTCAAGGTATGGTTATGATTTAAAAGATAATACAGAGGATCAAGCTTATGGTGGTGCTTCTGTTGAAACAAACAGAACTAATAAAGCTGTAGATGAAACAACAGGTCTTGTTTTAACTTATGACATGAAAATTATTTCAGCTTATTATTGTGCTTCAGCTGGCGGAATGACAACAACTTCTGCTTGGGGCGGATATGTTCCTTATGTTCGTTCTGTTCCATCTTTTGATGATAACGTTAAGAAAAATGGACATGGTGTTGGAATGTCTCAGCATGGTGCTAATAACTTAGCTAAACAAGGTTATAATGCATATCAAATTTTGCAATATTTCTATCAAGATATAAAATTTGCAAAGCTAAATAATTAGCGTAACTATGTCAGAGTCGGGGTTTGAGGCTGTATATACATTGAAATATACATCATAGCAATACTTTTTAGAAAAATAATCTCTAAAACCCTTGACAGTACTGAAAAAAATGTTATAATAAATTTGTCGATTATACAACTGCGGGAAATGGCTTTATATCTCCGTGGGAAAGGAAGAAGGAGGTTCGAGATGAACAAAGAAGAATTAGTAAAAGAAGTGTCTAAAAAAGCAAAAGTTTCACAAAAAGCTACAGCTGATATTTTAGCTGCTACATTAGAAACAATTCAAAAAACAGTTTCTAAAGGTAAAAAAGTTACATTAGTTGGTTTTGGTACTTTTGAAGCTCGCAAAAGAGCTGCTAGAACTGGTAGAAACCCACAAACTGGTGCTACTTTGAAAATCGCTGCTAAAACTGTTCCAGCATTCTCTGCTGGTAAAAAATTCAAAGAACTTGTTAAGTAGTCTTTGATGCAGATATAAAAATTTTATGAAGCTGTGAATATGTAAAATATTTACAGCTTCTTTTTTGTGAACTGTTACATTGGCTTGAATAATGGGCTTTATCGTGTTATGATTTTGAAGTAAGGAATTTTGGGTAGTGAGGTATTAAATGAAAAGTTCTACAATCAGACGATCAACTTTATCAAGAGAAACAATGGAAGTTATTGAAAATCTTGCAAAAGAGCAAGATCCAAATGGCTTAAATGAATATGTAAGACCGGAAGATTTAGAAGCTTCTTCTGCTGAAAATTCTTCTATTTTGCAAGAAAAGGCTCAAGAAATTGATTTGTTATGGCAATCTTTTAAAAATGTTCAGTTTAATACAAAATCTCCAATGGTTTATGTTTCAGTTGGTTTTTTATCAGGTGTTATTGCAACATTAGTTGTTATGGGTTGCTTAGGAGCCTTTGTTGTAAAGTCAAATGTTAATACTCATCTTGATAATAAATCTATTTTTACTCAAATTAAATCAAGTTTATTTACTAAAAAAGCTCCTGCTCCAACATTAGAGGAGCAAGCAGATATGGCAGAAACAACAGTGGATAAAAGAGTGTCTGTTCCAGGTGAAGATGATACTGTAGCGCCTGTTGCGGAAAATACTTCTAATGAAGTTTCTGAAACTTCTACAACTTCTGCTAATGTTGTGTCTGGTAAAACAAAGAAATATGTTGTAAAAGACGGTGATACTGTTGAAAGTATTATCAAACATTATTATGGTACATATTCTTCTGAAAAAGCTGAACTTATTATGAAAGCTAATAATATGGCTAATCTTGATAGAATTAATATTGGTCAAGAATTAATTATTCCTGTGGAAGAATAGTTTGAAATTTTTGAGGTAATATATGCGTATTTTGAATAAAGTTGGAGCTTTACTAATTTCGTTATGTTTTTTGTCAGCTATCGGAGCTTATGCTCAAGATGTTGAATGGAAAAATGATTTAAGAACAAAGTTTTTAGATAATGAAGCCGTTATTATGGAAATTAATATTCGTTCATTTAATTCGCAAGATTTGAATGGCGATGGCTTTATTCAAGAAGATAATCTTGAAGTTAAGGGAAATTTCCTTAATGCTATTGAAAGGCTAGATGAATTAAAGAATTTAGGTATAAATACTATTCATGTATTACCTATTACTCCAACAGGTAAGTTGAAAGCTCTAGGTACTGCAGGAAGTTTATATGCTGCAGCAAGTTTTGATACTTTAAATACTGATTTATATGATAAAACTTCCAAATTAACATTAGAAGAACAAGCAAAAAAATTCATAGAGGAAGCTCATAAAAGAAATATTAGGGTAATTGTAGATGTTCCTGCTTGTGGCTCTTATGATTTGTATTTGCAACGTCCTGATTTATTTGTAACTAATCAATCAGGCGAACCTGTTGTTCCTGCGGATTGGACAGATGTAAGACTTTTGTCTACCGGTACTGAGGATAAAATTGATACAAACGTATATAGTTTGTATAAAGATTTTGTGAAGTATATGATGAGCTTAGGTGTAGATGGTATAAGAGCCGATGTTGCTCATTGTAAGACTATGGCTTTTTGGAAAGAATTAATTGCTTATTCTAGAACCAAAGATCCTGAATTCTTGTGGTTAGCTGAGTCTTCTGAGTCTTGGCACGAAGCAATTTCTCCTCAAGGTGTTTTTACACCTTATGATAAGTTATTAGAAGCTGGTTTTGATGGTTATTATGGTTCATTTTTCAATATAAAAGATTGGAAAAATTCTAAAGAATTGTATAATCAAATAGCTTTTACATTAGGTGAAACAAAAAAATTCAAAGATAAAAAAAGTGTAATTGGAAGTTTTACAACTCACGATGAAGTTAGTCCTATTCTTTTAAAAGGACCAGCTTTAAGTGATATGATGATTTGGTTAAATGCAACATTGCCAGTTGATTCTTATTTTGTTGATGGATTTCAAACAGGTGATGAATATTACTATAGAAAAGGTAATCGTTTAGCTGATAAATCTAACACTGATGATGATACTTATTTTACTCATCGTGGTAAGATTGATATTTTTAATTTTTCAAGAAAACCTGGTGGGCAAAACCTAGCATTAAGAAATGACTTTTTATTGGCAAATAATGTTAAGAAAAGTTTGTTGCCAGTTTTGAATAATGGAACATTTACACCTTTAAAAACTAAAAATCAAAAAGCTTTTGCTTATACTTTTGCTAGTAATACAAAAATCGTTTTGACAATGGGAAATTTAGATTTTGAACATCCTGTAAAAGTTTCAGTAAAGGTTCCTAAGTATAATCAAAGATATAATACATTACCTATAAAAATTACTACAATGCCTGAGGTTAGTAAAAGAGGAAAAGTTACTCTTACTTTAAAACCTGGTGAAGTTGTTGTTTTAGTTATTCATGAATTGTTATAATTTTTATGAATTGAGTTCTTTTACGAAGTCAGCGATAGCTGAAGCTTCATGGGTACCAACAATAAATTCAAAGTCTGGGCAAGCTTCTTGTAATTCATCTTTTACGTGAGCAAGTAATCCGGGTATAATTATTTTTCTTGTAGAGATTTTGTTTCTAATATCTAAACCCGCAATAGTTTTAGATACAATGTTTGCAGTAAATTTTTCTGCAGACCACGCTGTTAAAACACTCATTCCATCCGCAGGTATAACAATTAAATATGATGGAACGTCTAGTGCTTCAAGTTCATTAGCTACTGCAAAGAATGTTAAAGCAAAATTTGTTGTTAAGAATACTATAGAGTCTTTATTTGGATGATTGAATTCATATAAATTAGACTCTACCTGAAGTGATTGTTGTGGATCTGTAAATATATTTTGACGAAGAGTTAATAATGTAGATAACATTGCTTCATCAAAGTCTTCAAATATTAGCATATTTGCGTATTTACACAAGTAGAAACTTGCTTGAGCACAAGTTAGTTTTAGATTTGAGTTATGTTCCATAATTACCCCAACAGGAGTAGATGAATTATCATCTTTTTCTAAAATAGCTTTTGTGCGTTTAGTTATTAAATATTCTTTTGTTTGTTCAAAAGTTTTATTTTTAATAATGTCCAGTTCTAATTTTTGTAATTCTTCATAAGTTATTGTTAGTACTTTTGGAGAATTGATATTTATCTCTGGAGATTTATTTTTTAGTATGATTAAATCAATTTTTAGAAATTCATTTACTCTTTTTATTTCGAATTCATTAATTCTTTCAATGAGATTTTGATAGTTTTTATCTTTGCAATCAACGAGTATTGCAATAGTTGTCCTGTTTATAAATGTTTTTTCGTGTCTATATAGTACGTTTTCCCCTCCAATTTTAAGATTACCTATTTCAATTGTTTTCTGAGGGTGTTTTATACTATGTGAATATTGGTTTTTTAATTCCTCTTTTATAAACGGACATTTATTTATATCAATATTTTGTTTGGCTAATTTTAGAGCAAATGCCATACAGGTTGGACAACCACATTGTTTACAATTAGTGTGCTCTTCCTTTTTTGCACCAGGTAGATATTTGAATATTTGTAATCCTGTCATTTCCATAGGTTATAGCATTCCTTTCATTACTGATATGTTATCAGGATTTGACATTACAATAATATTGGCCCCTGCTGCTAATATACTTGAAGCCGCACTGATTTCGATCATATTTGCTCTATCATTTAGAGTTCCCCAACTGTTAGAAAAACTATCTGATTTAGCTTCTTTGGTTCTTAAAGATTCAATAGGCGCTTCCGATAAAGTTGGCATGTTTAAGTATTTATCACCTTTTAATCCTTCTAAATTTGTTTTTTCCATAATGCTGTAGCCATATTCAAATCCATATCCCAAGCCACCAATATCAGTGTTCATTATTATTTTATTTTCATTAAGTCCAAAGTCTATTGATAGGATGTTTAATTCTTTAGCTAAGTTTATATCAATTGGACTTTTTAGTACTACATAATGTTCATTTTGGATAACATTAGGTAGAATTTGTTTGTAAGTTTGTTCTGTGGCAAATGAAATTATACAATTTTTTCTATCTAAATTTTTGGTCAATTCAGGGAGCAAGGCTTCATCTATATCATTTTTACCAGTTCCGGAAATCATTAAAGGTTTAGAGATTTTTGGTAAGAGTTCTTTTAATAGCTCTACTGCTTTTGGAATTTCTATTTTTTCTGATATGTTAAATTTTAAATCTAAGATATCTAAATCTGTTTTTTGTGCAATATTTATTAAATCCGAAGGATTTTCGGATTTAAAATAGTTTTTACTTATTTCAAAATTGTCCTTCGGATTATAAATATTTATTTCTAGTGCAAAAAGTTTTGCATTGTTTGAAATATTAAGCTTGTCTACCACTTCTAACTCTGTCCATAATTTGTTCGAATTCTTTATCATCAATAGTTTCTTTATCAAGTAATTCTTTTGAAATTTCTTCTAACATATCACGGTTTTCAGTTAATAATCTTTTGGCAAGTTCATAACGTTCATCTACAATATGTTTAATTTCTTGGTCAATTTCATAAGCAACTTGTTCTGAGTAATCTCTTTGGTGACCGAAATCTCTACCCATGAATACGTTTTCTTGGTTTTTACCGTAAGCCATATTACCTAATTTATCAGACATACCCCAAGCAGTAACCATTTTACGAGCAATATCAGTAACGTTGATTAAGTCTTGAGAAGCGCCTGTACTTACATTATCTTTACCATAAACGATTTCTTCGGCAGCACGTCCGCCAAGTGAAACTGCAATTTTTGCTAATAATTTAGCTTTGCTTACGTGAACTTTTTCATCTTTTGGTCTTGTCCAAGTTACACCTAAAGCCATACCTCTTGGAATAATTGAAACTTTGTGTAATTCATTAGCATCAGGTAGTAATTTATCAATTAGAGCGTGACCAACTTCGTGGTAAGATGTTAATTCTTTATCTTCATCTGTTAGAACTCTACTTTTCTTTTCTACACCAGCTATTACTCGGTCAATAGAGCAATCAATATCTTTCATTGAAATTTTATCTTCTCCGTTTCTAGCTGCAAGTAAAGCAGATTCATTTAATAAGTTTTGCAAGTCTGCACCTGTAAATCCTGGAGTTCTTTTTGCTAGAATTTTTAAATCTACATCTTTATCAAGTTTTTTATTTTTAGCGTGAACTTCTAAAATTTGTTCTCTACCTTTCACGTCTGGAGCATTGATATAAATTTGTCTATCAAATCTACCAGGTCTTAAAAGAGCATTATCTAAAATATCAGGTCTGTTTGTAGCTGCAATTACGATAATATTTGTATTAACATCAAAACCGTCCATTTCAACAAGTAACTGGTTAAGAGTTTGTTCTCTTTCGTCGTGTCCGCCACCTAGACCAGCACCTCTTTGACGACCTACAGCATCAATTTCATCGATGAATATGATACAAGGTTGATGTTTTTTAGCTTGTTCAAATAAATCTCTAACACGACTAGCACCAACACCTACGAACATTTCTACAAAGTCAGAACCTGAAATTGAGAAGAATGGAACACTAGCTTCACCAGCTACAGCTTTAGCCATAAGAGTTTTACCAGTTCCTGGAGGACCTACAAGTAGCACACCTTTTGGAATTTTTGCTCCCAATTTCATATATTTTTCGCCGTTTTTCAAAAAGTCAACAATTTCTTCTAATTCTTTTTTCTCTTCATCAATACCGGCAACATCTTTGAATGTTGTTTTTACTTTTGAATCAAGAAGCATTTTTGCTTTACTTTTTCCAAAAGACATTGCTTGTGAACCTCCGGCTTGAATAGCTTTAATCATTAAGCCAAGAGAAATTACTGCGAATAAAATAATTATAAATGTTCCGATATTTCCAGCTAATTGGTTTGTTTCCGGAGCTTTTTTTACTGTAATATCTGCTTGAGATTCATTTAATTTATTCATAAGCTCATTATCATTTACAGGAATTTGAACTTTGTATTGATAAAGTGGAGCTTGTACGTTTTTATTTTCAGGAGTTAAGAATGGAGATACTGTATTTTTTTCTTCTTTATCTCCTGTTGTTTTACTTTGATTAGGCTGTTCTTTTGGTACAGCAATAATCATATCATCGTATTTTTCTATTTTTGAAAACTCTTTGTTACTTAATTTTTGTAAAAAATTAGAATAGGATATTTCTGTAGTATTTGTTGATGGTCCTGTCATAAATATTGTTGAAATAAAAACAAGCACAACAATAGCAAGAATTACATACATACCCATTGATTGACTTTTGTTCATATAAAATAACCTTTCAAAATAAATTAAACTCTCTGCAGTCATTATAACTTAAAAAGGCGAAAATGTGAACATTTTCGCCTAATTTTAATATAAAAATAATAATTATTTATATTGCTGAAATATATTTATTAATATCTTCTTCTGAAATCATTTCAGTTGTTGCAATAAGTAGTTTTTTATCATCAATTTTAATTCCACCTAGAATATTATTTTCTTTTAATTTTTCTAAAAATTTATCAGAATTATTAACTTCAATAACAAATTCATTAAAGAAATTTTTATTTAATGTTTTAATGCCTTTTTCTGATAATTTTTTAGATAAATTATGAGCATTTTTAGCTGATAAATAACTAGCTTGTCTAAATCCTTTTTCGCCCATTACTGATAAATATAATGTTGCGCAAAGTCCTATAAGAGCTTGGTTTGAACAAATATTGCTTGTTGCTTTTTCTCTTTTAATATGTTGTTCTCTTGTTTGGATTGTTAAACAAAAAGCTTGATTTCCATCTTTATCAACAGTTCTTCCAGCAAGTCTTCCTGGTAATTGGCGCATAAGTTTTTCTTTACAAGCCATAAAACCAGCGCTTGGGCCACCGTAGTTCATTGGAATTCCAAGAGTTTGAATGTCTCCAACTACAATATCTGCTCCATATTCGGATGGTGGTTTTAGTATTGATAATGTTGAAGGATCACAACAAACAACTAATAAAGCTTCAGCTTTCTTTGGTTCAATAATTTCTCCGTAATAGTCTGGAGTTTGAACTAATACACAAGCATAGTTGTTTGTTTCATTTGGAATCTCGTCAACCCAATCAACTTCTATTGATTGTGAATAGGTATAAGTTTCAATAACTTTTTTATACTCAGGATTGATAGAATTTAAAACACAAACTTTATATTTTTTTGCAATTCTACAAGCCATTAAAATAGCTTCAGCACAAGCAGTTCCAGCATCATATACAGTAGCATTTGCTACATCCATACCTGTTAATCTGCAAATCATTGTTTGAAATTCGTACATTACTTGTAATGTACCTTGAGAAATTTCAGGTTGATATGGAGTGTATGCTGTATTAAATTCAAACCTGTTTGCTACTTGACTAATACAAGCTGGAATGAATTTGTTATAAATTCCACCGCCAAGGAAACTTATATAATCAGTTTTGTTTTCTTTAGCTAAAGCTTTTACTTTGCGTTGAGTTTCCATTTCGCTTAATCCGTCAGGTAAATTTAAAGTTTTCATTCTAACAGATTCTGGAATTTGCTTAAATAAATCCTCAATAGAATTTATTCCAATATCGCTACACATTTCTTTGGTAGTTTTTTCATCGTGTACTAAAAAGTTTTTCATATTATTATTCTAACTCTTCTTTATAATCTGTGTATGACAATAATTCTTCTTTATCTTGGTCAAATGAGTTTGATTCAACTTTAATTAACCAGCCATTTTCGTAAGAATCTTCGTTTAACATTTCAGGAGAATCAATTAATGCTTCGTTAACTTCAATAACTTTTCCGCTAATTGGCATATAAATTTCAGACGCTGCTTTTACAGATTCAATATTTGCAAAAGTGTCACCTTTAGAAAATTCGTCATCAACTGAAGGTAATTCTAAGAATACAATATCTCCAAGTTGTTCTATAGCATAGTCAGTTAAACCTATAATATATTTTCCATCTTGTTCAACTACGTATTCATGAGATTTTGAACATAACATATCTTCTTTAAAACTCATTTTATATTTCTCCTTTTCATCTCTGCTTATATTCTGAATTTTAGCTTACTTTATTTCTTTTTTCAATAAATGGTCGTTTTACGATTTCTGCATCGTGTAGTTTTTCTCTTATCATAACTTGAACAGTTGAACCTGTGCAAATTTCTTTTATATTTTTTACATAAGCTAATGCAATATTTTTACCAGTGCTAGGTGAAACACATCCGCTAGTTATGTGTCCAACTTTTTCTCCATTGTAATATACTTCATATCCATGTCTTGCGATATTTCTATCAAGCATTACTAAACCAACCAGTTTTTTAGGTGCACCGTTTGCAACTTGGCTCATTATAATTTCTTTTCCATTATATTCTTCTTGTTTATCTTTTGGAACAGACCAAGATAACCCAGCTTCAATTGGAGTAGTATTTTCGTCCAAATCATTTCCGTATAAATGAAGTGCAGCTTCTAATCTTAGAGTATCTCTAGCTCCAAGACCAATTGGTTTAATTCCAAATTCTTTACCTTCTTCTAATATTTTGTCCCATAAAAATTCAGAATATTCGTTTTCTACTAGTAGTTCAAAACCATCTTCACCAGTGTAACCGGTACGAGATGCTAATAATTTTATTCCTTCAATTATTGCAGGTTTGATAGTAAATGATTTTTGATTAGGAATGTTATAACCCATTTTTCTCATTAGGTCAATTGCTCTAGGACCTTGGATTGCCAGTAAGGAGTAGTTATGTGATTGGTTATCAATTTTTACATTCATTCCTCTTTTATTTCTTACTATCCAGTTTAAGTCTTCATCTATTCGTGAAGCATTACATATAACTAAATAGGATTCGATACCTAATTTATATATGATTAAATCGTCAATTAATCCTCCATTTTTGTTTGGTAATTGACAATATACGGCTTTTTCATAATCTAAATTCTTAATATCTTGTGGAACTAACTTATTTAAAAATGCAGTAGCATCTTTTCCTGTAATAAAAACTTCTCCCATATGCGACACATCAAATAGACCTACAGCTTCTCTTACTGTTTTATGTTCTTCAATAATGGATGAATATTGTACAGGCATATGCCATCCTGCGAAATCAACCATTTTAGCTCCAAGGTTTACGTGTTTGTCATGCAAATAAGTTTCTTTTACCATAATTAAGAATTCCCTTCATATTTTTAATTTTATATTATATTAAATAATTATTGTTTTTTTAGTGTTATTCTATCAGGTTTATCTACGCCAATACGTTGTAATAGTTCTGCAGTGTATTCAGCTAATGATTTCCCTTTGCCGCAATTACAATGCGAATCACTACCGCATGAGAATGTTTGTTCGTTTAGTTCTTTATCAAATTTTTTAAAAGACTTCCAACTTAAAAATCCTGTTTTTATTTTTGTTTTTTCGATTTCTTTTGGAATATTATTTTCTTTTGTTAAAAAGTAATCAAAAGAATTTTGTAATCTATTCTTTTGATTTAACTTAGTTTCATATTCATTAAAATAATCTGCGAGATTAGTTAAATAACGTCTTTTACCTGCGCAAATTTGAGCAAATTCAAGTTTATCTATGATTTGAGATGGGGTTGCAGTGAATGTAGTTTGTTTTTTATTTTGAATTTGTTGAGCAGTATTGGTAAAACCTCGTCTAGTGTCAATTGTTAACATATCCCCTCCTAATATGTTTTTAGTATATTTAAAAATAATATAAGAGTAAATATAAATTAAAGAAATAATAAGTTTAAAACAAATGCACTATAGGTTCATTACCTATAGTGCATTTAAAAACAGATAAGTTTATATCATTTGTTTATATAAATCGATTTGTTTTTGAGTTAGTTTTTCAGGTAAAACTATTTTTATTTTTGCATTTAAGTTTCCGTATCCTCCAGCTTTTTTAGGTAAACCAAGATTTTTTAATCTTAACATTTTTCCAGTTGATGTCATTGGTGGAATTTTTATCCCTATATTGCCGTGGAGAGTTTTGATTTCTTTTTGACAACCTAATACAGCTTCCGGAGGGGTTATTTCAACATCTTTTGTTAAGTCAGAACCTTTAATTTCATATTCAGAATCTTTAGGAGTTATTATTAAGTATAAATCTCCTTTTTGTCCGTAGGCATCAGTTTTACCTTCACCTTTAAGTCTTATTTTTTGACCTTCTTTGATTTCTTTTGGTAGTTTAACTTTTATTGATTTGTTTTCATTAATAATACCGGTACCGCCACAAGCACTACAATAAGCTCCGCCACCAGGGCATTGATTACATTTTCTCATGTCAGTGAATTTGACAGTTATAGGTTCATCTGAAAATAAATCTTTAGCGGTAACATTTAAAGTTTTTGTTTCATCAAGGTCTTCTGTTTTAGGTGCAGAAGTTCTTCTTGATCTTGTTTGTCTTGAGTAGCCTTGTTGAGCTCCCATTGAACCAATATCTCCAAAGTCAAAATTTGAGAATCCGCCTCTAGTGCCACCAGCTGCACCCGCGCCCATCATATCTCCAAATAATGAGCTAAAGAAGTCTGAAAAACCTCCCATATCTTGACCATTGAAGTTAAATTGTTGGTAACCTTGTCCGCCACCAAAGTTAAAGTTTTCAAATCCTGGAGGTGGTGTATAATCAGCCCCACCTTGCCAATTTGCTCCTAAGCTATCATATCTTTGACGTTTTTGTTTGTCACCTAAAACTTCATAGGCTTCATTTATTTCTTTAAATTTTTCTTCAGCTTCTTTTGTTTTGTTTACATCGGGGTGATATTTTCTTGCCAGCTTTCTATAAGCTGATTTTATTTCAGCTTCAGTAGCTTCTCTTTTTACTCCAAGGGTTTCGTAATAATCTTTGTATTTCATAATATTAAAATCTCCTATTTTAATGATAATATAAAATAGAAGATTTTTTGTTTTTTTTAATTATTTCTTAATTATATGTTTTTTAATCTTTCGCTCATTGGTTTTATATCGTTTTCAATTAGCTCTTTTACATTTAATTTATTTAAATAATTTAGGATAGCTTTTTTATCGCCGTAAGCTAATGGACGTTTATTTTCAATTGCCATTGTTGGATGTAGCATTGAGATTTCAATAAGATGTTGGGCTTTGTTAGTTTCATCTTGGCTAATACTTAATGAAACTGCTCTGCAATTGATTTTTTTATCAGAATTTTGAAAATATTCGTTGATAGTTCTGTAATAATTATTATCAGATATTTCAAATTCAGCTCTGTTTTTAACTTTGTTTAGTAAGTTATTGATTTGATTATCAAAATTCACTGATGTTTTACCTTTCAATGTATATATTACTTTTGTATTATTTAATGGCTTGAATTTTATCATGTTTCCCTCGATTAATTATTATCATATTTATGCTGCATATTCAATATGTGGTACGAAATTTTTCATTTGTTCTGCTTGATATGCTTTATCTAAATAGTATAGTTCTTTCATACTTTCTTCAGATAAGATTGAGTCAAATTGTTTAGATAGTTTTGGTCGAGGCATTTGTAAGCCCAATTCTGGAGCTCTGTAATAATCATAGAATTTGCTTATATAATCATCATATTCTTTTGCATCTTCTCCTTTTAATTTTTTTACAGCTGCTTTATACATATCCAGAACTTTACTTAAGGTGTTTTTACCTTGAGTTGAATCATATTTGAAATGTTCATATTCTCCAAATTGTCCGGAGCCTCTAACTTGAATTTCAGCGAGACTGCCATCACTTAGTTTGACATTGATTTGGCCGGTTGTGTATCCAGAAGGTTTGATTGCGTCTTTTGCAGATTTAGAAAGACCTTCCAGACCATATTTTGCTAAGTCAATATTTTCTGAACAAGTAATAATATCCATTTTTTCACCAGTTGCAAGTTGTAATCTTTCAAATTGGCGAATTTGATTATCTGAAAAATATGCGATGCCATTTACACCTTTATAGTTATTAATTTCAGTTAATTGAAGTGGTTTTATGTTTGGATTTGTTTTTAATTCTTGTAATATATCTTTTCTAATACCAGCTTGTTCTAGTTTTTCAAAAGTTGTAACTTTTCTATTTAGAGCATCTTTTATACCTGATAGCATAAATTTTCGGAAAGCCGGTTCGGAATGTTTTTCAGCGAGTGCAAATTTTATTGGTTTTGCCAGTCTTTCTGCTGTAATTCTTTCAACTTCAGTTAATTTTTCATTATTGAAGAGTTTTTGTACAAGTTCTTTTTCAGTTGAAGTAAGAGCTTTGCCGTCTATTTTTACGGAGTTAATTGTATCGGCAACATCTTTTGCTGTTAAATCTTTTAAATGAATTCTTCCTCCAATTGCGTCTTGGATAATTTGTCTAGCGTCTTCATCTGTTTTAATTGTTTTATTGCCTTTGATAGCCATTTTTTTTAGTTTTGAGAAAACTGAATTTGCACCTTTTGCTCTTACTGACACATCAAAACCTTCAAAAATTTCTTTGATTTCTTTTGTTGCAGAAGCTTCTGCGTTTTTATATTTTTGGGCAAGACGAAGTGAAACGTTACCTAATTCTGCGAGTTGTAATTCATCTTCTGCATTTAATGAGTTTCCAGTAATAGTAATAGTTGGATTTTTTGCATGCATTGTTTCAGGACGTACAGGCATAGTAATGTCTGGTTTTATCCTATATTGAGCAATACCATTTGTGCTTTTATTAAATTCTAGTAATGCTTTTGGTTGTTTTGGTGCCGGTAAAGCTTTTGCTTTATTAATTACAGAACCAGCTTTAGTTAGTATTTTTTGTACAGAAACCATAATTTATCCCTATATAAATATCCCCTATGTTTATATTAAGTATTTTTTGATGATTGGATTGCTAAATAGTAAAAAAGATATTACAAAAATGTAATATCTTTTTTATATATATAATAATATGTAAATCTGTTACTATCTTAAGCTAACTTTTACAGCAGGTCCTTTTTGTGAAATTTCAACTTTGTTTTCTCTAGCTAACCAACCAAGACCTAAGTCTGCAAAGTTTCCTTTTAAATCTAATTCTTTTTTCATTTTAGCAAATGAAGTTGTACCATTTTGGTTTAAGTAATTGTAGATTTCACCTGCAGAGAAACCGATTTGTTCTTCTAATGTTAAGCTAACTTTTTTTGCCATGATTTTTTCCTCCATAATGTAATTATTGTTCGTACAACACTTTTTCGATATTCAAATCATAGTTTATTTTCAAATTTGAAACATCATTTTAATAATGTAATTTTAAGCCGATTTTATGATAAAATACGTTAGAAGGAGTATTGATTTTGCTTATTGAGGGTAGCATAGCATCAAAAAAAACAGATTTTTTGATTGATAAGTATTCTGAACTTATTAATCAAGGTGTTTCTGCTTCTCAAATTTTGGTCATTGTACAAAATTCTACGTTAAAAAATCAATTTCAAGAAAAAGTTTTTGCTAATATTAGTGTTGATTGCGTTGAAAAGCTTCAAATACATTCATTTTTTTCATTAGTTTATAATACGGTTTCTGATAATTGGGCATTTTTGGAAGATAGAAATATTTTTGATAATCCTGTTATTTTACCTAATTTAGCAGGGTTAGAGGTTTCTCAATTCATTCTGAAAGATATTCTAAGAGATGTGCAATTCAGAGGGTACAACTCAAGAATGTCTTTGTTGCATCAAATATTTAGACGTTATTCGTTAATTGTCCAAAATAATTTGTCGCAAAAAGAAGTTGATGAAAGGGCTGAGATATTAAAAGAAGGTTTTTCAGATGAGGCTTCATTAGCTATTAAAAGATTATTAAAAAAGACTTTAGAGCTAAGAGATTTTGATTATTTGCGTCAGTGTTTGATGTTTAATTTTATTTATAAGAATACTGAATATTTCAAAGATATTAAATATCTTTTTGTGGATGATGCTGATGAATGTACTCCTATTTGTATAGATTTTATTGAATTTTTATCCAAACAATTGACAGATTATTATATTACTATTGATGCTTTAGGTTCGTCTCGTTGCGGATATTTGGGAGCAGATAAGAATAATTATGCAAAATTAATTAAGATATTTGGAAATAATGTTTTAAAATTGGATGAGCATTCAAATTTATTGCAAGACGCAAATTCTTTGTATAAAAATATTAATAATTCAGAAATTAATGTTTTAAATAATTTTAGTTTTGAATCATTTGCAAAGCGTTCATCAATGATAGAAAAAGCTCTGCAAACAGTAAAAGAGTTACTCAATAGAAAGGTTTTGCCGTCTGAAATTGCTATAATATCACCGGTTATAGATGATATGTTGAAATTTACACTAAAGGAAAGTGTATCTAAAAGTGTTAATTTGATGTATCTTTCTGGGAGTGAAAAGTTAATACAAAACAGATTAGTCTTAGCAACAATTACAGTATTAAAATTGAATACAGAATTAAAAAATTCTCTTTCAGAGTTTGATATTAGGGTTATCTTATCTGAATTTCTACATATTCCTTTAAAGTATTGTTCTGAAATTTTATCAACATTTACCAAAAAGAAAATATTGGTACCTTTTGATTTTGTTGATGAGGAATATAATCAAAAATATTCAAAGTTTTTAGCGTTGTTAGAATATTTATCAAATTCAGATAAGAAAATTTCAGAACAAATTGTTGAAATTTATAATAATCTTTTTTCGTTTCCAGTCTATGATAAATTAGAAATAAATAAGTTTAATTTCTTTTTGAAGCAAATTATAGATTTTGAAAATGTGTTCGGTAGGGATTTTAACAGACGCAAAACTGATATTATTTTGCAAATAGAAAACTCAATAATATCGGAAAATCCTTATTCGGTTTTGGAAATAGGAAGAAATGATTTAATTATATCTACGCCACAAAAAATTATTGATAATCAAATAAAGACAAAATATCAAATTTGGTTAGATATATCAAGTTCCGAGTGGATAAAATCTGATACCGGGCCATTATATAATGCTTGGGTTTTTCAAAAAGATTGGGATAAACCAAATTATACAATTGATGACAATATAAATCTTTCACGGGATAAAAATGCAAGAGTTCTCAGAAAATTAACGTTATGCGCTCAAAATTTTATCTATTGTTATTCAAGTTTGTTTGACTCAAATGGTGTAGAAAACTATGGAGCAATTGAAGATTATATCAATGTTCGAGAAGAAGAAGTTGTTCAAGATAATTCTCAACAAGGGTTTAAAATAGTTCCGAGACCTGATCAAAAACCTGTTTTAGATTATCAGAATGGATATATGGGAATTTCTGCAGTTCCCGGTGCTGGTAAAACAACAATTCTACTAGCTTTGATTATAAAATTGCTAGATAGAGGAATAAATCCGGAACATATTTTTGTTTTAACTTATATGGATTCTGCCGCTCGTAATTTTAGAGAAAGAATTAAAAATGTAAGAAAGAATTCATCAAGATTACCTAATATAAGTACAATTCACGGTTTGGCTTTGAGAATTTTAAAAGAAAACGGTAATTATGAAAAATTAGGGTTATCAGGAGACTTTGAGATTTGCGATGATTCTCAACGCGGACGTATATTAAGAGAAATTTCTGCCAGATTAAAATATGATTCTAAATTAAGTGAAGAATTTGATAGAGCAGTTTCTGTTTTCAAAATGGGGGGCGGAGTTTTTCCTGTTGAAATTAGTGATGATAAGTTGAAAAAATTTAGAGCTTTTTATTTAGCATATCAAGATAATCTTAAAGAATATAATTTGATTGATTATGATGATATGCTTATCGGTTCTGTAAGGATATTGAAAGAAAATGCGGATATTTTGGAACATTATCAAGATATTTGTGAATATATTATCGAGGATGAAGCTCAGGATTCATCTTCTATTCAACAAGAATTAATTTCATTACTTTCGGGTAAACATAAAAATATTATCAGATGTGGTGATGTCAACCAATCTATTACAGGTACATTTTCTAATGCAGATGTTGAAGGCTTTAGAAAATTTATTACTCAAAATAATAATGTTAGTATGAATTGTTCTCAACGTTGTACAAAGGATGTTTGGGAATGTGCAAATAAATTAGTTTCTATTTCTTTAAATAATAAAGATAGTGAAAATTCATTTTTCAAGATGTTTATGGCTCCTGTTGAAGGAAAAAATCCTAAAGAATTAAATGCAGTTGAAGCTATTGTTTTTGATAGTCCGGTTGATGAAAAGAATTATATATTAAAGCTTATCAAAAATACTTTATCAAAACATCCAGATTATACTGTTGGAATTCTATTAAGGTATAATTACCAAGTTGCCGCTTGGCAAGATTTAATTGAAAATAGTGGATTAAAAGCTATTACAAGAAATCAATGTTTAGAACAAAAAAGTATTTTTAAAGCTATTTTTGCAGTTATGAAAATAGTGTTAAATCCTTTTGACAATGATGTCTTAGGTGAAAATTATGATGTGTTAGCAGAATTAGGGGCTTATAAACGAGGATTAGGGTCTGAAATAAAGAAATATGAAAATCCTTTTATAAGATTAAATGCTGATAATATCAATAATTATGATTTGGAAAAATTTTATTGGGCTATTAATTATTGGGTGTCTTTAAGTTATTTACCTCCAAATGAATTAGCAATTAAAGTTGCAATGGATTTGAATTTGTTTAATAGTGAAATAGAAAAATCAAATATTTACTTAATTTCGACCCTAATAAAAAGAATTTGTATCAAAAATAATTCTTTAGAATATGCAGTATCTCGATTGTCTGAATTGGCTAAAAAACCTAATTTGAGTGGGTTCAAATTTTTCTCGGAAGAAGATGAGGATGATAAAACTTCGCTTCAAGGAAAAGTACAAATTATGACAATGCATAAATCAAAAGGAGATGAATTTAATTTGGTATTTATCCCTGAAATGTCTGAGAAATCTTTTCCATTGACTATGGGTTCAATAAATTTAAAATCAGCAGACTTTATTGAAATGGTTAAATCTTTAAATCCTAACTACAAAAAAAGATCTGAATATGAATTAAAACAAGAAATTTTGTCCGAAAATTTACGTCTATTGTATGTCGCAATTACGCGAGCAAAAAATAAATTAATATTTTCTACAAGTAAAAATATTAAAACTCGTTATGGTAAAATTCAACAAAATCAGGAAAGTATTGTATTTAAAGATTTGTTGGAGGCAGAATATGTTGAATAACTTTTCTCCAAATATGTTAAAAACTTATGAACAGTGTCCTAAAAAGTTTTATTATCAGTATATTGAAAAATTAAATATTCCAAAGTCAGCTTTACCATTCGAAAAAGGGAAAAAAATTCACGCACTTGCTAATTACTATTTACAAGGTGTGAATATTTCTCGAATTGAAACGGCATTATCACAAGAAGAAAAACGTATTTGGAATATTTTATTAAATAATACATATTACCGTAAGGATTGTTTGAAATCTGAGTTTCCAATCATTTCAAAACTTGGGGATTATTGGATTGGCGGAAGAATTGATGCTGTAGTGCATGATTATGATAAATATTATATTTTAGATTATAAGACTGGTTCTATTCCTAAAAATCCTGAATTTGATTATCAAACAATGGTATATCTGTTATGTATGGATAAATACTTAAAAAAATATGAATCTTTGTCTTTTGTTTATATAGATTTAAAAACAAATAAAGATTGTATTATAGATTTTAATCAAGAATTAAAGACAAAATACGAACAAAAACTAATAACGATTTGTGAACAAATTACTTCGGATACTTTGTATATTGAAAATTCGGAAAAATGTAAGTTCTGTGAGTTTTCTAAAATCTGTAATTTTGAGTAGAACTATAAAACTTCTTTGATTGCTTCGATCATGCTATCCGGAGAAGCTATATTTTTTCCCGCAATATCAAATGCAGTGCCGTGTCCAGGTGAAGTCCGTATTATATCAAGCCCAATAGTGGTGTTAACTGTTTTTTCGCCAGCAACAGTTTTTATTGGAATTAAACCTTGATCGTGATAGTTTGCGATATAACAATCGTATTCATCTTTTTGATTATTAAAATAATACTTAGCAGCTTTTACAAATAAAGTATCTGCTGGTAATGGTTTTGTTATATTAATTCCTTGTTTTTGAAGTTCTTCTACAGCAGGAATTAATATGTCTAATTCTTCTCGGCCTAAAATTCCGTCTTCACCGGCATGTGGATTAAATCCGCATAGGGCGAATTTTGGATTTTTAATTTCAAAGTGTTTTTCAAATGTTTTAACTAAATTTTTTATTTTTGTTATTACTATGTCTTTAGTCAACTTGATTTCTTTTAAAGCACAGTGTCGGGTTAATAATAAAACTCTGAAATTTCTAGCTACAAATAGCATTTCAGCAAGTTGGTTATCGTGTGCTAAATATTTTTGTAAAACTTCTGTTTGTCCATTATAAATATGCCCAGCTAAATGCAGAGCATTCTTTGCTACAGGTGCTGTTACTATTGCTTTAGGTTTAATTTCACAGACTTTTTTTAATGATTGAAAAGAAAATTCGCCTGCTTCTTTTGTAATTTCTCCCGGAAGTATATTTTCTTCATACGGAATTTCAATTATTTCATAATTTTTATTTAATTTTCCGTAAAAATTTAAAACTTTTTTGTTAGAAATAAGAATGATTTTATCTTCAGGCAAATCTAATTGGTTTAGAGCTTTTATTGTAATCTCAGCGCCAATACCATTTGGATCTCCAGTAGTAATTGCTATTTTATCTTTATAATTATTCATGTTTTTCAAAATATTTTAGGATTTCAATTAGAGTATTTACTCCACCTAAGTTTCCTGATTTTGTTACAATCCATTGGTCAGAGTTAACATTTTTACTTAATGCAATTGCTGGTAAAACTTCATCTATAAGTTTTAATTGATTTGCGTCTACTGCGTTGCAGCATTTGTAGGAAGTTTCTCCACCTAAAGTGATAAGAATTGCTTTTTTCTTATCTAGGACTCTTTTAGATAATTCTGCTAGGAAATTAGTTATAGAACTTGCAAGTCCAGCTTTTGTTAAATCAGCTTCCATTGTATCATCTGAAAATCCATCAAAATTTATCAATAAATTTGAAGTATGTACTAATACTATATTGTCATTTCCTAAGTTTGAAACAATCCTATCAACTAGGCTTTCTTGAACGCCATTTAGAATTGTATTTAAATCTAATTCAATTACTAGCAAATTTTCTTCGTAGTCTTCATTTCTTTCAAGTTTATCGATTTGGTTTGCTGTAATTTGTGTTGCACTTCCTGATACTATTAGTTTAGGTAAAGATGGAAGTTTTACAGGAAGAACTTCTTCTTCCTCATTTGGCGGGAACCATTCATTACTTAAAACTTTAGCGGCAGCAGCAGTACCAACAGGTAATATTTCATAATTTGATTTTTGCATAGCTAAAACAATTTGTTCTAAATCTGTTGTAGATGTAGAATCTGCGATAATTAATTTTTTACCATCATCAATTAATTTGTTTAAAGCCATTAAAATAGGGCCTGCACCATCTAAAATTGTTTTTAAATCAATATTACCAACAAGGCTTTCTAGATTTTCGCCTAATTGAGATTTTAGTAATGTTGGCAGGTGAGATTCGGTAATAGGAGAATGTGGATCTCTTGCCATTTCAGTTCTTTCAATAGGAACGCCTTTAAGCAAATGGTAGCCGCCAACGGTTAATCTTCCTTCTTGAGGAAATGCAGGCATAATAACGGCAGCATCCCATCCTAAAACTTCTAACATTGATAGAGTTTCAACTGCGATATTACCTCTTACAGTTGAATCTATTTTTTTATAGAAAAAATCCGGATTTATTTCATTTACAAATAATTGTGTGGCTTGTTTCACTTGTTCGAATGCTTCTTGAGGTGAAACATTTCGAGATTCTGTTGAAATAGCCCAAGTTTGAGAAAGACTCGATGGCTTTTCTTGTATATCTTGGTTTAATAAAATATTTGTATCAGCACCATTAAGTTTGAATTGTAATGCTGTATCATTAGCTCCGGTTAGGTCATCTGCAATAATGCCTACAATGTTAGAATTTTTTATCATAATACTGCTTCTGTTTCTGCGTCTTTCTTAGAACCTAATAATCTTATAGTATTTGCAACAACATAGAAAGATTCTCTTTCATTATTTGTCATTTTATCAACCCAGCGGCGGTTTGCAATTCTTCCATCAACAGCTACTAATCTACCTTTTTTTACATATTCTGCTGCAAATTCAGCTTGGTTGCCCCAAACTTCTATATTGAACCAGTCAGTCACTTCAGATTTTGTTTTTGTATCCCATCTATTAACTGCAACTGAAAATGTAGCTTTTGTTTTACCTGAATCGTATGAGTTAAAGTTTTCAGAAGCATCTCTTCCAACTCTACCTACTATTGTAACTGTATTCATTTATAATTACCTCTTTCAATTTTAGTATTATACAATATATTTTAGTCATGTACAAATTAGTACATTTTTACAAGTTCTCTAACTTGTTTCAATATTTCTTGAGCTTTAACTCTAGCTTTAGCAGAACCTTCTTCTATTATTTTAACAACTTCATCTTGGTGTTCTTCATAATATTTTCTACGATCTCTAATTTGTTCAAGCTTAGAATTGATTTTATCACCAAGTTGGCGTTTACATTGAGCACAACCTCGTAAACCTTTTTCGCATTCGCATCTTACAGTTGCAATTTCTTCTTCATTACCAAAAATTGACCAGTATTTAAATGCAACTTCACATTCATCAGGGTGACCCAAATCATCTTTTCTAAGTCTTGAACGGTCAGTGATTGCTGTCATAACTTTTTTAGAAGTTGTAGCTGCATCATCAGAAATTTTTATATCATTATTGAATGATTTACCCATTTTATTTCCATCTAAACCGCAGATTAAAGAACAATGATTTAATAATGGTTTTGCTTCGTGGAAAAATTCTCCATATAGATTGTTAAATCTTCTTGCTATATCTCTAGTTATTTCAATGTGAGCAACTTGGTCAATACCAACAGGTACGCAATCTGCATTGAACATCATTATATCTGAACTCATTAGTACAGGATAACCCATTAGTCCAAAGTTTACTTGAGAATTTTGACCTTCTTTTGTTTTTAAGATTTTTGCCATATCTTTTAAGGTTGGATCTCTTTCAACCCAATTTTGAGGAGTTATCATTCCCAAATATATATTTAATTCTGCAATTTCAGGAACAAGTGATTGTACATAGATTGTAGATTTTTTAGGATCAATTCCGCATGCCAACCAATCCATAACAACATCAAGAGTATTTTGACGTAATTCATCTGTTTTATCATACTTTGTAGTCAAAGCATGCCAATCTGCAGCAAAGAAATAACAATCATATTTATCTTGTAATTCAACCCAGTTTTGAATAACGCCAAGATAATGTCCTAAATGTAATTTCCCTGTAGGTCTCATACCTGATACAATAGTTTGTTTCATAAAACAGTCCTTTCTTTTCCTTTTGTTATTATATAACAAAATAGTTTCCTGTTTTATAGCTGATAAATTTTTGTAACAGTGTTTATTATTATTATTATTATTATTATTATTATTATATTATGCGATATAGAATACTAGGTTAATTAAAAAGTCCGCAACAAGCATATAAATTGTTGAAAGAATTGCGGCTTGAGTTGTAGAGTTTCCTACTTCTTTTGCGCCACCCCTTGTTTCATAGCCTTTTGTTGCACAGACTAAAGCTATTAGTGCTCCAAAAATACAAGCTTTTAGTAAGCTTATATAAATATCTTTAGTTGCAATCCAAGCCCATACTGAAGCCATGTATCTAGAAGGGTTAAGATTAATTGTTTCTAAAGAAACAAACATTCCACCTAAAATACCAACAAATTCTGCAATTAAAACAACCATAGGTACAGTGATTGCTGATGCAATAATTCTAGGTGTAAAATAGTAGCCTACCGGATTTATTTTTAAAGTTTTAATAGCATCAACTTGCGATGTAACTTGCATGTTTGCAATTTCAGCAGAAATTGCAGTCCCAGCTCTAGCACCAATTGCTAAAGCAACAAAGCCAGGTGCAATTTCCCTAATCATAACAACCGCTATTGTTCCGCCAATATATGCTTCAGCTCCAGTCATCAAAAATTCTTTTGATACTTGCACTGCAATAACTGCAGCTGAAATAAATGCAATTACAAGTGATATTGGTAAAGAATCATAACTAATGGCTGCAGATTGAGTAATTATTCTTCTAAATCGAACGTTACCGCCAAATGCATATTTAAAACATTCTATTAAATTTTGTACGCATAAGCCTAAAAAATTAATCAAGATCTCTAGCCCTTTTGAATTTACTATATCATAAAAATTCACTAAGTGCTAGAAACCTATCTTAACTTGATTTATTTATTATCTTTACTACTTATTTTGTTTTTATCAACTGAGGATAGAAATTTAATTGCTTCATTAGATGGTATTGCAAAACCAATTCCAATATTCGAAATATTATGATCCGGATTATAAATTGACTGACTAATACCAATGACTTCGCCTGTTGAATTTAACAAAGGGCCACCAGAACATCCTGGATTTATTGCCGCATCAGTTTGAAATCTATTTTTTACGTAATCAATTCTTGATATAATCCCTTGAGTAAGAGTATTTGAAAATCCAAAAGGATTACCTATTGTTAGAACTTTTTGCCCAACTTTTACTTCTTCGGAATCGGCAAAGGAAACTACTTGTAATGGTTTTTTAGGTTCTATTTTAATAAGAGCTAAATCCTTGTTTTTCCCCATTTGCGCAACAAATTTAGCTTTATAAGTTTGTCCGTTAAATGTTGTTACATCAATTGTTGAAGATTTATCTACAACATGAGATCCTGTTAAAATTAGTCCGTCAGGAGTAACAACACATCCAGTACCAGCAGAAACTCCATCAGGAACTTTTGCTTCTATTGCTACAATTGCGGGACTAATTTTTTCATAGACGCTTATATTTATTTGCTCATCTGGTGCGTAATTTGTTTGAGCTTGTGCGTAGCTAACATTAATTAATAAAATTGAGATAATTGTTAAAATATATTTTTTCATTTTCACCTCGTTGCTGTTTAATAAATTATTTTTCTTATTCGGTTGAATTGTTATTCTCTGAGGTGAAATGTTTAGAATAATTATTAACTCTTTTAAAATTTTAATTTTAAGCAAAAAAAAAGACCTTGTATAATAATCAAGGCCTATCCGTTTAAATAAGAAGAGAGAGCTTTATATATTTATATAAAGTATCCTGAATTTGAAAAATTGCTAAATTTGTAATAGTAAATTTACATATCTTAATATATCCTCTAGGATATATTGATATACCTTAATTTTGTCTAAATTTTTATTTGTGATAACATGCATGGCATAGAATATTTTATGAGAGTTGGTATATGAATATAGATAAAGAAGTTTTAATATCAAATATAAAAAAGATTAGTGAACCTAAAGTTTTAGTTGTCGGTGATTTAGCTTTAGATGAAATGATTTACGGGGATGCCGAAAGAATTTCAAGAGAAGCTCCGGTTTTAATTCTTCAACATACAAAAACTAAATTAATATTGGGTGGTGCGTCAAACGCTGCTCATAACGTCGCAACTTTAAACAATGGAAAAGTTGGTGTTATTGGAGTTTCAGGTGATGATTATTATTCTGAATTATTATTTGATACTTTCAAAGAAGCTAATATTGATTGTTCAAAAATTGTTAAAGACAAAACTAGAAAAACAATTGTTAAAACGAGAATTTCTGGTTCAATAACAACATCAATCACTCAACAAATTGTTAGAGTTGATAGACAATCAAAAGGACCTATTTCAGAGGAAACTGAAGCTAAAATAATTAAAAATATTGAAAAAGTTTTACCGGATTATGATGCCGTTATTTTGTCAAATTATCATATCGGTACATTAACTGATAAAATTATAAACACAACTATTGAATTGGCTAATAAATTAGGAAAAGTTGTTGTTGTTGATGCTCAGAAAGATTTGCATTTATATAAAAATGTTACTTCAATGACTCCAAACTTACCAGATACTGAAAAATCTGTAGGTTTTGAGATTACATCTGAAGAAGATTTAAAACGTGCAGGTTCAAAATTGATGGCAGAGACAGATGCTAAAGCAATTTTAATTACCTGTGGTGCTGATGGTATGTTTGTAACAAAACCAAATAATGATTTTACAAAAATTCCAGTGTTTAATAAATCAGAAGTTTTTGATGTTACAGGTGCGGGAGATACTGTTACTGCAGTTTATTCATTGGCTTTAGCTGCAGGTATTGATCCTGTATATTCTGCTATTATTGGTAACGTTGCCGCTAGTATTGTTGTTAGACAGTTTGGTTGTGCAACTACTACTGTAGATGAACTTTTATCTGCTGTAGAAAAATTATAGATTTAGTTATAAGGAGAATTCTTATATGGAAAAATTGAAAGAACTTATTACAAAAATCAAAATTGTTGATTTTATTATAGTAGCTTTTGTTATCATAGCTTTAGGTGTAGGGTTCTATACTTATAAAGGATATAGACAAACTGCTGATAAACAAATCGAAGCTACTTCTAAGGTTGTGTTTAAGGTTTACATGAGAGGGGTTACTTTCTCTGGTGAAAAAATGCCTATTGTAAAAGGTGATAAAACATTTATCAGTATTAGAAATGTTCCTTATTCAGATTTGGATATCGTGGATGTTAAAGCTGATAGAAGAAAAATTGTTCTTCCAACTTTAAATTCTAAAAAACTTGTTATTGTAGTCGAAGATGAATCTCAACCGGATTTATATGATGTTGTAGTAACTTTGACTGATACAGCTAAAATTACTAAAGATGGAGCTGTTGTTGGTGGTAATAAAATAAAGATGGGTTTACCTATCACATTAGAAGGACCTGATTATAAGTTTACAGGTTCTGTTTCTGACATCAAAGTTATTGATGCCGTTGATGATGAAGTTGTTAATAAAGATATGAATACTACAGATGATGTTCAATAATATTTTCAGATTTTCACAAAATAAATTAAGTTTTTTATATCAAAATAGTTTATTTCTACAAAATATTGACAATTTTATATTGCCATTTATTTTGATAACCTTTGTTGCATCGACTTTTATGAGTTCTGATGCAATTGGTTTTTTTGCTTTAATTGCAATGTTTTTAACCTTTGTTAAAATGTTGACTAAACCTAATGAATCAATAGACTTTAAGCATTTTGAAGTTTGGATCATCGCTTATTTTATGTTGGTTATTGTTAGTTTGTTTGGTTCAACACTTTTTGCTTTAAGTTTAAAAGGTTTTTTTAAAACATTCGTTTATATTGGATTCTATTTTTCTGTAGCTCAATATTTAAAAAATAATAAATCTAAAATACCTGTTGTTTTAGGTGTTTTAGCAGGTTGTGTTGCTTTAGAAAGTTTTATCGGATTTTCTCAAAGCTTTTTACACTTAGATGAAATTTCTACGTGGCAAGATAAATCTAATTTAAATCCTGAAGATGTTTTATCTAGAGTTTATGGAACATTACAACCTTTAAATCCTAATTTGTTTGGCGGGTATTTAGTTGCAGGTTTGCCATCATTATTAGGTGCTATTTTTTATTGTGTCAATAAAAAATGCTATAAAGTGGCAATAATTCCAGTTGTATTATCTTTAATGACTGTTTATACAATTTTGCAAACAGGTTGTAGAGGTGCATATCTTTCAATGATGTTGATATTTGGATGTGCATTTTTACTTTCTGCCAAATTCTTTTGGAAAACTTATAAAAAATTATATATTTCTTTTATAGGTGGAATGTTTGCATTATTTGTTATGGCAATGACTTTTGTTAGTGCTTTGAGACATAGATTTATGTCAATATTTGCAATGCGTAATGATTCATCTAATTCTTTTAGATTTAATGTGTATCATTCTGCAATTGAAATGTTTAAGGATAACTGGCTATTGGGAATTGGTGTTGGTAATAAAAATTTCCGTGAAATTTATGGCTTATATATGAAAACGGGTTTTGATGCTTTAAGTGCTTATAATATATATCTAGAAACAGCTGTTGAAAGTGGAATTTTTGCACTAATTGCATTTTTAGGATTTTTATTTACATTGTCAAAAGATGCAGTTAAATATATATTGTCTTCTGATAATAGAGAATCAATTATATATATTGCAGCATCAATTATTGCAATTTGGGCTGTTATGTTCCATGGCTTAGTTGATACAATATATTTTAGACCACAATTGCAATTTGTATTTTGGACTTATGTTGCAGTTATTTCAACTTCATTAAATGTTAAAAACGCTTAGCAATAGAATCCACGTCTTATTGTAGTTGAACTGCTGTAATGAAAATCTCCATAGCCTAATCCGCCGCAAAATCCATACATCGGCATAGGCGAATACATGCAGCATGGAGAATTAAAGAACATCCATGGACTACAAGCACTCATTAGACCCATTGTACCGATTGCGTTTGAAATTGGGTTTCCGTAGCCGGCATACATATTTATTGTATTACCAACAGGGTTACCCCATTTTTGCATTTCATAGGCAACTTCATTTCTAGCTAAACCATTTGCAACATTGCCAAACAAACTCATTGTGGCATAACTAGGGTTTACACCGTTATTTCTCATGTCCGCGTAGTTAACTAGTGAAGCTAATCCACAGTTGATACCGCTTAATATTCTCATGTTTTCTGCGTAACCCATATCTCTCCTAATGGTTATAACTTATATTAATTAAAAATTATGTATGTAATTAATTGATTAATTTTTATATATTATTAAGATATATTAAGTATATATTTTAAATATTGGTAATTTAGACAGTAATTTTTTGTACATTATGGTGATTATTTTATATTGATATGTTAGTACAATTTCAATATACAGATTTGTAGTGGAGTAAAATAATATGTTTATTGGAAATAGTTGTAATGATTGTAGTCGATATAATCGTATGGAAATGAAAAATGTAGATCAAAATTTATTACCTTGGCTCGAAGATATTATTGAAGAAAATAATAGTAAAATCGAACGAAAAGAATGGAAAAGTAAATATAACAGTTATGTTGTATATGATTATGAACCATTTTGTACAGAAGGTTTTGAAATTAATCTTGTTATTTCATCAAGAGAGAATTCATATTTGAATTTTATCAAATATCTATATGACGAAAAAATAAGTACAATAGAATATTTAAACAGTTGTATCACTATATGAGAGTAATTAATAATAAAAAGGGTGAATACGTTTTGTACTCACCCTTTTTAAAAATATAAATATTATATTATTCTTCAGCAGTTGCCATTGTTTTTTGGAAGCAGTCTTTACAGTACACTTCTCTACCTGGAACAGGTTTGAATGGAACTTGAGTTTGAGCTCCGCATTTTGAGCAAACTGCATCATACATTTTTCTTTTTTTTCTGTTAGCTTTTCTTCTAGCGTGTCTACATTCTGGGCATCTTTTTGGTTTGTTTACAAGACCTTTTTCTGCATAGAATTCTTGTTCGCCTGCAGTGAAGATAAATTCTTTTCCGCAATCTTCACATACTAATTTTTCGTCTTCGTACATTGTTTTTCTCCTGATTTTGTACTTTGGCTATTTAGCCCCTGTGATTATCACTCTATTGTACACTATTTTTCAATTTTTGCAAGTGAAATTTTGTTTAATTTGAAAAACGAGAAGAATGTTTTTGAACCTTTCTATTTTCTAAAATTTGCCCATTTGAATTTATTTGATGAGCTTTATGGTTATTACTTGCTTTTTGTACCTTAATACGAGACGGTTTTTCGGTAATTTGTTTTAGTCTATTGTTTTTATAAGCATACTCTATTTCAGGTAATATTTTATCTAATTCTGTTGTATCAATTTTAATTTCTTTCGAGCGTCTTTGGAATTCTTCTTTTAGAACTTTTATATATTCTGTTAATTTGTACGAATCTTCAACTTGCCCTTTTTTCATCCAAACTTGTGAGATATGTATTAGGGAATCAATATGTTTTTGAACATTAGTTTTGATATCAAATGGACAAATTTTTATAAAATCATCTAAAAGCATATCACTTTTCATGTTATTTATTTTTTCAGATGTTAATATTGTTACTCTAGATGCACTCAAGTTTTGAGCAGCTTTATTCCCATTTTCTCTAGCTAAGTCTTCTTTATTATATAAAGTTTGAGGATAAATATGCTCATCTGAAGCTAGAGATGGTTGTAATAATCTTAGTCCAAGTTCTTCTGAATCTCTTGGAATTTTTATTAGGTTTCCATTTTCATCAATTTTAGTTTTGTAAGGTTGAGAGTATTTTACAATAAATGCATTGATTGAATTTTCAGAATTTGGTAACATTTCTGCAACTTCTAATATCTTATTTTTTTCTTGTTGATCAGAAAAGTTTAATGCTTTTAGCTTCATGATAAAATCTTTTCTCATAAATCTGTTTTCTGGAAGCGGATTTTGTGTAAATATTTTATCAAAAGCATCTTTTATAACAACTCGTGTTGCTTGAAATTCCTTTGATGGAAGATTTCTTATCATTAAATTAATTTTATTTAAAACATCGCTTTGTTGGTTTATTAATGTTTGTTCTGCTGATGGAAATTTTAATTGTAATAGCTCTTGAAGTTTTAAATCTGGATGTTTTTTTGATTCTGTTTCAAGAATTGTAAATATATTTTTTTCAGTTTCAAACATACTATTTTTAAATTTTTTCAAAAATTTAATAGCAACAGGACCTCTTTTTTTCAATGCTTCAGTTTTTATTAACTCATCATAGCTGCTTCTAGGTATCATTTCTAAGCCAGTATAAGCGCATGGTAAATGTTCTTGTGCTAATTTTTTAAAGAATTTACTTGTAAATTGAGTTTTTAAAGTATTGTTTATATAGACAAAACCACCCAGAAAATTAATGTTTCTGTGTGGCTCTCTCTTAGCTATGTTATTTAAAGATAATAAATCCTGATTTGCAACATTATTGTTCAGCGTCTTATTTTGGGAAACGTTATTATTGACATAAAAGTCATTTCGTTTCTTGTAATATGGACTTATAGGATTGTATATATTGACCCCTGAAATTAACATATTGTTTTAAAACTCCTAAATAATTTTTTTTGCCATATATCTGGCAAAATTTTCTACCCCATTGGTGGAGGTTGGATATAAAGAGGTTTGAGTTCTTGCCATTTACAAGATTCACTTTTCAGTTTTTCGTATGCAAGTTTTGCTAAAATCTCTCCCAATTTATATTCTTCTTGTTGATAAGAAGTTCCCCCTAAGATTTTTTGTAATTTATCATCTGTAATAAGATAATATTTTTTCTCTTGTAATAACTCCTGTACTTTTTCTAATTGTACTGCACCATGGAGTTTGTTGTCAACATGCAAATAGGCACAATTTTTTCTTGCGTCAAGTGCTACCATTGTTGGTTCACTTGTCGGATTGATTTTTGCTAATATTTCAAGTGAAGAAATTCCGGCTGCAGGAATATTTAGTTGTTGAGCCATCATTCTTGCAACAGTTGTGCATGCTCTTATTCCTGTAAAACTACCGGGACCAATGTTTGTACCAATGGCAGACAAGTCTTTAGGTGTTAAATTATTTTCTTTCAAAATTTCTTTTATTGTTGAAATAAGAAATGCTGAATGATATTTATTATCTTTATTTGTAACAATTTTTGAACTTAAAATTTTATCGTCTTCGGCAATTGTTACATACATTTTATCTAAACATGTATCAAATACTAATATTTTCACTATTCTAATCCTTTTACTATATCTATACAATCTTGTCCAAAACCTTCAAAGGTGTATTTTCTATAATCATTATCTTCGTATGTTACATTGATTTTAATATGATTGAATGGGAATTCGTTTTGTGAAAATTCTGCCCATTCTACAAATGTAACTTGTTGACCTTCTGAATATTCTCTTAATTCATCTATGATAGTTTTAACGCCTTCGTTTTCTAATCTATATAAATCAAAGTGATACATTGGTAATTTACCACCATGATATTCATTCAAAATAACAAAAGTAGGGCTTGTTACTTTATCTTGAATATCTATTGCTTTTGCAACTTCTTTTACAAATGCGGTTTTACCAGCGCCTATTTCTCCATATAGATTTATAAAACAGCCATCTTTTTCGATGAGTTTTGCGAATTTTTGAGCTAAAGCTTTTGTATCATCTAAATTTTTACATATTTTTTCATATTTATTTGTCATAATTTGTTACTACCTTATTTCTTCCTGTATTTTTAGCTTGGTATAAAGCTTTGTCAGCTTTGATTAGTAAATCTTCGTCACTATCATTTTCTTGCATTTCATAGACTCCTAAGCTTAATGTTACTTTTATATTTTTTGTTTCATTTTCAGGGTCTACTTTTGAAATATCAATTACTTTATTTTCTATTGCTTTTCTAAGACGTTCAGCAACCATTTGAGCTTCATTTATTTTTGTAAATGGTAATAATATTGAAAATTCTTCACCGCCATATCTACCGGCAATATCGTATTCTCTGAGTTGGCTTCTTATTACTTTGGCAATTGTTTTAAGGACTAAATCGCCTACAGCGTGCCCATATGTATCATTTACATTCTTGAAGAAATCTATATCTGTCATGATGCCACAAAGTGGTGCTTTTTGACGTTTTGCATTAGAAACTTCTTGTTTAATACGTTCTTCTAATTGTCTTCTATTGTAAAAACCTGTCAAGGCATCTAGAGTTGCGTGTTTCAAAATTTCAGCATAGACATTTGCTCGGTTTATTGTAGTGGCAATTTGTGAAGATAATTGGTCTAAATAATCCATATCTTTTATTGTAATTTGTTCATTAGTGCTTTTGGCAACAAGAACTCCAACTTTTTTTGATTCACTTTTTAGTGGAATTGCATAAGTTTTTTTATCTTCTGAAAGCTCTACAGTATCGATATTTTCAATCATTTTTATGATTTTCATATCATTACATGCCATAGGCCAAGCTAGTCCATTTGTTCCTAAAGATTCATCCCTCAAGAATATGTATATTAAATAATCTGTGAAAAACTTGTCTAACATTTCTCCAATAATAGGGATGATATAATTTAATTCATACTGAGTTTCGATTATTTTTGCAATATTTTTCATTGTTTCATGGAAATCTATGTGTTTTTGCATTTTTTCGCTCAGTGTAATATTTTGGATTTTTAAAGATATAAATTGTCCGCAAGTATCAAGAAATTTATTTAATTCTTCTGTTTCTTTGTTAAACTCTAGGAAACCAATACATTTTTTATGTTTAAATAATGGGTATTTAAATTTGTTAGAATTTTCTGTAGAGTTTTTTGTTTCAATATCAATAGAAAAATCTGAGATATTAAAGTTCTCAGAGAAAAAAGTTCTCAACGAATTGAGCAGTGATTTTTCACTGTAGCTTTCGTTAAGAACTTTTGAAAGTTTTTCTATTTTATCTAACAAATTTAAACCTCAACTTGTTGTAAAACATCATCTGGGATGTCGCAGTTTGCATAAACATTTTGAACGTCATCCAATTCTTCTAATCTTTCGATTAATCTCATAACTGAAGTTGCAGTTTTAACATCAGTAACTTCAATCATATTTTGAGGAATTCTTGTTAATTCTGCAGTTCTGCTTTTGAATCCTTCAGCTTCAAGCCCTTCAACAACTTTTTGGAAGTTTTCAACTGAAGTTAGAACTTTGTAACCATCCTCATCTTCTTGAACGTCGTCAGCATCTAGGTTAATAGCAGCTTCAAAAAGTTTATCAAAATCAACATCTGTATCAAATTCAATGCTACCTTTTTTATCAAACATCCAGCTAACGCAGTTTGATTCACCAAGGTTGCCGTTGAATTTAGTGAATATACTTCTAACATCACCAGCTGTACGATTTCTGTTGTCTGTCATTGCTTCTAATACAACAGCAACACCGCCTGCTGCGTATCCTTCGTATGTTAATTCTTCATAATTGTCAGCAGCTCCAGCTCCTGAACCTTTATCAATAGCTCTTTTAATATTATCATTTGGAAGACCGGCAGCTTTTGCTTTTTCAATAGCTGTTCTTAGACGGAAGTTACCAGCCGGATCAGGACCGCCAAGTCTTGCTGCAACGATAAGTTCTCTTGAGTATTTTTGAAATACTACTGCTTTTTGTGAATCTGTTTTGGCTTTTTTGTTTTTAATGTTTGCCCACTTTGAATGTCCTGACATTTTTTTTCCTCTTTTTATCTGTATCCCTTACAGTTTGATGATAGCAAAAACGGTTTTTCTTTTCAATCTTTATGTTTTTTTTAGTAAAGAAAAGAGAGGATATATTTTATCCTCTCTTTGTATTTTATTTTGATAAATTGACTTATTCGTAAATCCATCCATTTGATAAATCAATTTGTAATGGTTTTAGAAGTTTCATATTAGCATAACCTTCTGCTTGAACTTCTAATTTTTCACCTTTGAATGCCCATCTTACAAATTTCATCCACCAGTTTCTATCTTTTTTGATTTCTGCTGTAGCATCAAATGTTGTAGTTTGGTCATTTTCTGTTGTAATTAAAGCATTTTTCAAAACTAAAACACCATTACGAACAAAATATTTACCAGGTCTAACGTCTAAGATTTGACCTTTTAAATCAGCACCTTCTCTGATTAAGATAAATTTTTCTTTTGTTACATAGTTTTGAGGAACTTTAGCAGTGTACATAGCTCCGCCTTCAGAAGTTTGAGAGCTAATATAAGTGTTAAGTTTTACAGGTAGAATTGTTCCTGCAGGGATTGTACCTACGCTGCCTTGAACAGTAGCGTTTTCGACAACAAAACCTTCTCCTGTTTTCTTTCTCATAGCTTCTGCTAATTTAGCATTAGGATTAAGTTTTGCTTGTTCCATCATATTGTATAGAATAGCAGTAACTTCAGCTCTTGTTGCTGGTCTGTCTGCTTCTAATTTTGCTTTATCAGCACTTGGAGCAACAACAATCATGTTTAGAATTTCAGCTTTACCTGCTGGTACTAAGAACCATTCAGGAATTGTATTTGTATCTGCATATTTTTTTGCAAGAACTTCTTTAGCTTTCATTGGGCTAATTTGTTCTGTAGTTAAAGCATTAACTGCAACAGCCATTGATTCTGCTCTTGATACTGAATCTGCTGGTCTGAATGTTGTTGTATCTTTTTCGCTTGAAATTAAGTCGAAGTATAGAGCTTTTTGAATATCTTCGTAAGCCCAGAAATCTGTATCAATATCTGTAAAATGAACAGGTTGAGCAACTTTTGTATGTTCTTGACCTAAAGCTCTAATTGCCATAGCTGCAAATTCTGCTCTTGTAACATTTTCATCTGGTTTAAATGTTCCGTCAGGATAACCAACAATAACACCTTTTTCAGATAATGTTTTGATTTGCGGTGCAGCCCAATGGTTGTCACTAACATCAGGAAATGCTAATGCTGGAGCTACAGCAAAGCATAGTACTGCAACAGATAAAACTGTTTTTAGTAAATTTTTCATATACCCTCCTATCATAAACTCACAACTCAATTTAGCATAGTCAAAATCTTTTTTATAGTGTTATATTTTAATTTGTTAATATCTGTTACATGGATAGTGAAAAAAGTTTGTCTTATAATGTAGTTATGATTAAAGCCGATTTACATTTACACAGTACCTATTCAGATGGTAGTGATACAGTTAAAGAATTAGTTGAAAATATTCAAAACGCAGGAATTAAAGTTTTTGCACTAACCGATCATGATACTAATGAAGGGTGTATAGAAATTACAAAATATATTCCGGATAATGTTCATTTTATTCCGGGGATTGAATTAACTTGTCTTGCGGATTCTGTAAAATGTCATATTCTTGGATATAATTGTGATCCAACAAATAGCGTTTTAAAAGATCTTATTTTGAAAGGAAAGATTCTTCGTAGAAATAAGTTAGAAAAACGAATTGAGCATTTAAAAAATGTTTGGAATATTGAACTTTCAAAAGATGAGTTAGATTGGTTATATTCAAGAAATAGTGTTGTTAAAATCCATATTGCAAATATTTTAGTAAATAGGGGGTTAGCTCCTAATAATATTGATGCAATGAAAAAATATTTAGATGCTTGTAAAACAGGTAATTCTCGCTTTGATGCAAAAGATGGAATTTTTGCTATTGAAGCTGCAGGAGGAATTCCTGTCTGGGCACATCCTTTAGGTGGAGAAGGTGAAGTGCATTTGACGCCAGAAGAATTTGTTCCGAAGTTAGAAATAATGCTTAAGTTTGGCATAAAGGGTTTAGAGTGTTATTATTCAAGGTATTCAATGAAAGAAATTGAATACTTGGTAGGGATTGCTAAGAAATATAACTTATTTATTACTGGTGGCAGTGATTATCATGGGAAAAATAAGGACGTAATTTTAGGTTGTTTAAATACTGATAATGCTGAAGTAGCTTCTAGTCTATTAACATTGTTAGATAGTTTAACAGATGCAAAAATTTCCTAGTCTTTTATATTAAGCTTACTAGCAAACTTTATTCTGTTTGGAGTTAATTAGAATATGATTAAGTTAATGAATACTGCAAAACTCCCGCTGAATATAGTTAAAGGTTCTTACGAACAGAGAATAAATCTGGCTAAAGCTTTTAATGAAAAGTTTTATTCGTGTTTAACAAAGGAATTTAAAACAAAAGATGTTATGCCTGATGTTTTTGAAAAGCATCTTAAAGATATAACTGGTAATAAGATTACTTTTAAAATTTTTGATTCTACAGATGAACCTTTTGTTGCTAATGTTTTTTTAGGTGTCAATCCTAAAAATCATAATGAAGCGGATAGATTTAATATTTATCTGCCCTTGAATAGGTTTGATAAAAGTATTTCTCTTAATGATACTTCCACATTCATGCATGAATTATTTCACTTCTTTTGTGAGATTACTAATCCAAAACATTCCCAGAGAGTTATATTGAAATATGATAAAAATTTACCTCAAAGAACAGAGCGTTTTTATCATAAATATTTATATGATAAAAATACTAATTTGAAAGAGCTGCAAAAGAAAACGTTGCCAAAATTTTTGAAAAAATTTTCAGATGATGAAAAAATTGATATTTTACAGTCCTGTAGGTACAGGTTAACTGAAGAAATGCTTGCTTATCAAGAGGGAGCGAAGTATTACGATAAAATTCAAGATGATCATAGAGATTTAATATATGAAAAATTCACATGCGACAATGGTGAGTCATATCAATTTCAAGAGAAAATTGATATATTGAAGACTTTTTTAAAAGATGTATTAGCTCAGGTTAGGTCGAAGAATAAGATTTAGAAAAGTTTAGCATTAAAAAATCCCTCTGGCTAAGAGGGATTAAAAGTTTGGGCAGGGGTGGATTCGAACCACCGTACTCTCGCGAGAACAGATTTACAGTCTGTCGCCTTTAGCCACTCGGCCACCTACCCATATTTAATTATCATTTGCTCATCTTCGGCTTAAAATTGCCCTTGACGAGACTTGAACTCGTGACCTCTCCCTTACCAAGGGAGTGCTCTACCTCTGAGCCACAAGGGCTGGAGTTTTATTTATAAAGAGTCCGTTCAACAAGTACCAAATGGTTTCGATTTTCTTTGTTATAAAGTCCACCTTACTTTCTAAAGAAAGACTTGCTTGGGCTCAAATTGTCAGTAAAAAAGCCGGTAATGGGACTCGAACCTACAACCTACGGTTTACAAAACCGTTGCTCTGCCAATTGAGCTATACCGGCGTGTGCTTGTGTAATTTATTATAAGCAAAAAAAAATTTAGTGTCAAGCGTTTTTGTTTGTTTTATAATTTTTTTGTTGAAACCCAAGTTAGTAAAGGATTTAAGAATTATGATAAGAGCTATAGCCCCTATATTTTTGTTATTAATTTCAAATATTTTTATGACATTTGCATGGTATGGTCATTTAAAATTCAAAAGCAGCGCGTTGTGGTTAGTTATATTAGTAAGTTGGGGAATTGCCCTATTTGAATATTGTTTTCAGGTTCCTGCCAATCGCATGGGATATGGCATGTATAATGCAGCACAACTTAAAACAATTCAGGAAGTAATTACTCTTGTGGTATTTAGTTTCTTTTCTGTTTTTTATTTAAAAGAACAATTTAAGTGGAATTACTTAGTAGGATTTTGTTTTATTATTTTGGCTGTATTCTTTATATTTAAAAAGTGGTAAGCGTAATTATTTGTAAAAAATACTTGATTTTAAATATTTAGTATTATAAAATTTTTATAGTCGAATGTAAATAATCAATTATTCAAGTTTGGAATCTTGAAGGAAAGAGGTAAAAATGAAAAGCGGAATTCATCCAGATTATAAGAAAACTACAATCAAATGTGTTTGTGGTAACGAAATTGAAACTGGTTCAGTAGTTGAAGGTTTAACAGTTGAAATTTGTAACAACTGCCACCCATTCTATACTGGTCAACAAAAAATTCTTGACTCTGAAGGTAGAGTTGAAAGATTCAACAAAAGATACGGTAAGAAAAACTAATCGTTATTTGTTATTAGATTTTAAAAAGGACATACTTTTTAGTATGTCCTTTTTAATTAGTTAAGATTTAATAAGAATTTGTTTATATGTATTACTATGATAGGATATAAGAATGGTGAGATTAAGAAAGGGGATTTTGACGTGGAAGGGAATAATAAACCGGTTGTAAATTTGATTTCTAAACCGGAAAATATGTTGAAAACTATTTATACAGCTTGTAGAACTTGTTATAGTGCAGATTATCCGATTAACATATACGATTCTGCCGTTGATGAAGAAAAAATGTTGAAACTTATAAAAAGAGTTATAGGTTCTGGGCATTATTCAACGATTGAACATATTCAAGTTAGTTTTGCTATTTCAAATGTTTCAAGGGCTTGTACTCACCAATTAGTTAGACATAGACATATGTCTTTCTCGCAAAAATCTCAACGTTATGTTAAGGAAAAAGGTCAGTTTGATTATATAATTCCTCCAACTATTGAAAAAGATCCAGCATTAAAAGAAAAGTTTGTGGAATTTATGTCTAAAATTTCAGAACAGTACCAAGAATTTGTAGATGCTGGTATTCCAGCAGAGGATGCAAGATTTGTATTGCCTAATGCCGCAGCATCTTCTTTAGTTGCAAGTTTAAATTTAAGAGAACTTATCCATCTTGCTAATTTAAGGCTTTGCACAAGAGCTCAATATGAAATACGAAGCATGGTTAAAGCTATGTGTGATGCTTTAATTGCTGAAGAACCTTGGTTAAAAGAATATTTGGTTCCAAAATGTGAAAGACTTGGTTTCTGTGATGAAGATAAATCTTGTGGCAGAAAAATTACAAAGGAAGAATTATTTAGTAAGGTATAATTAAATGAAAGCATTAATTCAGAGAGTCAAAAGAGCTTCTGTCACTATTAATAATGAGTTATATTCAGAGATTGGTGCTGGTGTGTTGGTGTTTTTAGGTGTTGAAAAGGGTGATACACAAGAAAATACTGATAGATTAGCTGATAAAATTGTAAAGCTAAGAATTTTCGAAGATGAAAATGACAAAATGAATCTGTCTTTACAAGATGTAAAAGGTGAGGCTTTGATAGTGTCGCAATTTACTTTGTGTGGCGATTGTAAAAAAGGTACTCGACCAAGTTTTGACAAGTCTGCACCGCCAGCTGTAGCTGAAGAATTGTACGAGTACTTTATACAACAAGTTAAAAATTGTAATATTCCTTGCAAGACGGGTAAATTTAAGGCTATGATGGATGTTGAGCTTATTAATGATGGTCCGGTTACGTTTTGGATTGAAAAATAGTTTCTTCTAATACTTGCCAATCTTTCAAATCCATGTTAAAATGAAGCTATAAGTTAGTATTTTTATTTTAAATCGATTTATATTGTGAGGATGATTATTACCTTAAGTTAATTTTTTATTATGAGTTATTTTTTATCAATTAAGAGGCTTTTATTATGTATGTAAACAAGTGCATTAAGTGCGGTCGTGAGTTTGAAACAAAAAACCCTAAAAGAGTTATTTGCCCGGATTGTCTATATCCAGATAAAAAAATGATGGTTAGTGCCCCAGATTCATCAGATGGAGCTACTGCTTCACAAACTCTTCCGACTGAACAAACTGGAAGTTATTCGACTGAAGATAAACCACAATTCTATAGTAGTTATTCAAGTGGTGGGGATGATAATCCAAGACCTTATAATAGGCCGCAACAAAGATACTACAATGCTGGTGGATACAATAATAACAGACCTCAACAAGGTGGTTACAGAGATAATCGTCAAGGTGGATATAATAGATCTAATAATTATAATCGCCAAGGTGGTTATAACAAACCTCAACAAGGTTATAATAGAGATAATAGACAAGGTGGTTACAGTCGTCCTGGTTATAATAACAATAGAGCAGGATTTCAACAACGCAGACCACAAGGTCAAAATAATAGATTTAATAATAAAAGACCTGGAGGAAATCGTAATAAAGCTCCAAAACAATTATTGGTTAGTAGAGAACAACTTGAACAAATTGAATTATTGTATAAGTTGATGCTACCATTACCAAACCCAGATGCTCATGAAGTTATTGGTGAAAAAATTGGTTTGGAACCAAGAAAAGTATTTTTCGGAATTAATTTAGTTAGACAAAAAATGATGTTACCTAAATTACCATTCCCAAAAAGAAAATTAGCTATTACTCCGGATCAATTGAATGCAATAAAAATGTTATATGAACCATTGTTGCCATTGCCTCCAATCGGTTGTCATAAAATTATTGCAGCTCAATTAAAAATGGATGAATGGAGAGTTCACGTAGGTATTGGTTTAGTTCGTGCTCAAATGGGATTAGAACGTTGGAACCAAGAACGTGAAGATGCTCCTGAAGAATTTAAGAAGCAAAAAGCTGAAGCTGAAGTAAAAGAAACTGAAGCAAAACCTAAAAAGACAACCAAAAAAGCAACTAAAACTGCTAAAGTTGAAGAAACTGTAGAACAAACTGATGCTGTAGTTGCAGAACCAGAAGCTGAAGAAGCTCCTAAGAAAAAAAGAGGCAGAAAGCCTAAAAAGGTTGAAGAGGAAGCTCCAGCGGAAGAATAGTTATGTCTAAGTATATTTCTGTTGGTAAAATCCTTAATTTTCATGGTATTAACGGCGAAGCAAAAGTTGGTTATTCAAAAAATCAACAAGATTTTTTCATGTCGTTGAAATCTGTTTATATAAGACAGGGTAATGAATATAAGGAATTTGAAATTGCTTCGGTTAGGCAAAACAAGACTTTTCTGATTGTAAAATTTAAAGATATTAATTCTATCAATGATATTATCCCTTTCAAAGGTGAATTGTTATTTGTAGAAGAAGATTTGATTAGAGAAACTCTAGATGAAGACGAGTTTTTGATTGATGAGATGGTTGGATTAGAAGTCTTTGATGCTGCAGATAATAAAAAGTTAGGATTTGTCATTGGAGTTTCTAATAATGGAGCAAATGATTTAATTTCGGTAAAAACAAATTCTAAAAAGGTTTGTTTAATACCTTTTGTTAAGGCTATTGTTCCTATCGTAGATATAAAAAATAAAAAAATTATGATAAATAATCTTGAAGGATTGTTAGAATGATTTTTGATGTGTTGACTTTATTCCCCGAAATTATTACATCATATTGTGATGTAAGTATTATGAAAAGAGCTCAAGATAGTGGAGTTTTTAGGGTTAATGCTGTAAATCCAAGAGATTATACGTTAGATAAACATAAAAAAGTTGATGATACGCCTTATGGTGGTGGTGCAGGTATGGTGCTTGCTCCTCAGCCTTATGTAGATGCGTATGACAGTATTGAAAAGTTAGAAAATTCTATTACTGTTATGTTATCACCGCAAGGCGAGCCTTTATCAGAATCTCTAGTATTAGATTTGGCAAAGTATGATCAAATAATTATGCTTTGTGGGCATTATGAAGGTTTTGATGAGAGAATTCGTGAAATTATACAACCAAAAGAAATTTCTATTGGTGATTTTGTTTTGACCGGTGGTGAATTGCCGGCATTATGTTTGATTGATGCTGTTAGTAGAAAACTTAATGGAACGCTAGGTAAAATTGAGTCTGCCGAGGAAGATAGTTTTTCAAATGGATTATTAGAATATCCACAGTATACAAAACCTAGAGATTTCAGAGGTTATAAGGTTCCAGAAGTTTTATTAAATGGAAATCATAAAGAAATTAATGAGTTTAGGTATAAGGAGCAGCTGAAACGTACTCAGGCACGTCGACCTGATTTGTATCAAAAATTTCTTGAGAAGAATAGTAAGCAGGATTAATTTAAGCCTTTTGGAGTACCTAATCCAAAGAAGTTTTTCAAGAATTCGTAACCTGCATATACGCCAAGGCCTCCGGCACAAATTTTTGCAGCCTTACCTTTTGCTAATAAGGCTCCAAGTCCTAAGCCAAACGGAACAACATGACTAACAAGCATAGATGTGAATCCTTTTACGTAGCCGATGCCTTCATTTATAAATCTTTTCCAGCCGCAATCAAGTTCCATTGTATATGCTGCATCTTTAATTCCGTCTTGTAGTACACTCATATTTGTCGAATACATTGTATTGTTCAAATAATAAGCACAAGATGCCGCATCTCTTTCGCTGGCATAGTAATCAGATTGTAATTGGGCTACTTTATGAGCATCATAACCTACCAAGCCAAGTGCTGCAACGCCTACACCTTTAGTTAAGACTTTACCTGTATTATTAGATATTGCTCTGCGTATGTTGTTTATAATTCTCATAACTATACCTTTTTGCTGCTGCTACTACTTTTATTTTCTTTAGTTTCTTCTTTTTTCTTAGTTTCTTTTATTGGAAGTTCTTTTTCTACTTGTTTACCTGACATTAGTAATAATATTCTGCTAGCATCGGCTGCATCTTGTCCATATCCGGATTTTGAATTTTGCATTTGTTTAAGGACACCAACTGTAAAATCATCGCCTGTTACAATTCTTGATTCTAGTGCTGTTAATGCTAATAATCTAATTTCATCTGCAGGGTCTTGTAGCATTTTGTTAACTAATGCAGTTAGGGCTTTATCATCTTTTCTTGTTTCGTCTTCATCTAATCTTGCGTAAACTTCTTGTGCAGCTGATAATCTTATTTCTTTATCTTGACTGTTTAAATAGTTTTCAAGATTTCGAATATAATCATCAGTTAATTGTACAATTTTTCTTTTTTCAGTTTTCTTTTCTTCTTTTGTTGAAGTTTCTTTAGTTGTTGTTTTTGATTCTTGTGTATTTGAATTTTGATTTACATTGTTGTTAGGAACACCCATTTGTCCTGTATAATAGTTTGACGGATAACATGGTGCATTTACATTATAAGTGGCCGGTTGAGAACCTGGAGTTGAAACTGATGGATTAAATATTTGAATATTTACACCAGATGTTGATGCCGGAATTTGTAAATTTTGAGTATTTGGTTGTTGTTGCGGTTGATATTGCGGATATTGAGCATACTGAGGAGCACAATATTGAGGATTGTATTGTGGCGGTACAGGTTGCATACATTGTTGTGCTACAGGCATTTGTTGTGGTTGATAAACTTGAGTTTGTTGTTGCACTACAGGCTGCGCTGCAGGATAACTTTGATATCCGCTATTATAGTTTACATTTTGTTGCGGTTGAGGTGTAACCTTCTGTTGTATATTTTGACTTGTAACTTGCATAATACAATTTACCCCTATATCTACCTATTAATATAAAGTAAATTTATAGGAGTAATTTGCGTATAATATTAAGTTATGTGAAGTTAAACATTTAATTTTGCTAATTTTACTTTATAGAAATCAACGTTAATATTTAAATCTTCACCAATTGTTAGAAGTAATTTGATAAACTTAATATCCTTTTCTCTAGGTGATTCTGTATTGTTTTCAATAATATCACCAATTCTATGATATATTTTATTGAAATAGATATTTTGAGCTTCGGAAATGTCTATTTGTAATTCTAGCTTTTCTATAATTCCAAACAGTTCGACAATAGCGTCTGCTTGTTGAATTTCGAAACTCTTAGTTAATCTGTTCAAGTTTGTAATTATTTTCTTTGAGAAGTTTTTGTTAGAAGGAGTTTTATCAACTTCGATATTCATTTTTTTAGCTTCTAAATTTATATCAATAATTTGTTGAATAACTGTATCTTCTACAAAACCATCGCTATTTGCTAATAAATCATTATATCTGTTACTTAGGGCATAAGCTGCAGATATTTTGAATTCGTTAGGTATTTCCAAACCTAAATTTTGCATATGGTAAATTGAACCTTTGCCTTGATCATACATTTCTTTGTATGTATTAGCAAATTTTTGTAATTGGTCTTTTAATAAAATTTGAAGGATTTTCTTTCTTTCTTCAATGAAGATATCTTTTAATGTAAAATATTCTTTACCAAATCTTTCATCTAGCGCTCTAATAACTTCAGTTAGAGGGTTTAGCATGAAAGTTTTGATTAAAGATGTTTTTAATTCGTTAAATTCTTCAGCTGAAGAATATTCTTTGATAGCACAGTGGAAATCACCACCAGAGTACTGCATTAAGGCAAATACTAAATTAGCTTTTTGCATAGTTACTCTAGAGCGAATTTCAATATGACCAACTATAAAGTTTGAATTACCTTTTTGTACTTTTTGGTACGCATTCCTTTGTACAGTGTAGCAATATACGTCTTCTTCGTCTTCAAAGTCTTGGTATAGTGAAGAAATTGCCCATAAGCATGCAACTTCTTTAGCTGTAACAACAGAAGGTTTTACGAATTTTTCATAAATATCTTTTCCGGTACCAAAATCTTTGATATTACTTTGAGCTTCGGAAAGTATTTCTAAGAATTTTTCTTCGTAGTTTTCATTAGAAAAATGAGCAGCCAATTGCATTGCTCTTGCCGCATATTTCATAATTTGAACTGTTTCTATACCTGAAATTTCAGAGAAGAACCAGCCACAGCTTGTGTACATAAGCATAGCTTGGCGTTGAATTTCTAATAATTCCATACCCTTAATTCTATCTTCTTCAACTAAATCAGGGTTAAAGTTTTCTTTTTGGAATTTCTTTATTGTTGTGTAATTTCTATCTAAAATTACATCAATATATTTATTTCTAATAGTCCAAGGGTTGTCATTATAGTATTTCGGACCTTCTTTTTCGAATAGTTCTGCAAGTCTATCTCTTAAGTAATCCAAAGCATTACGTAAAGGTTTTCTCCATTTTTGGTTCCAACCCGGGTGTCCGCCTGTAGAACATCCACAATCTTCACACCATCTGCCTACGCCGTGGAAACAACTCCAAGAAGAAGCTTGTTTAATATCAACTTCATAATCACTTCTGTATTTATCTAAGTATTCCGCGTAGTTAGTGATTTTAAAGCCTTCATCTTCAGCTTTGATTTTTAAAACATAAGATAAAGCCATATCTCCGAATTTTGTATGGTGTCCATAACTTTCACCATCTGTTGCAATGTTTACAAGTTGAGGGTAGTCTCTAACTTCAGAAACACCTTCTTTTAATCTTTTAATAAATTTATTACCATCTTTTAGTAATTCGTCAAAAGCAACAGAACGTGAAATCGCACCATCATAGAAAAATAAATCAATAGATTTTGTCGGATCACATTTTAATGTGTATTTGTAAGAACGAGCAGGGTCTATGTTACCCCAGCTAACATCTTGCCAAGTCTTATCTGTAGATTTTTTAATTTTAGCAGCTTGGTATGGAGAAAGTATTGTGAATTTGATACCGTGATCAACAAGTACTTTTAGAGTGGCATCGTCTACCGCAGTTTCAGCTAACCAAATACCTTCAGGTTTTCTACCAAACCTATATTCAAAATCTCTTATACCCCACTTTACCTGAGTTTCTTTGTCGTGCTCATTAGCAAGTGGCATAATCATATGGTTATAAACTTGAGCTATAGCATTACCGTGTCCGTTATGTTCAGTAATACTTTCAATATCAGCTTTTATTATTCTTTCGTAAGTAAGTGGAGCAAATTGTTCCATCCAAGAAAGTAGTGTAGGGCCAAAGTTATAACTCATGTATTCGTAGTTATTAACTATATCAAGAATTCGGTTTTTGTTATCTACAATTCTAGATACAGAATTTGGATTATAGCACTCTTTACAAATTCTTTCATTCCAGTCGTGGAAAGGTAGAGCGCTATCTTGTAATTCAATTGCTTCTAACCAAGGGTTTTCTCTTGGCGGTTGATAGAAGTGTCCGTGAATTGTTAGAAACTTTTCTAATTTTTCTTGAGTTTTTTTCTTTTCCATATTTTGTCCCATAACTACTTAATAACCTTATTTATTTGTTTCTTCTGTCTTCTTTTCTTTCTTTCTTTGTTAGTACTGTAAATGAATCAACATCCATCCAAGCATCACCTAGTGCATTTGAAAAAATTCTGCCAGAAAAAGATACAATATCACCAGCATCTAAGTCAATATTTTTTTCAGCAACTTCTTTTTTTAGAAATATTTTTAATTCTGATAATGGAATATTGTGGTTCGTAACATCTGGTCTTTGAATAAGAAATGAAATATATTTTTCAGATGATCTCATTGCTGGAGGATAATCCAAGCCCAGTGTTGAAAATTTATCAAATTTAGCTTTGATTTTTATATTTTTATTTAAATATTTTTGTGGAGTTGCAACAACATCTAATGGATCAACTTCAGTGTAATTTACCGCTGGCTTTGCTGGTGCTGTAACTAAAGTTGGAGTGTTTGTTTGAGAACAAACTTGGTTAATTGTAAATCCAAAAGTCATTGATGCTAATAAAGCCAAAGTTATAATATTTATTTTTTTCATATCATTAAACCCTTATTTAAACTTAAAATTACAAAATTATTTTAGCACATAATTTAAATTAATGTAACTATACAATTTATTATTATTTATAAATATAAATTTATAGGATTTTACTACTTGCCTTTTTTTATTTTGTTATGTATAATTCTGATTGTATAGCTAAGGGTTTTATAGGTATAGGAACCTATATGGGAATTAATCCCTTACAAGGAAAGAGATCTACTCCTATCAATGAGTAAAAATACAACAGAATTTAACTACAAATTTATAAAAGAACATGCCAGTCCGGGAAGTTGGCGCAGAGGTTATGAATACCATCAAAAAGATATGGTATTCGATAATTATCCTGAAAAGAATTTCTATATGGGAAAAGTTAAAGGAAATTTTCAGGATCATTATAATACAGATTTGATTTTTAAAAAAAATAAAGTAGAAGCGCGTTGTAATTGTCCGTTGAAGGAAGAATGGTGTAAGCATTCTGTTGCTGTAGCTCTAAAAGCTATTGATGAACACGCTTATGAAGATTGGTTGGAAACAAAATTCGGTATGGAATTTGATTTCCCAGATGAAAATACTGCTTTGACAGAAGAACCTCAAGGAAACTACATTTTCCACTTTAATCCGAAACGTAAAGCTAATTTCTTTTCTATCCTAGTAAGATCCAGAGAAAATGGAAAAGTTGTAAGGCAAATTGAACCAATTCTAAGAGGCGTTATAGAAGCTCAAAAACAAGATCCTAATTTTGAGTTAAACAATTCGCAAAAAGTTGAATTGTTAGTTTTTCAACAATTGCTAAAGATTTCAAGACAAGATAAAAAAGCTGGTTGGTATGATATTCCAATTGCTAAATTTGGTGCAGTATTTTCGCTTCTAGCCAAAGCGGATGAAGTTTTGGATGAAAAAACAAAGGACCGTTTAAAATTTACAGATGAAGAATGGAAACTTGTTTTATATGTTAATACTTCTAATACGGCAGGAACTTTATTATTATCTTTAGAATGGCAAAGACCGGATAAAGATGATGTTTATCCATTTGAAGAAGTTAGATATTTTTCACGTCATTTGAAATGGGGAAGATACAAAAATATAATTTTCCCAACTAATGTTGCGGTTCAATCTCTACCTCAAAATATTACGAAATCATCATTTACTGATTTGAAAGATGCTGAAGGTGGAAAGTTTATTTATGAAGATTTGCCAAAGTTACGTCAGGTTATGGATGTTGTTGTTGATGAGAGAATTTCTAAATTAATGTTAGAAGAACGTCCACCTATTAACGTTGTAACTATGGGGATTGATTATGATCAATCATTAAAAGCTTCATTGGATTTTGAATATGATGGCGTTAGAGTTCCGTATTCTAAGACAACAAATGATAAGGTGCCTTATATTACAATCAAAAAGCCTGATGAAGATATTATTTATTGGGTAAAACGTAATATTAAGCACGAAAATGAAGCTTATGCGATGTTATTAGCTTGTAAATTTATACCAATGCAAACTAATAATTTAGCTTTAGAAAAAGAAAATGCTATCGATTTTTATAATTATTATTTGAAGCAAGCTGGTGAAGGTTGGAGATTTGAAGAAAAAGATGATATGTCTTTCTTTAAATTGATGGATGATCCATTTAGATTGTGTGCAAAAATTGACTTTTCAGATGAACAACCTGATAGTTTCGATATTAGTATTTATGGTCAAGCCGGTGATGAAGTTATTGACTTTGATGAAATATATGAAACTATTCAAAGTGATGAAAAGTATGCAAGAATAAGAAGTTTAGGATTTGTTGAATATCCTGCGCAAAATATTTATTCTATGATGCGTTCATTTAACTCTTTTGATGTTTATAGAAATCCGGATAACAGATTTACTGTAAAAACATATCGAGCAGGTTTAATTAATGAGCTTAAAAACTTAGGTGTTGAGTTAATTTTGAGTGACAGATTTAAAACGTTCTGGGAACAAATGTCAACATTCTCTACAACTGAGGACTTAACTTTACCAAAAGGCATAAATGCAGAATTCAGAGAATACCAATTAAAAGGTTTTGGCTGGTTGTGGTTTATGTATAAATATGGTTTGAATGGAATTTTGGCTGATGATATGGGGTTAGGTAAAACTCTTCAAGCTTTAACTGTTTTACAAAAAGCTAAAGAAGAAGATGGTCCAATGCCGACATTAGTAGTTGCTCCAACCACAGTTGTGTTTAACTGGGAAGCTGAAATTCAGAAGTTTGCGCCATCTCTTTCTTGTTTAAAATTACAGGGTGGAGAAAGAAAGCAATTCTTCCAAAAAATTCCAGAGTATGATGTTGTAATTACAAGTTATGCATTGTTAAGAAGAGATATTAAAAAGTTACAAGATATTAATTTTAGATATATTATTTTGGATGAATCCCAAAATATTAAAAATGCTACATCCCAAACAGCTCAAGCTGTTAAACAGTTAAATTCACAACATAAATTAGCTCTTTCCGGTACTCCGATTGAAAATAAATTGGAAGAGCTATGGTCTGTATTTGATTTCTTGATGCCGGGATTCTTATTCTCTATGGCAGATTTTAATTCAAGATATGTAAATCCAATTATGGAAAGACAGGATAAAATTGTTGAAAAACGTTTAAAATTACAAATTTATCCATTCATCTTACGTCGTATGAAACGAGATGTTGCTAAAGATTTACCAGATAAGGTTGAAAATATTGCATATTGTGAATTGACTGATGAACAAAGAGACTTCTATTTACAAGTGCTTGATAGTACTAAAGAAGAATTGTTTAAATCAATTGAACAAAATGGACTTGAAAAGAGCAGATTGTCTATTTTCTCAGCACTTCTTAGAATGCGTCAAATTTGTTGTCACCCAAGATTGTACGATAAAGATAATCTTACTAATGTTATTTCTTCCGGTAAATTTGAAAAACTTAAAGTTATGTTGGAAGAAATTATATCAGAGGGTCACAGAATTCTTTTATTCAGCCAATTTGTTGACATGTTGGATATCGTAAAAGCGTGGTTAGATAAATCAGGAATTAAGTATGAATACTTAACCGGTAAAACTAAGGATAGGCAAGGTGCTGTTGAAAGATTTAATACAGATCCGACTATTCCAATTTTCTTAATTAGTTTGAAAGCTGGTGGTACAGGTTTGAACTTAACTGGTGCAGATTATGTTATTCACTATGACCCTTGGTGGAACCCTGCGGTTGAAGATCAAGCTACAGACCGTGCTTATCGTATCGGTCAAAAGAAGAAAGTTTTTGTATACAGACTTATTACAAGAAATACAGTTGAAGAAAAAATTCAAAAACTTAAAACAATTAAGAGAAATCTTGTTGATAGCGTAATTTCTGTTGATAGAAATATTACAAAATCTCTTACTATGGATGATATTAGAGAAATTTTCTCAGTTGATTAAAATTTAACGATTGACTAATATTATTTTTGTAGTAAATTTAGATGTAAGGAAATATATTATGATGAACGTAAACTTAAAAACTCAAGCTTGGTGGTGCCTGTTGAATAAGACAGGTCGTTTAAGTTTGCGATGGCAATAAGCTGATAATTAGCAAATAAATATATAAGTTTTGATGACCTGTTCTTATTAGTTCAGGTCATTTTTTGTTATCAGTTTATTGAAAAGGAAATTTTTATGGAAATTAAAAGAATAAATACAAATACCTCATTCACAAACGCAGGAAATATTGGTTTAGGATTAAAAGCTGCTAGCAAGATTTTATCTATTCAAGAAGGAGGTGCTGGGTTATCTAATATTAGATTTATTCAAGATACCGCAACCGGTCTTGCTCCTAAGGCTGTTTTTGCAAGAAGTAAAGCAGATTTAGGAGAAAATACTTTTTTAGAGTTATCAGAATCTTTGCTAGTTTATTATTGTCCGGCAATTTTAGGAGAAGGTGTTTTTAGAAAACTTTATTCAAAAAAGCTTCCACAAAATTTAAAACAAAAGTTATCAGTTCCTGCCAAAAATTTATTAAAAGAAAATAATGTGCTTGAAAATAAAAAGTTAATGCCGGTAAAAGCAGCTCTTGCTTTAGGTGGTTTTGCAATACCTCTTATAGAATATACTCTTAATTATTTTAAAAATTTGATGACTTTGAAAGTATTTAAACAGGCAAATTTTGATAACATTGCAAATTTAACTCAAACAAAGAAAGAGGATAAATTACAGGCTCAAAAAGTTGAAAATAGTGCAAAGAAACATATTAAACTTGCTGCTGGGATCTATGCTGGATGTCTTGCTTTAGCAGGCTTATTGGTTCGTAAGGGTGAAAGTTCAAGAGTGTTGCAAAATATATCAGAATTTATCGTAGCACCAGGGACTAAATTATTTAAAAATAATAATAAAAAAGCTGATTTTGTAAATAAGTATTTTAGTTTAGATTTTGCAGATAATAATGGCAAATTAGCTTTAAGCAGAGGTCAATTAACTTCATGTGTATTGGTTGGTGGTGCTGGGTATTTTGGAGCATCAAAAGATAGAGGTAAGCAAAATTTCTTAGAAACTTTGTTTAGATATCCATTAGTTGGTTTTTATATTATTTGTGGAAATGAATTGTTGGAAAAAGGTTTTAAAAAATTCTTACATAAGAATGGTTTATGCAAAGAAGTTTTAAATGATAAATTAGAAGTTCCAAAATTCGAAGAATTAAAAGATTATGCTAAAAAGTTTAGCGGTAATCAAGATGAATTGTATAAAAAAATGTTGAAACAAAAGATTTTAATCGCAGGTTTACCGTTGTTATTTGGTATAGGTGTAATGGGATTTTTTATTACAGAGTCATCTAATTTGTTTACAAAGTTTAGATATAATCGTGAAGCTAATAATTTAAAATAGTACTGTTAAAGTATTTTAGTTTGTATTTATTGAGAATTTAGTTTAAAAGTTGTAATATTCTCTTATTAAATAAGAATGGAGAATTTAAACATGGAACAAATGTCCAAAGACGAATTTTCAAAATATTTTAACGAAAATTATAGATCGAAATTGGAAGATTTAGAAAAAAAACGACTTTTTTATGCCCCACTTAGGAAATTCTGTTTGATATTTGGTGTATCATTATTTATTTTTATATTTATTGTAGGAATTAACATGGGCGAAAATAGTGTCCTCGGGCATTTTTTAGTTCTTTGTTTTTGTCTGCTAATTTTATCTTTTTTAACGGTTGGGGTTATTGATTCATTATTTAAAAAACCATTAAAGACTAAGATTATTTCAAAAGTAATTAGTTTATATGGAAATTTATATTTGACTAATCAAAAGAATTTGATTAGATTGTCAGATATTCATAATTTTGGTTTGTTCCCAAGATCAAAAAAAATGGTAGAAGATGATGTCATAATAGGGAATTATAAAAATACCAATATTGTTATTAGTGAATGTAAATTATCACATATAATTCGTAGTGGGAAAAAAACTCGTACAGAGATTGATTTTTCAGGATTGATAGTAAAATTGACAATGAATAAGAAATTTTCAGGTCTTACCGTTGTCGGCATGGCTGATGATATAACTCCTCCATCAGGTTGTAAAAATGTAGAATTAGAATCTGTTGAATTTATGAAGAATAGAAAAGTTTATTCAAGTGATCAAATTGAAGCTCGTTATCTATTAACTCCAACTTTTATGGAAAGACTTGATAATTTAGGCAAACACTTTTTTGTTTCCATGACACAAAATATTGCTACTGAGCAAGGTGCAGCAGTGGATATGAATAAATCAATGCAACTATTAAAATCTTCAAATTCAATGATAGCTAATTTTGCTATTTCAATGTTAGATAAAATGTTAAGAGTTAGTGCAGTTTTTGTTGATGGAAGTATTTATTTATTTATACCTTTATCAATGGATTTCTTTGAAGTTTCTATTGAGAAATCTTTTTTAGATCCGGCTCAGTATTATACGATTTATTTACAGATAAATTCTATTTTAGAGATAATTGAATACTTTAAGTTAGATCAAAAACTAGGATTATAAAAAGCAGGCTTTATAGCCTGCTTTTTTTAGTTGCATGTACAACTTGGACTTCTTGTACCATCGTTACATATGTAATATCCACTTTTCCCGCAATAGGCAACTCCGCCATGATGAGAACAACATCCTGAGCGAGTATCAATTTCAGTTGTTGGCATTTTAGAAACTGCAACAATGCTTGAAAGTGAAAAGATACTAATAATAGCACTAAATAGTAAAATCTTTTTCATTAGCATACCCCTTTCTATATAAATAAGAAAGCATATACAAAACAGGTATTCTATTAGCCATATTGCTAGTTTTTATTTGGTAATATTATCTTTGCTTCGACTTTTTTTGCCGCTTCAATACTGTTATTAAAACCATTTAGTAATTCAGCTGCAGTTTGTGCATTATAGAATTTCCCACTAGTAACAAGTGCAGTGCATTGTAGTTGTTCTAAATCGTCAGAGTCTTTTATGTTAAATGCAATAACATCAATTATTACGTCTCTTCGAATTCTTATAAGATTCATTACAAAAGTACAAGGGCTTTCGTCGCAATTTTCACCACCGTCAGTCAATAGAATTATATGTTTTTTACCACTATAACCCATAAAATCATATTTTATTGCTTGTTTAAGAGAGTATGTTATAGGTGTCATACCTCTAGGTTTACTTTTAGCTAAGGCATTTGCAATGTTATAACTGTTATTTTGAGATATTGGAGTTACAAGAGTAGAAGCTCTACAAGCTTCCATTGGAGTGAATCCCATTCTGTGACCATAAACTCTTAGGCCAACCCAAGTATCAGGACTTAACTTTGGTAGAATTTCTTGCATTGTTTTGAGCATTAATTTAAATTTTGTTGAACCTTCTAAAGATTCTTCCATGCTGCTTGATAAGTCCATTATAAAAAGTATTCGCTCTTTTGAATTTGTATCAAAGTTTTGATTAAAATTCTGAGGAGAATGTACTTCATATTGAGATGCAAAAACCGGTAATATAATTATAATAGTTAGTATTGTTAAATAAATAAATTTTCTTATCATAGGTAAATTTTAATAAAAGATTATATTTTTTATATTGCCTATGCGTTTACGATTTATTTTGTATTTTAGTTTTGGTTGTAATATTATGAACTTGTAAATATAAATAAGGGATATCAATATGAATAGCAAAGAAATAATAAAACAAGCTGAACAAAGTTTACGTAGCCAGTTTGAAATAATTGATGAAATTAGAGATTACAATCAGGAAAAAGTTTTGCAAGCTTTTATAGATAATAAAGTTGCACCGGAACATTTTTATACTGTTTCAGGCTACGGGCATGATGATTTGGGACGAGAAGTTTTAGATAAGGTCTTTGCTCAAGTATTCAAAGCTGAAAAAGCTTTAGTAAGAATTCATTTTGCATCAGGGACTCATACTTTAGCCTGTGCATTGTTTGGAAACTTAAAATATGGTGATAAATTATTGTCTGTTGCAGGGGCACCATATGATACTATGCAAGAAGTTATAGGAACGATGGGTGATGAAGAAACAAAAAGAGCTTCATTAATTGGTAATGGTGTTTTGTATGATGAAGTTCCATTATTAAATGGTGTAGATATTGATTTTGAAACCTTAAAAGATAAAGTAGATGATTCAACAACAATGGTTTTAATTCAACGTTCTAAAGGTTATTCAACAAGAAAATCTTTAACTATTGAAACTATTGAAGAAATTTGTAAGATCGTTAAAGAAAAAAATCCAAATTGTATATGTTTTGTCGACAATTGTTATGGGGAATTTGTTGATACAAAAGAGCCATTAGAAGTCGGAGCGGATTTAATAGGAGGTTCTTTGATAAAGAATGCTGGCGGTGGAATTGTAGAAGCCGGAGGTTATATTGCAGGTAAGGAATTGTATGTTGAACGTTCTGCAGTAAGACTTACAGCTCCAGGGATCGGTTCAGAAGGTGGTGCAATGTTTAATCAACACCGTTTAATGTTCCAAGGGTTGTTTATGGCTCCGTCTGTGGTATCAGAAGCTGTTAAGGGTGCAGTTTTGGCTTCGAAAATATTTGATGAAATCGGATATGATTCATCTCCAAAATTTGATGAAAAGAGAACTGATATTATTCAAAATATTACATTTAATGCTCCAGAACCATTAGAGCATTTTTGTAGAACTATTCAAGCCTTGTCTCCGGTTAATGGTTATGTAACCCCAATACCTGAATATATTCCAGGGTATGAAGATCAAGTTATTATGGCTGGTGGAACATTCATTGAAGGTTCTACTATAGAACTTTCAGCAGATGGACCAATGCGAGAACCTTATGTTGCATACATGCAAGGTGGATTGAATTATGCACATGTAAAAATTGCATTAACAAGAATTTTAGATAAAGTCATGAAACATTAATAAAACTTCATCCTTAGTTTTATTAATGTTTATTGCGTATCTTATAGTCGTACCTAAATAAGTCTTATTAGAGCTACCAAATGTTGAATTCGGTAGCTCTGTTTTGGTTGGTGTTATAACAATTTTAGAATGTTTATATTGTATTTACTTAATCCTTTTAAGGTTTTATACAAGTTGTTTTATGGTAAACTTGCTAAATGTAAAAAATATGTAACGGTTTTATTAAGGGTTGAAACTTAGTTATAATAGCGTCTTCGGATAATAAAGAAATAAACTACTATATTTTTTTGTTTTTATATGCTACAATGTCAGAGCACAACTAGGTGTACATGAAAAATTTAGTGTATAGAAGTTATAACAGAAGAGAGGGAAATTTATGACATTACCAAATGTAGCCTATTTTTCTATGGAAATAGCTATGGATCAGTCTCTAAGCACTTATTCTGGTGGTTTAGGATTTTTGGCAGGATCTCATATGTTGTCTGCCGGTTATTTACAAATGCCTATGGTCGGTGTAACAATGTTGTGGTCATATGGTTATTATGATCAACGTATTGATCATTCAGGAAATGTAGAAGTTGCATATATTAGAAAATACTACGATTTCTTAACTGATACTAATGTTCAAACTGAAGTTGATATTTTTGGTGAAAAAGTTAAAGTTAAAGCATTTTTAGTAAGACCAGAATTATTTGGAACTTGTCCAGTTTACTTATTAACAACAGATATCGAAGGTAACAGTGATTGGGCTAAGAGCATTTCTTATAAACTATATGATGGAAATGAAAAAATCAGAATTGCACAAGAAACAGTTTTAGGTGTTGCTGGTGTAAGAATACTTCAACAAGTTGGTTATAACTTTGATGTTATCCATATGAACGAAGGTCATGCGCTTCCTGCAGCATTTGAATTATTAAGACAGTATAATGGTGACTTAAACGAAGTTAAAAAACGTACTGTATTTACAACTCACACTCCAGTTGCTGCTGGTAACGAAGTTCACTGGGTAGATACATTATTAGAAGGCGGATTTTTCGCTGGAGCATCAAGAGAAACTGCAGTTAATTTAGGTGGAGAAAACTTCTCACTAACAGTTGCAGCTTTAAGAATGTCTAGAATTGCAAACGCAGTATCTCAATTACACGGTCTTGTAGCTAATAAAATGTGGGAATGGGTTGAAGGAAGATGCCCAATTAGAGCTATTACAAATGCTGTAAACTTACAATATTGGCAAGATCCTAGAGTTAAAGAAGCTCAAAATGATCCTCAAAAATTGTTAGATGTTAAACGTGAAATGAAATCTGAATTGTTCAAATATATTGCAAACGTAGCAGGTAAAAGATTTGATCCTGATGTATTAACAATTACTTGGGCAAGAAGATTTGCAGATTATAAACGTGCTTGGTTAATTTTAATGGATAAAGATAGAATCGGAAAATTATTAGATGAAAATAAAGTTCAAATTATTTTCGCTGGTAAATTCCACCCAGATGATGTAATGGGTAAAGAAATGTTCAATAAATTATTGAATAGATCTCATTCATTAAAGAATGTTGTAGTTCTTCCAGGATATGAATTACAATTGTCAGGTATGTTAAAACGTGGTACAGATGTATGGTTAAATACACCACTTCGTCCATTTGAAGCTTCTGGAACTTCAGGCATGTCTGCAAACGCAAATGGTGCAATTCACTTATCTATCTATGATGGTTGGACTGTTGAAGGCACATTCTCAGGAATTAATGGTTATGCTATTGAGTATCCTGAAATTGATGACGAAATGTCATGGGAAGAAAGACACTGGAAAGATCATAAATGCTTGATGAGTATTATTGAAGAACAAATTATTCCAACATATTATGAAAATAAAATGGAATGGGCAAGATTAATGCGTCAAGCTATTAGAACATCTGAAGCATATTTCAATTCTGATCGTATGGTTATTGAATACTACAACAGATTGTATAAACCAATTGCTCATGATGATGAATGTTCTGGAGAGCAAAAACACGAAATGAAAATTACAGAAGCTCCAACTTTCGATGCATGGACATTCTCAAATATTAAATAGTTTTTTATAAACTGACAAAAACGAGGTGTGAAAATTCGCACCTCGTTTTTTTTATGAACAATTTTATTTATTTTTCGTTTAGTAATTAGAAGAATAATGGAGGTTAAGAATAATGAAAAAATGTATGTGTGTATCATTGTTGCTATTGAATTTAGTGTGTTTACAAGGGGGGATGTTTGCAGGTGAAGTAACCAATGGTGGTAGTTCACCTAAAAACGATGCAGCATTTGTTCTTTGTACTCCAAATAAAAAGACTTGTTCGATAGGAAAAGTAACATTAAGATCTACCTCTAGTGCACCTTTATACACTGAAGATGGTGTAGTATGTACTCCGAATAAGAAAAAATGTACAACAGGATATAGAACTTTAACTTCAAATGGAGATCCTATTTATACAAATACTGGTGTTATTTGTACTTCAAATAAAAGATTGTGTGCTATCGGTAAAAATTCAATGACATCAACAAATGGACCACTTTATGTTGGTAAAGGTGTTGTGTGCACTCCAAATAAAAGTGTCTGCACGAATGGTTATAATACAATGCGTTCATCAACTCCATTGTATTAATATATTAGAATTGTAACGAAATGTTAACAAGATAAAACAAAACACTTGAAATCAAATTTTTTTAGAGTTACTATATCAAATGTGCACAGGGCACAGCGAACTTAAAAAATTATTAAAACCAGATACTTAGAAATTATTTCATCTAAAAACGAAAGTTTTATTAAGGATTAAGAAAGTTTAAAAATTACTTGACAATAAAAATTCAGGTGATAAGATAAAGGAACCGCGAGGGAA
>CAJMPQ010000003.1 GCA_905215335.1 uncultured bacterium | reverse complement strand
TTGCGATTGAAAGAGAAAGAAAAAGAAGCAAAGAAAGAGAAAACGCGACCGAATGAAACGAGTTATCAGAAACTGCGTTTCCGAACCTTTCTTTGTCTACTCGCCAGTATTGTACATAATATATTTTATTTGTATTTTAAGAAATATTTCTTTTATACTTGCAAATATGAGTTTTTCATAATATTATAAAATCAGCCGAAAATTTTAGGCTTTGGTATGCCTATAATTTTTTAGTTACTACTTTAAAACAAAAGGAGAAGAAAATGCCAAAAATGAAAACACACAAATCAGCTGCAAAACGTTACAAAGTAACTGCATCTGGTAAAATTATGAAAAGACAAGCAGGTATAGGCCACTTGCTCCAACACAAGTCATCATCTAGAAAACGCAGAATTTTCAAGATGGTTGGCGTTTCTGAGTCACATGTAGCATTGGTATCTAAAGAGTTACCATACAAGAAGTATTCAAGATAGGAGCATGAAAAATGAGAATTAAACGTGGTAATGCAGGTGTTAAAAGACACAAGAAAATATTAAAACTTGCTAAAGGCTTTATTGGCGCTAGAAGCAGAATCTTCAAAGTTGCTAATATCGCTGTTATGAAAGCTTTGAAATATGCTTACAGAGATAGACGTACTACAAAACGTAATATGAGAAGATTATGGATTGTAAGAATTAACGCAGCAGTTAGAGAACGTGGTATGAGCTATTCTAGATTTGTTAACGCTTGTAAAAAAGCTAACATTGTAGTGAATAGAAAAATGCTTGCTGATTTAGCTGTTAAAGATCCTGAAGCATTCAATGTTATTTTTGAAACTATTTCAAAATAGTAAAAATAATATTAAAGGCATAAAAAAGACGACTTATATAAGTCGTCTTTTTTAGTATAAATTTTTTTTCTGTTTAGTGTCCATTATAGATTTTTTTGAAATATTCTTCGTCAGATGCTGCATAGAATGCACAAGTATAACCGTTCATTGCTGCACTTTTAACTGTACAATTTTTATTAACAGAGCTTATACAACAATAGTCTTCTGGTTTTGCACTAAATAAAGCATCCGTTCCCGGTGCACCAAGTGGTAAGACTTCACCATTCAATATTTGAAGTACAAATAAATCATGACCAAGTCTGTTAGGTCTATTGTTTTTGCCGTTTATATCAACAACTACCCATAAATTGTGGTCAGGTCCATAGCCGCTACATCCAACACAATTTTCTACAGCCATCAGCATACCATTATTTAAAACCAGTGCTCCATCATCTAATAAATCTTTTGATATTTTAGTTGTCCCAGTAATATTAACGTAGTCAGTGGTAGATGGGCAAACACTAGTGTTAGGAGAGGTGTTGTTAACACCGCAATCAACTGTAAATCTATTATATTCTTTAAACTTAGGATAGAATGTTCTTGTAGGGTATTTGCTTGGATCTGTAGAAATATCATCAGAGTCCATATCTGCAATTGCTTTTGCTACTAAAGAATATCCAGTATCAAATTGAGCTTTTGCTTTTGCAGCTTTTTGTCCAAGTACCAGTTGAGGCATAACAAGAACTGCAACAACACCAATTACAGTTAACGCAATTAGAACTTCTCCAAGAGTAAATCCTGCTATCTTTTTTATCATAATAATATCATTTCCTCGTTAATATATTCTGATTATAACATATTTTTTTATCTACCTCAAGATGCAAAAAAGAATATAATGGTATAGCAAATTTTAAATTTACGAGTTTTTATAATACTGCAGTAATAATAATTTAGGAGAAAATGTATGTCTATGACTATTCCTGGTGGATCTCAAGGTCAAAATAGAACAAAGGCTATAGGTGCTGGAGCGGTTCTTGGTATGGTTGGGATGAATGCTTATTTTTTACCGGTAACTAAAGATAGATTTGTAAGAAACGCGTTTAATATAATCAAAGAAGATACTCAGGATACTTTAGATATACTTAATGAGTCTGCGGTACAAATTGCTAATAAAAATTTGAAAGCTAAGAACAAGTTGTTTTTATCCCAAATAGGTTTAGAAGAAACAATTGATGCTATTAATGCAAAATGTATAGATTTAAAAAATTCAATTACGGATAAAGTATCAGTAAAGAATACAAAGCAATTTTTTGAAAATAATTTTAAAGATTTTAAAAAATCTGAAGCTTTGATGGATGATATAGCATCACGAGCTTTTAGTAGAATAAAATGGACTAATTTTACTTGGGGAACAGCTATAGGTTTTATTTTAGGTGCAGTTTTTGCATCTGGTTCAAACAGTAGTGTTCCATATATTCCTTCAGAAAAATAATATTATACAAGCAAATAAAATCTGTTCGTGCTATGATTAGATTATGTGCGAAAAAGATTTAAAATATTATATTAAAGAGTTATTAACAATTGCTGCCCCAATAATTATGGGGAATTTAGGTTTTATTTTAATTGGCGTAGGAGATGTTGTCATTGCAGGGAGGCATTCTACCGATACATTTGCTGCAATTAGTATAGCAACTGCAATAGTTAATTGTATATTAACCTTTGGCTTTGGATTGATATCAAGTATTTCACCACTATTGTCAAATTATAGAGGTGAAAAAAAATCTATTAAAAAATATTTCTATCCGTCCATTAGATTTGCAATGTTGTTAGCCTTGATAACCTCTTTAGCAATCGTTGCATTTATTCCTGTTATTCCGAAAATGGGATTTGAAGCTAAATTAGTTCCAAATATACAGGATTACATGTTGATAACTGCCTTAAGTACTTTTGGTGCTTATTTGCATGCTTGCTTGAAAGAATTTTTACAAGCTTTTGAAATTGTTTTATTCCCAAATATTGTAACAATGTTTTGTGTATTTTTAAATGTTGTTTTAAATTTGGCATTAGTTTTTGGCATTGGTCCAATACCATCATTGGGTGTTATTGGTTTGGCGATTGCAAGTTTATTAGTTCGTTATTTTATGGGATTTGCCTTATTAATATATTGTTATATTAATATGAGTTTCCGAAATTACAGTGAAAAAGGATATTATGGCAGTATGGTTAAAATCGGAATGCCAATATCATTAGCCGTATTAGTTGAATTTGTAGCATTTAATAGTATTGCTATATTTATGGGTAGAGTTTCAGGTGTTTATGCTGCAGCTCAAAATTTAGTTTGTACTCTTACAACTATTTCATTTATGGTTCCTTTTGCAATATCAAATGCTATTGCTGTAAAAGTAGGTTTCGCAAATGGAGCTAAAAATTTATTTGATTTAAAAAAATATTCGCTAGTAGGGACGGTTATGTCTGTAGCGTTTATGGCTTGTAGTGCTGTTGTATTTTGGACATTCTCAAAGCCGATAGTTGGAATTTTTACTGTTGATCATAAGTTGTTTGAAATTGCAATTCCTGTTATGTGTATTTTAGGTGTGTTTCAAATTTTTGATGGATTGCAGATTGCTCTTGCAGGGATTTGCAAAGGTATAAAACAAACAAATATAGTTTTGTTTGCTAATTTTGTTTCTTATTGGTGCCTTGCGATTCCATTGGGTTATACTTTAGCTTTCCATTTTAATTTAAATTTGAGAGGTTTCTGGTTAGGACTGGTTTCGGCAGCTGTATTATTATGCGTGATAATGTTATTTAAGTTGAATAAATATTTTAAATTGGAATATAAAAAACAAGAACTAATTTAGTTCTTGTTTTTTTATTATATAGGGTATCTTTGTATATTTACCGATTAGAACGCAAAGAATAATAATGTAAACATACATCCTAATGAAGCTGCACTAAATACAAACCAAGTATGCATTACTGGATGTTGATAAGACCATATTTCTTTGATTGTGCTAGTTGCATTAGTGATTGTTTGCATATATTTACTCTCCAAAAATCTGTTTTATATATATTCTATTTTCTACATTTATGAAAAAACAACATCACCTATTTGGTTGATTATTAATTTAGTTTATCTTATCATTGATTTATGCGAAAAGTTGAATTATTGATGCCTGCTGGCAATTTGGAAAAATTAGAATATGCAGTTAAATATGGTGCAGATGCAGTTTATCTAGGTGTTGTGGATTTTAGTTTACGAGCAATGCGTAAGGGTGAAATCATTACACTTGAGAATTTGAAACGAGCTGTAGAGTTAGCACATAATTTGGGTGCTAAAGCATATTTGACATTAAATATATTTGCGTTTAATGAAGATATAAAACATTTGGAAGCTTGCATGGATATTATTAAAGATGCAAATCCAGATGCTGTTTTAGTGAGCGATTTTGGCATATTAAGATTGTTAAAAAAATATATGCCAGATACAGAAATTCATATTAGCACACAGACAAATATATTGAATTATGAGTGTGTAAAATTTTGGCAAGATATGGGTGCTAAACGTGTAGTTTTGGCAAGGGAATTATCTATTCCTGAAATTGCAGAGATAAAAAGACAAGTTCCTGATATGGAAATTGAATGTTTTGTTCATGGTTCTCAGTGTGTATCTTTTTCCGGAAGATGTTTGTTAAGTGATTATTTTACGAATGGTGAACGAAAGGCTAATCATGGAAATTGTTCGCAACCATGTCGATGGAGCTATAAACTTGTAGAAGAGACAAGACCTGGTCAATATTATGAAATAACTCAAGATGATAGAGGTTCACATATTTTAAGTCCAAAGGATTTGTGTTTGGTTGAATACTTGAAAGAAATGATTGATGTCGGTGTTGATTCTTTCAAGGTAGAAGGAAGAACAAAAAGTTTATATTATGTTTCTGCAGTTGCTAAGACTTACAGAAATGCTATTGATGAAATTTTGGCAAATCCAGATGCAGACTTATCAAAGTATTTTATGGAATTGAAAAAAGTTGGAAATAGAGGCTATACTACTGGATTTGCTTTAGGTGAAAATAAGCCAGATAGTTATAGTTATGATATTTCTAAAGGTTTAGCAGGAGCAGATTTCTTATTTGAATTCCGAGGCAGAAAGAAATTTTCAGATGTTGATTTCACTTCTGATTCTTCTGATAATTTGTATTTTGTAAAAGTAAAAAATAAAGTTTTGTTGAATGATGAAGTAGAAATTATTACTCCAAAAGAACAATTTATTGCCAAAATTGTGGATATTCTTGATGAAAAAGGTGAACATTTAGATTTGGCTAATACAAATGCTGATGTTTATATGAAGTTGGATAAAGAGCCTTTAGAGTATGAAGTTGCTTTAGCTAGAACTATAGGAGTAAAAGAACATGTTTCTTAAACCTGATTATAATTTAGACAGTATATACGAGATTGATTTAGAACAATTGAAAGCTTTGGGAATAAAAGCTATGTTGTTTGATTTAGATAGTACTCTAATGGCGTCAAAATCTGGTAGTTATACTGCTGAAATGCAAAATTGGTTGGAAACAGTTCGTCAAAATTTTTTTATTGCTATTGTTTCTAATAATAAGAATGAAAAATATATAGAGAAAGTAAAAAAAGTAACTGATTTTCCGGTGTTGTTTAATGCAAGAAAACCAAGAACTGAAGAAGTTGAAAAGTTTTTAAAAGAACATAACTTGCAAGTATCAGAATGTGTTTTGGTTGGAGATAGACCGCTTACAGATATTTTATGTGGCAAAAATTTAGGTTGTAAAACTATATTGGTAGATTCAATTACTGCAAAATCTGAAGCAAAAATTGTTAGATTTGTAAGGAAGTTGGAAAGATTAACTATCTCTCATTAGTTTGACCTACATCTATAGATTGAAATTTTCCTTAAAATATTAAATGTTACAAAATATAAAGTGCTTAAAACCCTTGTGAAAAGGGTTTTTTAGTAATATTCTAAAGAAAAAAGGATAAATATTTGGTTTTTTGCCTTAATGGGAAGATTATGTTATTATTACTGTAGAGTGGTTAGTTGTAAAATACATTAAATAACTGATACACAAATACATGAGCTTTAATATAATGTAGTTATATAAACTTATTAGATGGGTGGGAATAACGTGAACATAAATTATTATAGGAAAGAGAGTTGGATAGATAGTACGTTTAGTAAACGTGGAAAATTCGTATTATCATTGCTTGCAGTAGTATTTTCAGTAGGAATTATTGCAGGCGGTTGTGGTTTTTTACAAAATATTGGCGGTCAAAAAGAAGAAGCACCAGCTCCAGTTGCTGATGTAAATCCAGCTCCAGTAAAAGAAGAAGTTACTGTTCCATCTGATAAAAATGTTGACATGGATGTAGATTCAAACCAAGCAAGTAGCATGGTTTCATACGATGTTACTTCTATTGGTCGTTCTGATCCATTTATGCCAATGGATGAAATTACAGCTTTTGAAAATGCTAAGAAGTCTGCAATTGCAGAAGCTAATGCACATAATGCTCAAGTTTCTGAATTGATGAAGAAAAAAGGTACTGTAATCAGAGAACCGGATGATATTAGTCCATATAGCTTTAATTTACCAGTTCCTCCAACATCTTTAGCTTCATCAAATTCAGCAGCTGCAAAAATTACAAGAACAAAAGTTGTTGGTATTATGTACAATAGTAAGAATCCGTCTGCAATATTAAATGTTGATGATAAGGATTACTTAGTAAGACAAGGTGATAAGATTATTGGTCAAGAGTATAAAGTTATTCAAATCAATCCAAATTGGATTACAGTTGGTTTAGGTTCAAACGTATACTCTGCTAGTATTGGTGAATTATTTTCAAGAGAAGAATTTGATAAAACACAAAATGATTTATATAACTTAAAAAACAGATTTGGTGGTAGAAAAGGTTAATTATAATTTAATAAGCAGGAGCAGATATGAAAAATAAGATTAGAGAAAAAATTATAGCAAGTGTGATGTTATCAGCTTTTGTTGTTACAAATACAGTAACTACAGCATTTGCAATGAATGATTTTTATTTGAGTGATAATTCATCTCGTCCAATGATTAGATCAAGTGAAGTTGGATCAATGGATATAAATTCAGGTGTTAAAATCTCAAATGCAGATTCTGTTGTTAATTTGAGTTTAAGAGATGCTGATGTAAAACAAGTTTTGAGAATGTTCGCAGATCAAGCTGGTATGAACATTATTTTTGCATCACAGCTTCAAGGTACAGTTACTATGGATTTAGTTGACGTTCCATTGGAAGAAGCTTTAGACTTAGTTGTTTCTACTAATAATTTATTTTATGATATCAAAGCAAATACTTTAGTTATTTCAACTAAAGATGAAGCATTATCAGTTGCTTCAAAAGGAATGACTATGATTCCTGTTAAATATGTAAATGCTGCTGCGCTTGCTTCTTTTTTAAATACAAATATTTTCAGTAAGAAAAATATGAATCCTGGAATGTCAAATAAACAGGCTGTAACAATTAACCCAGCTACAAATGAGTTAATTGTTGTTGGTACTCCTGCAGACGTGGCATTGGCAAGAAAAATAGTTGAACAGTTTGATAAAAAACCTACTGTTACAACATTTAAAGTTAACCATACCACTCCAGCAGAAATGGCAGATTTGATTTGTTCTACATTGTTACCATCAACTATTTCAAGTGGTAGTTCTGGTTCTGGAGGTTCTTCAGGTGGTTCATCAGGCGGATCTTCTGGTGGTGGAAGCGCTGCTTCATCATCATCTTCTGCTGGTGGCGGTGGTGCAGCTGCAGGTTTTGCTGCTGGTGTGCCTACTGGTTTTGCTTCAGATGAAGGTGGAGACTCTGCTAGTAGTGGTGGCGGAGAAGGTGGAGGAACAATCGCCGTTGGTGGTGGTAAGTTGTTATGCTCTGCTGAATCTTCTGTAAGTGCAGATGAAGAAGGTATTGAAGGTTTACCATTTAAAAACTTATCTGTTGCTTATTTCCCAACACAAGGTACAATACAAATTATTGGCGGTTCTCAATCTCAAATTGATATGATTAGAGATTACATAGCTGCAAATGATAAGAAAACTCCACAGGCTTATTTAGAAGTTCAAATTATTTCTTTAAATGAAAGTGGTAGTAAAACATTTGATAACACTTGGCAGTTCTATAGTAAGAATTTCTCATTTAATGCTGGCGGAGGTAAAGGTTTTACTACAGATCCTTTATATCCTATTTTCTTTGCTGGCCATGGATATGCAATTGTTGACCCTGAAAGTTGGGATCCAGATGCTAATGGTGGTAAAGGTGGATATGATACTGTAGGTAAAGTTGAAAAATGGGGTACTTCTCCTCAGTTAATATACTCAGTTAATTATTTGATTGAAAATAGAAAAGGTAGAGTTTTAGCAAATCCTAGAGTTCTATTAACAAGTGGTCAAACTTCAGTTATTGACTTAACTTCAGATTATGTAGCAAAAGTAACTTCTCAATATTTGGATAGTACTTCTGGCTCAGGAACTGCTCAAGTTCAAAAAGAATATGAAATCAAGAATGATAATGGTATCAAAGTTACAATTACTCCATTTATCAGTCCTGATGGTTATGTTACTCTAGATATCAATCCTAACTATGCTACAGTTAAAGAAAGATTGTACGCAACAAGTGAAGCTGAGAGTTCTGATTTGGCAGCAACTTTACTTCAAAGACGTAACATAACATTGAAAGGTATAAGAATCAAAGATGGTGAAACATTAGTTATTGGTGGTATGATTCAAGAAACTGAAAACAAAACTGTTACTAAAATCCCATTCTTAGGTGATTTACCAGTTGTAGGTATGTTCTTCAGAAGTACAGGAACAGAAAAAGTTAAAGAAGAAATGGTTATGATGTTAACTCCGCAAATTCTTGTTGATACAGAAGATGCAGTTGGCGATGATACAGCTTTATAATTAACTAATTTACTTTAATTATTGATTGAAAAAGACAAGAAGAAGAGAAAAGTACTGTATAAATGAATGCACTAATTTTAAGATTAAAAAACAGCATAGATAAAAAAATATTAGATAGTGTTGATAAAAATCTAATGGGACAATACCATTTTGTCCCAATTAGTGTAAAAGACAATTTCTTGTTTGTTGCAGTATCTAAGAATTCTAACAAAGATGAAATTAATTCAATTTTAAAGAAAACTTTTCAACAATCAATAAAGTTTATGTTAGTTGGTGAAGATGACTTAAGAGAGTTATTAGGTGACTTTGTATCTTCTGACGCTATCAAAGATGTTCCTTCTTCACCTTCTCCAGCAAAAGATCAGGCATCTGTATCTAATGCTTTCCAAAAGTCACAAAGTGATGCAAAAGCTGCAGCTTCATCTCAGCCTTCAGCGGCATCAAATAAGAAATTAGGTGAACTTTTAGTAGCAAAAGGTTTATTGACTGATGTTCAGTTGATGAAAGCTTTAGCCGAATCTAAAAGAAAAAATACCCCTATTGGTTCAACTTTGTTTGAGATGGGGTTAATTTCTCTAGAACAGTTAAAAGAAGTATTACATAATCAAACTGGTTATGATTTAGTTTCTGCAGATCAGTTATCAGAGCAGAAAAAGTTTGTAAATATATTACCAGAAGATTTTATTAAAGCGAATTCTGTAATACCAATATCTTCAGATGGTAAAACTCTTGTTTTAGGGGTTGTTAAGCCTATAAAAATGGATGTATTAAAAGAAATCATCTATTTAACAGGTCAAAATCCAAAACAATTGTTAATGACTCATTATGAGTTTCAAAACTCTATCAATACTTTCTTCTCTGAACAAAAGAAACAAACTGAAGAAATTATTGAACAAATCAAAACTGAAACTTTAGAAACTGAAGAAGAAGCAACTTTATGGGAACAAGTTGATGCTGAGTTGCAGGATTCAACAGGTTCTGTAGCTAAGTTTGTAAACCAAATTATTACAAACGCAATTGATAATAAAGTTTCCGATATTCACATCGAACCTCGATTGAATGGTTATATTGTTAGATACAGAAAAGACGGTATGTTGCAAAAAGTACTTGATGTTCCAGCAAAGGTTGAAACATCCGTAATTGCACGTTTTAAAGTTATGTCCAGAATGAATATTGCTGAACAAAGACGTCCTCAGGATGGTACGTTCTCAATTTCGTATAACAATTGTTCTTACGATTTCCGTATTAACACGTTACCTGTTTCTGGAAAAGAGAAGGTCTGTATCCGTGTACTTGCACCAGCAGTAAGTTTGAAAGCCGGCGATAAAGAAATCAGTTTGGTGGGTGCAAACGAACACGATATTCAAAAAGTTAAACAAATGGTATCTTGTCCAAATGGTATTATTTTAACATCAGGTCCTACAGGTTCTGGTAAAACAACTACATTGTATTCAGTACTAAAAAGTTTGAATGATGAGTCTGTTAATATTACAACAATTGAGGATCCGATAGAAATTAAGTTGGAAGGTATTAACCAATCTCAAATCAACGCTAAAGCGGGTATTACATTTGCATCTTGTATGCGTGCAATCTTACGTCAAGACCCTGATATTATCCTTGTCGGTGAAATTCGTGACTACGAAACATTAGAAATTGCTATTTCAGCTGCGTTAACAGGTCACTTAGTATTAAGTACTGTTCACACCAACTCAGCTGCTGCAACTGTTACTCGTTTAATTGAAATGGGTGCAAAAGATTACTTAGTATCTTCAACATTATCAGGTGTAATTGCGCAACGTCTTGTAAGAAGACTTTGTGATGATTGTAAGGAAGAATATCATTGCACAAGAGAAGAAGCAATGATGGTTACTCAAAACGAGGAAGAAATTAAGAAAATAATGGAAACACCTATATACAGAGCTGTTGGATGTAACAAGTGTGGTTTCCAAGGTTATAAAGGTCGTTTAGGTGTATACGAAATTATGCAAATTACTAAAGAAATTAAAAAACTTATTGCTCAAGGCGCTCACGATTTGGAAATTGAAGAAAGTGCTGTTGGCAATGGCATGACTACGTTACACAAATCTTGTTACCAACATATATTAAAAGGTTGGACAACTATTGAAGAATTTGTCAGAGTCTTAGGTATGGCAGGCGAATAGGGGAATTATGACAGTATATAATTATACAGCAATAAAAGATGGAACTAATGAACTTGTAAAAGGAAAAGTTGAAGCTGATGATTTGCGTGAGGCTCGTGCGGCTGTTCGTAGATTAGGTTTTACGCCTACTAATATAACTGAAGAACAAGGTGTAAAAAAAGAAGAAAAGAAAAAGCCAACCGGCAAAATGCCTAAGTTAGGTTTGGCTGAGCAGATTGATTTTACATCTACATTACAAATTCTTGCAGCTGCAGGTATTCCAATCATTGAATCTTTATTGTTCATTGAGAATGATGCTGCGAAATTAAAGATTAGACAATGTGCAACTGAGCTACGTCGTCAAATTATGAACGGTGGTACTTTCGCAGGTACTATTGCAAAATATCCAGAACAATTCGGACAAGTTTATATCGGTCTAGTTAGAGCCGGTGAAGATTCCGGTGAATTGGAAAAAACATTGGATCGTTTATTGGAACTATTGAATAAACAAGCAGCTATTAAATCTAAGGTTATTGGTACATTGATGTATCCGGTATTCGTTATTTTGTTAGCTGTATTTATTGTAATTGTCATGTTGGTATTCGTATTCCCAGTATTTAAAGAAATGTTTGATTCTATGGGTATGAAGTTACCTTGGATTACAAGTGTATTGATGGAAATGGGTTTATTCTTAAAGAAAAATTGGTATGGTATTCCTATAGGATTTGCTCTTGCTGCAGCATTTTTCAAATTTATCTTTACTTGGAAACCTAGTAAGTGGAAAATAGATGAAATTGCATTAAAAATACCAGTTATTACGGATTTGATACAGTATTCTAATTTTGCGAACTTTATTGCGGTAATGCAAGTTGCATATGACGCTGGTGTTCCTATTTTGGAATGTTTATATTTGTCAAATATGACTCTTACTAATCATACATTGGAAACTAGGGTTGAAGAAGCTACAGTTAGGGTTCAACAAGGTCAACATTTATCTGCAGCTTTAAGAGCAACACGTACAATGCCTAAAATGATTTTGTTTATGATTGCAACTGGTGAACAATCAGGTCGTTTAGGTGATATGTTAGGTCAAGCAACAAGTTATATTGATAAACAGTTGGATACTATTATTGATATTATGACAAAAATGATTGAGCCTATTATGTTGATTGTAATTGGTTCTATCGTACTTGTTTTGGCCGCTGCGTTATATTTACCATTATTCGCATCTTACATGGGTATGTAATAAATGCAGAATATAATAGAAAACTAACTAAAAGGACTTTGCTTTGGCAAGTCCTTTTTTGAGGGTAATTTTATGAAAAATATTGTTATTACAGGTTCAACATCTGGTATTGGTAAAGAATTAGTTAAACTTTTTTCGCAAGATAGTGAATATAAAATCTTTGCAGGTTATAGAAATGAAGCATTAAAAGAATCTATTGATAATGTTGAATATTTTTATATTGAAATGTGTAATAGGCAATCAATAATTGATGCTGCAAGTTTTTTAAAATCAAAAGTAGATAAAATTGATATTTTAATTAACGTTGCTGGTGCAGTTGTTGCTGGGCCTATTGAAGCTATAACTACTGATAGGTTAAGAGAGCAATTTGAAATTAATACTTTTTCACATATTGAGTTTGTACAACAATTATTACCAATATTAGATGATGGACGAATTATAAATATCAGTTCAATGGCAAGTTTTGGACACTTCCCTTTTATAAGTCCTTATTGTGCTTCAAAAAGAGCTTTGGATATTTTCTTTAATGCATTATCCCTAGAAACACATAGAAATATCAAAGTGATTTCAATTAAGCCTGGTGTTATTGCAACTCCTATTTGGAGTAAGTCAGTTGAAGCAAATTCAAATGAATTGGAAAATTGCAAAGAATATACTAATGAAATGAAATTTTTGAAGGAAAATGCTTTAAAAAATAGTAGTCGAGGGTTAAAAGTTGATGTAGTTGCTAAATTTATAAAAAATGTCGCAAATATGAAGTCTCCGAAATCTACTTATACAATTGGTTTTGATGCGAAATTAGCGCATTTAATATCATTGTTGCCCCAAGATGTTATAAATCATGTTATAAAGTTTGGTATGTTAATAAAATTTAAGAAATTTAAGTAATGTTGTTGAAATTTATTATTATGTGTTTTCTTAATTCTATGGGGGTATAAAATATGTTTATTGCATCTATTGGGTACAATGACTCATTCCGAGAAAAAAAGAATATTAGTTTTAGTGGTTTTACAAAGCAATTAGGTAAAAAGATTTTTGTTGACGGGCAAAAAGATATTTCAAAGCTTATGGCAGAGCATAAAGATACTTATCCTGTGTGTGGACAATTGCCTGAATTTATTACAATGAAGTTACCTAAAGAGACAAGGCGAGAGGCTCTTCATGAAATATTCGATGCTTTTGATAAGATTGCTGTGTTATTAAGAGAGTTTGTTCCTGATTCAACATCTAAAATGGATGAAATTTTAAAATCTCGTCCAAACAAAGCAGTTGAGATTTTAAATGAGGTATTTAAGAAATTTAAGATTATCCGTCCATTTATTGATGATGATCTTGATATTGTTTACCTGGATAAAGGTGGAAAAGGGGCCGTATATAAGTTAGAAGGTTTAAGAGGTTGGACATCTTCTAAAGTTGACAAGAAATTTGAAGAGCCAGATGAATTTGTTATAAAAGTTTATCACCAGGTAAAAGGAAGTTTATGGCATCCTTTTAAAAGTCACGGGACTTATGCAGAATCGAATAGTGCAAATTACTGGACCAAACAAGAAGGTAGATATACCCAACGTGGAAAATTCTTTTTTGCTGGATTAAAAGGCGGGTATATGGTTAATAAATTTCTTGATGCAGATACACGTTTACCTAAAAAACTTGTTGATGAGTATGCTTTGGGAATTAAATGTACTGACGAGGACAAGTACATGATAAATCAACATGTAATAGATGGTTATAACAGAATAAAAGGTTATAACTATGATTGGGGTGGATGTAGAGTTGTTAATAGAGTGAAAAATGAAAATAGAATTGCAAGAAAGACTCTAAATGAAATAAAGAAAACTCCTAATGAGCAAAGATTAACAAGATGGCAACAATTATTTTCTAAAAAAAGTAATAGAGAGGATATAAGAGCTGGATTAGCTTTATCTATTAAATATATAGATGCAAGATGGCAAAATGAGCTTATTGAACAATGTTTACAACAGCATTCTCCAAAAATAAATCAAGCATTGGCTTATGTGCTAAAATATCTGCCTTATGAAGATAGTATTCCTTATTATCAAAAACTTTTGAAAACAAATGATTTAAAAACTCAAGTAATTTTGCTGAATGAAATTCCTTTGATGTCAAAAGCATTAAAACCTGAGAAAAAGATGTTTATGAAAGATGATTTACTATCTGCATTAAGCGAAGTTATACCAGAAAGAGTTGCAAGATATTATAATATTGCAGAAAGATTGGTTTTACCGGATGCTATAGAGCATTTAGCAAGTTTTGTACATTTATTACCAAAAGATGATATTCCAAGACATTATGAAAAATTGGTGAAAATGAATAATGTAGCATTGCATGAACGACTTTTATATACAATAAACAGAGTTCCAAATTTCTATATTGATGATGCAAAGCTATTGTTGAAAGAAAATGTTACCGATCCAAATTTACGTGCTTTATATATGAAAGATTTTTAGTAAAAATTTCTTGTGGTATAATGAATGTATTATGGAAGATAAAGAAATTGATAAAATATATGAATTAATAGACACCTCTAAATATTCAGAGGCAAAAGAAGAAATAAAAAAAATCTTAGAAAATGATTCTCGAGATATTGATGCACAAAGACTTTTAGCTTTATGTGAAGTTAATCTTGAGAACTTTGATAATGCTCGCATTATCCTTGAGGATGTAATAAAATACCGTCAAGAAGATGCTTTATGTTGGTATTACTTAGGTTGTTGTTATGACAATTTAGGTGATTTGATTTCTGCAAAACATGCATATAAACAGGTTATTGAATTGCGTCCTGAATATTTTGATGCATACAAAAGTTTGGCAATTGTATATATCAAGACTGAAGATTTTGATAATGCTATAGAAATTGGTAAAAAAGGCTTAGAATATAGTGAAGAAGATTATTCGTTCTATTATATTTTAGGTACAGCTTGTATGGCTGCTAAAAAATTTGATGAAAGTGTATTTTATATTGAGAAAGCTATTGAATTAAATCCTGAAAATGTTCAATTGTATAATAATTTAGGTACATCGTATTTGACAACAGGTAAGTTGGATAAGGCTTTTGAGACATATAAAAAAGCTTCAGAAATTGAGCCTACGGATTCTTTAACTTATTTCAATATGGCTTCAATTTTGCAATTACAAGAAAAACATAAAGAGGCGTGTGAATATTTTGCAAAGGCTCACGAATTAGAACCTGAAGAAGATAGCTATCTTGTTGCTTGGGCTATTTCAGAGGTTAAGTCAGGACAGTTTAAAGAAGCAATAGAACATTATAAATTCTTAGCTTCGGTGTATCCTCAAAAGTCTAATTATAAATATAATTTGGCGTGTTGTTATGAAGTAGTTGGTGAATTTGAGATCGCTATATCATTGTTAAAACAGATGATTCTTGTTAATCCAAAAGCAACAAATATATTAAAGAAATTAGCTGGTATTTATATGACAATTGGTCAATATAATCAAGCTAAGGAAATTTATGAAAGAATTGTTACTCAAGGTACAACTTCTTATCAAATTTATTACGAATTAGCTTTGTTGTGTGTTAAAACTGATGATATAGATAGAGCTGAACAAATCTTGAAAAAAGTTTGTAAATTAAATCCTGAGTATGCTTTAGCTCATAAGGATTTAGGAGTAATTTATCTTAATAAACGTTTATTTGATTATGCGAAAGATGAATTTCAACAAGCTTATGATTGTGATCCAAATAATTTCTCAATCGTATTGGAGTTTGCAAATTATTATCATTCTACTTCAGATTTTCAAAAGGCGGATGAATATTATCAAAAAGCTATTGAGTTAGATCCGGAAAATCCTAACGGATTAGCTTTTTCAGCTTTAAATAAAACTCATTTAAAACAAATAGACAAAGCAATGGAACAAATTAAAAAAGCAATGACACGATGTGCAGATTCTGCATTTTTACTTTTCATTGCAGGTAGAATTGCGTATTTGGCAGAAGATTTTGAATCTGCAAAGATGTACTTGGTGAAAGCTTTCGAATTAGAAAAAATGCCTGAGGTACAAAATCTTTTAGGACTTTGTTACTTTAAATTAGGTAATTATGAACAAGCTAAATCTATATTTAAAAATATGCAAGAGAAGGCTCCTATGAATGTTAACATATTGTTGAATTTATCAAGATGTTATCAGGCTTTGGGTGATAATGATGAGGCATTAAGATTAGCTGAAGAAATTGCTAATACATTTCCAGATTGCGAAGATGCACAAGAATTAATTAGACAATTATCTTAATTACTACTTGATTTTTTTCATGTTTTAGCATGTTAAAAATCTTCATAAATTTATAAAATCGTTAAAAAACACTTGTATAGACTTCTTTGAGGTTTCGCAAGTGTTTTTTAATTTTATTTAACAAAATAATTGTAAATTTTTTTAAGATATTAAAAAATGCCAAAAGAGTGTCTAGTTGGCACTTTATAAAAATAGTTAAAAATAATTGTAAAATCTTTGGCATGCAGACCAAAAAACATTGGTCAAAGATGAAAATTTATTCTATTATGAATATACAAATCGGGAATGAGATTTAAGAAAAAATAAGAAGAAATAAGTGTTTTCTTTTTACTTTAATTTATCCATCTATCGAACGATTATAATTAATTCAAGAATAGGATATTATTATAGTAAGAAGAGGAAGTGTATTTTGGAGGTAGTTAAGTGTTAGAACATGGTTATATTCAAATTTATACAGGAGATGGCAAAGGTAAAACAACAGCATCACTAGGTCTAGCACTTAGAGCTTTAGGACATGGTTGGAAAGTTTTGGTAATCCAATTTACTAAAGGAGATGGAGCTACTACTTATGGTGAAATAACATCTTCATCAAAATTCTTACCAAATTTAGATGTTGTTCAATTTGGTATGGATAGAGTATGTTATTCACATAATGTATGTTTAGATGATTACAAAGAAGCTAAAAGAGGTTGGGAATTTGCTAAAGAAGCAATAAATTCAGGCAAATATCAGTTGATTATTTTGGACGAAATTAATATTTGTACATCAATGAATATGATTAAAGTTAGTGATATTAAAGATACATTGTTGCATAAACCTGAAAATTTAGAAATTGTATTGACAGGTCGTTATGCTCACCCTGAATTAGTTGCAATGGCTCATTTAGTTACAGAAATGAAGCCTATTAAACATTACTTTGATACTGGAGTAATGGCAAGACAAGGTATAGAATACTAATTGAATTTATACATTTTAGGTTAATGTGAATCCTTTTTTGTTTCAGAAATGAAATGAGCGGGCATGTTTTTTCATGCTCGTTTTTTTTATTAATAGTGCTTAGGCTTATTTTATATTATTTATAGCAACAAATTTGAGCTTATGGTATAATCTTTTTATGGTAACACTGAGTAAATATTTAAAACAGTCTGCTACTTATAAAGTTTTTTCTCATTTGGGGGCTTTATTTGCTGATTTTTTGGATACCTTTGGAAAGATTGCTCAAATAGGAGCACATGTTCTAAAATGTATTTTTAGGTTAGAAATATCAAAAGGTGAATTGTCTTATCAATGTGATAGGTTTGGTGTAAGTTCTTTACCAATAACTTTATCAATTGTTGGCATGACATCAATTATTGTAGCTTCTCAAGTTGCGCATGAAATGGTAAAACAAGGCGGTAGCCATTTTGTTGGTATGCTTATGACTATATTGATAGTTCGTGAGGTAGGCGCTATTATGTCTGGTTTTGCGATAACTTCAATGATAGGTTCTTCATTAGCTTCAGAGCTTGCAACAATGCGAGTGACTGAACAAGTTGATGCCATAGAGGTTTTAGGTGTAGATCCGTTAAGATATTTATTTGTGCCTAGAGTTTTATCAGGGATTATAATGATGCCTTTGGTTGTAATTTTAGCATCGGTTGTTGGGGTTATACTGGGGGCAATTACATCTTATATGTTTGCAGGTTTAACGTTCAGAGCATATTTTGATTCTGCATGGTTAGGTCTGTATATGAAAGATTTATGGGTAAGCTTGCTAAAATCTGCAGTATTTGGTGGTACTATTTCTTTAATTAGTTGTACTTGTGGATTTTTCGCATCAGGTGGTGCGAAAGGTGTTGGTATAGCAACAACAAAAGCAGTAGTTTGGTCATTTATTGCAATTGTTGTTTGGGATATGATTTTTGCAGTTTTATTTTTCTTTTAATTTGTGTAAGGATAATATTATATGAGTATAGAAGTTCGAAATTTAGTAAAAAAATTTGATGATAGAGTTGTAATAAATGATATTTCATTCAAGGTCGCTGATGGTGAAATTCTTGCAATTGTTGGTTTTTCTGGCTCAGGGAAAAGTACTGTTTTGAAACTTATTTGTGGTTTGATACCTTTTGATAGTGGAGAAGTAATAACTTCAGAAGGTGATATTGCTATGGTGTTTCAATATTCAGCGCTGTTTGATTCTTTGAATGTGTTTGATAATATTTCGTTTGCACTTAGAGAAAGAAAAGATTTGCGTAAAAAATATTCTGAAAGTGATTTAAAAGAGATTGTTTCTCAAAAATTAGAATTAGTAGGTCTTCAAGGTATAGAAAATAAATTTCCTTCTGAACTATCAGGGGGGATGCAAAAACGTGTAAGTTTTGCGAGAGCAATTGTAACTAAACCTAATACAATATTATATGATGAACCAACTGCAGGTTTGGATCCAATGTCTTCAACATTGATTGAGGATTACATTGTTAGGTTAAAACATGAAATTAATGCCGCATCTATTGTTGTAACTCACCAGATGTCAACGATTACAAGAACTGCAGATAGGGTAATAATGTTATATGACGGAAAGATTGTTTTTGAAGGTACTCCAACTCAGTTATTAAAACAAGATAATCCATATACAAAACAATTTGTGACAGCTTCATTAGAAGGTCCAATGAAAATGAAAGCGTAGGAAAGGAATATTATTATGGAAAAGTTATTTAATAATGATGTAATGTCAATCGACACTTATATTATGGTTAAATTAAAAGAAAAAACTGCACAATTAAATGATGCATTGGTGAAAAAGAACAGAACTCCTATTTCATTGGCTATGGGCGCTCCAACTGCCAATCCTCCAGCTGTTTTGATAGATAAATTAAAAGAATTTTTAACCGAAGATAATATTCATACCTATTCTGTAACTAAAGGGGAACCATATTTTAGACAAGCTGTTGCAGAGAGAATGAAAAATCGTTTTGGTGTTGAGTTAGATATTAACACTGAGATTTGTTCTCTAATGGGTTCTAAAGATGGTTTAGCAAATTTAATTCGTTTCATTATAACACCTAATTCAGAAGATAAGGAAAAGGATATAATATTAATTCCAGATCCTGGGTATGCTTCTTATACTCAGATGATTCAATGTTCAGGTGGTAAAGCTTATGCAATGCCATTAACAGTTGAGAATAATTATGAACCGAATATTGAAGAAGTTTATGAAAAACTTATTGCTGAGGGTTATAATCCTGAAAAAATCAAGGCAATAATTATAAATTATCCTAATAATCCGTTAGGTGTGTCAACTTCAAAAGCTTATGTTCAAACAATTGTTGACTTCTGTAAAAAACATAATATTTTGTTAATGTCAGATGCGGCATATTGTGATTTATATTTTGATGCTGAAAGCAAACCTTTTAGTATTTTAGAGTTAGACGGAGCAAAAGATATTGCTGTTGAATTCTTTAGCTTATCAAAACCTTATGCAATCACTGGCTGGCGTTTAGGCTGGCTATGTGGGAATAGCGAAGTTGTTTCAAGATTTGCAAAAGGTAAATCAACAATTGACAATGGTATTTTTAAAGCTCTACAAAAAGCATGTGCTTATATTATGACATCCCCGGAAGGTGATGAATATATTGCTCAAGGTAATATTGATTATAAACGTAAGCAAGCTATTTTAGTAAAAGGGCTTAGAGAATTAGGTTGGGATATTCCAGATAATAAATTACCTAAGACAACTTTCTATTTGTGGTTACCAATTCCTAGAAAATATAAATCAGCTTTTGATTTTTGCGAAGCACTTTTAGAAAAATCAGGTATTGTAGTTGTTCCAGGGAATGCGTTTGGAACTTATGGTGAAGGCTATTTTAGAGTTTCATTTGTTTGTAGTGATGCGAAACTACAAGAAGTTATTGATAGAATGAAAGAAGATGGCTTTAAATATTAATAAATATAGAAAATTGAGAAATAAAAAAGACCTTTTTAAAAAGGTCTTTTTTATTATTAGAATTTAAGTGGATAATCGTCTTTAAATTCCCACTGATCGTTTTGTAATAATCTTGTGCAATACGATTTATTTGTTTTACATTGGTTTATCATAGTTTCTCTAGAAGTGTTTTCTGAAACTTGACCAGAGCCATACACTCCAAAGAAGATATCTTTGTTTCCAAACCAACCTTTTCTATTTGCATCAGTAAAGCAGAATAAAAATCTATGTCTGTCATATCCTTGTTTATTTGGTGGATTATCAGCATTTACGTCATAATCTACATCTAAGCATCCTCCTTTATAGAAAGTACCAAGAGAAGATCCATCTTTGTAATATACGGTTCTGTTTTCTTTTACATATTGGTGTCCAATATAAGGGTCAAGGTATGTCATATACCAAGTATAGCCATTATCAGGTTGTTTAAGATCTCTAAAAGATCCAAAATCTACTTCCATATCTAAAATAGCATTTTCTATTTTGCTATAGAAATTTTTAAGTTTTGTTGTATATTCTTTTTTTACTCTTTGATAATGCAATGTAGGAATTGTTAAAGCTGCAACAACCCCGATAATTGTCATTGTTAGAAGTACTTCTGCTAAAGTAAATGCTAAGCTCTTTTTTATCATTTTTTAATCTTTCCCATTAATATCCATAATTATTATAACATATTTTGTAATACCTCTCAAGGTAAATGTTAGAAATCAGTAATTTGTTGTATAATTTTACAAAAGAGGAGCTTATATATGAATATTGCAAGTGATTTAACAGCGCTAATTGGAAATACTCCAATGGTTAGATTGAATAAATTAAATACCGGATATGCAGATGTTGTTGTAAAATTAGAATATTTTAATCCTGCAAATTCAGTTAAAGATAGAGCAGCATATCAAATGATTATTGATGCCGAAAATGAGGGTAAAATAAATAAAGATACTTTGATAATTGAACCTACAAGTGGAAATACCGGTATCGGATTAGCAATGATTTGTGCTATTAGGGGTTATAAAATAATTTTGACGATGCCGGAAACAATGAGTTTGGAAAGACGTTTATTGTTAAAATCTTATGGTGCCGAGTTAGTTTTGACAGATGGAAGCTTAGGGATGCAAGGAGCTGTGGATAAAGCTTTTGAATTACATAATAAGTATCCAAATTCTTTTATTCCATCTCAATTTGATAATCCTTCAAATCCAAAGGCTCATTATTTGACTACATCTCAGGAAATTTGGAATGACACAGATGGAAAAGTTGATATAATTGTTGCGGGAGTTGGAACAGGCGGAACTATTTCAGGTATAGCAAAAGGTTTAAAAGAAAAAAATAAAAACATAAAAGCTATTGCGGTAGAACCTTATACTTCTCAAGTTCTTGAAGGAAAATCTGCAGGTCCTCATAAAATTCAAGGGATTGGAGCAAATTTCGTACCTGACAATTTTGATAAAACTCTTATTGATGAAATAATTCCTGTAAGGAATGAAGATTCTATAGAGATTGCGCGTAAATTATCTCAAACAGAAGGAATTTTATCGGGTTTTTCCGGTGGAGCTAATGTTTGGGCGGCAATTGAACTATCTAAAAAAGAAGAAAATCGAGATAAATTGATTGTTGCAATTTTACCTGATTGTGGTGAAAGATATTTGAGTAGTGAATTGTATTCAGAATAGTTTTGTATAAATTGATAGTGTGATATAATCAGGTTATGAAATTATGCGTATTTCAAGGTACATTTAATCCTATTCACAATGCACATCTAAGAGTTGCACAATATGTAGTTGATAAATATAATTTTGATAAATTTTTATTTATACCTGCATATATTCCACCTCATAAAATTTGTGATATGTCATTGGCTCAACATCGTTTGAATATGGTAAAATTAGCTGTTCAAAATAATAACAAGTTCGATGTTTCTGACATAGAGTATCATAGAGATGGAAAATCTTATACTTATTTGACAATTTGTGAATTGAAAGCTTTATACAAGCTTGATAATAAAATATATTTTATTATTGGAACAGATGCTTTTAAAAAGATTGAAACCTGGTACGAAGTAGATAAATTAAAAGAAATGGTTAAATTTATCGTCTTTGTTAGGGAGGACAATTTTGAAATTTCAGCGTATGATTATTTAAGATTAAAAGGTTATGATTTTGAATTTCAGACATTACCTTTTAAAGATATTTCATCAACAGAGTTGCGAACAAAAATTCGAAACAATGAATCTATTGATGGTTTGGTAACAAAAGAAGTAGAGGATTATATTATAAAAAATGAATTATATAAAGATTAGTATGGAAGATTTATTAGCTTGGTTAAAAAGTAATTTGAGTGAAAAAAGATATATTCACTCTATTGGTACTGCAGAATGTGCGAAAGATTTGGCAGAACGTTTTGGTCAAAATCCTGATAAGGCCTATATGGCTGGTTTATTGCACGATTGTGCAAAGTGCTTCCCAAATGAAAAATTGATGGAAATTATAGAAAATAATTTACACGTAGAAAAAGTTGAGTTAATGAATTACAAAACTTTGCATGCTCCGGTAAGTGCTTTTATTGCCAAGAATGATTTCGGAGTAGAAGATGAAGAAATTTTATCAGCTATAAGGTGGCATACTTTGGGAAAAATTGATATGACAGATTTTGAAAAAATAATTTTTCTTGCAGATAAGGTTGAGCCAAAAACTCGTGATAAAGATTATTTAGAAGAAGTTAGAGAATATTTAAACGAAGAAGATGGTTTAAATAAAGCAATGTTAAAGTGCTATAAAGAAACAATCAAAAGTTTAGTCAAGAGAGATTTAAAAATTTGTCCTGTAACTATTGATATATATAATAATCTCGAAGATGTGGTAAATGTTAAGTAACTTAATAATTTAACATATTTCTTTACTTTTCATGGTACAATTTTGCTAAAGAGTGAGGGCTTAGATGAAATTATTAGAGATTAAGAATAACTTGGTAAAGTTATCGTATGGCGAGGGTGAAAATCCAATTCTTGGAAGATTCATTGTTTTGTCTGCTGGTGCAAAATCTTATGTTGCTCAGTTTGTTAATTTGAAATCTGATAGTGTTAATAGTTTTGCAATAGCTAAGTTGTTATTCACATTTACAGATGATGGAGTTGTTGATAATTATGATGGCTCTATTCCTAGTTTAAATTCTGAATTGTCATTTTTGCCTTCTGAAGAATTATTAGATCTGCTTCCTATTGAAACACCTATAAAATTTGGTTCTTTAGCTCAAGAAGAAGAAATGTTAAGTTTAGATGTTTCAATTTTTGAACGTAATTTTACGGTTTTCGTTGAGCAAGATATTAATAAAACAACTTTTATCTCAAATTGCGTTAGACAGTTATTTCAGATGAAAGAAAAAAGTGTTATTGTTGATACCAATAATTTATTTGAAGATTTTCCAAAAATAGAATTTGCAAAAGATTTTAAGCTTCCTCTTAATTCAGAAATGATAGATTATTTGTTTGATTATGAATTGGCGGAAGTTGATGCAGCTACAAAAGCTGTTATCCAAGATATATTTTATGCAGTTCAGCAATATATTAAGTCATTGGATTTTGAGTTTTTACCGATAGATAACTTCGTTGATGTTGTAGCTAATCAATACAAAGAAACTCAAATGCCGGAATTGGCTTTGTTGAAAAATAAACTATTGAAATATCGTGATGCTAATGTTTTTGCTAATACAAAAGAAGAAGTTTTAGTCTTTAATGAAAAATTAGCGGAGAAAAATTGTTCTATTATTGATTTGAAGAATATTCATGAATCATTACAAAAAGAAGTAATTTCATTTATTCACAAATCATTGGCCAGTGTTCAAAAATATATATATTTCTTTGTACCTTTGACAGATGGCAATTCTGATAAAAAATTGATTAAGCAATTGATAAATAATAATCATGTATTTACAACATTATTAGTAAATCATGCTTATAAATATGCACATGAATTAAAGGCACATGCAGAAAATATTATGCTGTTTGCACCTCAGTCTTTGCAACATGATTTTGCATCTTATAATACATTTTTAAATAAATTAAACTTAAATGAATGTATTGTATATGGAAAATTAACTCAAGGTATTCCATTTATTGTTGATATGTCAGATTTAGATTTGGATTTGACAAAAGAAGATGTAATGGGTGATAAATTCCAATTTGTTCCGATTACTGAAAATGTGGAGCTTGTTAGAAAAGATGATGGCACAAAATTGGATGCTATTGTTAACAAAGAGCAACAGATAGCTCCTGTAAATGTAGAGCAAGTTAATGAAACTGAAATTGAACAAAGTTCAGCAGAAGTTGTAAGTCCTGAAACTTCACCAGCTCCAACTCAAACTTCAATTCCAGAAATTGAGCAACCGCCAATAGAAGTTGTTGAAGATTATTCTATACCTGCGCCTATAGAATCCACTTTAAGTAGTGAAGTGCAGGAATCAGCTGATGATGTTGTGATAGAGTATCCTGAAATTCCAACTCCTAATCCGGTTTTAGAAGAAGATGTTGTTGTACCACAACAGCCACAAATTGTAGAACCTGTTGCAAATATTATGGCAGATGAACCTGTTTCTTTTGAAGCTTTGCAAATGAATGAAGCAGTTAATGCAGATTTGTCTATTAACGATTTGCAAGAAGAATCTCCTTTATCAATGGAAGATGAATTGGCTTTTGATGAGGGTTTTTCAACTCAAGATAGTGCATTGACAGAGGATGATTTAGATTTTATTGAAGATAATCAAATGCTTCCAGCTGGAGATGTGTTTGGAGAAGATGCAATATCAGAACCTGAAGCAGAAATAGTTGAAGATGGAGAATATCAAGAATCTCCATATATAAATGAGCAACCTCCTGTTGTTCCAGTTTATCCCGCAGAGGCTGAACCAAATCAGGTGGAAAGTTCTGATGGTATAAATTTTGTTCAAGGCGATAGTGTATCTCATCCAAGATATGGACGTGGTGTTATTGAGAAAATAATAAAGTATGGTAATAAAACCCTTTGTTCAATATCTTTTGAAAATGTAGGTAGAAGATTGTTAGATCCTTCAATTTCAGAATTTACAAAAATATAATAAAAAAGGCGTTTATTAAAACGCCTTTTTTATAGGAATTTTATAAATTTTAAGCTCTTAATGTTGCTGCATTTTTTAAATAAACAAATTTAGGTTTGAAATTATTATCACAGTTAACAACAATCAGAATTCTTAGGCACATAGTTAGTGAATTGGGAACATCTAGTTCATGAAAACACATCATAGCTATGTCATTCCAATTTAAGTCTAATCGCGCAAATTTAGCAGGAAAAGCGGCGTTTAAATCCGGAGTTGTTGTGAAAATGACATGAGAAATATCTTCTTTTTTTATATTATTTGAAGAAATCATTTCTGTTAAAAGTTCTAAAGTCGCATTTTTAAGGGATTCTTCTGTGTTATTTTCAACAGTGATTGCGCCTCTTATACCTTTTGAAGTCATTATTTTTTTACTCCGTTGTACCAATCTTTAGCTAACATTTCGCCTTTACCTTCAGGTTTAACTTTTATAATTCTTAGTAAACCTTCTCCACAACCCATATCTATACCTTCTTTTGAAGATGAAATGATTTCTCCAGCTGTACCATTTCCATTTATTGGTGTAGATTCAATTACTTTAATTATTTTATTGTTGAAGATAAAGTATGCACTTGGGCATCTACATATTCCTCTAACCAAGTTATGAATTTGTATATTTGATTTATTCCAATCGATTAGACATTCTTCTTTTGTTAATTTATTTGCCATACAAACACCATCTTCACATTGTTTTTCAGGTGTTAGTGTACCATTTTTTAATTGAATAAGAGTTTCTTCAATCATTTTTGGTGATTTTTTCCCTATTTCATTCCAAAGCTCTTCGCAATTCATTGTTTCAGAGATTGGAATAACCAGTTTTTGACAAATATCACCGCAATCTAAGCCTAGTTCTGTTATCATTGTGCAAATCCCAGTTTCTTTATCTCCATTTATGATGGCTCTTTGGATAGGATTTGCTCCTCTATATTTAGGTAGTAATGATGCGTGAAGATTTATTGTTTCGTATTTTGGAATATCAAGTACTTCTTGAGATAGTATTTGACCAAATGCAAATGTTACAAAGAAATCCGGTTCAAGTTTTTTTAACTCAGCTTGAATTTCAGGTTCTTTTCTAATAGATTTTGGTTGAAATACCGGAATATTGTTTTCAATAGCATATTTTTTGATAGGTGACATTTGTAATTTATGTCCTCGACCTGCTGGTTTATCAGGTTGAGTTACAACTGCTAATATCTCAATATTATCCGACTTGTTTAAATAATCTAAAGATTTTAGTCCGATATCCGGAGTTCCAAAAAATACTACTTTAATCATCTTACTTTAATTCTTCCTCTAATTCTTTTTCTTCAATAAGCAAATCTGGATCTAAATCCGGTAGATTAAATTTCTTTAATACAGCTTCAGTTTCAAATCTGTTAATACAGTGGTCGATGAATAAAATTCCATCTAAGTGATCGTTTTCGTGTTGAATAGCACGAGCTAAAAGGCTTCCGTCTTTAGCTTCCAAAACAAAAGGTTTGCCGTGTTCATTAAGAGCTTTTACCATTACATTTTTATAGCGTTTAACGTCAGTATATGCTTCTGGAAAACTTAGACAACCTTCGTTACTTTTTATAGCTCCACTTTTTTTGATTATTTTAGGGTTGATGAAAACAATAGGATTAAGCGGTTCATTACCTGTAGCTACATCAATAACGAATACTCTTACATTTTCCCCAATTTGAGGAGCAGCTAAACCAACTCCGTTTTGGGAATACATTGTGTCAAGCAAATCTCTTACTAAATCTGTAATTTTTTTTGAAACTTTGTGAACTTCTTTAGATGGTTCTCTTAGAGTTGGTTCACCATAGTGTAATACTTTTCTTATTGCCATAATGTTTAAAACCTTCCTAACTACTTAATATGTCAATATAGTACTATAAATTCACTATCTTTGCAATTAACATATGTTTATACATTGTGGTGCAAAATCTACAAATATGTTATAATTAATCGTGTTTATTTTGGTTAAGGATTTTGTTTTATGAAAAAAATTATATTAGTTTTTGGATTGATTTTAGGTTTGTTATTTGGTTGCTGTAATTACACATATGCATCTGATATAGAAAAAACAAAAGTGATTTCTGAAATCGGAACATTAACTAATTCAAAAAATTATGATGAAGCTTTGGAAAAATGTAATTTAGCGATGAAAAAATATCCCAAAGAAGCAGAATTATATTACTGGAGTGGAATTATTAAAAGTTATATGGGAGATAAAAAATCGGCATTACAAGATTATAATAAGCTAATAGCAATGAAACCTCAAGATAGTTCGGCTTATGTAATGCGTGGTATTTGCAAGTCAGAATTGAATGATCCTTTTGGAGCGATTGAAGATTTTAATAAAGCTTTAGAGATCAATCCCAAAGACACATCAGCATATAATATGCGTGCTTGTGTGAAGATTGAAATCGGTGATTTAAATGGCGCAAATGCCGATATAGAATCGTCAAACAAAATTAATGATGAAATAGAGCAAAATATGAAAAATAACGATAAGAAATAATCTTATCGTTATTTTTTATTATCTAACATTTATAAATTTATGTACTTGTGGAATAAGTCTTGTATTTTTATGTTGTGTTATAAATTTATCTAATATTTCATTGCAGAAATCAGAAGTAACAGACATTTTGTCATCTATCATTTTAGGCTGAAGAACAAGTTCTATGTTATATGAGTTTGCCAAAGTAATACAATTGTCAATTTCTTCAGCTGTGATATTTTCATCGAAAACAATTTTAGCAAATGTTTCAATACCTTTGCATTGCTCAAAAAACTTATTATGTAGTGCAATTGTATCAAGTCCAGTGGATGATTTTAATTTTATGTCTGCTGAAATTATATCTATATAGTTTTTTAAAGGTATTAAATTTTGAGTTAATGTTGCATTCGTTTCAAGATATATTTTTGTTTTATTTTTAATTAGGGGAAGAAATTCTTTTAAAAATTCTACAGATAATAAAGGTTCTCCTCCTGTTAATGAAATTGAATGGATTGAATTTAGCTCAAAGTTTGTTTGAATATATTCAAATAATTCATTTGGAGAGTATTCAGTAGCTTCAAGTTCATTAAAATCGGTGTCACAATATTGACATTTTAGGTTACAAGAGCAAAATCTTATGAATATTTGTTTATACCCAACAACAGGACCTTCACCTTGAATTGATGCAAATATTTCTTTAATTTTAACTTTATTATTGTTCATTGTATAAATTCTTTCTCACATTATCTTTAGACAAGTTTTTAAGTTTTTGATATAACTTAATTTCATCATCTGACAAATCATGAGAAAATTCAATACTAACAGTAATAATTAAATCTCCAACTTTACCGTTCTTTTTAATCCCTTGTTTTGCAATTCTGAATTTTTGTCCTGAACAAGTATTTTGTGGTAATTTAAGTTTGATTTTTCCGTCGAATGTTGGAATTGTAATTTCTTCTCCTAAAGCTGCTTCGTATGGAGTTATTGGTACATTGAAATATATATTCAATTTATCAAAATGAAGTTTGTGAGTTGTTTCAAGTTTTATAATTATATACAAGTCTCCGCAAGGTCCTCCGTTTTTACCGGAAGCACCTTCACCCTTTAGTCGTAGTTTTGCACCATCTTTTACTCCTTTTGGGATTGTAACTGTGATTTTCTTTCTTTTAGAAATTTCACCTTTGCCAGAACAATAGGAACATTTTCCGCCATTTACGAACTTGTGTCCATAACAGTGCGGGCATGTTTGTGTTGTTAATACATTAATAATCCTTTTACTGCCTGTAATTACTTCTTCCGGGGTTATTGAAACTTCGGAGGTTATGTTATCACCTTTTTGGGGCTTATTATTTTCTTTTTTTATTTTATTTCTTTTTAGTTTTAATAAAAATAATTTTATAGCTTTGAATATAGAATCTTTCTTTTTGTAAGTATTATTTGATGTCTGTTTTTGAGTTGTTGATTGTGTTTTTGGGGGATTCTCTTTAATGTTGTCTGAAGTGTAATTTTTCTTTTTACTTTCTCTATATTCTTCTTCAGCTTTTTGTGAAGATGTTTTTTGCGTTTCAGATTTAAAAAATCCTTTTAAAATGTTATATTGCTCTCTTTTTTGAGGATTGGAAAGAGTTTCGTAAGCTTCTGTGATTTTTTTAAATTTTTCAATAGCTTCTGGAGCTTTATTTATATCGGGGTGGTATTTTCGTGCTAATTTTCTGTACGCAGATTTAATTTCTGTAGTTGTTGAATCTACATTTACGCCAAGTATTTCATAATAATTTTTTACACTACTATACTCCATACAATTTATCTAATGATAAATTATAAAATTTCAACATATCTGGTTAACTTAAATAAAAAAGGCTATAAAATAATTAATATACGTATTTGCCTAAATCTTTACGATATTTAATTCCTTCAAATTGGATTTCTTCCAAATCCTCATATAAATTATTAATTGCCCGAGATAATGTATTTGCTTTTCTTGTAAGAGTAAAGATTTCACCTTTTGTTGTTAAATATTGACCATTGTTTGTTTGATTAACCTGTATGAAATCAACATTATCAAGGTCTTCAATGCTATCCAAGCCCGTAATTTTTTTGTTGTGCTGTTTTGCCATAACTGTTATTGCAGCTGATGTATAAGAGTTCGTTTTTAATGTTTCATATTCATCTGAGAAAAATCCATTAATACACGCAAAAAATACTTGAATTAAATTTTCATCTAATAAGTTTAAGATGGTTGTTGCATCGTGGTTTTGGAAAAATGGTTTGAACTCATTTACATAGAATTTATCTTCTCCTGTTAAAGTACATTCAATTCCAATAATTCCTATGTATGGATTCCCATTTTTGTCGAGAACAGAAAGTGTATTCTTGATTATATTATTTAATCTGTCATATATTATTTGAGAAATTTTGAAATCTGGAGCATAGCATCCAATTCCGTTTGTTAAAATTCCGCCATCTCCGTCTTCCATAAATTTAAAATCTGCAACAGATGTTATTGGAAGAGCTGTATACCCATCGGTTATGTAATATACTGTAAAAGTTTTGCCATAAACAAATTCTTCAATTAATATATTTTCTGAATTCTTAGCAGTTAAATTTGTTAGAAATTCTCTAGCTAAACTTATTGTGTTGCAGACTAATCTGTTTTCAAGATCTTCTGTATGACCGCATTTTATTGTTATTGGAAAATTCGCAGTTTTTAAGTAATCTTCTGCTTGTTGTTGTTTATCAAATATCCCAAATTTAGAAGTTTGAGCATGTATTTTATATAATATTTTTTTTCCAATAGATTTTTCTAAAGACAGTAGTGCCGCATCTTTAGTTGGTCCAAATATATTTTGTCCATTGGCTAAGAAAAATGTTACAATGTCAGAATTTATGGCTTTTTCTGATGTTGGAATTGTAAGATCTATTTTGTTTTCAATAGCGAATTTTAATAGTCCTGTTGAATCTTCTTCTCGAATATCTATGTTTGTATAAATGTTTGATTCTTTATTATTTCCTGGAGCAATATATATTTTATATTCAGGGTTTTGCTCAAAGAGCTTTTTTGCTAACGCTTCAGCGTTAGCTCCTTTTCCTACTAATAAAATGTTTTTTTCTGAATTTGACATAGGAGTATTATACTACATAATTTAGATGATTTTTGTTAAGATATTTTAAAAATTGAATAAAATTTATGTTACAATAATGACAGTATAAAAAATATCGTTAATAAAAAACTAAAGTAGAGAGGTTTTTTAGTAGATGGCAGGATTAGTAAATTTTTTATCAAATGTTTTTCAAGCTCCAAGTGTGAATGTTACTTCACCGGTAGTGAAACAAGCATCAAGCAATCCTTATAGTAATAACCCTTTTGTTAACTATAATGGAAATCGCTTTTCAGCACAAACTTATGCTCAAAATCGTCCTGTTAAAGGCGGATATTTTGCTGGTTATTATAATGGCAAGCAAAATATAGTTGGTAGAAGATTATTTGTTGAAGTTTAAAGAAAAAATAAGTAATAATAAAAAAAGAAGCTATTTTAATAGCTTCTTTTTTTTGATGTTATAACATTTTTAGTATGGCATAGTCCAACCGGACTCAATTATTGCATCTAGGCAATATCCGCCATCTCCAGCCTTACAATTTGCAATTTTTTCATCCAATGTCATATTTGTTTTTTTATCTACTGTAGATTTTGTAACAATTTTACCTTTTTGTGTAACCCAGAATGATACAAAATCTCTTCCCCAGATGTTTGGATAGTCATTACCGTTTACATCTATATCGAATATCCCAATTACTTTATCATTAGGAATAGCTACGTCTGTTTTAGCATAAGATAATACAGCTCCATTTTGTAGCACAATTGTTTTTCTAGTTGCAACAACTGTGACATCTGTTTTATTAAGACTTGTATATTTTACTCTATTAGTACTACCTTCAGCTGTTTTCCAACATTCTTTTGCAGGGTCTGCACAATTTTTCGCAACAGAAAAATTACCTTCTCTGAGCAAGTCGTTTGGATTGCCAAAATCTGTATCGTCTAAGTTTTTTACTTTATTTACAACAAGTGAGTCAGATGCTAATTGTTGAATTGCTGCGACGTTACTTTTTATTTGTGTGGTTAGCAATCTATTATTAATAGTGTTCATTAAGCTTGGGATAGATATTGCTGCAATAGCACCAATAATACCTAGTGCTATAAGTAATTCTGTTAATGTAAAAGCTTTTATTTTATATTTCATAAATTCTCCTTTTGAGTTAGTTTTCAATTAAATAGTTTGGATTGAACCCAGATAGAGAAGCAAATGAATAGCAGGCATATGGATATCCATCTTCTATGCAACCAGTTTTACAAACATTTATATCCTCACTGTGCTCAAGATTGTCTCCTGCATGAATACCTAAATCTAGGTTTGATTCGTCTGATAACTCTAATTCAAATAAATCTACACCAGATATATTGGGTTCTTTGGAGCCATTTAAATCTATTGTTATAAGTGCACATTTACGTCCATTAAATAATAAGCCGTTAGATGTTCTTGGAGTTTGTATAGCAATTCCAACTCCGTTTTTTAAGATTGCAGATGCATTGTAAGTTCCAGCTGCCATACCGGATTTAGAGGCTCCTTGGAAGTTTTTATAGCCTCCATCAGGGTAAAATATAGGAAGCCCAGTCCCTTTGCTTTTTGCAATATCAAAATTGTTTAAAAATTTCTGAGCGTTGTTAAATATATCAGTATCAGAAAGTTTAACAGCTCTTGTTCTAACTAGTTCAGTTTGTACAGCATCATTTATATTTGTTACAGTACCTTGTAATAGGGACATCATAGCTTTGTTGTTGATATCTTTGATAACTCCAGGAACAACCAAGGCTGCGATTACCCCAACGATAGATAATGTTATAAGGACTTCACTTAGTGTAAATCCGTCCTTTTTTATCTTAATCATAACCAATCCTCATAATAGTATATCTATATTTTAACATTATTTTGCAAAAAGTTCAATTGCCTTGACTGAATATTTTGAGCAAGTTAAAATCTAAGTGTATATAAGGTGAAGGGAGTAGAAAATGACAAATATACAAGTTTCACAAGAAATTCAAGAAAAATGCTGCGTAAAACGTGGTGTAAAAGGAGTACCTGCTCCAATTCCTCAAGAAGGTGAATGGACAAAGTGTAAAGAAATTAAAGACATTTCTGGTTTAACTCACGGTTGTGGTTGCTGTGCACCTCAACAAGGTACTTGTAAATTAACTTTGAATGTTAAAGAAGGTGTTATTCAAGAAGCATTAGTTGAAACAATTGGTTGTTCAGGTATGACTCACTCTGCAGCTATGGCTGGTGAAATTCTTCCTGGTAAAACTATTTTAGAAGCATTAAATACAGACTTAGTTTGTGATGCTATCAACGTTGCTATGAGAGAATTATTCTTACAAATCGTTTACGGTAGAACTCAAACAGCTTTCTCTGAAAACGGTTTACCTGTTGGTGCTGGTCTTGAAGATTTAGGTAAAGGCTTATGCTCAATGTGTGGTACTATTCACTCAACTAAACAAAAAGGCGTTAGATATCTTTCATTAACTGAAGGTTATATCTTAGAATTAGGATTAGACAAAAATGACGAAGTTATCGGTTATAAATTTGTTAACTTAGGAAAAGTTATGGATGCTATTAAAGCAGGTGTTGATCCTAAAGAAGCTTACGAAAAGAATATTGGTACTTACGGTAGATTTGCTGATGCAGTTAAAACTATCGATCCAAGAAAAGAGTAGTTGTAGGAATTTTAATTAAAGAGGAAAAATAATTATGGCAAATTTTGAAGGAAAAGATAGACGTGAATCTACTTTGAAAAAAGTTTTACCAGAATATGGTTTCAAAAACTTGGACGAAGCACGTGAATTATGTTTATCAAAAGGTATTGATGTAGATGCAATTGTTAAAGGTATTCAACCTATCGCATTTGATAACGCATCATGGGCATATACATTAGGTTGTGCTATCGCAATCAAAAAAGGTATTAAAGATGCTGCTGAAGCTGCTGAAGCTATCGGTATCGGTTTACAAGCATTTGCAGTACCTGGTTCAGTTGGTGATACAAGAAAAGTTGGTCTAGGTCATGGTAACTTAGGTGCTATGTTATTAAGAGAAGAAACAAAATGTTTCTGTTTCTTAGCTGGTCACGAATCTTTTGCAGCTGCTGAAGGTGCTATTGGTATTGCTAGAAATGCTAACAAAGTTAGAAAAGAACCTTTAAGAGTTATCTTAAATGGTTTAGGTAAAGACGCTGCTTATATCATTTCAAGAATTAACGGATTTACTTCTGTTGAAACTCAATATGATTATAAAACAGGCGAATTAAAAGTTGTTAAAGAAACTCCATTCTCAGATGGAGAAAGAGCAAAAGTAAAATGCTATGGTGCAGATGATGTATCTGAAGGTGTTGCTATTATGATTAAAGAAGGTGTTGATGTTTCTATTACTGGTAACTCAACTAACCCAACTCGTTTCCAACACCCAGTAGCTGGTACTTACAAAAAATGGTGCTATGAAAATGGTAGAAAATACTTCTCAGTAGCATCAGGTGGTGGTACTGGTAGAACTCTTCACCCAGATAACGTAGCTGCTGGTCCAGCTTCTTATGGTATGACAGATACTATGGGTAGAATGCACGGTGATGCTCAATTTGCTGGTTCTTCATCAGTTCCTGCTCACGTAGAAATGATGGGTGTAATCGGTATGGGTAACAACCCAATGGTAGGTGCTACTGTAGCATGTGCTGTTGCTGTTTCTCAAGCTATGAGCAAGTAGTATAAATTTATTTATAAAGAAAGACCTTTGTTAATCTAACAGAGGTCTTTTTTTATTAGCAAAAATTTATATTTACATATTTTATTCTATGTAAATATAAGGAATCTGTTGTGGCTTTGATTGGAATTTTAAAACCTAGATTTAATATTAAAAATGTAAATGTTTCAGAATTAGGTTGGGTAAGACCTGATAAATCAATAATTTTTCAATCTTGTGATGTTGCACAAAAATATGCAAAAAATAGAGTTATCCAGGCTTTGAAAAGTAAAGATTCTTTTGAGAGAGGAATCCTTTTAAAGGATAATCTGATTATTTCTGAAATAAATGGTGACAATTCTCGCATAGTGCTAGAAGGTAAGTTACCTAAGATTGATTTTAAAGGTTGTGAGTTTGTGCATGGGCATCCTGATATTTCAGAATTTGGTGCAACTCCTGTTAGTCTGGAAGATTATTTAACTTTTTTAGGCTTAAAATTAAATAAAATGATTGTTTATAATAAAGAGGGGCAATTTTCTACAATTGAAAATGTACAGACAAAATTTTTTAGATTTTTGCCTAAAAAATTTGTGAAGCTTCTTGAGTTTGCGCAAAATGTTGGTAAAGGTTCAATTGCAGTTTCTGAATATGCAAAAATGTGGTCAACGTTATTTCCAAAAGATTTGCAGAAAGTAGTCGAAGTATTGATTCACTCTAATCTTGATAATGAATTATTGGCAGATAGGAAACTCGCTCATCTGGGAAAAATTGTACAATCTAATCAAGAATTGATGGATTGTATTAAGTTTAAAACCTATGAAGTTTTAGGTAATAGTGATACTCCAATAAAAGCTATTGATAGCTTTTGGAGGAATAATTCAAAACGATTAGGGTATAAATATTCAACTGATTTCTCAAATTTAAATAAATAATTTAATTCTTTATTACTTTTGAAAATTAATTGTAAAGCTTAAAATATCAATTTTAAATGATTTTTAAATAAAGTGTATATACTTAAAATATAAGATACACACAGGTTTAAGAATTGTTAATAACATTACAACAGATTAGGCAATTTTTAAAAATGAAAAACGTTTATATAAATGTAAGGGAAATGCAAAAGATATTTTAAAAGGAAAAGGAAATATATATCAATTAAGTTTTGAAATTGAAGTTTAAAAAGGATATTTAAAAAAGTTTTTTTATACTCTCTCTCTCTTAATATCCTCGTGTTTATTTAATGTTGCCATAATTTGGCAACTTTTTTTTTGTTTATATTAAAATGAATTTATTATGATAGAATTATTTGAATTTGATAAGAATTTTGGAAGTGTGGTTGGAACTGATGAAGCGGGGAGAGGCCCTGCGGCAGGTGGAGTTTTTTCTGCTGCTGTTTATTTTCCGGAAATTTCAGAGGGTTTAATAAAAGATTTAGATAGATTAAATGATTCTAAAAAATTATCAAAGGTAGCTAGAGAAAATTTGTATGAGATTATTTTAAATAGTACAGTGAATTCTATTGTATGTGTTGAAGTTGATGAAATTGAAAAGATAAATATATTAAATGCTTCTTTAAAAGCAATGAAGTTGGCTTGTGAGGATGTTGTAAATAAGGCAAATTTATCTAAATTTATAACTTTAGTTGATGGAAATAAATTAATAAAAAATTATGACTATCCACAACAATTTGTAATAAAAGGTGATGGAAAGTCTGCATCTATTGCTGCATCTAGTATATTAGCAAAAGTTGCAAGAGATAGATATATGGATGAATTAGCTTCCGAATATCCTCAGTATGGTTGGAATAGAAATGCCGGTTATTTGACTAAAGAACATATCAAAGCTATCGATGAATATGGATTAACTAAATATCATAGGCCATCTTTTTTAAAGAAACATTTTGAAAAACAATTAACTTTATTTTAGTTTTAATTATATGTTTTTGTGCCAATTTGAACACTGGTTACATATACTCTTATAGGTCTAGAACCATCTTTGGTTACTATTTCTCCTATTATTTTTACTTTATTGTTTTCTTTTAATTTTAAGAGAGCTGCCATTATGTTATTGTTTGCAGGAATTATTTGTAAATTGATTAAGTGAGATGTTACATATTCATTTTCGAATGGAATTGATGATCTTGAATTCCAAGAATATGCACCATTGTCATATAATGATATTCTAAAATTTTTAAGTGTTTCGGAGTCTGAAATATCTCCAAATGCTAATCCTAAATCGAAAATTTGTATTTTTTCATTATTTTTAAAGAAGAATATAGGATTATATTTAAATCCAATAACAGTTCCGGATATTTCTAAATGCCCTAATGGTTTTATGTCTGTTTTCACATTAGGTGATATAAGCGATTTATAGGTGAATTGTTTTTGAATTTGTTCTTCACTGCTATAATCTTGTACAATATATTCTTTCTGGGTATTTATTATTTCATTGTGTTTTGGAAACGGGGTAGCATGTCCAAATTTCAACCAATATGATATTGTTCCTCTAAATAAGAACATTAAAAGAAGAATACCTATAACAATACACGTATCTATTTTTTCTTCGTGTGCTAGAAGATCTCTTTGTAGTTTTGCATCTATATCTGCAGTAGTTGAATTTTGAAAGCTATGTCTCATTTTTACATATTATACCGATTCATAAGATTTGTCATACAGTTAAAGTATGAGAAATCTTAATATTTGTTAATATTTGTTTTTTATTTCTAAAGTTTTTTTTTAGAGAGTCGATATTGTATTTGTAATCAGAAGTATCTAAGGAGTATTTTATAAATGTTAAAGAAGATAACAACACCCTCAAGAAATAGAAGCGAATGTGTTGAATTAATATTAAGAGGAGCAAAAAAACGCCGTACTTTGGCGTATTCAAATGCTGCAATGATAAATTCAGATGCAGGTATCAAGGCTAATATTGCCGCAGTTAAGTAATTAGGACACTATCTAGATAATAAGAAGAGAGTATTAATAAAGCCGACTTAATCAGAAAGTCGGCATTTTATTTTATTCAGGTAATTCATCAAGTATAAACTTACCAATTTTACCTTCTCGAAAATCTCTTAATATATATACTGAAGTTCTTTCAATATCAGGTTCTTTTCCTAATCTTAACCAGTTTCTTGTGGTTGCAATATTTTCTATAGTAAGTTCCAGTTCTTCAGGCAGTTTATAGTAATCTTTAAATATTTGTGATTGTTTTTCATCTAACATAAGAAGAAGTTCTTTGGCTACAATCTCATTTGAATAAGCATTTTCACTAACTGAATTTACAAAGGCTAATTTTTTTGCTCTTTCTTGGTCTTCTTGTTTCATAGGAATAATACCTGGAGTATCAAGAAGTTCAAGTTGAGGATTGATACGAACCCATTGTTGCTGTCTTGTAACACCGGCTTTAGCTCCGATTTTAGTTTTAGAAGAACGTGTTAGTTTGTTGATAATACTTGATTTCCCTACATTAGGCATACCAACAACCATAATTCTTGCTGGGCGTCTCAATAAGCCTTTTGCCATTAACGCTTGAATTCTAGGTTCTGCAAGTTCAATGGCTTGCTTAACGATTATATTTAAATCTTTTGAATTTTTTGCTTCTGTTGGAATTACTGCAGTTTGATTTTTTTCTTTTAAATAGGTTAGAAATTTTTTCAGCTCATTTTTATCGACTAAGTCGGATTTGTTAACAAGCAAAAATCGAGGCTTTCCGTTAAGAAGCCCCGATATATTGTCATAACTGCTTGAGATAGGTAATCTCGCATCAATAACTTCAATCACAGCATCCACTAAAGAAAGTTGTTCTTTTAGTTTTCTTTCAGCCTTAGCTATATGTCCTGGATACCAGTGAATATGAGTCTTATCTTTTTTCAATTTTTTCCTTAATGCGAGTAGCTTTACCTGAACGTTCTCTTAAATAGTATAGTTTTGCACGTTTAACATCACCACGTCTTAAAACGTTGATTTTGTCAATTCTTGGAGAGTTAACCAAGAATACACGTTCAACACCAACACCTTGGAATACTTTTCTTACAGTGATAGTTTTGTTTAAACCAGAACCATGCATTTTGATGATAGTACCTTCAAATGCTTGGATTCTTTCTTTGTTACCTTCGATAATTTTAACAAAAACTTTTACTGTATCGCCGGCATTTAGATCTGGAAGATCTTTGCCCAAATAATTTTTTTCTAATTCTTCAATAATAGGGTGATTCATTTTTTGCTTTCCTTTATATTTCTAATCTAAACTTAACTATGTAATTCCTTAATCGATGTTTAATGACTTTTTCCACACAAAAGTCCATCGACGCACGTTCTTATCATGAATCGTATAATAAATATACTAAATTTGCAAGCGGTGATTAAGTTTTGTAATATAAGGTTTTAAATCTGTTTCAAGTTTATATTTTATGATAATATTTGTGGTATGGGACAAGATTATAAAAAACTATTAAACAAGAAAAAGAAAAAATATTGTGATATCAATACTATGGGCGTAAATATTGATAAAAATGAATTTTATGAGATTATTTTATCAAATTCTGCGCATCCGGAAGATATGTCGAAAAAAAAGAGTGGTTTTTAATAACCACTCTTTTTTGTTAATTAATTCTGTATTAAATGATTGTATGAATTTTGATAAAGTTTGTTGATTGACCTGACATTAAGTGAGGTATTGAACCTGTAATAATTGCATTGTCATCAACTTTCATTTTTAGTGAATTTTTCAAAAATTCATTTAATGTTAATAATGTTTCTTTATCAATATTGATTTCTTTTTCTTTCATTATAATTGAGAATACACTGTTATAAAGTTGCATAAATCTACAAATTTTGAAATCTGAACATAATGCATAAATTGGAACAGAAGGTCTGCATTCTGAAATTAATGCAGGAGTGTATCCAGTTGCAGTTAGAGCAATAATACCTTTTGTTTTTGGTAAGTTTTTCAAAATATCAGCAATTGAAAGTGCTATAGACATAGGTATAGCATTGCTTTTTGTTAAAATTGGTTTTGGAAATTCATTCTTTTTAATAAATTGGCATTTATTAATATCTTCTGCAATTTTCTTCATTGTGCTAACTGCTTCAACAGGGTATTTACCCATAGCTGTTTCACCTGAAAGCATTACAGCATCAGCTCCGTCTAAAATTGCGTTAGCAACATCTGATGTTTCTGCTCTTGTAGGAATTGGGTTTTCAATCATGCTTTCAAGCATTTGAGTTGCAACGATTACAGGTTTTCTTGCAATATTTGCTTTTTTAATAATTGTTTTTTGAGCAATTGGTAATTGTTCAGTTTTGATTTCAATACCTAAGTCTCCTCTAGCTACCATGATACCATCGGAATGTTCAATGATTTCATCTATGTTTTCTAGAGCTTGAGGTTTTTCGATTTTTGAAATTATTCTTAAGCGAGAATTATGTTTCTCCAAAATGCTACGTAAATTGATGATATCTTCTTTGTTTCTAACAAATGATAAACCAAGATAGTCGATATCATTATTTAGCGCAAACTCAACAAACATTTTGTCGCGTTCTGTTAAAATATCGATACTTCCAGTTCCGCCAGGAATATTTAAACCTTTACGAGCTTTGATTTCTCCAGTTGTTAATACTTCAGCAAAAACAACATCTTTTTCAACTTTTTGTACTACTAATTGAATTTTTCCATCATCAATTAGAATTTTTTCTCCAGGTCTAACGTCGCTAGCTATACCTTTATAATCAACTGGGATAATATCGTTTTCAAATTTTGTTTGATGTCTGAATTTTAAAACTTCACCAGCTTGAACTTGTATAGGTTTTTCAAGTTGTCCAATTCTGATTTTTGGACCTTGAAGGTCTAATAATACTGGAATGATAGCTTTTTCTTCTTTTTCAATTTTTCTAATGATGTCTAAAGTGTTCTTGTGAATTTCAACTGTTTCATGCGAAGAATTAATTCTAAACATGGTAACACCAGCTCTGTATAATTTTCTAATCATTTCTTCGTTAGCACTTGCTGGGCCTAACGTTGAAACTATTTTGGTGGCCGTTAAATTTCTCATTCTTTTTCCTCCTAGTAGAAATTTATAGGGTAAACTATTTACATTTAATTATAATTATACTACAATCATAAAATAATGGTTTAGTGGAAGCATAAAAAGAGGAATTTAGAGTATGAAAAAGTTATTAGCAGGGTTATTGGTTGGTAGTATGCTTACAATCAATACTTTACCGGTTTTTGCATACAATGGTATTGATGATGTGTCTAAAGAATATTGGGCTCAACCAGAAATCGCTAGTGTTGTTAATGATTCAGTGATGACTTTATCTAATGGTAATTTCTATCCTGAAAATAAGATGGCTAGAGTTGATTTCGTAAAAGCATTATTAAAAGTTTTAGGTAATTATGATGCTGAAATCACTTCAAAAGTAAAATTCTCTGATGTAGCAAATTCTGGTCCAGATCATGATGCAATTGTTAGATCTCAACAATTAGGTTTAGTTTATGGTTACCCAAATGGTACATTTAAGCCAAAAGCAAGAGTTTTGAGAGATGAAGCTCAATCTGTAATTAGTCATATTACAATTGATGGTGATGTAGATACAAATATTCTTTCTCAATACAAAGATGCAGCTAAAGTTCCAGCTTGGGCTAAGAATGTTTATGCTAAAACATTATCTTATGGTATTTATGTAAATCATCCAGATGAAAAAGAATTAAGACCAGCTGATGAGTTAACAAGAGCTGAAGCTGCTGTTCTATTATATAGATTGAAACAAAAATTAGATTTGGTTAAATCTCAATATAAAAAAGAAACTATTTTAGGAACAGAACATTTAACAATGGTTAAAAAAGCTCCAAACCATGATGTTACAATTACTAATATAAGAAATATTATTCTTGAAGGAAACGTTTTAGAAGTTGCATTTAATGAACAATTCAAATCAAAATTGCATGCCGCAGGTGATGTTGTAACATTTACAAATCCTGAAGATATCAAGACTGATGAAGGTACTTTATTAATTCCAGCAGGCTCAGTGTTCTCTGGTAAAGTTTTAGATATCAAAGATCCACAATGGTTTAACAAAAATGCTAGAGTGTATGTTCAGTTAGATAAACTTACAACTCCAAATGGTCAAGTTGTAGACTTAAATGCAAAACCATTCTATAAAGATTATGCGTTAAAAGAAGGTCCTTGGATGACTGCAGGTAAACTTGCATTATACACAGTAGGTGGTGCTGCTGTTGGTACTGGTGCTGGTGTTGGTTTCTCATTCATTCCAAGTCCTGATAAAGTTGGTACTGGTGTAGCTATTGGTACTCCTGTTGGTGCTGGTATTGGTTTAGTTACTGGTTTAGTAACTCCAGGTTTACACTACAGTGCTAAAAAAGGTGAAGAAATTAAAGTGATTTTATTGGAAGATACTAGTATTTCTAAATAAAATAATACTTAATTGATAAATTTGAGTCGGTTAAATTATAGCCGACTCTTTTTTTGTTAAAAATAGTTTGTTTTATTTAAGCAAAAAGTCTAATTGAGTTTCTCCATTTAGGTATAGGATTTATATTTAAAACTTTTAAAATAAAAATGTACCCAATAAAGTTAGGAGATAGTATGAAAAAATTTTTAACAATTATGAGTCTTTTTGGTGTTTTAACTATACCTATGCAAGGTGCTTTTGCTTGGTCTTATGAAGGTCCAAATAGTTTAAATCCATTTACAGGTTTTCAACAATGCAATAAGTGCGTGAAAGTTGAAAAAGTTAAGTGTAAATGTAAGTGCAAAAAACCTAAATTGACAAAATGTCAAAAATTAAATGGTATAAAAGGACAACCTTGCGGATGCGCAGCTCCTATACAGCCACAGTGTGATACTTGTAAGAGGGCATTTTAATTACCACCTACCCAAAAAGCACCGATAAATTTCGGTGCTTTCTTTTATCTTGTTATTTAATAATTAGTATTCAATATTTTTTAGAGCTTTGAATATTTTATCAGTTATTTCTTGGATATATTCTTGGCTAACCATACCGTTAATAACTGCATCTGAAATTTGATAAGCTGGTCTAATATATTTTTGAGCAGTTTTATTAACATCTGCAAACTGAAGATCTGCTGCGGCTCCAGTTTTACCTCTTTCTGCAGCTCTTCTGTACCAACGATCTTTTATAACTTCTAATGGTGTAAATACATAAACTTTTACATCCATAATGTCTCTTACACCTTCATTTAGTACGTATAGACCTTCTGTTAAAATAACTTTTGCAGGTTTTTTTTCATCTCCGTTTGGATCAGATTCACAAGTTACGAAATTGTATTTTGGAGATTTGATAGTTAAACCCTCTTTTAGTGCAACTAAATGGCTTTTCATTAAATCTAAGTCAATAACGTCCGGAGTATCAAAGCTAAATCCGGTTTTAAATAATTCTTCGTAACTGCCAGCTTCTTTTAATTCCTTAGATGTGTCTTTGTAATAATCGTCACATCTTATAACTGTATAAATACCTTCAGTTTTATCTTTTATGCAGGCTTGTATTGTGTTGTCAACAAATACAGTTTTTCCAGAAGCACTTTCTCCAGTAATCCCAATTAAAAAAGTTTGCTTTTTTTCTTGAACAACTTTTCTCGCAATATTTAAAATTAAGTTATCTGATATTTTTAGGAATAAAGGTTGTTCTTGTTTTTTATCTTCTTCCAAGATTTTTTTCAAAGTTTCAACGATATTGGATATAATTTCCATGTCGCGTCGGTTTGAATAGAAATCATAATTTGTTAATTCAAAATCCTTTAACATTTAATACTTCCCCTTTGCAAACATAGAAATATTGTACTTTAAAAGATTTTAAACATCCACCTTTGTTGAAATTTTGTAACAATATTTTTATTAATATTAAAGATATTTATTAGTTGTACCGATAAATAAAGTGTTAAGAAAATAAGGAGTATAATTTATGTACCAAGATCAACTTTATGAGGATGCTTTAAAAGAAGCTAAGGCTGAAAGTATTCAAGCTTTAAAAAGTGAAGTGAAAACTGTAGAAAAGGTTATTGAAAAGTTATTAACACAATTATTTGAGTGTACTTCTTCAGTTTCAGAACGTGATTTTCACGTATGTGGGATTTAGTTTAGTTGAAGAGATTAAAACAAGTTTTGACCGCATTCTAGTTCAAGAATGCGGTCATTGTGTTGTGAGTTATGGAGTTATTAAATTTTTAATAAAGATACATTATCTTCCAGTTTGATTTCAAAGTCTGTGTATTGTGGAATATTAATATCTTTGCCCGGTAAGAAAAAGCAAACAACTGGTGCAATTAATAGATCTGCAAGTTGTAATAAAGCTCCGCCTGCATAGTAGAGTGGTCTTAATGGCGTTTTTATACTTTCACAACTGAATTGGCAAGGATCTTTATAAACTTTATCAATTGTAACCGTACCTCTGTCTGCAACGTCAGCAAGATTCATTAAATATATTGGAGTTCCAGCTAATATGCCTGCAAAAATTTGTTTCTTTCCCATTTTAGAAATGTATGCACTTGCTGGATAAGTTATGTTATCAACTTTCATCTTATTGATTTGTAGCTTTAAAGTACTACTTCTACCTCCAAAACGAGGAGGTTTATTTTCTATAACTTCTCCTGTAAATGTTACTTGAGAAGGGTCTTTATTTTCAAATATATTTACATTTCCTACTGCCTCAAAATCAATTAAAGTTCCAACCGGGGTGTCAGATGACATTGGTTGTTGAGATCTAACAATAAAGGTTCTTCCTTTATCTAGATTTACTGCTTCAAGTTCTTTCCCTTCAAGACAGCTGTATGGATGATTAATTATTTTTTCAAATTCCTTATCAATATCTTCTTTGGAATTTACAATAGGAAGAGGACAAGATGATATTTTTTCATTGTCTACGTCTGGGGTAATATTTTCATTTATAGTATTTAATTCTTCACATAAAGTTAAATTTTGACACAACAAGATAGTCAATAGTAATACTACTATTTTTTTCATAAAAATACTCCTTTTTTCTGTGGGTTGAAGTGGGGAGGGGTAAACTTCCCATCGTGTAGAATTAGAATATTGCAAAGATGGATAAAAATAATCGTATAAAAAATGTATTGTTTTAATTTAGCATAGCCGTAGTAATAAATAAACTCACTATTATTATAATAGTGAGTTTAGGGTTGCTTTATTATATAATAATGATTATTATTAGCCTACATAACTGAATTTGTATGGATTTTGGTTAGCAAACATTTGTGTATAATTGTTCATATATGGATTCATATATGGATTTGAATTCATTTGATAAAATGGATTCATTGATGAATATAAATTCATTGGGTTATACATTTGCATATAATTTGGCATAAATGCTGTATTGTTGTAAGTTGTTGAAGTTTGTTGTTGTACTTTTTCTTCTTCTTCTTCAACTTCTTCTTTTCCTTGTTTTTCTTCAGTTTCTGTTGTTGTATTTTGAGCTACTGTTGTTTCTGTATTTTGGTTTGTAGTAGTCTCATCTGCTACAGTTTTGTCTGATTCTGTTGAAGCTTCTTGTACGAATTTAAGTTCTTCTTCTAAGTCTATTTCATGTCCTAAAAGTCCTTCTAGAGCTTTCTTTGCAGCCATATCATCTTCAGTAAGAGTTCCTTCGGATGCTCTTTGAATAAGTTGTTCATAAGATGCAACAGCTAATTCGTTTAAGTTTTCTTCGTTTTCTTTTGCTGTTTTAGCAATTTCTTCAGATGCTTTTTCTTCAGCTATTTCAATCTCACTAGGTCCAACAACTTTGTCACCAATTTTGCTGGCAATAAAGCTACCAACAAAACCGCCTAATAGTCCAATAGCACCGCCAACAATTGTTCCTACCGGACCGCAGAAACTACCAACAACAGCGCCAAGTTTTGCGCCAGCTGCAGCACCTGCTGCCCAACCAGCAACTTCGAAACCTGTTTTTGCAGCTGTTTTACCTAATTGTTTAAAGCCTTTTTTAGGTCCTAATTCGGTAAATGCTGGTACTACATCAGTAAGAACTCCAATACCTAGAGAAATAGCTGCAAATCCAGCATTACCTTTTACTCCTTTTAATAATGTACGGAAGGTTCCTGATTTTGCTGCCAATTCTTTTGAAATTCTAGAGAATTTTGTAATTCCAGTTGCATTTTTTATTGTTCTTAAGGTACTGCCTTTTGCCATTTGTGTTGTAACTTTTGCATTATAGGCTTTTAATGCTTCAATAGCTTGTTTTTGTTCTATTGCTTTTAGGCTTGAAGTATAGTTTTTACCTTTTTTTAATGCAGCTTGAACTTCTTTATATAATTGTTCATTCTTTTTTAAGCCTGTTTTTTTATTAACTTGGCCAGCTTTTTCTGCTAATTTTTCAAGTTCAGTTTTACTTATTACTTCTGATGCTCCAGAAAATCTATTAGGTGCAGAAGTAACCATAGCTTTTTGTGTCTTTGCATCTTTTGCTAGATTTCTAAATCCGCCTATTAAATCTTTTCTGTTTTTATAAGTCCATAAACTTCCAGAAATACCACCCATTAAAGCCGCTCCTGAAACAATGCCGGATGGTTCTTCCTGTTTGTTTATTGTTGCTCCAATAATGTATTTTGATAAGTCATTAACATTACCGCTTTGAGAAAGTGACAAACTATTATAACTCATTTTTTCCCCTTTATATATCCCCTATATATTATTTAAGTTTTTTTTTTATAAAAAACTGCTTTAAACTCTACAAATGTTAACAATTGTAACGATAACAAATAGCTATTCTGAATTGTTTTCAGAATAGCTATAGTTGGTTTATAACTTTGTAAGTTAAGCTAATGTGTTAAAGTTTAATTGTTGCATCATGATGTCATCTGCGTATGGATTGCCTGACATATCGTTATAGCCATATCCGTACATTGGGTTTGTCATTTCTGTTTCGTATGGATTTCCTGTGAATGCTGTTTGTTGAGTTTGTTGAGCTTGTTGTTGAGCTAATTCTTGTGCTTGTAGTTCTGCATCCATTTTTTGTTCTGTGTAAGATTTACCAACAACTTTGCTTGTAAGCCAATCACCTGCTATCCAACCGATAAGACTACCGATACCTGGGCAAATTGCAGAACCTATAGCGGCACCAATTGCACCACCAGCTAATCTACTTCCAGCTTTTCCTACTTCTTTTAATCCTTGACCGATACCTTGTTCTTTTGTTGCTGTCCAAATATTAGGTAGTTCGAATGCTATAGTAAGAATTGCTCCAATGAATGGCATTTTTTTGACAATTCCATTTTTTAAACCTTTTATGCCACCCCAAATTTTATTTTTTCCAGCAGCTTTAGCTGCATTGTAACCTTCTTTTGTTGCTGTACTTATATCTTTAGGTGTTGATTTTAAATTGTTAAATAATCTTTTGAAAAAGCCACCTTCAGTTTTTTTCTTAAGTTTCAAATCCTCTTCTAAAGCTAAAAAGCCAGCTTTAGCTTTTGTATAAAGAGAACCTTTTGTATTTCTTGCAGCTTCTCCGATTAAATCACTACCTGTTCCTAACATCATTTCAGGTGTAACATTTGCAATTCTTTTTGCATAATTAAACACCCTTGTTTTAGGTATCATTGATACTAAACCCATAACTTACCACCTTTTACACATATAAATTTATAACCTACATTTATATAAACAATTTTGTAGTTTCAAAATTGCATGATTGTTAAGATTTGTAATAAAAAAATACCACTTAGAAGTTAATCAAGTGGTAGGGAAAAGTTACGAAAATTAAATGTGTAGGGGAAATATAAAATGAATAAATATTATGCGTTAAATGTGTTATAAGATTTTTCGATGTTTTTACTAATTACTTTACTTACAGAATCATATTCAGTTTGTAGAGCGCTATGTTCTGCTTCAAGTTTATTTAATTGCATATCGAATTGTTTTTCTTGGTTTTCTATTTTATCAATGCTTTGGTTATATTCTTGTTCAGCTATTGCAATTGCTGATTTGTCTTCTTTTTCTGTAATAGATTCATCATCGTCGATTGTAGTGCTGATGAAACCTTTTTCAGATGTAGAATATCCATATAAAATATATTCACCAGATTTTAATTTGTTAATTAACCAATTTGTATCTTTGAAATCTGTTTCGTTGTCAATTGTAGTATATCCACAAGAACTCATTTCATTAAAGATATTTTTGTAATAATTGATTAATTCTGCATCGTATTTTAAATTTTCTGTAGTATGAGAATTTTGATTATTATAGTAAGCTTCTGTTAAAGCTACAGCATAATCATAAAGTTCTCTTTGTTCTTTTGTTGTACCTTCGTAATTTAAAGCTTTAGGTGAATCTGTAACAGTATAGATTACGCCGCTTTCAGAACGATAAGTATTATTGCTTGGATCAACTATTGTTAAGTAACTTTTTGGGTCTTCACTAACAATAGCAGTTCCGCCAGGGCCTTCGCTAGCATATAGAACATCAGTTGTAGCTTCTTCGCCAGCTTCGTTTATATATTTAAATGTTCCATCTGCTGTATTGTAAGTTACATCGAATAATTGAGTATATTCATCTGTACCTTCTTGAGCTTTTGTTTGATAGAATACACCTGTTTGTTGTTCACCATTTTCATCAGTATATTCTCTAGCTACTACAGTGTATCTGTTTGTGTAGTAACCAGCACTGTCTTTGAATAAATTAAGAGTTTCTTTGCCATCAGCAGTAGCTGCATATGCTGAGTTATATGTTACATAACCATCAAATGGTTCATCGCTAAATGATTTGTAACCAAATCCTAAGATGTGTTGGCTATCCATATCATTTATACTTTTACCAACTGAAGTTAAGTATTTATCCCAAGCATTGTGAATAGCTTCTTCTGATTCTTTTTGTTTTGAAACGTCAATGTTAGCTTGAGTATAGCCAGGGCCTAAATCTCTAAGAAATCTGTTAAAATCGCCATTATTTTTTTGATATGCATTTGCAATTTCTTGACTTACTAAAATTTTGCCTTGATTATTTTTTACGATATATTGTTTTCCATTAGCAACAGCGTTACAGCTAGTTATACTGTTGTATGTAAGATCAACATAACTTGCTTCTGTTCCGTTATAACCAGTTAAAACTCGATACTGAGTTTTGTTTAAAGCATCTAAGTATACAGAATTTATTTGATCTGTTCTGTCAGCAAGACGTTGTTTTGAATTCGCAATTGATTGTTGCGAAAATTCATTGTTTGACAATCTTGCTGTCATCATTAATAATCTGCCTTGTGAAGATGCAATACCCATTGCTATCGAATTTCCTTTCAATAATTTTCGTATCTTTGATATTATCTTCGGCATATTGAATAGGAAACTTTAGGTTTTAAGAATATATGTTAAGTTTTTGTAACATAAATCTATAATACTTGGATATTATTTTCTGCAAAATATAATCTTAAAAAGAAACAGGCAACGTGTTGGATTGAATCTACTCTTACCCATTGACGAGTTGCTTTAAATCTGATTGAATTTTTAGATTTGTTTTGATTTAAATGGGCATAGTTATTTATTTCACTATTAAATAGTAACATTTGAGATTGAGCAGCTTTTCGGCAGGCATGAAGATATTTTTCTTCAAGTTCTTTTTTATTTAATTGTTTTGCTAGGTAATAAGCTGCAATTAATCCTTCTGAACGTGCTCCGTCAGGATAAAAATGGTCTCCATAGTTATAATAAAATGCTCCTTCGTAATCTAAATATGGAGAATCATCTTTTTTATAACTCTTTTCTATCATTGTATCTGCATCTTTAAAAACAAAATTTATGTAATCTTCTTTTGCAAATTCAGGATTTTTTGCCCATTCTTCTATTGCTTGCATAAGCCAGCTATCAGAAGGTAGTGCGGTAAATAAATCAGAATATATTTTAGGTCTTTCGTTTACAATCCAATCTAGGGCTAATTTACTTTTTTCTAATACTTTTTGTCTTAAATCTTCATCATCATTAAAATGATTGGCGAATAATGCAAGACCTAAAAGAGCTTCACCAGGATAATAGAAAGAGAAAGTCTCTCGTCTTTCTTCGTCGGTCATATCTATAAGTTCATTCCCATTTTGAACATTTGGATTAATGAAATATCCTAAAAATTCTCCAGTTTTATAAATTCTAGAAAGAAGGTGTCTTGTATATTTTTTGATATATTCATCGTAGGATTTGTCATCTGTTTCTTGACGATATTTCATCATTGCAATAAGAATCATTCCAGTTCCGCCAAGTTTAGCTTTTTTATTGTAAAAAACGTAGGCGGCCTGTTCATTATCAACTATATGTTCTTTAGTAATTGTTGTAATAAAGTCAATTGCACTTTTAGCATTAGTAAGAAATTTGAAATCTCTTGTTAGTTGGAATGCTCTTATTGAAGTTATAATTCCTCCACAATGTCTCAAATCATTATAATAAAGATTGTCTTCAGGAGCATTAGGATGTTCGTGATCTTTAAAATTATCATCTTTGCAGTCGTAGTAGTATAAGTATCTACCATCTTCGTGCATATTATTTAAGTTCCATTCTGCTCCTTTTAGAGCTTGTTCTTTTATTTCTTCGGCAGAATATTCATATAAAATATTCCCTCTATATAATGGTAATGATTTATTTTTATATGTTATAAAAGCTTTACTCTTTGTAAGAAATAACTCATGTGGTGTTTTTCTTAGGATTTCAATACGTTCGGAAATTTTATTTGTTAAATTTTTTATTGGAGTTTTTCTTAAAATTGTATTAAGTATAGACTTCAAATCGAGTTGACTTTGGGTCCAAGCGTCTGTTGGCATATAAATATATGGTGTTTTCTCTAATATGAGTTTAAGACCAGTGATTCCAGGTTCAAAACGCCTATTGTCAAATTTTGTGATGTTTAATTCATTGAATTTGATTGGAGTTTGTTCGGTTATACATTCCAACATAATTCTACATTTTTCAGGTTCACGGATATCAAAGTTTGAGTAGTTTTTATTTTCTCTTATTTTTTCAATATCTCGGTTTATTGCATCTTCGAGGGTTTTTCTGCAAGAACCCCAACGAATTGGCTTTTGGCCGTCTTGGAATAATGTGATGTATGTAAAACTTATTTCCGGATTATAGTTAATAAATTTTGTCGTATCTAAATCTGAAATATCTATTTTTTGATTTCTGGAAAAGGATTTTCTGATTCTGTGTAGTAACTCATTCATATCAGAAAAATCTTGTTTAAAATAATCTCTTTCTTTGTTATTTATATCTTCAAAATTCATTAAATATTCCTTGTATTTTGCTAATCATAACAATTTTACCATTCTAAAAATAAAAACTACCCCTCTTTTTGGTTGATTGTTTTTGTTTTTGAAATATTAACAAACGTAACATTTTTGCTAGTTTTTAAACAATATGTTAACTTGTTAGGGAAAGGATAGGCTATGAAAAATATTGTAATATATACAGATAAGAATTCTTCAAGTTTAGCTGAAGCAATTTCTACAATTGAAGATTCAAATGTTAGACTTGAAAGTGCAGAAAATTTAAAAGATTATGAAACTTTAAATCCAGGTGTTGTAATTGTTGAAAGTGTTCCGAATGTAAAAGATGTTTTAATGGTTACAAAATTTAAGGTTCCAATTTTATTTATTGGTGAAACTTTCAAAGGTTGTACAGTTAGAGCTGTTGCTTTTGATTATATAAAAACTCCTGTTGATAATCAGGAATTAGTTATTCGTGTAAAAAATATGTTAAAAATCAGAGAATTGAGAGATAAATTAAGAACTCTTTCTACTACTGATGAATTAACAGGTTTACATAACAGAAAATATTTGTTAGAACGTATGGATCAAGAAATTTCTCGTTCAAAACGTTATGGCAATGCTTTATCTGTATTATTATTCGACTTAGATTTCTTCAAAGTTGTTAATGATATTTACGGATATGAATGGGGAGATGTTCTATTAAAATCTATTGCTGACAAGTTAAAAGGTTTAATTAGAAAAGAAGATATTTTAACTCGTTATGGAGATGAAGAATTTATCGTAGTTCTTCCAAATACTTCAGAAGATAATGCTTTCTTATTTGCAGAAAGATTTAGAAAAGATATTGAAAAAATGGAATTTATTCCGGCAGGCGAAGAAGAACGCCATCCAATTACTATTTCAGGAGGAATTTCTACATTCCCTTGTATTCCTGATACAGAAGAAGATGCAAATACTATTATTCGTTATGCGGAACACGCTTTATATAATGCTAAAAAGCGTGGTAAAAACAAAATTGTACAATTCTCTCATTTGAATTTGGGAGAATAGGATAGATATTCTCAAAGAGAATATAAAAAAGATCCTTTCTGAACACTTACATAGTGTAAATCTGGTTAATAGGCGGTAACATCACTACCGCCTTTTGTTTTGCATAATATTTATTATAACCTAATAAATGAAACTAAAGAGGGGTTCGGGGAGCATACTCCCTGATAACTCGAACCATTTGATCACGCGTGTTTTTCTTTTTGCGTCGCAATCAAAAAGAAAAAGTGGACAAAAGGAATATCTTTGCAAAAAAAATAATAATAATAATTTTAAATAAAACCGTGTTTTATCTAACTTCATTTCTTTCTCTTTCTTGCGATTGAAAGAGAAAGAAAAAGAAGCAAAGAAAGAGAAAACGCGACTGAATGGAACGAGTTATCAGAAACTGCGTTTCCGAACCTTCCTAATAAAGCAATTGCTTATAGATAAATATTATGTATAGTTATAAAGTTATTTTTTATTGTTAACGCCATAACCAAATAAGGCAAAATCATATTTAATAGGATCTTCCGGACAAAATTCTTTTAATTTATTAGTTAGTTCTATTACAGACTTAAAGTCATTTGCTTTCCTGTTTAATAAACCTAATTGTCTTGAAATTCTTCCAACATGAACATCCAATGGAATGTATAGTTCCGCTGGAGTGATGAAATTCCAAACACCTAAATCTACAGGTCCTTTTCTTACCATCCAACGTAAATACATACACATACGTTTCATTGCTCCTCCATTATGTGGGTTAGGTATCATATGATAAAATCCTTGTCCAACATTTTGTGGTGCTCTTGAGTAAAAATAATCCACAACAGTTTCGAATATTTTATCTTGTTGTTTTCCGTATGTGAATAATTCTTCAAGTCCTTCTGTAGTGTTATATAATTCTTTTAAAATTTCGAAAATTGCAATAAAGTCATTAGGTTTTCCAAAACGATAATTGAAATCTCCAATAATTTTACTATCGAAATTTTGAATAAAATTTAGTGGTTCTTGGTTTGCAATTTCAAATAATTGATTTAATTTTTTTATAAATTGTTCTCTGCTTCCGTAAGCTAATAGTGATGCAATAAATCCTGCAAGTTCAATATCTTTTTTGTTTGAAAACTTGTGTGGAAATTGTATTGGATCGTCTTTTATAAAATCTTGAGTTTCGTATTTTTCAACAAGATTGTCAAAGTCAATTTGAGTTATCATAATTAGATTATTGCACAATTGAAACGAAAAGAATAGAAAGTTTGCAAAGAGTTACTATTTTTAGTAAACTAAAACTTGTTATGGAAGGTCAAATTTATAAAATTCACTCAGATTTGTATCACGTACAATATGGCGATTGCTCTTGTGAATGTAAAATTCGTGAGGTGTTGAAAAAGCAGCGTGAAAAAATTTTAGTGGGTGATTTTGTAGAGTTTGATAATGGTGTGATTTCAAAAATTTTGCCAAGAAAAACTTTTATTAAAAGGCCTGCTGTTGCCAATGTTGATCAAATTGTTGTTGTATCTGCGGTGAAGCATCCGGATTTGGATTTTCATCAATTAAATAGATATATTGCCTTGGCAAAATATTATAAGATACCTGTAATATTATGTTTTAATAAAGAAGATTTAGGTTTAGATTCTGTAGCGCAAGATAAGATTATTTCTATTTATGAACCTTTAGGTTATAAAGTTCTTTTTACTTCAGCTTTAGAAAAGAAAGGTATAGATGAGTTTAGAAAAGTCTTAGAAGGGAAGGTAAGTGCGTTATGTGGGAATTCTGGTGTTGGAAAATCTAGTTTAATAAACGCTCTTAATCCAAATCTAAATTTAAAAACAAAAGCTGTGAGTGAGAAATTGAATAGGGGAACTCATACAACAAGACATTGTGAGATTATAAAATTAGATTCTAAATCAAGTATTGTTGATACACCAGGATTTAGTAATGTAAAATTTGATTTCTTATTGCCACAGGATGTAGATTTGCTTTTTGAAGAGATGCTTCAATATCGAGAATATTGTAAGTATGGAGATTGTCTGCATATTAATGAAGATGGTTGTGAAGTCTTAAAAAATATTGAACAAATTGATGAAACTCGTTATGAAAGTTATGTTGAGTTTGTTAATGAAGCTATAGAGTATAAAGAAAAAATAAAATATAACGGACGAAAAGTTGAAACATCTCAGAAATTTAAAGATAATAAAGTTTATGTGAAAATTAGTGAAAAGAAGCGCCAAGCTTCAAGAAATACAAGAAAACAAATGATTTATAAGGAAATAGATGAACATGCAGATGAATGATTATATTGAGCTGATAAATAGTAAATTAAATGAATTTATACCGATTGAATATCCTGAAAGTATTTTTAAATCAATGAAATATACAGTAACACTTCCGGGCAAAAGATTACGTCCGGTTATGTGTTTGGAAACTTGCAGAATGCTGGGTGGAGATATCGAAGATGCAATCCCTACAGCTTGTGCAATTGAAATGTTACATGCTCAAACTTTAATTCATGATGATTTACCGTGTATGGATAATGATGATTATAGACGTGGTAAATTAACTAATCATAAAGTGTTTGGTGAAGCTATTGCTGTATTAGCCGGTGATGCTCTATTAACTTATGCACCTCAGGTTATTACAAAATTTTCAAATAATTTATCTTCATCTGTTTTAATTCGTGTATTGAACGAATATTTTCAATTTGCCGGTGCAAGAGGCGTTATTGCTGGGCAAGTTGTGGATATTGAATCTGAAAATAGATTAGACATAATTGATAAAGAAAAAACTTTAGAATATTTGCATATTCATAAGACATCTGATTTGTTTAAATTATCAATGAGAACTGGTGCTATTATTGCAGGTGCTGATGATGAAACTTTAGCAAGGGTTACAGAATTTGCTCAAACTTTTGGCTTAGCATTCCAGATTGCTGATGATATTTTAGATGAAATTTCTACGTTTGAAGAGATGGGCAAAACTCTTGGTAAGGATAAAGCTGAAGGTAAATTAACTTATGTATCATTATATGGATTGGAAGAGTCAAAATGTAAACTTTCTTGCCTATTTGAAAAATGCCATGATATAATGAATAAACAAAATTTTAAATCGGAAGTATTTAAAGATATGATTGATCAAATTAATAAGAGAGTAGGTATTTAATGTTATTAGATTTATTTAGATCTACTATTGCAAATAATGGATATGAAGTAATTATTTGTGGTGTAGCATCAGCTTTTTGTGCACAAGTTATTAAGTTTATTTTGTTCACTATAAAAAGCAAAAAAGTTAATTTTAAAATATTCTCAACTACAGGTGGAATGCCAAGTTCTCACTCTGCAGGAGTAATGGGTTTATCTACAATGGTAGGTATTTTACAAGGTTATGATTCTATTATTTTTGCAGTATCTTTGGGTGTTTCTTTAATTATTATGTATGACGCTGCAGGTTTGCGTCGTGCTGCTGGGAAAACTGCTGCATGTTTAAATAGGATGATGGATGATTTTTATCATCACGATATGCAAGCTGCAGGTGGTAAATTGAAAGAATTATTGGGACACACACCGTTAGAAGTTTTTGTAGGCGCATTGTTTGGTGTTTGTTTTGCTTACGGATTCCATTGGTTTGTGTTGGGATAATAAAATTTTAATATAACGTTTAGAAAAAGGTGTACTATAGTGGTACACCTTTTTTTATATTTATTATAAATCTTTATATTATGTTGAAAAAATAATTCTTGTTTTGTAAAATGAACCTAAATAAAGGGAGTGTTGTATGGAAGAAATGCAAAAAAGAATTTTAATAGTTGATGATGACGATGAAATCAGAGAACTTTTAGAATTTGATGTTAGAAGTAGCGGGTATTTTGTTGATACAGCAAAAGATGGTTTAGAAGGTTTAAACAAAGCTTTAAATAACACTTATGATTTGATTTTATTAGATGTAATGATGCCTAAAATGAATGGATTTGATGTTTGTAAAAATATTAGACAAGCAAAATTATCAATTCCTATTTTGTTATTGACAGCAAAAGGCACTATTGATGATAAAACTACAGGTTTTGATTGTGGTGCGGATGACTATTTGGTAAAACCTTTCGATATTCAGGAAGTTTTATTGCGAATAAGAGTTTTATTAAGACGTAATAATATAAGTATTGAAGAATCTCCATTGTCTAATGAAATATTGCATTGTGGGGATATTGAGATTTTCCCTGAATCATTAGAGGCTGTGATTGTTAATAAAAGAGTAAAATTAACTCCAACAGAATTCGAAATATTATATTGTTTATTACAGCATTTCAATCATCCTGTAACTTTAGCAACATTATTGGATGAAGTTTGGGGCTATGATAGTAATGAAGATGTTAGAATGTTAAGGGTTCATGTGGGTGGTTTGAGAAATAAAATTGAACCAAATGCAAAAGAACCAAAGTATCTTCATACAGTAACAAATGTAGGGTATAAATTAACTCCGTTTGCTCAAGAGTAGAATATGAAAAAATATAGTTATGGGCTAAAAAAATTAAAAATAATAGAACAAATTGCAATAGTGTTTTTTATTGCAGTTGTTATTCCAATGTCTATTAGTGGTTTTATTATTAATAATATCAACCAACAATCTGTAAGACACCAATTAAGAGAATCTGCGATATTAGTTGCGTCTATGGTTTCAGATGAAATGGATTTTTATATAAAAACTAATGAAATGACATTAGCCCAAATTGCAGATGCCTTGGAATATTTACCAACAAGAGCAAAGAAAGAAAAGTTTATCGATGATGTTGAAAAAAAATATCCAAATTGTAAGGATATTGTTATTGTAAAAACTCAAAAAGAATTGGAAAGTATTACAGATAATGCAAGGCTAAATGAACAGCCAATATTATCAACACAGTTAAAAGATGGTTCTTATTTAGTTGTTACGTATAATGCAAATAATTTAGATAATCAATTGTTTAAGTCGTTGGAAAATGATAATAGACAAATTTATATAATGGATGAAAATAATCACTTAATCGCATCTCATAATTTTACACCTGATGCTTTTAAAGAAACCTTAGATTTATTACCAAAAGATTTGATTATAGAGGACCCGGTGCTTTTCGGAGATGAAAAGAATAGACCAATTGTTTATTTACATCGAAATAATCCGAATTTTACAATTGTTGTTAATACTACAGAAAATATTGCAAAACACGCAATTATTGATAATAGGGTAAAAATAATCTTATCTGTATTAGCAGCAATATTATCAATGATGGTATTGATAGGTTTTTATATTTATTATTTATATATTAATATACGACAATTGTTTAAAGCTGTTATTGCTTTATCTAAAGGTAATTATCAACGTCAAATAAGATTATTGACGACATCTTTTACTCCGTATGAAATCGTATTTTTAGCAAATGAATTTAACAATATGGCCTCAGAAATTCATAAGTCATATTTAGAATTAAAACGTAAAAATAAAGAGTTAAAAGAACTAAATGAATTTCGTTCTAATTTATTAGATACTGTTAGTCATGAGTTACGAACGCCATTGACAAGTATTCAAGGATATACTTCGCGTTTAATGAGGCAAGATATTATTATTGATGAAGAAACAAAGCAGAAATCACTTAGAATTATTAAAGAGCAATCAGAACGTTTAAAACGTTTGATTGAAGATTTATTAACAATCCCAGATATAGAAGGAATGCGTTTACGAACTGAAAATGGTCCTGTGTGGCTTGGTGAAGTTTTTGAGCAAGCAGAATTGTTGCTTCGAAAGAAAGATGGTAGGGATATTGTTGTATCCTTAGATAAAAATTTCCCTCAAGTATTTGCAGATAAAGGACGTTTGGAACAAGTTTTTGTTAATTTGTACGAAAATGCAATAAAATATTCATATCCTGAAACTCCTATTATTGTTGAAACTTTTGTTAAAAAAGGGAAAGCTATTATTAAAGTAAAAAATTCTTGTGATAAAATTTCAGAAAAAAAATTAAATACATTATTTCAAAAATTTGTACGATTAGATGATAATATGACAAGAACAACAAGAGGGACAGGTTTGGGTTTATTTATTGTTAAAGGTTTGGTTGAAGCTATGGAAGGTTCTATTACATTATCATCAAATGATGAATTCGGATTTTGTGCAACGATTACATTGAATATAGCGGAAGAACAATAATGAACTATATGGATTTAGCGATAAAAGAAGCTCAAAATTCAAAAGGTGAAATCCCGGTTGGAGCTGTAATAGTTAAGGATGGTGAAGTTATTGCTTCAGCTTTTAATCAAAAAGAAAAAGATAATGATGTGACTTCACATGCGGAAATTGTTGCAATACGCAAAGCTGAGAAAGTTTTAAATAATTGGCGATTAGATGATTGTGATATGTATGTAACATTAGAACCTTGTCCTATGTGTGGTTGGGCTATTTTGCAATCAAGAATAAAAAATCTATATTTTGGTAGTTTTGATGTTAATTATGGTGCTTTTAGTTCAAAAATAGATTTGAGAAGTTTGTCTACTGGTTCAAAGTTGAATGTATACGGTGGTTTAAACGAAAACGAATGTGATAAATTATTGGAAAAATTTTTTAAAGATTTGAGATGTAAGTAAATGTTTTATTCTTTGGGTTCTTCAACCCATTTTTTTGCATCAAATCTTAAATCTGTAAGTTTCATATTTAAAGATTCCACGTACGGTTTGAATTTTACTAGAAGTTGTGTTTTTCTTAGCATTAGTTCTTGTGCTACGGTTGGGGTTTTACACGCAATAACCATAATGGACCCTTTAATCATTGAATAAGGTTTAGAGTTTTGTGCAAATTTTTCACCTGCAACTTTTCTCCAGAATTTGCACAAATTACTTCTTGTAATTGCTTTTCTGATTTCAGCTTTTTCCATCAGTTTTGCAATTATTTCATCCATATATTGAAATTTTGTGTATAAAATTTTTTTCATATTGAATATTGAATATTTTTTGTGCTAAAATCAAGTAATGACCATAGAGCAATTAGATATTAGCATAAAAAACTCTAAAAATGTATTATTAGTATCTCATATAAATCCTGATGGTGATACATTGGGTTCTATGTGTGGATTATTTTCTTTGATAAAAGACAACTATAAGAAGAAATGTGATATGGTTGCTGTATCAAAAATTCCTACAACATATCAATTTTTACCTTATATAGATGAAGTTAAAGATATTGAAAATATTGATTTGTCCAGAGAATATGATTTGGTAATAAATTTGGATGTTGCCGCTTTGGATAGATGTGGTGACGCACAGGTGCTTTTCAATAAAGCAAAGGCAACTATTAATATTGATCATCACGAAACAAATGTAGGATATGGAAATATTAATATTATTGAACCTTTTGCTTCTGCAACTGCTGAAGTTTTAGTTGGTATTGCAATCACTTTAGGTTGGAAAATTTCTTACGAAACTGCGGTTTGTTTATATACAGGTATAGTTACAGATACAGGTTGTTTTAAGTTTTCTAATACGAAGCAAAGAACAATGGAATATGCTGGTAAAATGTTGTCTTATGGAGTTGAACCTTCCGAAATTTATCAAAAATGTTATGAATCAAATTCTAAGGATATGGTTTTATTCCAAAGTTATTGTGTAAATAAAGCAAAGTTTTCAAATGATAATAAAATTGCATATACAACTGTGTATAAAAAAGATTTGGAAAAATTTAACAATAACGGTGAAGATTTTACAGATGGTTTGACTGAAAAGTTGAGAGCCATCGAATCAACAGAGATAGCTTTTGTGGTGAAAGAGTTAAATTCATCAACTTCAAAATTATCAATGCGTAGTAAAAATGTTAATATTGCTCAAGTTTGCTCATCTTTTGGCGGTGGCGGGCATAAGTTAGCTGCAGGAGCGGTGATAAAAGCGAGCGTTGATAATGCTGTTAAATTGGTATTGGAAGAGATTTCTAAACAAGGATTATGATAAAGAAACTTCTAAAAAATAAATGTATAAGAGCTTTAGTTAGGCTAATAAAGTCAATCATAAAAAATGATTTTTATGGTATGGCTGCCGAAATGGGATTTATGCTTGTTGTTGGAATCTTCCCATTTATGCTTTTCCTTATGGCTGTTTTTGGATGGTTAGGTAATCGTTCTTATTTAGATTCAATTTTACACGTTTTATCAACAATTATGCCGCATCAAGCGATGAACTTGTTGAAATCAGTTCTTGAAGAAACTATGATTTTTAACCACGGAAGATTGCTGGCGATAATTGGTATAATAACAACTATCGTTTTATCAACCAATGGTGTTGCGGTTGTTTTAAAAGGTTTAAATAGAGCTTATAAAGTTGAGGAAACAAGAAGTTTTATATACACAAGAGCATTATCTTTTTTAATGGTTTTTGTAAATGTATTGGTACTATTTTTAACTATTAACATAATCATTTTTGGTAAAGTTATTGTTATGTTTTTAGTTGCGCATTTCAATATGTCTCGTGGCATTGCAATAACTATTTTGACATTACGTTGGCCGGTTGCGTTTTTGGCTTTGTATGTAATGGCCTTTTTAAGCTATTATATATTACCTGATTTAAGAGGAAATGAAGCTTTTAAAAGAAGAAGTGCATTACCTGGAACTGTGTTTTTTACAACATTTTGGTTAGTTGGTTCTTGGGGATTTTCAATTTATGTAAATAATTTGAGTACATATAACTTAGTATATGGTACAATTGGTGCTTTCTTTATTTTAATGATTTGGCTTTATTATACTTCAATTTTACTTCTTATTGGTGGCGAAATAAATTCTCAAGTTTATAATCAATTAACTCAAAAATCTATAGAAATTCGAGAAGAAATTGAAGAATTGAGACGTGAAAACAAGTTAAAAAATCATTAAAAACGTCAAATGTTATAATATTTTACGCTGTAGTTTGTATATTTTTCATGTTCTTGATATGATGCAAGTATGAAAGATATGTTAGATAAAATACTTCAAATAGAGAAGAAATATAAAGAATTAGGTGAAACTTTATCAGATCCGGCAGTAATTCAAGATTATAATAAATTCCGTGATCTTTCAAAACAAAGAAAATCAATGGAAGAAACAGTTAATCTTTATTATGAATGGAAAGAAACTTCAGATGCAATTGCTGATGCAAAAGAAATGTTGCATTCAGAAAAAGACGAAGAAATGCGTGCATTTTTGAAATCTGAAATTGAAGCGAATGAAGCTAAATTGCCGGTATTTGAAGAAAAGATGAAAGTGTTATTATTACCTCGAGATCCAATGGATGATAAAGATATTATGTTGGAAATTCGTGGTAGTGCCGGTGGCGATGAAGCTAATATTTTTGCCGGAGATTTGATGCGTATGTACTTACGTTACGCAGATAAAATGGGTTGGCAAACTCAGATTTTAAGTAAAACAGATTGTGAAGCTGGCGGAGTTTCTGAAGTTATTATTTCAATGAAAGGTGACAGTATATATTCACGTTTGAAATATGAATCTGGTGTTCACAGAGTTCAAAGGGTTCCAGCTACAGAATCTCAAGGTCGTGTTCATACTTCAACAGCTACAGTTGCAGTAATGCCACAGGTTGATGATGTTGAAGTTAACTTGAATATGAATGATGTGGAAATAACAACCGCTAGATCTGGTGGTGCTGGTGGTCAAAACGTTAATAAAGTAGAAACTGCAGCAAGAGTATTCCATAAACCTACAGGGATTATGATTTTCTGTACAGAAGAACGTTCTCAATTACAAAACAAAGAACGAGCTTTGGAAATCTTAAAAGCAAAACTTTATGATATGGAAGTTCAAAAACAAACAAAAGAAATTACAGATTTAAGACGCTCACAAGTTGGTTCTGGTGATAGAAGTGAACGTATTAGAACTTATAATTTCCCTCAAGGCCGTTTAACTGACCATAGATTGAATCATAATTTGAATGTATGGACAGTTATTGATGGTGAGTTAGATGAACTTATCGACTTGTTGGTTGAATATGATCAAAAGTTAAAGTTGGAAAAACTAGCACAAGAACAGTAGAGGTTATTAGTGACAGAAAGACGTTGCGTTAGTTGTTGGCAAGTAAAAAATAGAGATGAACTTATAAAGATCACAGCAGATAGCCAATCAGGAAACGTTGTCATAAACCCAAATTCTGTAACATTTGGCAGATCTGTATATCTTTGCTATAATAAGGCTTGTATAGAGGCCGCATTTAAGAAAAATAGATTAGAAAAACATCTAAAAGCCTCTGTACCAAACGAATTGAAAGGACAGTTACTAGATGAGTTACGAAACAGTTAGAATAAGTGAATTAGCAAAAGAACTTGGGCTTCCAAGTAAGGAAGTTATAGAAAAGTTTGCACAGTTAGGTGTAGTAAAGAAAACTCATTCGAGTACTGTAACTGTTGATCAAATAAAAAGATTGAAAGAATTTCTTGCTGAAGGTGGCGTTAAACAAACTAAAAAGCCAAAAGCTTTTGTTGTAAAAAAGGCAAAACCTGTTGAAGTTGCAGAACCAGAAGTTGTTAAAGAAGAAAAACCTGTTGAAAAAAAGGTAGAAGTTAAAACTCCGCTTATCGAAAAAGTTGAAAGACCAAAAGTTGAAGTTGTAAAACCTGTAAGTCGCTTGGAAATCGTTCGCAGAGCTCCTCGCAAACCTGTAAAACCAGAAGGGGAAACTGCAGAAAAACAAGAACGACCAGCAAAGAAAACTTTTGTTAAAAATGGTCAAGCTGGAGATAAAAAATTCGGTTCAAAAGGTGAAAAATCTCAAAAAACAACAAACGCATCAGAAGGTAAAGATTTTGCAAATAAAAAACCTTTACAACGTAGAATTATTCCACAAGATATCTATGAAAATAAAGGTCCTGTAAAACGTAAATCTGATGGTAAGAAGAAAGATAAAGATTTTAACTCTAAGAAGGAAGAACAAGAAAGAATTTCTTTAGAAAAAGCTGCAGCACAACACCATAAGAAAAAAGTTCAAAAGGTAGAAGCTGTAGAAGAAGTAAAACAAATTGTAGTAAACCAAGCTATGACTATTTCAGAATTGTCTGACAAGATTAAGAAAACTCCGGCTGAAATTGTGAAGTTCTTAATGTTGAATGGCGTTATGGCTACTGTAAACCAATTGATTGACGTTGATGTTATTAAAAAGGTTTGTGCAGAATACGGTTTAGAAGTTCTAGATGAAGATTTGGACGCTTATATTGAACAAGAATTGGAAAAAGAAGAAAAAGCTAAAGCTTTATCTGAAGTAGATAAAAAATTATTGAAAAAGCGTGCACCGGTTATTAGTATTATGGGTCACGTAGACCACGGTAAAACTACATTATTAGATAGTATTCGTGCTTCAAAACATAAGATTGTTGCATCAGAAGTTGGAGGTATTACTCAGTCTATCGGTGCTTATACAGTTTATCTTGGAGATAAGAATGAAAAGAAAATTGTATTCTTAGATACTCCAGGTCACGAAGCTTTCACAGAAATGCGTGCCCGTGGTGCAAAAGCTACAGATATTGCGATTCTTGTAGTTGCTGCTGATGATGGTATTATGCCTCAGACAATTGAAGCTATTAACCACGCTAAAGCTGCAGAAATTCCAATTATTGTAGCTGTTAACAAGATTGATAAACCTGGAGCAAATCCAGATAAAGTATTACAACAATTAACAGAACACGGGTTAGTGCCTGAAGATTGGGGTGGTGACACTATTACAGTTAAAGTTTCAGCACTTCAAGGTACAGGTATTGATGAATTATTAGAATACATTCTGCTTGTTGCAGATATTCAAGATTTGAAAGCTAATCCTAAGGCTGAAGCTTCAGGTGTTGTAATTGAAGCAAACTTAGATAAAGGTAAAGGACCTGTTGCAACATTACTAGTTCAAAATGGTACTTTAAGAGCTGGTAACTGTATTGTTGTAGGTACTGCATGTGGTAGAATTCGTGCATTGTTATCTGACAGTGGCGAAAGAATTCAAAAAGCTGAACCATCTACTCCGGTAGAGGTATTAGGTTTATCTGAAGTACCTCAAGCAGGTGATTATTTTGAAGTTGTTAAAAACGAAAAAGAAATGAAATCTATCGTTGCTGAGCGTAAAGAAAAAGAACGTGATAAGAGATTAGAAGCTATGCTACCTGCTCATATCAGACGTGAATCTGTTGCTGGCGACGATGATATTCCACAATTGAATTTAATTATTAAAGCAAATACTCACGGTTCTGCAGAGGCTGTTGCTCAAGCAATTGCTCAAGTTGAATCAAAAGAAATTACAACTAAGATTATTCACGTTGGTGTAGGTGATATTTCTGAAGCCGATGTAATGTTAGCTTCTGCTTCAAATGCTTTAATTCTTGGCTTTACAGTAAAAGAAGATAGTAATGCCTTGATTTCAGCAGAAAAAGAAGGGGTAACAATTAAGAAATATGATATTATTTACCAATTGTTAGAAGATGTTGAAAGAACCTTATTATCACTTCTTGAACCTGAAATTAAAGAAGTTGAACTAGGTAAGGCTGAAGTTCGTCAAGTATTTACAATTGGTAAGACAAATAAAATTGCCGGTTGTTATGTTCTTGAAGGTAAAATCGTTCGTTCTAAAGATGCTGTATTATATAGAAACGGTCAAGAAATCTTTAGAGGTGCAATTGATCAATTGAAACGTTTCAAAGATGATGTTAAAGAAGTTGCACAAGGTTTTGAATGTGGTATTTCATTCAGTAAATTTAACGATATTCAAGAAGGCGATATCATTGAAGTTTCAACAAAAGAAGAAGTTGAAAGAAAGAGTCTGTAGGTACATTTGTGATAAAAAAAATTGATGGTGTAACTAATATAACTAAGCAAGTGAGAACTGCAGGAAATAAGGTTCGTAAAAATATATCGAATGTTCCGGAGTTGAGATCTGGTTTTTTAAAGACACAAAATGAAAATAAGTTATCTAATACAATTGAAGTTATAAAAGATGTTGTTTTTGAAATGTTTCCAAAATTAGATCCGGAGTATAGACAAGTATATAAGAATTTTGATAAAAAGGTGTAGAATATGACTTTAAGAAATGAAAGAGTTAGAAAAGAATTAATGCGTGATATTTCTGAAATTCTTAGAAAAGAAATCAGAGGTTTAGAAGGTGTTGTGTCTATAGTTGACGTTGAAGTATCGCATGATAACTCTTTTGCTAAAGTTATATATAGTGTATTAGGTTCAGAAGAACAAATAGAAAAAACAAAGGCTATTATAGAAAAAAGTACTCCTAAGATTCGCTATGAAGTTGGAAAAGTTCTTCGTTTAAGACTTACTCCAGAATTACGTTTTGTATATACAAATGGTTTAGAAGAATCTTCTCGTGTTGTAGATTTAATAAATAAAATTTCAAGAGGAGAAATTAAGTAATGAGTATTGAAGATGCTCCAGATTGTGGCATCTCGTTAAATTCGTGTGATGTTAAATCCATGTTTGGATTTTTAAATGTTTATAAGCCTAAGGGGAAAACGTCACATGATGTCGTTGCTTATTTACGTAGGGTTACAAAAATAAAGCAAATTGGTCATACTGGTACATTAGATCCATTTGCTACAGGGGTTTTACCTGTATGTATAGGTAAGGCTACAAGATTGATTGAATATTTAGATGATGATAAAGAATATTTAGCAACTGTTCAGTTTGGAAAAGTTACTGATACTTATGATTTGGATGGTCAGGTTATAGAAACTTTTGATAAAAAAGTTTCTGTAGATGAAATTTTAGATAATTTGAAAATTTTTCAAGGCGAAATAGAACAATTACCTCCTATTTATTCTGCTATCAAAGTTAATGGTAAAAAGTTATATGATTATGCCAGACAAGGTTTAGATGTTGAAATAAAGCCACGCAAAGTCTGTATACATAATATAGAATTAAAAGAATTTCATTATGAAACTCAAGTTGCAAAAATTTTGGTTTCTTGTTCTAAAGGAACTTATATTCGTTCAATAGCAAATGATTTAGGTAAAAATTTAGGTTGCGGCGGATATTTAATAGGTTTAGAGAGAACAAAAGCAGGAATGTTTAATGTTCAAAATTCTATTCAACTCGATGATTTTGCAACTGTTGATGATGTTTGCAAGAATTTGATAAATCCTTTGTTTGTTATGAATGTAGCACAATATGAGTTAAATGAAGTTGAAAGAAAACGCGTTTTGCATGGTATGGATATTATAAATAGAGGATTCAATCATTCGGATATTGTTTTTTTAGTTTATGGTGGTAGAATACATGCTATAGGTAAGGTTGAACAAGATAAAATTTTGGTCAAAAAGGTATTTGAGGTATTATGAAAAAGATTATTTTATTATTAGGAATTTTATTATTAGCAAACACTGCATCTTATGCAATGTGTGATTATAATTGTGTCCCTTCATACGATATGAATACTAAATTCAGAACTTTTGTAGGTGGAGTTTCTGGTGTTAATTTAATCAGTGAAAAAGTTGCACAAAGAGCTCTAAAAAGAGAAATTGCTAAAGTTGTAAAAAGTGATGCAATGAAGGTTAAAATAGATTCATACAGTTCTAAAGATTTAAAAAATGGAATCTTTAAATCTATGAATGTGAAGGCTAAAAATGTTAGAGTCAATGATATTTATTTAACTAATTTAGAAATGAATACTTTATGTGATTTTAACTATATTAAGCAATCTGCTGGTGATGTTGTATTTATGGAAGATTTTCCAATGTCTTTCAAATTAAGAATGTCAGCTTCAGATATTAATAATTCAATGAAATCAGAAAAATATCAAAAAATTATTAATGATTTAAATAATTTATCAAATTCATATGGAGTAGGGTTAAAAATATCTTCTACTAAGATGTTTATAAAAGCAAATAAAATATATTATGTATTAGGTATTTCAGTTCCATTCATTAGAAAAGAACAAAAGTTGATTATAAATGCTGATATCAGAGTAAGAGATGGTGAAATTGATTTTGTTAATACAAAATTATTATCTAATTCGTTTAGTTTAGATTTGAAAAAAGTAGATTTTATTTTGAATTACTTAAATCCATTGAATTTTTCTGTTAATATCTTAGATAATAAAGATGCTAAAGTTTCTGTAGAAAATGTCGATATAAAAAGTAATTATATAGTAGCAGATGGAGTTTTTATAATTCCTAAAGACTAAAAGGGTTTAGTGATGAATAAAAATCAAAAATTTATGTTATTGTTTATTGGCTTTTGTATGTTTGTGGTTGTAGGCTTAATAGCATTTAATGTGTTTATGCCAAAACCGGAAATACAACCAGAGGATATACAAGTTTCAGAACGTTCTGTACAAGAAGAAGTTGCAGAACAACCTGAAGTCAAATCAAAAGAATATGTAAATATATATTTTATTGGTAAAAACGAACATAATGAAGAGGTTTATAAAGCTGTAAAACGAGTTTATAATAAGGATGTAGATGGATCCAAATTGAAGTTTGCGGTGACATCTTTAATCTTGGGTCCAAAACCTGAAGAAAAACAAAAGGGTGTATATACAGAGGTTCCATCTAATGCTGAAGTAATTAATATTACAGAACAGTCAAATAAAGTGATTGTTAATTTGAACTCAGCTTTTGTTAATGGTGGTGGAACAGACAGTTTGTATAAGAGACTATATCAATTGATTAAAACTGTTCACTTAAATTCTAAATTACCTGTATATTTGTATATAGATGGTCAACAAGCAGATGTGGTTGGTGGTGAAGGTATTATGTTATCTCAACCGCTAAGCAATTCATCATTAGATAATTAGTGTACTAAAATATGGAAGAAAAAGATTTAGATTATTATTTAAACTTAAATTGGACGTTAATAGAAGGGCAAGATTTAGATTTTGATGGTAATCCTTACTATTACATAGAAATAAAAGAAATACCGAGCTTTACATTTTGTGCAAAAACATTAGCAAGGGCTCGTGAAAATTATAAACGACAATTGAAGTTATCATTAATGGTTATGTTGGAACGTGGAGAACACATTCTTGAACCAGGTGAAGAACCTGATGAGCCTGATTGGGAAAGTTTGTGCCCATAGTTTTTAATATTAAGTCTTTAAAGACCGGTTTTTTCATCTAATTTTAGGTATTCTATAATTTTATATATTGCAATGATTTCATTATAAAAATTATTGATTTCATTTTGATCGTGTACAGATTTAAATATATTTCCTAATTCAAATAAATCTCTCTTTGTTGAAACTGCAATATATAATTTATCTTTATGGAATGAGCATTTTAGTTTATTAGTTCCAAAAGCTGTTTTAAGATTGTTGAATCTTTCAATAAATGCAGGAGTTAAAAGATATCTGCCTTCGATTTGGTCAGATGAATATGCGTTAAATCTTTTATTTGTTTTTACGTCTTCTAGAGTGATTTTTTCAAAATTTTCTGTTTCAGATTTTGCTTTTATGTGAGAAAAAAGTTCATGTATAACAACTAAAACTACTAGAATTGCTATTATGTATGATAATATATTATGGTTTTTTGTTATTATTTGTAGGTAAAAATAACCTATTGTTAATAGGAGTATAACAGCTAGTGTGATTAAATTGAGAATTAATGCGTTTATACCCGTGTAAATATCATGTTTAGAAGTTAATATTGTAGTGTTTTTTACACTTTTATTTGAATCAATTTCTATGACTAATCCTTTGAAAAAAGATGTTGATTTGCCACCTAAAATATTGCATTCTTGAATTTTGAAGTTTAATGATTGATATTCGCCTTCGAAACAATCATCAGTATCTACTTTAGAAGTTTCTAAATTTTCGAATAATTCACAACTATGTAACTCTGTTAATGATATAGTATTCTTTGATACTTTTAAGTTTTCAAATGGTTTTATTAAATGCGGTAAGAAATTTTCTTTAAGTATTTTTTGAAAATCTTTATTGGTTTTGTTTACATTTTTGATTAAGTTTGGAGCACCAAAAATACAGTGATAAAAAGTACCAACTATTGATAATGCAGCTACGGTAATAACTATAAATGATATTTCCGGTGTAAGAAATTTTTCTGAACTATTCAAATAAAGTGCAATTATGCTAATAATATTAACGAGCAGTAGAATAATTAATAAAAATGTATATTGGAATATTTTTGGAGTTATTTTTTTTAGTAATATATTTCTACTTTTTTCTAATTCATTTATTAGAGGTTTGCAATTTTTTAGATATTCGTTGTAATATTCCAAAGTTAAATTTTTCATATTAATTATCCTATGATTTTTTTAATAACTTCATAAACTTGTTGTTTTAGGGCTTCAAAAGAAGAGTTATTATTGATAATATAATCCCAATTTTTTATATGGTCTAAACCCGTTTCTGTGATATCGTCTTCTCCCACGAGTTTACCACGAGTCATTCTAACTTCTCTGGGAGCTTCAACTCTTATAGAAATAGCGCCAGCAGATTTAAACACATCATATTCATGTTGAACTCTTACATCTGTAACCATAATATTACCATCTTGTTCAAGAATTTTTTTTAGCCAGTAATCAGGATCTTGTTCTCTGCCCCAGTTACCCAATTTTATCAAATCAGGTCTATATTGTGCTTTATTTTGTTCTATCTGTTCGAGAGTTAAGCCTTTGTCTTTGCCATAAGTTAGTTTTATAATATCTCCCATTGCAACACGTCTGAAATCTGGCATTTTATCTAACATTATTTTAGCTACAGTGTCTTTACCCGAATATTGCTTTCCAGAAAATATTATAATTTTATTTATCATATAAACTCCTTTTTTATTATTTTAGCATAAATTTAGATGGCTACACTAATAATTTTAAAAATCAATAAGGTCTTTTACTTTTGTATTTAGTGCATCTGCAATTTCTATTAATAAATCAAGACTAACCGTTCGTTTAGCGGTTTCAATTTTTGCAAGGTGTTCTCTTGAAATATCCAATTTTTCGGCAAGCGAATTTTGGGATAGTCCAAGTTTTTTTCTTCTTGCAAATATTTTTCTCCCTAAGTTGTAAATTTTTGTAGTCTTATTGTTCACAAAAATATTTTATGCTATGTTTTAATAAAAGTATGTAGTCTAAAAGAGAACAAAAAGGAGGATTTATGAAAAAAGATTTGGCTTTTACACTCGCAGAAGTTTTAATAACATTAGGTATAATAGGAGTTGTTGCTGCAATAACAATTCCTGGTTTGATTGCTAATTATCAAAAAAGACAAGTTGCAACTCAATTAAAAGAAACATATAGCATTATGCAGCAAGCAATCAAGTTATCTGAAGAAGATAATGGTGGTGTTGATACTTGGGATACAAAGTTAACCGGTAAACAATTTTATGAAAAATACATGCAAAATTATCTGAAAGGCATGAATACTTACACTACTTCTGAATTGAATAAAATTGCACCACGAAAATTATTAAATAATAGTAATTATTATGGTACTACCTATAATGGTGGTAATTCAAGTCATTTTACATTGATTAATGGTGCTATGATAACAATGAATTTAAATTCCTCAACAGATATTGGAATGTGGGTAGGAATAGATGTTAATGGTATATCTAGACCTAATAAGGTTGGAAGAGATACTTTTTTATTCTTTCTAAGTCCTCAATATGGTTTAAGAGCATTAGGAGATTTAGGAACTCCTAAAAGTTGGAGTTTTGGACGCTATAAGAGAGATACCGTCATGGGTTCTAACGGGAATGCTTGTGCGAAAGGTAAAACGGGTTATTGGTGTACTGCACTTATTATTCAAGATGGTTGGGTTATTTCAAAAGATTATCCTTGGAATGGTAAATAAATATTTGAGATTATATATTAAAGATTGTTAACTTCGAATTTTTTCGTAGCAAAATTTATTATATTTTACTTTATTTATAATATCTAAGTTGAAAGGATTCATATGGAAGTAAATAGAGTTAATAATCAAAATTCTAATGTAGGTTTATATACTGGAGTTGCAACAGTAGCTGGCGGTGGTATTGGAGCTATAGCCGGTTGGAATACAAAACCTTTTTTAAAAGATGATGGTCCATCTGATGCGTTTATAAAAAATGTTATTCCAAAATTTGGTCAGATAATTTCTGAAGATAATCCGGTTTATGCTGAAGCGAAAAAGTTGATTGATCAAATTAATGAAGTAGAAACAATAGATGAGTTAAAAGCTTCAATATTAAAACCTTTGGAAGAAAATTACAGATCTATAAATGATGTTGAAATTTTAAAAGAAATGCTGAAGGCAGCATCAGAAAATGAAGAGCTGATTAATGGGGGATCTTTTACTCCAGAAGAGATTAATAATATAAAATCAGTAGATGATTTTATTGCATTATGCAAAAAAAGTTTGGATAAAACATATGAAGGTAAAACTATAAACGATTTACGTCAAGCATCGGAGAAAGAACTTCAACGTTTTATGAAAGATACTGTAAAAATGATATTCGGTCATTTGTGGGATCCGGAAGCTAAAAATTTTATTGAAATAGATAAAGAAGTTCCATTAGATGATAACATCATGGATATTGTATCAAATTCTCGTAAAATTATGGTTGAAACTGCAAATAATATGAAAGGAAAAGCTGCATTAATATATGGTTTATCAACAGCTGCAATTGCAGGATTAGGAACATTTATAGGTGTAAAACTTTTGCATAACCCGGATGTTAAAAATATTGAACAAGATATGGTTGATAATATTCAAAAATAAGAATAGTTTTTGATATATTTTTACTTATAAAAAGTCGCACTTAATGAGTGTGACTTTTTTATGACTTAACATTATTTACAAAATTATTGAAATTGTACTATGTTGGTAATAGGATAGAAGAACGAGTGTAGTTAGTACAATAATGGATTGTGTTATGGCATTAAATTTTCAAGAACTAGTTTTTAATTTACAAAAATTTTGGTCAGATTATGGTTGTATAATTCAACAACCTTATGATATAGAAAAAGGGGCTTCTACAATGAACCCTGCAACTTTTTTACGTTCATTAGGACCAGAACCTTGGAACACTGCAATGATTGAACCTTGCAGAAGACCAACTGATGCTAGATATGGAGAAAATCCAAATCGTCTAGGCCATTATTATCAGTTCCAAGTAATTTTAAAACCATCTCCTGATAATGCTCAAGAACTTTATTTAAAAAGTTTGGAAGCAATGGGAATTGATTTAAAAGAACATGACGTAAGATTTGTTGAAGATAACTGGGAATCTCCAACTTTAGGTGCTGCCGGAGTAGGTTGGGAAGTATGGCTTGATGGTATGGAAATTACTCAATTTACATATTTCCAACAAGTAGGTGGTCTTGAAGTAAAACCTGTAGCTTTAGAATTGACTTACGGTTTGGAACGTATAGCTATGTATCTTCAAAATAAAGAGTCAGTTTATGACATTATGTGGAATGATGAATTAAAGTATGGTGATATATATTTGCAAAATGAAATAGAACAATCAAAATATAATTTTGAAGTTTCAAATACAGATTCATTATTTGCAATGTTTGATTTGTATCAAAAAGAAGTTGATAATTGTGTTGCTGCAAAATTAGTATTGCCAGCATATGATTATGTTTTGAAATGTTCTCATACATTTAATTTATTGGACGCACATGGTGTTATCAGTAAAGATGAAAGAAATAACTTTATTGGTAGAGTTAGAACTATGGCATCAGCAGTTGCAAGGTTGTACGTAGAGCAAAGAGAAGAGTTAGGTTTCCCTCTTTGCAAAAAATAATATAAGGAAAGTGAATGGTTGAAAAATTTAACAGAGCGACGTTTACAAGAAGTTTCTTGAGATCTATCACAAGAATTAAAGCTCCGGATGAAATGTTGGCAGAAGCAAAAGCTCAAGGTTTAGAAAAAACTTTGGGTGTAATTGATTTGATTATTTTAGGTGTAGGTGCAATTATCGGATCAGGAATTTTTGCGGTAGTTGGTATAGCTGCTGCAGGAAGTGCTGATGGCTCAAGTTTAGGAGCAGGTCCGGCATTGATGGTTTCAATGGTCATTGCTGCGATTGCTTGTATTTTTTCAGCATTATGTTATTCAGAGTTTGCAACTATGATTCCTATTGCCGGTGGTGCTTATACATATACATTTGCAACTTTAGGTGAGTTTGCAGCTTGGATGGTAGGTTGGGTATTGATGCTTGAGTATGCAATTGGTTTTATTGCAGTTGCTTGTGCTTGGTCAAATCATTTTATTCAATTTATGGCAGGTTTTGATAAAGTTTTACCTGCTTGGTTGGCTCATCCTCCAATTTGGTTAACTAATGATGTATTTACAGTTTCAAAATTGGTTGCTAATGATCCAAGTATTTATGTTCCAAAATTATTCGGAATTGTTCCGATTTGTATAAATGTTCCAGCAATATTAATTGTTCTTTTAATGACAGCTATATTGGTAAAAGGAACTAAAGATTCAGCTAAAATGGCTGGTGTAATGGTATTTATTAAATTAGCAGTTATTGCATTATTTGTTCTTGCAGGTGCGTTCTTTGTTACTCCTGCAAATTGGACACCTTTTGCACCAAATGGTGTTGAAGGAATTTTTGCGGGTGCATTTTTAATATTCTTTGCTTATATTGGTTTTGATGCTTTAGCTACTGCGGCTGAAGAATGTAAAAATCCTCAAAAGGATTTACCAATTGGTATTATTGGTTCCTTACTTATAACTACAGTAGTTTATGTTTTAGTAGCTCTTGTTTTAACAGGTATGCAAAAAACATCTGGTCCTGTACCTTTAGAATTCTTGAAAGCTCCAATGGCATATTGTATGACAATTGCTCATCAAAATTGGGCTGCCGGATTAATTTCAGTTGGTTCATTGGCAGGTTTAACTTCTGTATTATTAGTATTAGAAATGGCTGCAACAAGAATATTGTTTGCAATGAGTAGAGATCATTTTATTTCTGCAAAATTCCAAGCAATTCATCCAAAGTTCAAAACTCCTGTATTGTTAACTTGGACTGTTGGAATTTTGGCAGTTGTTGGTATTTTAACTCTTAATTTAGACGTTGCAGCTGAATTATGTAATTATGGTACATTTACTTCATTCATTATTGTATGTGTTGCAGTTTTAATTTTGAGAAAAACTGATCCTGAACGTCCTAGACCGTTTAAGGTTCCATTTTCTCCAATAACACCATCTTTGGGAATTATATGCTGTGGTGGTTTGATGGTTTATAAATCATTACAGGCTGGTAGTTCTGCTCTATTGTTCCCAGTATGGCTTGGAGTAGGTGCTATAATTTATTTATTGTATGGATTTATTAAAAATAGAAATAATGAAAATAAAATCCATAAAGAATTAGTACATGGAATTACAGAACAACAGGAAGTAACGAAATAGATGGATTTAAAACAGATTTGCCGAAATATATTTAAGAAAAAAAGTATGGACGATTTGATTAATACAAGCAAGCGTTCAGAACTAAAAAAGACATTGAATGTTTTTGACCTTATTGTAATTGGTATAGGTGCTGTTGTCGGTACAGGTATATTTACAATTATAGGGACAGCGATTACTGGTAGTACTGAAAGCTCTGGTGCAGGTCCTGCAATTGTAATTTCAATGGTATTGGCTGCTATTGCTTGTGTCTTTTCAGCATTATGCTATTCTGAAATTGCAGCTATGATTCCGGTTGCTGGTAGTGCTTATACATATACTTATGCAACTATGGGTGAATTTATGGCTTGGATGGTTGGTTGGATATTAATGCTTGAGTATGCGATTGGTAATATTACTGTTGCTAGTGCATGGACTGGTTATTTTATCCAATTCTTAAAGGGTTTTAAACATGTTTTACCAGATTTCATTGTAAATTTCCCATTGTGGTTAAGATATGATTATAAAACAATGTCAGCATTATGTGCTCATAATCATTGGGATATTCATGATAAAGTTCCATATTTATTTGGACATATTCCTGTAGCTGTAAATTTACCGGCTGTTGGTATTGTTTTACTTTTGACATTGTTATTAATTAGAGGTGTAAAAGAATCAACTAGAGTTGCTAGTATTATGGTTGGTGTTAATATGTTTATGATATTATCATTCATTCTAGTTGGAGCTTTTTATGTAAAACCTGAGCATTGGACTCCATTTTTCCCACAAGATCCTTCTGGAATCATTATGGGTGCATTCTTAATTTTCTTTGCATATATTGGATTTGATGCTATATCTACAACTGCAGAGGAAACTGAAAATCCTCAAAGAGATTTACCAATTGCTATTTTAGGAACTTTAGTAATTTGTACTATATTGTATGTTTCTGTGGCTTTAGTTTTGACAGGAATTGTTCCTGTTGAAAGAATTGATATTCAAGCACCAATAGCACACGCTATGAGTTATATTGGCAAAGATTGGTTTGCAGGATTGATTTCAATTGGTGCATTATGTGCATTAACTTCTGTATTGTTAATTTATCAATTGGGTACTACAAGAATTCTTTATGCAATTAGTCGTGATAGATTTTTGCCAAAGTCTTGGAGATTGATTCATAGAAAATATAGAACTCCACATGTTATGACTTGGATTTCAGGTATTGTGGTTATTGTATGTGGTTTGTTTATGGATTTGAATATTTCTGCTGCACTTTGTAATTTCGGAACATTTACATCTTTTGTAATTATTTGTTTGGCGGTGTTGATATTAAGAAAAACAGATCCGGAAAGACCAAGACCTTTCAAAGTACCACTTTGTCCTTGGTTCCCAATACTAGGGATTTTGATTTGCGGAGTTTTAATTGTATTTTCATTAAAAACTTTAAAAACTTCTTCTGTGTACTTTATGTTATGGTTGTTCGTAGGTTTGTTAATATATGCTTTCTATGGGTATAAACAAAAAAGACTTGAAGAGCAAGGTAGAATTATAAAACGACCAAGTAAAAATTAAAATAAAGTATAAAATATAATTAGAGGCGGTTTTAAAATCTAAAACCGCCTCTAATTATTTATATTTTTATAAAGTTTTAAGCAATGGTTGCTTGAGAAATTTCAAATAATGATTTATCAAATTCATCAAAATTGTTGATTATACCTGAAACACAAGGAATATCTTTATATAATTCAGGGCTTTCTGCGGAACATATTGCGATTATTTTTCCAATGCCGGCAGCTCTAGCTGATTCTATGCCTGATAGTGCATCTTCAACAACTATACATTCTTCTGGTTTTAGGTTTAGATTTCTTGCGGCAATTTCATATATATCAGGTGCAGGTTTCCCAGGAATTATACCATCAGAATATACTATTTTATCTAAGTTAAACCACTTTTCTAAGTGGAAATGTTCTATGTAAAAATCAACATTAACTTTGTCTGACATTGTCGCAATTGTCATTGGAATATTGTTTTCTTTTAGAAAATCAAGAAAACTTTCTGCACCTTTTGCAAGATGGAATGTTTCTTTATCTTCTATTGCCATTTTTCTATAAAGAGCTTCTTTTTCTTGACCGTATTTTTCAACCATTTCTGGAGTTGGTTGTTTCCCAATCGCGTATTTAATAATTTGTTCGTTTGTGCGACCAAACATGTATTTTAGCATTTCTTCATCGGAAAATGGAGTGCCTCTAAGTTTTTTAGAATATTCTCTCCAAGTTTCTTTGTGCTTTTCAGAATCCCAATATAGAGTTCCGTTAAAATCAAAAATTATACCTTTATATCTCATTTTACTGTTGTCCTTGTCCCATCATTTGATTGTATAAATTTAAATATGTTTTTGCTTGTTTTTCGTTATTTAGCATTTTGAAAGTGTAAGCAAGATTGTAATAAATATTTGGCTCATTATTCTTTAAATCTAAAGCTCTAAAAAAGTTATATCTTGCATTTCTATATTGTTTTAACTTAAGGTAAGCACAAGCCATATTATAGTATCCATAAGAAAAATCATCTTTATATTTTGTTGCTAATTTAAATTCATCTAGTGCCATATTTGGTTTTTCTTGCATTAGATAAATATAGCCTAAATTATAATGAGCTTTATAATATTTTGGATCTTTTTGAATTGATTTTTTAAACATATAGATTGCTTCATCGATTTTATCTTTATCTTGAAGTATGTTTCCGATAAGCAACCAATCTTCAGCAGATCTTGAGTCTTCAACTTTACCTTGTAAAAGTTTAAAAGCTCCATCGATATCGTTTTGAGCATAAAGAGCTTTGGCTTCTTCCGAAACAGGATCTACAGTAACTTCTTGTTCTGTATTTTTTTGCCAAGGCATAGCAGAGTATGCTGTTGTTGTAAAAGCTCCAGATAATATTAGTAGTGTTATCAATAATTTTTTCATAACAAGATTATAGTTTAAAATTTTTAAAATTTCCATAAATATTAACAGTGGTAAATTTGAATAAAGAATTTAAAAAAAAATTTGACGATTTTTAAAATGAGGTAATAATGTTATTGATGTCTCTTTTACTGAACTATTTCCTGCTATTACTCCTTTTAGCAGGATTTTTTTTGACAAATAAAAAAGCCGGCTCTTTGCCGGCTTGCGGAGTTATTGTATATTTATCAGTTTTAAGTTGTAGCTTTACCTGTTAAGAATGAAATAGTACCAGCTATTGCACCTGCGGCTAAACCTATAATTCCAGCTTTACCTTTTAATTTTGCAATATTTTTTGTTAAAGCATAAGTTAATCCGCCAACTGCAGTTGCACCACCGATTCTACCTATATTTTGTAGAGTTTTTTCTCCAGTACCTACAGGTTGACCTGTGATATTAGAAATATTATCTTCTGCAGAATTTTGATAATATGCTCCAAATGTTAGAGATTGAATAAAGCCTTGAGTGAATGAACCGTGACTATTTTCTCTTAAGTCTTGGATTAAAGATTTGCCATCATTCATTTGAGCATATAAAGATAGAGCTCGACTTTTTAATTCTTGTGGAGATGCTTCGCCATAAGCTCTAGCAACACTATCTACGTATGCTTGAAATGCTTTTGGAATCTGATCTTGTTCATTTTGTAATATTTTATCTTTTAATACTGAAGCTGCTCCAAAAATTCCTTCAACAGAAGCATTAGTTTTTAAATCTGCATTTCGTTGCATTTTTTGTTGATCAATATTGTAATCAATGTAAAATTTTTGGTAATCCTTCATATTATCAAAATAAGATTGATTATTTCCATAGAAACCAGGAGTAAATGGCATCATACCATTTCCCATATAGCCATTAAAAATACTTCCATTCATACCCATCATTGGATATGTGCTCATATCGAGGTCTGCATAATCCAAATCGTAAGAGAAATATGGATTATATTGAAATGTGTTTACTGGTGATATACCGTTCAACGCATTAACTCCGCTAGTCATACCTAACCTCCAAAAATATTAACCTTTAACCTACCTTACATATATAAACAAATTTGAGTATTTAAAATTGCTTATATTAAATTTATTGTTACGAAATGTTAATTGTTTAGTATATTTGTTCCATCCATTATTTAGTTGATGTAGTTTTTGTGTAATTTGTTTATCATAAATTTGTATACAATATATTTAAGGACGTTCTAAGTTTGAAAAAAATATTATCAGCATTATTTTCATTATTTGTTCTTGGAGCAATTTGTGTTGCTGCATATTTTAATCAGCAATTTGTGAATAATCAGGCTGATAAAGTAAAAGGGATGTATTATGTTTACAAAGGGGATCAAGCATATAAGAATTTGAAAATGCAAAAGGCTATTGGCTATTATAATCAAGGTTTAAAACTTTATCCTCAACATTATGGAGCTTGGTACAATTTAGGTAATATCTATGTAGCTTATGAGGATTATTATTCAGCATTGTATGCGTATTCTCAAGCTTTTAAATATAATCCTAGAATGATGGTTGCAAGAATGAATTATGGCATTATTGCTACTGAAAAGTTAGGGGATTTTGATTCTGCAATTGATCAGTATAAAAAAATTATTAAAACAAAACGTCATTTGTTATCAATACCTTATGTTTATAATAATAAGATTAGTTATAAAGAAAATAAAGCAATTGCTTATTATAATATTGGCGTTACTTACAGATTAAAATCTTTGTATTCAAATGATGATTGGGAATTACAACGAAAATATTTGGCTAAAGCAATAAATGCTTATAAAAAATCAATAGAAATCAATCCTAAAAGTTATGATACACAATACAATTTGGGTTTAGCATATCATATTTCCGGGAATTATGATGAGGCTGGAAAATGTTATTGTAAAGCAATTAGTATTGCTCCAATGAATTATGAAGCGCATTATAATTTGGCTGTACTATTGCGTAAGTTAGGACATTATCAAGAAGCTTATGATGAAATCGATAAAGCTTCAACACTAATTACGGCATTGGATAAAAATTCAGCAACTCAGCAGTATGTTGCAATAGTTATGAATGATATTACGAGAAATGTTTATAAAAATAGAGAACATAGAAAGTATTTAGAATCAATATTAGATCAAGAAAAATCTAAGTCTAAACAACATATGGCAAAAAGTAGTAAAGACATAAAAGCTAAAGATAATAAAAAAGAAGATTCAATCACTTCAGTTGGTATAAATTTTGTTAATGGAAAAATTGTTGCTACAGAAGAGTTAGATAAAGCTATATTAGAAAACTTTGGAAAATGTCCATCAATGTCTTATTTTTCACCAGAAGAAGATTAAAGTTTTATAAAAAAAATCCGATAAATATATCAGAGACAAAATATAATAGGTAGCGATAAAAATACTGCAATATCAATCAAAATTAGTTATAATTAATATAGATATAATAGTTAATATTATAATTAAGGATATGAATAAAAATGAAAGTTCCAGCGGTCTCAATTTATCATTTAAAATCAAGCAAAGATAATTCTTTGTCAGCTGGAATGCAAAAAAGTCAAGTTAATTATTCAGAAGATAGAATTGATGATTTATCAGGCATGCCGTATGTTTATCCGATATCATTTACATCAATAGGTAATTCTTCGAAATTAAGGTTATTGTTTGGGTATGAGTTACCTTGTATGTATAGTGGTATAACAATGATTGATCCTAAGGTTCTAACAAAGTTTATTAAAAATCAAACTTTTCTACGCCCAGCCAGCCAAGTTATGGATGTATTAGAACCATATAAGGATAGTATTATAGGTATTGAGGCAAAGGTTTTAGATATAATTCGGGAAAGAGCTAAAATTCACCCAGATAAGAACATACAAGAAATCTTAAAAGAAGTAGAACCTGTTTTTAAAAGACGATTGAGAAAAAAACAAGCTCCTATTTTTCATGAATTAGTAGAAGCTTCTCACGAGTTACCAGAAAAATATCAATATAAATTTAAAAAATTGATGCAAGAAACAGATAAAAAATTAAATGAACGACCTATTATAATTCCTTTTAGTTCTTATGAATTCAAGTATAAGTTATCAAAAATAAAAGATGATATTTTAAAAGGTGAAGATATAAAAGCTAAAAAAGTAATGAATAAATTGATAAAGGAATCCAAGCGATTTTCAAGTTCAACAAATTCAAGAACTATTGATAATCAAAAGAAAGTCCTTGGTTTTTTGGATTATATCTTAAAGAAATCAGTGTTAAAAAATAACGAGCAATTAAAATCATTGATGGAAACTTCAAAATCAAGATTAACGAAAGAAGAAATAGTTGTTCCTTTTTCAAGAAAGTCATTTATATATGATTTAGCAAAAATTATAACCGATTTACCGGATCAAAGATTGCAGGAAAAATTAATAACTATTGCTCAGAAATTACCGACATCTCAAGAAAGTACATCTGCATATATTTTAAAAACAGTAGCAGAACCTCCTGAAAAAATTGGTCATAGATTATTGTGGCCATCTTTAGCTTCCGTAGAACATATTCTTCCAAGGTCTTGTGGTGGTCCCGATTTGTTATCAAATTTTGGAGGGGCTACAACAAGAGAAAATTCTATGCGTAAAAATATAGATTTTGTGGCTCAATTAAAACGTCGTCCAATGGCCAGAGAATATTGTCAGAAATATGTTGATAGATTAATTGAATTGTATCATCAAGGTGTATTTGCAAGACATAATATTAGCCCTAAATATATAGTTGATTTTAAAAAAACTATTTATACTCAGTCCAAAAGAACTTTAGATTTGGATATCTCAAAGTTATATTCAAATTCTGTTCAATCTAAATAATGTTACAATTTGTTAAGGTGAAATGTTCGAATTTATAAAGTTTTTAATGGATTTGCCGACAACGTAACTATATTAAGTTACTCAAAGTGAAAGGTTTACGAAATGGCAGATTTGAATGTAGGTAAATTCGGTAAAAAGGGTGTTGATTTATCAAATTTCAATGGTGGTTTAAAAAAAGAAAATTTAAAAACTGAAGAACAAAAATCAATTTTTAATGCTATTGATTCTGATAAAAATGGTGTTATTGATGAAAAAGAAATGCAAGATTTTAAATCTAAATTAGATAAATCAGAAGATAATCACGTTTCACGTAGAGAAGCTAGAAAATTTTTGAAAGAAAATGATTTAAAAGGTTTATCTAAAAAAGAAGTTTTAAAATTTTTACAAGAATATGCTGTAAATACTGAAAATGTTAAATCTGCTCAAGTAGTTGATGAAGATGGTAAAAAAACTGTGCATTTAGAGTATGAAGATGGCACACAAGAAGTTATAAATCCAGACCAATCATCTAGAGTAAGTCAAACAGATGAAAATGGAACATCTACAACAAGATATTTAGATGCCAATAAAAAGTTGCAAAAAGATACTGTATCTACTCCAGAAGGTGTAACTACAGAAACTGAATATGCAGAAGATGGTTCAACTCCGACATTAAAAACTATTACAGATAATGCAAATGGTAGCGTATCTACAGTTGTATATGAAGAAGGTAAGCCTAGTGAAAAAGAACTAAAGCAAGGTTCTACAACACGTAATTATACTTTTGATGATCAAGGTAATGAAGTTTTGAATTCAAAAGTTGAAAATCAAGGTATTCCAGCAAAAGAAAAAAGAACTGATTATACATATAATGAAGATGGAACAGTTACAGCTAATATTAAACAAGAAGGCAAAGAAACTGTACAACAATTAAAAGATGGTAAAGTTCAATCTGAAGTTATAACAGAAGAAGGTAAAACAACTACAATAGAACATGCAGAAGATGGATCTAGAACTGAAACAGTTCAAGAAGAAAATGGCAGTTCTTCAGTTACTCAATTTAATGCTGAAGGTAAGAAATTAAAACAAACAAAAACAGTAAATGGAACAACTTATGAAGTAGAATACGATGGAAATGGTAATACAAAAGTTGTTTTACAAAATGGTGAAAGTATTGAAGCTTTAGCTAAAAAATTCGGGACAACAAAACAAGAAATTATCGAAGCTAATGGCGGTAAAGTAAGAGGCTGGGCTGGTGATGATATAGTTGTTCCAGGTGAAATAGATGCAGATGCAAAAGCTCTTCAAAATAGAGATTCAAAAGAAGTTGCTCAAGCTAAATATAAAGCTTTTGCAGAAGAAGTTCAACGTCAAAAAGAAGAAGCTAAAGCTGGTTTAGAAGCAAGAAAAGATCATCATTTTACTTGGACAGAAAAGAAATTTGATACTTACGAAAAATTAGCAAGAGCTTTATTTAAAAGAGAAGGTAATGATAAACCTAATAAATATGAAATGCAATCAAGAATAGATGAGTTGAAAAAACTTAATCCAAATGTTAAAGATGGTGAATTGATTGGCAAAAGGATAAAAGTATCAGTTTCAGAAGGTGTTGCAGATGGAATTAATGGTCGTCAAATAGCTAGAGAAAGAGGCCAACAAATTCAAAAGCAAAAACAAGAAACTAAGACAGGTAGCGCATTAGCCCAAAATATGCATAATGCAATTCACGGACATGCTGGAGGTGTTTCAGAAAAAGAATTTAAAGATGCTTTAGCAAAAGTTAATAAGAATAATGTTTTAGGCGTAGTTGAAGGTTACAATAAGCTTTCTCCTGATGAAAGTTTATTGGAAGCTATAATGGATGAAACTGGTAATACATTAGAAACAAGACGTAATGCAGTATCAAAAATTGTGAATTCATTAATTGAAAGAGCTAAAACTGCAGGTGTTAAAGATGACAGAACAAAACAAATGTTAGACGATTGCACAAAAGAGCTTGAATCTTATTGGTCAATGGGTATTGGATATTGCAGTACTGAAAAATTAGACGGATTGGTTAAAAATGTAGTTGGAGCAATCCATGTATCAGAAGCAATGACTCATACAGAAAAAGTTTTAGCATCTAAAGATAATGCAATCGATGATACATTAAATATCATGCAAGCAAATGTAGATGAAAATCGAGCAAAACTTCAAAAACAATTAGACGAAGATGGCTGGTGTGCAGATTTGTATGAAGGTCTAAAATGGTGCGTTGGTTCTGATAATTTAGATGAAAATGTAAAAGCAGACTTAAAAGAATTTGAAGATTCAATCGCAGAATTGAGTGCAGCAAGAGCCAAAGGCGGCGATGCAGCATTTAAAGCAAAATTTAAAGAAATTTTTGATGTTGAGTATTCTCCGGAAATGACTCAAGGATATAGAAAACTTCAATCAAACTTTGTAAATGCACAAGCTTTAACATTACAATTAGACGGATATAACAAAGAATTTGCCTCAAGTATGCAAGGTAAAGAATCTTATGATGTTATGTTAAATAAATTTGGCGCTTATATGCAAAATGTAAGTTCTGATGTTCAAGATGGTAAAACTGTTGTAGAACAAAGTTTAGCAGTAGCAATGCAAAAAGATGGTATTGACTTTTCAAAAGCTTCAGAGGCACAAAAAACTCAATATTTACAAAAGCTAATCAAAGATACTCAGTCTGGTATTTCAAAACAAATTACTGAATATACAGGTGGTAAGGATTTAGCAACTTTAGAAAGTGAATTACAAAGTGCAACATCATCTATATTTGGTAATAAAAAAGATTTGGTAAATAGAGTAAATAGTTATATATCATCACAACAAGTTGGTGGAGCTGTTGTTAATGGAGCAATAAAAGCTGTTGGAGCTATAGCTATAGCTGTTGTAACTGGTGGTACCGGTTTAGTTGCTTTAGGTGTGGCAGCAGCAGGAACAGCAGCCTTTTCAGCCGCTACAGATTTAACAGATAGAGCATCTTCAAATGTAGGTTTGAAAGATGGTGAAGTTACTAATATCTTGAAAAATGCTACAATTGATGGAGCTACAGTATTTGTCGGTGGTCAAGTTACAAAAGCTGCTATGGCATTTAAATCATCAAAAGCATTTGTACAAGCTGGTGGCCGTATGTTAAGCCAAGCTGCAGGTGATGTAGCTGTTGGTGCTGGAGCTGAATATATGCAAACTGGAGAAATTACACTTCAAGGTGTAACATTCCAAGCAGTATTCTCTGCAGCGGGTAATTTAGTTGCGTTGAAACAATTAGCAAAAGGATCTCATACTCCATCAGGTACTACTGCTCCAAAGAAAACTTTAGATGTAGCAACTAGTGATGGTGCAAAAATGCCAGGAGGCAAACTTGGTGCAGGTAAAATGAATCAAGTTAAAAATGAAATAGCTGAAGAATTACCTGGAGCAACACCTGAACGCGGAGCTCAAATTCATCAAGAAGGAGATAAATTACAAGCTCAATCTAGATCTCAAGGTAGAGACGTAAAACATATGGTTGAAGACGAGTTTGGCGTTGTTACTATTGGAAAAGAACATATTGATATATCAACAGCAGATGCTTCAACAATAGAAAGATTACATAAAGAAGTTTCAGGCTGGAGTACAGATACAAGAAATAAAGCTGAAATCTTGAAAAGAATAGAAGATAGAATGGTTGAACTTCATGTTTCTCCAGATGCTCCAAATGTAACAAGAGGTTCAGAGTTTGTTGATAGAATAAATACTAATGCTCAACAAAATGCTTCTGATATTCTAGCTGGTAAAAAAGGTGCATTACCACCTCATGATGCAGCTGTATTAAAAGAACATTTAACAAATAATTTAAATACAGTTGAAGATGTTGAGAATTTTATGGATGCCTTGAAAAAACGTGTTGGCGTGGATGAAAAAGGTAATATGCATAAATATGAAGTTCAAGGTGTAGACCAAGCTGCAGATGTAATGAAGAGTGCAGAAGCAAAATTAGCAAAAATGAAAGCTAGACAAGCTGATGTAGCTGCTACAAATTCAGCTGCAGATGCTGCAATAAATGGTTCTAGAGGTTTGAACGAACAAGAATTTGCTACAATCAAATCATTTGTAGACCGTACAGATTCTGCAGAAGACTTGCAAGCTTTAATTAAGAAATTTGAAAATAATAAATGTTTGAGAAATTCGCAAGCTTCTAAAAAACTGCTAAAAACAATGCAAGATAAAGTTGAAGTGTTACAAGCAAAATCAACTGCACCAAAAGTTGTAGCAGAAGAACCTCAAGGTGTTGTAAAACCTCAAGAAACATATGTGGATCCTCATCATATCCAACTAGATAGAGCTCCGGAAACAGTAGTTCCAGAGGGTGGTACTTTTGATGATTTTGTATCCGTGCAACGTAAATTGGCTTCAGAAAGACCTGTTGCATCTGAAAAACCATCAGTGCAAGAACAATCTGTAGTGCCAGAAAGCGCAGATATACATCAAAAACCTCAAGAAACATATCTAGATCCTCATCATATAGAATTAGATAGAGCTCCGGAAGTTGTAGCTCAAGATGGTAATGCTGTAGATTTTATGGCTGCACATCAGCAATTACAACAAAAAACTCATAATGACTTGGTTTCAATGTTGAATGATAAAGCAAGAACTGGTAAAGGTTTAAATCAAGCTGAAATTAAACAAGTTAATGATTATATTTCAACAATTACAGATGAAGCACAGTTAAAAGAACTTAAAGGTTTATTGGCTGGAAAGAAAATGACTTCAGTTCAAAAGAAACAGTTGAAAGAAGCTATTGCCAATAAAGAAAAATCATTGAATTCTGTAGCAAATTCTGAAGTTGAAACTCCAGCAGCGAAACCAAAGGATAATGTTGAAACACCGAAAGTATCTAAAGAATCAATCGATGCTGATGTTAAATCTATATCTGATTCTGAAATTCCATCAGCTCAAAGAAAATTATGGGCAGATTGTAAACAAAGAATATCAGATATCACAGACAAATTATCTACATCATTCAAGGGTAATAAAGCTGCAATGGTAGCTAAGTGTAAAACTTTATTTGCAGATTTAAAAACCATTGCTGCTAATGCTTCAGCTTCAGTAAAAGTAAAAATTCAAGGTTTGATGAAAAAATTAAGAACAATGATTGATGAAAAGGTTTTGTCTTCTAAAAATGCTGCAGAACCAATAGCTTCTCGTTATTATTCTAAATCTTATAATTCTCCAGTAGAGCAGTCTCAAAGTTTTAATCGTTCACATAAACTAGGTGCTGATGAAAGAGTAATGGATGGTTATAAAGATGGTGGCCGCAGGGTTAAGTTTGATAACAACGGTCAGCCAATAAATGAACCAACAAGAGAAATTATTCTTGTTGATAGGAATAAAGATGCAAAGCTTCAAGCAATAATAAAAGATGTCCAAAAGAAAACTGCTAAAATGGATGAAAAAGAAAAAGCTTTGTTTTTACAAAAATATATTCATAAAATTTCTGGAGGCGACAATGTAAGTCCAAAAATAAGTGATAAATGGGATGAGGTACATGTTGGTAAAGAAGTTTTGTTAGGTGATATTATTACAGAAAAACCTGCAGTTGCAGTTTGCCGTCATAGAAGTTTGTTGTACAAAGTTCTTGGAGATGAAGTTGGTTTAAATGTTGAACTCCAACGTGGAAACTTCTACAACTCACCTGTTGATGGGGGGCCACATGCATGGAATACTGTACAGTTTAAAGATGGAACTAGTGTAATTTGTGATGCTATGCACAATAAAACTTCTTCAATAACTCCAGGACATGTTGATAGTCAGGCAAAAAAATACTTTACAGTAAATGATGAAGCATTGTATTCAAATGGTTTATCTAGTAATTTGTCTTCTAATATTAAAGATTTTACCAATGCTAAGGTTGGAACTTCTTTACCAAAAGACGAAGGTGTATTGTTAAACGGAACAGAACGTTTGAATTTAGCAAATACAACTTTAGACTTGAATTCACCTCAAGTTCAATCAGTGTTGGGTAAGATGAAAAAAGGTGACATAATTACTGTTGGACGAGAAGGCGATATTAAAATAAATGATTCCACTAGAGCTGTATCAAGAAAGCATTTGACTATTGAAAAAACAGACAATGGATTTATCGTAAAAGATACCTCTAAAAATGGTACAACTATTGCTGCCAAACAACCAGTTGGTTCAGCAAATCCTAATATTGTATTAAATGATGTTCCACAAACATACAATTTTGAAAATGTCTTATTAGCAAAATCTCGTATGGGTGCATCAGGTGAATTTGATATTCCTATTTCTTGGAAGAAAGATGTAACCAGAACTGTTAAACCGGAAGGCTCTTCTAGAACTTATGAATGTCAAGTTGTTAAAAAAGATGGCTATACATATATTTTGGAAAAAAATAATGGTCAAGGATGGCGCGATGGAGATTTTAGAGGTTTTGCCTTCAAGGGCGACCTTCCAGATGAAGTTTGTCAAAATTTCTTAAATAAATATGATTGGGATGTCGAATTCCAAGGTAAAAAGTCTGCTATTGATAAAATGAATCAAATAAAATCTCAGAATGGTGTTGCCGCAAAAAGAACTCCGGTACAACATCCTGTTGACAATGGTAAAGTTGCAGCAGATGGTTTACCTGTAATAAATGAAAATGAATTAGTGCGAAATGTTGGAAATAATGGCAAACCAATAAATGCTAAATACGTAAAAACATCTAGAGAAGCCCGTCAATATTTGAATGACGCTATCGAATCTGGTAATTATACAAAATCCGTAGATAGTTATATTGAAACAATGAACGATATGCACGTAGTTTCAGCTAAAGGTAAAAGTGGCAATGACTTTTGGTATAATGAAGCTGGACAAGGTGGAATTCCTGTAAATCCTGGTGTTATTCGCGAACGTGGTTCTATGTATAGTCCAAGATATCGTCAAGCTATGGGTGTTGAAGATATAGCTAAGCAATACGGAGATCCATACAGAGTTCCTAAAGCTCCTGGTGAAAGTATAAAAGTAAGATTAGATGGTATACCAGATAAATATTTACCAGAGTGTAAATATGATGTAAATCCTGGCAGTGGTTATGTGGAATATTTCCATATATATCCAGATGCTAAATCTTTAAAATCTTTCTATTATAAGGAAATGTATAGAACCTCTAAGGAAGCATTAGAACTTATAAATAGTGGAGCTTCTCAAAATCAAATTCTAGGCAAACTGGCAGAACATTACCAATATGCTGCTAATGCAAGACCTTATGGACAAATAAATAATTCACTATTTATGAATGAGCTTAATGCATTATTATCTAAGGCAGGATTAAAAACTATTCCTCATGGTGAGTTAGATATTGCTGCTCAAAGATTACAACCAAATACATTTAAGAGATATTTTATAGATCAGTATAATAAAACTGCATTAGATTAATAGTTTAGACTAATAGTAAAAAGCTGTAGGTAAAACCTACAGCTTTTTATCCTTTTACAGCACCTTCATTTTCTCCAGCTATAAAATATTTTTGCATTGCTAGGAAGAATATAATGATTGGAATTGTCGAAATGATTGAACCAGCTGCTATAAATCGCCAGTTTGAAGAAAACATTCCTTGTAAGTTGTTAACTCCAACAGGGAGTGTATACATAGCTTCTTTTGTAAGTACAATACTTGGCCATAAGAATTCTCCCCAAGATCCAATAAATGTGAAAATTGCAAGAACTGCAAGTGATGGTTTTACCATAGGTAAAAGAACTTTCCAGAATACTTGAAAAACATTACATCCATCAACAATAGCAGCTTCTTCCATTTCTCTAGGAATAGCTAAAAATGCTTGTCTCATCAAAAATATACCAAATGCACTAACTGCAAACGGCATAATAAGTCCGATAAATCCTAAAGTGTCATTTACAGTATCAACCAAATGTAATTTTAAAGTAATTAAATAAACAGGAAGCATAATTGCTTGGAATGGAACCATAATAGTTGCAAGGATTGAGAAAAATGCAATCTTTTTCCCTTTAAATTCCATTCTCGCAAGTGGGTATCCAGCTAAAGATGATAATATTAAGTTTAAAAGGACTGTTCCACCTGCAACAATCATACTGTTTATAAAATATCTCATTAAATCAACTTTATGCCATACTCCGACATAATTGGCGAATGTAAAATCTTTTGGGATAATTGTTGGCGGGTAGGCAAATATATTTTCGCTGTTGCCTTTTAATGATGTTGATAATAACCAAATAAAAGGAAATATTGAAATTAATGATACAAGTATAAGTGTAAAATGTATCCAGAAATTTTTCATATTTATTAGTTTTAAAAGTTTATTTTTTAAAGACATAAAATCCTCTTATATTTGGTATTTGTTTTTTTCAAAACAACAAATGTTAATTAGTGAAAATATCATAACTATAACTAATAGTATAACTGCCATAGCAGAAGCGTAACCTAAATCTAGATTTTCAAAAGCTTTTTCATAAATATAATAAACGATAGTTTTTGTAGAATTTAAAGGACCACCTTTAGTCATTACATAAATTTCTGCAAAAATTTTCATAGCGGAAATTGAGCTGATTGTAGTAACTAAAGCAATAGTTGGCATAATATGTGGAATAGTTACAGTTAAATGTTTTCTAAAAAATCCGGCACCATCAATATCACAAGCTTCATAAAGTTCTTTAGGAACACTCATTAAAGCTGCAAGATATATCATCATATAATATCCAATTCCTTTCCAAATAGTAACGATGATTACTGAATAAATTGAATATTTCGGGTCTGTTAACCAACCTATTGAATGTAGGTGTAATACATTTAATAAATAATTTAAAATACCTTGCTCTGCGTATAACCATTTAAATGCAATTGCAGCAACTACAATTGAGACAATTACCGGTAAATAAATTAATATTTTATATAAAGTTATTCCTTTAATTTTTTGATTGATTAGTACTGCCAGAAATAGCGGTAATATTGCTAAAATAGGTACAGCAACGATTAAATATATAAGAGTGTTAATCATTACTTTATAAAATATTGGATTATGCAAAATATCAATATAATTTTGTAATCCCGCAAATTTTGCGTGGTAAATATTATTGGAATAATCTAAAAAACTTAAGCCAATAGTTTGGAAAAACGGAATAAAAAAGAATATAAGTAATACAATTCCCGCAGGAAGTAAAAATAAATAAGGTGCAGTTTTTCCATAATACTTAAACATATTCAGATTATCTCATTATAGCCTAAATTCGTCAAGCAAAAATTCTTTAATTTGCGGAAGTTATCATTTTATATTTATGCTTTTTGTGCTACAATTTTATTGCGAATTTTAGTAATAAAAAGAAGGATCGAAAAAGATGACAGAAAAAACTCAAGAATCAAATTCATCTCAAAATCAAATTCGTCAAGTAAGAATTCAAAAAATGGAGAATTTGAGAGAACGTGGATTAAACCCATATCCATACGGATATGAAAAAGATATTATGGCACAAGATTTACAAGATAAGTATAAAGATCTTGCTGCAGGTGAAGAATTAGAAGATTGTTATCATGTTGCTGGTCGTGTAATGGCTAACAGAAACACTGGTATGTTTATCGACCTTGTTGATGCTTCAGGTAAAATTCAAATATTCTCTCACAAAGAAAATTTATCAGAAGAAGATTTGAAAACTTTAAAAACAATTGATATAGGTGATATTGTTGGTTTTTATGGTTCTGTTAGAAGAACTCCTCGTGGTGAATTAACAATAAAAGCTATGTCTTTAAAAATATTATCAAAATCATTATTACCATTACCTGAAAAATTCCATGGTTTAACCGATGTGGAAACTAAATATCGTCAAAGATATGTTGATATGATTGTTAATGATGATGTTAAAAAGACATTCCAAAAAAGAAGTTTAATTATTCAAAAAGTAAGAGAATACTTAATTAATAAAGGTTTTATGGAAGTAGAAACACCTATGCTTCATCCACAAGCTGGTGGTGCAAATGCTAGACCATTTATTACTCACCATAATACATTAGATATGGATATGTTCTTAAGAATAGCTCCAGAATTATATCTAAAACGTTTAATGGTTGGTGGTGTAAGTGAAAAGATTTTTGAAATTAACAGAAGTTTCAGAAATGAAGGTATAGATACTCGCCATAATCCAGAATTTACTATGATGGAATTATATCAAGCTTACGTTGATTACAATGATATGATGACATTGACTGAAAACTTAGTAGCATATGTTGCTCAAGAAGTTTTAGGTACAACAAAAATTCAATATGGAGAAAATGAAATCGATTTAACTCCACCTTGGGATAGAAAAACTATGTTAGGTGCAGTTGAAGAAGCTACAGGTATTGATTTTAATAAAGTTGAAACTGTAGAAGAAGCAAAAGAAAAAGCTAAATCTGTGAATGTAGATGCAGACGATTGTGATAATTGGGGTCAAGTAATTGAAAGAGTATTCGAAGAAAAAATCGAAGGTTCTTTAATTCAACCAATTCATATTTATGATTATCCTAGAGATATATCACCATTAGCAAAAGTTCACAGAGATAATCCTAGATTAACTGAAAGATTTGAAACAAGAGTTAATGGATGGGAAATCAGTAATGCATTCTCAGAATTAACAGATCCAATCGATCAAAGAGCAAGATTTGAAGCTCAAATGGCTGCGAAAGCTGCTGGTGATGAAGAAGCTATGCCAATTGATGAAGATTACATTTGTGCATTAGAACATGGTGTACCTCCAATGGGTGGCTTAGGTGTAGGTATTGATAGATTGATTATGTTATTAACTAACTCTCCATCAATCCGTGATGTAATCGCATTCCCTACATTAAAGAAAAAAGACTAATTGTATAGTTATAATAATAAATAAAAAGTGGTATTGAGTTTTGTTACTTGATACCATTTTTTTATTGTAAAAGTTTTTTATCAATGTTAGTATATCCAAATACAATTTGGAATATGCGAGGGTTTAATGAAAAAGATATTAGTGTTTATGTTAATGATGGTTTTACTTTGTGGTGTAGCTTTTGCTGATGATGACGATGATGACAGAGGTCATTCCAGAGGTAGTTATTGTTATTTCTTAACCTCTTGGAAAAATCCTTGTTGCAATAGTAATTGGAATTCTGCAAATTGTTATAAAAAAAGATATAAAAATTGGTATAAGTCTTGCAATAAGCATCATGGTAAAAATTGTTCTTATGATTATTGGTATAGTCGAAGAGATTATGATGACGATTATTGGTTTGATTATTGGAATTCCGATGCGTATAGAAATGTTCAAAAAGTTAATCACAAAATAAATGTATTCAGACGAGTTGTAGATTCAACAAAAGAATTATTTACTTGGTAGATTTTAAAATAGAGCAATTTTTATTCCTAATTTGTTTTTATATAAATAAGGGGATTATTTATATAAAAGGGGAAACAAATGGGGATAAGTACAAGTTTGTCTAGTTTTGCTGTAGATTTGTATCATTCAGGAGCAGCAGTTTTTAAAAAAGGTGTTTCTTATGTTTCACGTGAGGCTAAAGATGTATTTGCTAATCACACTGCAATTGGAAGACGATTAAAAAGTGGGATTGTAGATGCAAGAGATTCTTTTAAACAAGGTTTTACTAAATTTACTCAAGGTGAAAATGTTGATGACTATCTTCAATCGATAAAATCTAAGTCTTGGGGAGTTACAAAGATATTATATAAAGATAAAAAATTTACAGATGCATTGGCAGAATATGCTGCAAGAAGGGGAGTTTTTAATTATACTTGTGAGGGAAAATCACACGAAAAGATTTTTCAAGAACTGATTGAAATGTCTGGAGTTGGACCAACAAAGTTTGCTCAAATTATATCAAGCAACAATCAAATTATGTCAAAAATAAAAACTCCAGAATTACAGGCTGCAATTAGGAATACAAGAAGTCATTGTTCTTTTTCCAGAAATTTATCAGAAGCTCAAAAAGTTGTGGATAAAGCATTTCCTAATGGAGGGTATGTTTTAGAAAAAGAATTAAGTGCAGGAAGTATTGGGGCTGCTTATCTGGTAAAACGTCCAGATGGTTCAACTGCTGTTTTAAAAATGTTAAAAAATGGAGTAACAAAAGAACAACTTGATATGGAAGAAAAAATCTTTACTCGAGTTGTTAAAGAATTTAGTTCCACTCCGGAAGAATATGCTAAGAATAAAAATATGTTGCAATCTTGGTATAAAGATTGGAAAGAAGAATTAAATTTTTCAACTGAGTTTGCAAATAATAAGTTATTAGCGACAGGTGCAAAACGTTATAAAGTAGCTGCCGTTACAGATTTATCAAAAGATGGAACCTGTTTGGTTATGGATAAAGCTAATGGTATTCAAATGAATAAGCTTGTGAATATCTTAGAAGATTACAAAGCTAATCCTGCGGAATTTGCAACAAAATATTCAAAAGAAATAGCTGAAAATCCTTGGTTAGCTAATCCGGAAAAAGTAATGAAAGAATTACCTAAAACATTATTAAAAACTTTTGATGAGCAATTTCTATTCTTGAAAAAGAATGGTAAAACTATGATGCATGGTGATCCGCATACCGGTAATTTCTTTATTACTGCTGACGCTAAAGGTAAATTGATTCCTGAGTTTATTGATACCGGTAATTGTGTTGCGCGTTCAGCTTCTCAAATAAAGGAAGATATAAAATTCTTTTCCAATTACATGGTTGGGAATTCTGAAGGTGTTGCAAAATACTTTGTTGATCAATGCGGATATAGCAGAGCAGATAAAGCTTTGGTAACTTCTCAAATCGCAAAAGATATTGAAACATATATTTTTGGTAAAAAACAAAAAATTACAAAATTTGTCGATATTCAAAATAGTATTTCAGAAATTTTGAAAAAGCATGGTTTGCAAATGTCAGCAGAAAATGCAACAGCAATGAAAGCTCAAATGCAATTTTTTACAGCAGTGTCTGAAGCTGGAAAATTATCAGGCCAATCTTTTGATATGACAACATTATTAAAAGATATACCTCAGGCTGTTTTTGGTATGATAAAAAATGGAGTTAATCCTTGGTCAGCTTTAAAAGATGCTTTAAAATTTGCATATTATAATCAACAAAGAGCTGTAGGTACTGCTTATCAATTCTCAATAAAAGATATAGATAAATATATGACTCAAGATAATAAATTGGATAAAGTTGCATAGAAAGGTTCTATTTTAGTAGAATATTGATAGAAAATGTTATTAAATAAATTGTTAAAAGCTTCAAATAAAGTTATTGATAAATACAAACAATACAATAGTATTAATAGTATTATTAACTCTCAAGCTGTTTCTAAAAAGGTTACAAACAGTATTTTTGGAGAGCAAATTGAGCATCTTAATTCAGCAAAAGTGACAAAGCCAAAAATTCAGCTCGATGAAGTTAAGTTGAAAAAGTATGCCAATAAATCATTAACACCATTTCAAAAATCTTATATGGATTCTAAGTATAAGTGTATAGAAGCTTTAAATTCTGCACAACCTAGAGAGTTAGCATTTTTATTGGATTCTAAATCTGGAAAAGTTGTTGGCGAATTTGCTGGAGATGCAAAATCTTGTGTGATTAACGGAAAAATAAATGGTGATGAAGTTGTTTTATTACATGGGCATCCGGCAATAAGAGGTTCTTCAAAAACTTTACCTGTTAGTTTACAGGATTTTATTGTTCTAAATGATAATAGTAAATTAAAGCAGATTATTGCATTTGATAAAAAAGGTCATAAGTACTCGTTGACAAAACTGCAGGACTATCAAAAACTTTCAAATATGGAAATGAAAGAGTTAAAAGATTCTTATTTGAGATTTTTATTAGATAATTCTTCTAAAAACGATACAAAGACAATTAGAGATTTAGTGGCTTATTGTAAAGCTAATCCGAATAATTGTGATAGTATAAAAGGAAAAGTTGCTGAAGAAGTTACAAAGCTTCAGTATAAAGAATCTGCAGCAGATTTAATCAATGAATTTTGGAAAAATAATGCAAAATCATTAAACTTGGAATATTATTCAGGAATATAAAAAAAAGAGTCTCAAATGAGACTCATTGGAATTAAGAATAGCTGGAAGTATGAAAAAGATTAATTATATTAAACACTTATAGAAACTTTTTATCTATTAACTAAATGGCTAATATTTTGGTTTAAATCTGGATGAATATAATAAACATATTCTGTATTTTTATGCTATTGTAATTTTAGTAAAGTAAAGGATTAGGGATGAGTAATAAAGTTCGTTATATTATTGGTTCAGTTATAGCATTGTGTATAGTAGCAATATTTGCATTGTTCTTGAATTATTCAGATACACAAGAAAAAGATTTAAATAGTTCTTGGATGCCTAGGATAGGTCAAAAGCTTTGGACCTATAATATGAATAAGCATGCTTGGCAAAAATATGATAAGAATGTAGATGAAGATGATTCTAAAGATACAATTATACTTCAAGTACAAGAACCGGAAGGAAATGGTGGATATACTTCATATCATTTATTAACTGGTAATGGGCAAGTTCCTAAAGAAGATGTTTGGATTGGTGAGGGTAGTCAAGAATTTTTAGTTGGTAAAAAGCTTTATTCTTATTATCCAAAAACTTTTGAATTTTACGAAGTTGTTTTTAACGGTGTTATATTCAAAACTAGAAAATTAAATAAAAAAGAAGTTCAAGAAATACAAAAAGGTTTTGAAATTATTGATGTTTCTACATTACAAAAAGGAACGCTAAATTTGAAATATTCTAGAAAGAACAATAAATATCTTGTCTTGAATGATTCTGGCGAAGATTTTTATAAATATTATATTGTACCAAATGAAAGTAAAAAAATGGAAATTGGACAATTTTCAAATCAATTTATAGTTAAATCAAAGGTAAGTATAAAAATCCAACGCTTAGAAGGTTGTTCAAAGGCTTATCCTTGTTATGAAATCAATGTAAAATAGTTGGTTTTTATCAACGTATATTTATGTTATTGTAGATTCAGGTAATAATATGATTTCACTTATAACAAATCCCATAATAATATCTGTAGTTTTGTTATGTATATTATGCTTATGTAGAATAAATGTTTTACTGGCATTAATTATTTCTGCTGTTGTTGGCGGTTTAGCAGGACATATGAATTTGTCAGAAGTTATGGATATTTTTATTCACGGGATGGGTGGAAATTCAGAAACTGCATTGAGTTATATTCTGTTGGGAGCTTTTGCTGCATCAATGACTCATACCGGTTTAGCGCCAATATTATCTAAAAAAATTGCTAATGCAATACAGTCTAAAAAATATTTGCTAATTTTTATACTTACAGGAATGGCTTTATTATCTCAAAATTTAATTCCTGTACATATCGCATTTATTCCAATTTTGGTTCCTCCATTATTGGTCATAATGAATAAATTAAAAATAGATAGAAGAGCCGTTGCTTGTGGTTTAGCTTTTGGTCTAAAAGCTCCATATATTATGATTCCAGCAGGATTTGGATTAATTTTCCAAGGGTTGATTGCAGAAAATATGCTCCAAAATGGAGTTGAAGTTGTTAAAAATGATATATGGAAATCAACTTGGCTTTTAGGTTTCGGTATGTTTATCGGATTTTTAATTGCGATATTTATTTCTTATAGAAAACCTAGAGAATATCAAAATTTAGAAGTTAAAGAAGTTGAAGAAAATGAAAACTTAAAATTAAATAAAAATCACTATATAACTCTTTTAGCCGCAGTTCTAACTTTAGTTGTTCAATTGTGGACAAATTCTTTGCCTTTGGGTGCTTTAGTTGGTTTGGCTGTAATTTTTGGTTTGAAAGCAATTGATCACGATAAAATGGATAAATTAATTAATGAAGGTGTTGGATTGATGGGTTATGTTGCATTTGTTATGCTTGTTGCAGCAGGTTTTGCAAGCGTAATGAAAGCAACAGGCGGAGTTAATGCTTTGGTAAATTCAATTGCGCCTTATATGATGTATAACAAATTAATTGCCACTGCGTTAATGTTATTAATAGGTTTATTTATCACTATGGGTATTGGCACTTCTTTTGGAACAATTCCAATTTTGGCAGTTTTGTATGTTCCGATTTGTGTCAAATTAGGGTTTAGTATTCCATCAATAATAATTGTTTTAGCTGCAGCTGCAGCATTAGGTGATGCTGGTTCTCCAGCTTCGGACACGACTCTTGGACCAACAGCAGGGTTAAATGCAGATGGTCAGCATAATCATATTTGGGATACATGTATTCCTACGTTTTTACACTATAATATCCCGTTAATTGTTGTTGCGTTGTTGTCTGTATTAATTTTTAAATAATTTTAATATATTATTTTTTTTGGAGTTTGCCTATGATATCATCAAAGGTATTATGGTAGACGTAGATCAACAATATGTACCGCTCCATTTGCACACAGAATATTCATTGCTAGACGGAGCTATTAGAATAGGGGATTTAATAAAGTTTTGTTCCGAAAATAACATGCCGGCAGTAGCTGTTACTGACCACGGTGTTATGTATGGTGACATGGAACTTTATGAATTGGCCCGTGATTCTGGTGTTAAACCTATTATGGGTTGCGAGTTTTATGTGCATGATGGCGATATCACAGAGCATGATAAAAATCATAACCCATGTTATCACTTAGTTTTGTTGGTAAAAAATAATGTTGGTTACGCAAATATTGTAAAATTAACTTCAAATGCTTGGTGTAAGGGTAGATATGTTAAACCAAGAATTAATTGGGAGTTATTAGAGCAATATCACGAAGGTTTGATATGTTGTTCTGCCTGTTTAGGTGGAGAAGTTTTGCAAAGCTTATTGAAAGGTGATTATGAAGGAGCTAAAGCTATTGCAAAAAAATATAAAGATTTATTTGGTGAAGATTATTATATAGAACTTCAAGATCATGGTTTAGAGGAGCAAAAAAGAACAAATCCAGATTTGATAAAAATTGCTCAAGAACTAGATATTGAAATGGTTATCACCAACGACTCACACTATTTGAGACTTGAAGACGCAGATATGCACGACACATTATTGTGTATGCAAACAAATAGTGATAAAGATGACCCAAATAGATTTCACTTTCCAAATAATGAATTTTACGTAAAAACTCCATCTCAATTGAGAGATTCTTTTAGATGGATGGATAGTGAATTATTTGATAAATGTATTAAAAATACTGTGGCTATCGCAGATAAGTGTCATTTGATGTTGGAATTGGGTAAAAGTCCTTTACCTGAATATGATGTTCCGCCAGGATATACAATTGAAACTTATCTTGAGTATTTAGTTCATGTTGGCTTAAAGAAAAGATATGGAGAAATTTCTCCGGAATTAAAAGAAAGAGTTCAGTATGAATTAGGTGTAATTGAGCAAATGGGTTTTGCTGCGTATTTCTTGATTACGTGGGATTTTATCAATTATTCAAAAACTCATGGTATTCCTGTTGGACCAGGTAGGGGTTCTGCTGCAGGTTCTGTTGTTGCTTATGCACTAGAAATTACGGATTTGGATCCGATTAAACACAAACTCTTGTTTGAAAGATTTTTGAATCCTGAACGTTATACGATGCCCGATATTGATATCGACTTTTGTATTGAACGTCGTGGTGAAGTTATTGATTATGTAACTAAAAAATACGGCGAAGATAAAGTTTGTCAGATTATTACATTTGGTACTTATGCAGCCAAGGCCGCGTTCAAAGGTGTTGCTAGAATTCTAAAAATACCTTTTTCTGAAAGTAATAGATTAGCAGGTTTAATTGATCCAGCTATAGAACTAGCAATGAGTATTAACGATAAAGCTAAAACTCTGAAAAAAGCTATGGAATATGAAGGTTCAGAGTTAAGAGCTTTATATGATAAAGATGAGCAAATAATGATTGATCCAACAGAAGGTAAAACTGTTGGTATGAAAAAACTTATAGATTTAGCTATAGGTATTGAAGGCTTAAAAAACAATACCGGTACTCACGCTGCGGGTGTTATTATAGCTCCAAAACCTTTGGATGAAATCTTGCCTGTTCAGCCGTCAAAAGATGGTATTATTCAAACAGGATATCCGCCACATGCTGTTACTGAAGTTTTAAGCTTATTGAAAATGGATTTCTTGGGGTTACGAAACCTTACAACTATTTATAAAACAGTTGATATGATTAAGAAACGCCAAGGAATTGAACTTGCTATTAATGATATTCCGCTTGATGATAAACCAACATATGATATGTTGATGACAGGAGATACTGACGGGGTATTCCAGTTAGAATCTCAAGGGATGAAAAACCTGGTAAAACGCTTAAAACCGGACGTATTTGAAGATTTAGGTGCTTTAGTTGCATTATTCAGACCGGGTCCATTGGATTCCGGCATGGTTGATGACTTCGTTGAAAGAAAACATGGACGTCAAGAAATTTCTTATGCTCACCCATTATTAGAACCTGTATTAAAAGATACTTATGGTACGATTGTTTACCAAGAACAAATCATGCAGGTATTCCAAGTATTAGCAGATTATTCATTGGGACAAGCCGACATGGTTCGTCGTATGATGGGTAAGAAAAAAGTTGATGAGATGGAAAAACAAAAGGGTAAGTTCATCGAAAGATCAGCTAAACATGGTATGACATCTGAAGCAGCTACAGCTTTGTTTAACCAAATTTTAAGCTTCGCATCTTACTGTTTTAACAGATCTCACTCAGCAGCTTATGCGTTCGTAGCTTATCAAACTGCATATTTAAAATGCCATTTCCCTGTTGAATATTTATCAGCATTGTTATCAAGTGTTGCCGGAGATCAGGAAAAAACTCAATTGTATATTGAAGAAGCAATGAAAAAAGGTATTAAAGTATTACCTCCTGATATCAACCATTCATTAGCAACATTTACTCCGGACGGAGATAATATTAGATTTGGTTTGGCTTCAATTAAACAAGTTGGTGAAGGTGTTATTGAAGATATTATCAAAGAACGTGAAGAAAATGGTGATTTTAAATCAATATATGATTATATTAAACGCGTAGATCCAAAATGTACAAATAAAAGAACATTAGAAGGTTTGATTAAGGCTGGCGCTTTCTCATCAATTGAAAAAAGTCGTAAACAGTTGATGGAAAACTTGGAATATATCACTGCAACTGCATCAAAAGAGGCAAAGGCAAAAGAATCTGGTCAAGGTAGTTTGTTTGATATGCTTGGTGATACTGCTTCTATTGATGATGCTAAGTTCCATTTGGCCGGCTCCGATGAAGAATATGATGCACGTCAAATTCAATTGTTTGAAAAAGAATTTTTAGGCTTTTATGTAACAAGTCATCCGTTATCAACAATTAGAGATAAATTACCATTCTTGATGACTCATAAAATATCTGAAATACCTGATGTTCCTAACGAAAAAGTTGTTACCATTTGTGGTTTGGTTACTGCAACAAAGCAAATTCCGACTAAGAATGATCCGACTAAATTTGTTAGATTTGTAACTATTGAGGACTTAACAGGAAAAATTGATACGCTTGCTTTTAATTCGAAAATCGTAGAGTATAATGACTTTTTACAACAAGAACAAAGAATTATTGTATCAGGTAAAGTTAGTCGTAGAAGTGATGAAGATCCTGCGATAATTTTAATAGATACTATTAAACCTGTTGATAATTCAAATATTTTTACAATCAAGTTTAAAGAAGATTTGAAATTCGAAGAGTTGATGTTATTAAAACAATTGCTTTGTAAGCATTCTGGTTCAGATCCTGTAATGTTGAAAGTGAAAGATTTAACAGGGGAAGTAAAAATTTTAACATCCTCTATGTTCTGGGTTAATTCATCAAATGATTTGGTAAACACTGTTAATAGGGGCTTTGGTGATAAAGTAGAAATATCTGTTAAATCTATGGATTCAAATTTGAAAGAAGAAGCGGTTTAAATTTATTAAACCGCTTCAATTTATTATTTAGGTGTTTCTATATTTGCTTATTTTAAATTTACGTTTTTAGTTAAAAATCCTGATGCATCAATATCTTTTCCTTGAGCCTCTGCATTTTTTAAAATTTCTGGAAGAATTTTCATATTTTCTTTTATAACATTTGTATCGCCAAGTCTAATGTCATCAAGGTTAATCGAAGGATTTGTTTTTTTGTTGATTGTATCAGTCATTTCTAATAATTGATTAAGGAGTTTTAAATTCTCTGGTTTGCTATCTTTAGAACATAAACCTGATATTATGTCTAAAAATATATTTTCCTTGCAATTTGGTCCTAAATCCATAGAAGGCATTCCATTTAATATACTTTTTGTAAATATTGGAACTAGTTCTTCAGTTAATTTTGTTTGTTCTGGAGCATTTGGCGCTTTTTCTAAAAATCTGCTTAAGAAAAATTTTGAATTAGCGTCATCTGAATGAGTAACAACAGCATCGGCAATATCTAAAGCGTTAGGATTTTCTTTACTAATTTTTGGTAATAGGTTTAGTAGATAACCCATCAAAGTTGTTGGTTTCTTGGTTTTATCAATAACTCCTATATTGTTGAAATTTACGCTTGGAAAAATTTCATCATTTATAAATGCATGAGTATTTGATAAATCAATAACATCTTGGGCTAGGCTTAAATGTCTTTGAGGCATATTTTTAGCGTTTGCTAGAAATTCTTGAATTTCATGAGATTTTAATTCTGCAACTTTTGCATCTACTCCTAGATCTTTAAATAAATTGAGGCTGTTAGCCATTTTTTGTTCTTCTGGAGTAAATCTTCTGCCTAAATTTTTGAATCTTTCTGCAGAAGATTGAAATATACGCATTACAGTGTCAAAAATAGTACTGTTTTTAGCTTCTTTTTCTAAATCAATACCCAAAGTTTCTTTTGCAAATTTAATTAATTCAGATGTAATATCTTTGCTTTTTGTTTGTTCTTTTTTAGCTAGTAACGTTATTGAATCAAAAATTTCTTGTGCTGAGTTTGTACGAGGTTCATGAAATGTAGCACCCATTTTCATAAATCCACCATCTCCAATTATTCTGTTTGGTAAAGGGTTTTGTAGTGTTGTTTTGGGTAATACATTGCTTGCGTTAGAGGTAAGTTTTGAAATAATAGACATTGAAAAATCCTTTCATTTTGTGAAATTCTGTATCTATAAAGCCAAAACATATTATTTTTTGATAAATACATTTAAATGTTACAAAAAATTTACAACTTTTTATAAATAAAATGCTTGAAAAATAAAATTCAGCATGTACAATAAAAGAGTACCCAAGATAAGCGGGGGTAATTCAGTGGTAGAATGCCTCCTTGCCAAGGAGGATGTCGCGAGTTCGAGCCTCGTCTCCCGCTCCATAAAGAAGAGTCTGAAAAGGCTCTTTTTTATTTTGTTTTTTCTGCTTTAAAAATTCAGATAACCTTGTGAAGAGTTAGAAACTCATATTAATCAGGAGAGATATAATACTGATACTCAGCCTATTAGTAAAGCAATTGAAAATATTGATGTTGTACCTATGAATAAATAAAAAAATAAGTCTTTAAATTGAGTTTAAAAAAAAATTTGTTATAATAAAAATATCAATGAGGACTTTTATGAAAAATTTTTTAGTATTTTTATTTACATTATTTATTGCAATTTTATATTTTTCACAACAAGATTTATTTTTGAAAACTCGTACAGGAGCTAAAATTGAACAATTTAAGTCAGTATCAGAACCTCAGGATATGCTTCCCAGTATTTTAATAACCTATTTAAGAGACAATAGTATTCGTTATAAATACAATAAAATTCCTAATTATATTAAAGACTTTTTATCAGCAAATATTGATTATGAGATTGTTTATAAAAATCCTACCAAATATACAGCTTTATTTTTTATTCCCGTGAAAACTTCTGATAAAAATCTTTCAGGTTTTAAACTATTATATGATAAGTATGTTAAAGAACGAAAACTTTATGGTGATAAATTTCTGTTGATATATAAACATGACTTGTCTGAGAAGGTTATTTATAAAAATCCATATGATGAAAAAGCATTTACAGACTTGAAAGCATATTGTAATGCTTTTTGTTTGATTAATCCTTCAAATGAGACAATTTTTTCTTTTAAAAATACCTCAAATACGGAAGCTGAGGCTTTAGAAATATTACTTCAACAATATGACCTTATGTCGAAGTAATATTTCTTAACGACTTACTGTATATAGTCCTATTATCGCATATTTATCTTATAATTTTTATATAAATATGTATATAATTATGAGGATATTATGAATAAAATATTAAAGGTCGTTTGTTGTGTTTTAGTTTTCTTATTGGTTGTACTATATTCTTGGTTTTTGTTTGTTTTACCAAGGAAAGTCGATTTAAATGTATATAAACCAGTTTTTCAGAAATTTGTCCTTGAAAATACTGGGGTAAAATTTAATTGCGAAAATTTGAAATTTACAACCTCTCCATTACTTGAAGTGGGAGTTAAGACAGATAATGTAAATTTGATTTTACCGGATAATTCAAAATTGTTTACTGCTAAGTCATTCAGTGGTAAGGTCTTTTTGCCAAGTTTGTTACTTTCAACTATTCATGTTTCAAGTGCAAAATTTGATTCCCCAAAGTTTAATATTGAAATTGTTGATAGTGATAGATTTAGAGTAGCTAAGACATATGAAGATTTAGTAAATAAACGTAGACAGCAGAGATTAGCAAAAAAATCGTTTATTTCTGAAAAGTTTATTAGCAAATTCCCATTTGATATTTCTAAAATGAAAATAATAGTTTCTTCATTGCAAATGAAAGATTATAATGTTCTTTTAGATGATACTTTAGCAGGGCATAAATTGGCGTTACAAGGTGAAAAATTAGATTTAGGTTATTTTAATGGAAAAACTGCTAAGATAAAAACTGAAGCTAAGCTTTTAAGTGATGATCAGGCTAATATTTCTGCAAAGATTGATATTGATACTTTTTTACCTGATTTAAGTAAGTTGGAACAAGAGGAAGAAGATTTTGAAGCTGTGTATAAACTTCCTTTTGTAAATCCAGTATTAGCATATAGAAATTATAATTTGAAATCTAATATTAATTCAAAGTTGAAAATTAGAAAAGACCATAAAGATAAAAAAATAAAAATGTATGGTTTTGTTGATGTTGAAGATACAACAATAACAATGTCCGGGCTGGAATTACCAAAATCTTATTTCAGGTTACATTCTAATGGAACTTTAGAAAATATTGATACAAAATTATATGTTACAGATAAAGAGTATATTAATTTAATGGGTTCAGTAGATTATGGTATGACCCCGTATGTTGATTTGAAATTAAAATCTCCAAAAGTTAGATTAGTAAATATTTTAAATGTTGCAAAGGCTTATCTGGATACTGTACATATAAAAAATGATATTGAATATATGGCAGCAAGTGGGTATTTATTAGCAAATGCATCATTAAAAACTGATTTTACAGATATTGTATCATCCGGAAAAGTTATTGTTAGAGAAGGTAATATTATTGATAAAAATATTAAATTGTTAGTTAATGATATAAATGCAAATTTCTTCTTTGATAATAATGTTTTTCAAGTTGTTGATACTCGAGCATTAATTAATAATCATCCAATAAAATTGTCAGGACGAATTGATAATAATTCAATAGCAAATTTTAGTATAATTGGTGATAAAATTCCTTTACCTGGCTTGTATAAAGCCTTTGCTCCAAAAAATATGAAATCTACTTTAGATTTAGTATCTGGTTTTGTTTCTGTTAATGCCCAATTAACCGGAGAAATAAAAGATGTTGCGGCACTTTTAGAAGTAGATTTAGATAACTTAGTACTAAAAGATCCTCAAGGAAATTTTGTTTTATCAAATTCATCATCTCATTTAGGTATAGCAAATTCTTTAGGTAAGTTAAAAGGAAGAATTAAAAATTCCGGTTTTAATTTGTTATTACCAAAATCTAATTCTGTTGTACATAATGATCTTTTAACTGTCGATATAGATAATCGTTTATTGAAAACAAATAAATCGATTATCAAATTTAATAATCGTTCTGAAATTGAAGTTTTTGGTAATATAAAAAATATTTTGTCTAATCCTGAAGCAAAATTTTGGATAGACGGGAAAATGGCTTCTACAGATTTGATTAAACTTTTAGATAAAGATCAGGTAAAATATTTTGATATGAAAGGGGCTATTCCTGTTAAAGTATTAATTAAATATATTAATGACAGATTAGTTATTGTAGCTCAAGCTCAAGCTGATAGTATGAATTATATAACACCTGTTAATTTAGCGGATGTTGTAGGTAAACAATCTATTTTTCAAATATTAATAGAGAAAAAGAATGATATTGTTAAGCTAAATAAATCAGGATTATTTGTAAAATCTAAAAGTACTCCTTTTGTTTTAGATTTACGTGAAAATTTATCTGGAGCAAAAGAAATTATAAGTTTAAGGGCAATGGTTTCTAATTTAAATACTACCCCTTTTATTAATGTTATAAAATTATCAGTTCCAAAAAGTCTTGTTGGTTCTTTGAGTATATTTAAGAAGTCTCATTTTGTATTTGGTGGTGGCTTGTATATATTTGGAGAGTTTGATGATCCGCATATTAATGGAACTTTTAATGTTAGAGATTTTTCTATACCTGAAGTTTTAACATCAATTAGACATATTGTAGTTAATTTTAGTAATAATGATATAAATATTTTATTTAATGATGTTAACGTGAATGGTTCAGATGCAAACATAGAAGTAAATACTTCTTGGAATTTGTTAAAAAGAAATGTGTTATCAAATGTAAGTCTTTCATCAAGATTTTTAGAAATATATAAAGTCCAATCTGCAATGATGCGTTTATCTAATGTGTTATCAAGTTCAACACGTGATGGCTCAGGTTTTGATTATGAAATCCTTAAAGGTAATTTTAAAATTAAAAATATAAAAACTTTAAAATCTGTAATGTACAATACCTCAGGTCATTTAGCATTATTGGATAATGTATTATATTTAAGTGATTTAAAGACTAACTTCCTTGGTGGTAATATTTCAGGTGAAGTCTCTAATAATTTAAAATTAAATGAGTTTAAGGCAAAACTTAATGGTAAGAATTTTAATGTAGAAAAATTATTTGCTGAAATTTTTAATATGAAAGATGTTCTTTCTGGAGTTTTAAATTTCAAAATTAATATAACCTGTCGCGGTAGTAAATACGAAGAATGTCTGAAATCCTTAAAAGGTTATACTGATTTTAATGTTAGAAATGGGAAATTAGGTCCGTTTGGAAAGTTTGAAAATTTCTTAATGGCTGAAAATGTTCGTAATAATTCTATTTTGTCTAGTAATGTTGGGATAATTTTGCCAGATATAGTAGAGATTGATACTTCACAATTTAATTATATGTTTGGACATTTAGTGTTCAATCGAGGTCTTGCGAAATTACAACCTGTAAAAACTCAGGGTCGAGTTATGTCTATGAATATTACAGGGGCCGTTGATTTGTTAGACGATAGTGCAGAATTGAAGTTGAATGGTAAAGTATCTTCTGATTTTGCTGAAAAATTAGGAACATTATATGCTCTTAATCCAAGTGTAATATCAAAATTAGATAAGGAAACTGATCTGGTAAAAGATTTTGCTAATTACAGTGGGGTAATTAGTGAAAAAGAATTACATTTGATTCCTCATATAAGTTCAGCTTCAAATGAAAATGAAATAGCAATTTTTGAAGTATTGTTGCATGGAGATACTCGACTTCCTCTTAAAATGATTAAGTCATTTAAGTGGTTGGCTTCAGAAGAGGATATGGAAAAAGCTAAGTTACATATTGAAAAATTCGGAGCTCCTGAAGTTATAAATGAGACAAAAGATCAACCTTCAGAAATTGTTCCAGAAAAGTTACAGAATGAAGTAATTGATAATGAATAAAAAAAAGAGACTTTTTAAAGTCTCTTTTTTTTATAATTTTATTTATTTTATTCTTCATCCAATAATATTGTTGGTTTTGGAATTGGATTTTTAAATGATTCTTCGATATTTAGAGCTTCAGCATTTAAGAGATCTTGTTTAGCAGCTTCTTCAAGTCCAAGTTGTTTATATACTTGAGCTCTTTCGAAATAAAGTCTGTTTTGTAATAAGTAGATTTTATCAATTTCAGCTTTTTGAATTAAATTGTCATATATTTTTAGAGATAACTCATATTTTCCAATATTATATAAGAATTGAGCTTTATCCCATAAGAAAGAATCTCTTTCATAATCATCAGAAGCGTGAGCTATTTCATGATCAAAATCTTTTATTGCACTATTATAATTTTTAGTAATATATTTTAAGTAGATTTTATTATCAAAATTCATTACATTATATTCGTCAGGACCTAAGCGATAAGCTTTATCGTAGTCTTTAATAGCTGCATTAAAATCATTTGTTTTATATTTTGCATATCCTCTTAAAGAATACCACTCTGGGGCTATTGGAAATATCTTTGAACCAACAGTTGTAAGATTTATAACGTCTTGATAGCGTCCTTGATGAATCCATTTCAATGCAATCTTGAATGGGGAACCAATTCCAAAACATAATAAAATAAATAGTATAAGTCCAAAAGCTTTAACTAATTCAATTTTAAAATGTTTATAATATTTATTATCAACATTTCCAGATGGAGTATAAGATGTTTTTTCAAATTCTCCAAATTTGCATTTTAATTTTTGCTCAAAATGTTTTGTACAAATTGTAGTTATACAATGGTAAATTACAAAAAATATTATAAGTAATGGCAAGGCTGTAAAATACCAATTTTGTGAGGAAATAAAATAATAATTAGGGAATATTATGCCATATAATGACACAATAAATAATATAAAAATTAAAATTGTTGAGAATCTTTTATGTTGTCTTATTAATTCCCAAATTTTTTCAAGCTCTTCATCAGAAAATTTATTCTGAAATTTATATCCATAGAATGCGTTGTTTATTGATTTGATAATTGTTGCATCCTCTGTATATGTGTAAAAATTCATTGGAGCTTGTTTATATAACCATTTTAAAATGTTAAATTTTGCCATTAATATAAATTCCCTCTAAAGGCTATAATATCATAAATTATCATCTTTTATTATAGTATTTTTATAGATTATATAATTTTGGCTATAACAGTGAGTTCTAGCGCTTTTTTTTATTTATTAAAACTTAATAATTTGTAATAATATTATGTATTTTGTATAATTTCGTGTATTTTATCTTCAGAAAGTCCTTTGTAGTTAATTCTAGAACTTGTTATTGGTTGTTTGTAGTCATATTTGTTAATAGATCTAGAATCTACGATTACAGAAGGAGGTAAGATTGACCACTTGTAAAGGGCTGTAGACATTCTTCTGTAAAATTTATCTAGCCATTCGATTTTTTGTTCTTTAGTAATTGGATTTTTCTTTTCGTATAAGAATTCTGATTCTAACATATCATAATAGTGTTCTTTTTTATTTTCTATTCTCCAGATTACTTCGTCTAAGAATTCATAAGGCATTAGAGCATCTTCGGCAACTAATGGTTTTCCTGTTTTAGGGTCTATAGCTAATTCTGCTCCCGGTTTTTTTAGAATAATAGCTTCAGGAATAGCATTTTTTTCTTCTCTATTTTTATTTAACCAATGAGCTAGAGCAAATAATTTAGTTTTAGGAACATCAGCAATAGGTGCAAAACCACCTGACATATCCCCATTTATTGTTGCGTATCCCATATATAATTCGGATTTATCAGAGGTTGCTATTGGTAAACATTTTCCAAATTCATTGCTAATTCCCCACAAGAACATTGCACGAGATCGAGCTTGGATATTATCCATAGTAAAGGATTGCTTATACCTACCATTCCAAGATTGTTCAACTGTTTTGAATAAATTTTGTAAGCAATTGTTTGTTGTTTCAACCATATCCTTAATTGGCGCTTCAGTGAAGTATATTCCTAAGTTGTTTGCCAGTTTTTCAGCATCTGATTTACTTTCTTGGCTTGTAATCTTAGATGGCATACTTATACCAAAGACATTTTCTTTGCCTAACGCATCTGCTAGTAATACTGCACAAACTGTAGAGTCAAGGCCTCCTGATAGACCTAAAACAGCTCTTTCAAATCCTGTTTTTTTGAAGTAGTCACGAATACCTTGAATAATTGTTTTATATGTTCTTTCAAGGTCAGGTTCGTATTCTAAAGTATACACTTTAGCTTCTTTTAGGGACATTTCTAGGCCTTTAGTTAATGGGTAAACTTTTCCTAAATTTTTATGTGGATTTACTATTAAAAATTGTTCTTTAAATGATTTTGCACGTGCCAAAAGTTTTCCATTTTTATCAAATACTCTGCTTGAACCGTCAAAAGAGCTATTATCTATCGCTCCAACTTGGTTCACATAAACAATAGGTGTTTCATATTTCTTTGAAATGAAAGATAACATATTGTGTTTTAATTGTTCTTTTTTAGCTCTTGTAGGAGAAGCTGAACAGTTAATAAATACATCAGGTTTTTCTTTTGCTAATTCTTCAATTGGGTCGATTGAATATAATGTTGTGTCATTGAAAAATTCTTTGTTGTTCCAGCAATCTTCACAAATAGAAATACCATATTTCTTATTATTTATTAAATTTGTAGAATTACATTTTTGAACTTTGTCACTGTCAAAAACACCTAATGTTTCTGCGGGTTGGTTTCCTATAACCGGAGATGGTTCAATGTATCTGTAATCATTGAATTCTGAGTATGTTGGTAATAGGCTCTTTCTAATTATTCCTTGAATTTTTCCATTCTGAATTACTGCAACTGAGTTATAGTATTTTTTACCAGTAAGATGGTTATATTTTCTAGGTTCTACAAATCCAACTATTGCAGTTGTTGAGGTTGTAATTTTGGCTATTTCTTTCAACCATTTTACATTTTCTTCTACAATAATAGGATGCCTATCAATGGTGTCCTCTATTGGATAACCCATTAAAACAAGTTCTGGAAATACTACTAAATCCAAACCTATATTTTGAGCATGTTTAATATATTTAACAACTTTTTTAGAATTATGTTCAATATCTCCTGCAATTGGATTTATTTGAGCAAGACCAATTGATCCATCTTTGTAAGGTTCAAGTAGTTCTTTTATTTTATTTTCTAAAACATCATTATCTGAACAGTTTATTCTTGCATCATATATTTCAGATAATTTGTATATAGAGTCTTTCTCCTCATATTTATTTAAAATCGCATTGATTTTTTCAATTAGCTCTTGAGAGTTTAGTTTTTCGTATTTAGTCATATTTCACCTTCAAATAAAACTTTTTATTTAATTATAGCTTAAAAAAGTTTTATATTATATGTATTTAGGAAAAATAATAACTGGTGAAAATTTATTTATGATGCTTTTTAATTCATCATTAAGGCCAAATATTTTGTATAGGTTATTTACTAATCTTTTTATTTCTTGTTTATCTTTATATTCAAGATCTTCCAGTTCTTCGTATTTTGCATATTTTGTTAGTATATTCAAGCTCTCTTTATATCTTTTAGTTTTAAAATATGAAAGACTAAGTGAAAAATATGAAAATGGATTAATTTCTGCCAATTTATCAATGATTGGTTCTAATCTTTTTATTGCTTTTTGGTATTGTTTTTCTTCAGTTAATGCAATTCCGTAAGCTTGAATTATCCAATGATTAGTAGGGTCGATTTTGTATAGCTTTCTTAGAATAGATTTTGATTCTGAAGATCTGTTTAGTTTATATAAGACACCAGCTTTAATGGATAACAACATATTTTTATCTTGGGATGTTGGCAGGTGTTTGTTAAGTAATTCTAATGCTAATTTGTATTTTTTTTGTGTTACATAAACGTTTGACATTTCTACAATTAAATCAGTGGAATTTTCTCCTAAACAGTATGCTTTTTTATACAATTTTAAGGCTTCAGAATATTTTTTTTGTTTGTATAATATATATCCTTTATAAAAGTAAAATTGGGCATTTTTATTCTCTAATGCTATTGCTTTATCAATATATTTTAAAGCTTTTTCATAATCATTTTTATCAAGATAAATTTCAGACATGTTCAAATACATGTCATAAAATGTTCTGTAATTGTGATCAAATTTTTCGGCTTCTAAGTAGGCTTCAAGTGCAGCATCAATATTTCCGGCTTCATAGTGAGTAAAACCTTTTCTGTAATAACCATAAGCTCCGGTTTTATCTATGAATATTTCTTTGTTCGCATATATTAAAGCCTTTTTGAAATCTCTTGCTTTACTGTAACAATAAGATATATGATAATATAATTCTGTATCAACTAATCCTTGTTCTTCTGCTTTAAGATAATATTTTAAAGCCTTTGAATATTCTTCATGCCAATAATAGCTATCTCCTTTTTGATTTAAACATTCTTTGTTATTTGGATATTTGTTTAAACCCTTTGAAATAAATGCAATTTCTTTTAAATAATTATTTAATTGATAGTAAGTTTTTGAGATGTAAATGTATATTAGAGGGGCGTCATAACCCATTTTATAGGCTTTTAGAAAGGCTTCCAGAGCTTGTTCGAAGTCTTCTATTTGTAATAAAACATAACCTTTTATAAAATATGCATATTCATTTTCATCATCATATTTGATACTTTTATTGATATATTTAAGTAGACGTTCTTTATTTTTTTCTAAATCAAGACTTAAGATATAAATTATATTATTATATAAGTCTATTGATTTATATCCCAATTTTTCAGCTTCAATAAATTTTTGATAGGCTAAATCATATTTATCTTGATCATAAAAAACAACACCCTCATTAAAGATTGCAAAACCTTTACTTATGGATTTGTTTTTTTTATTTGTATATTTTGGAAAATTTATAATTTTATTTTTATCCATAGGCCTTGTCTATATCTATTTTCGGTGTTTTTCCATTATTTTTCAAGTTTTTTACAAAATTTTTAATGAAAAATGAACTTTTTTATTTTTAAATCGTTTAATGAATATAGGTAGAAAATCAATAGAGAGAATGGAGGTATATTATGAAAAAGATTATTGCGACTGTATTATGTTTAGCTATAGCTGCACCATGTTTTGCAAAACCGCCAAAACATCATTATAATAGACCTCCAAGACCACATCACTATGAATATAGATATGATCACCATCATAGTCATAGATGTGATAGACATTGTGCGTCTTATCATAGAACAAGAACATTTGCTACAATTGCCGGTGTTGCAGGTTTAGCAACAATAATTTCAGCAATTGTAGACTAATTCACCTACTTACTTAACATACGGAAAAAGTTAAATTTACCCCCCGTTCTTAATCTTAATCCCATAACTCTATAAGTCATCTTGTTGTTCAAGATGATTTTTATTTTTGTTATAATGTTTTATGGAATAAGGAGATAGTTATGAATATACATGTAACCCGCTTAGGAGCAAGGGCTGCGGCAGTAAATGCAAGCCTAGATAATATTTCTGCTCCACAAATAAAGGATATTGAAAATTATCGAAAATTTATGGAAGAATCTTTAGATCAACCAACTATAGGTATGATAGCAAAGGACACGTTTGTGAATTCGCAGTCAAAGCATAATCCTATAAGTTTTTACTTGAATAAAAAAATGGTTGATCGTTTGGATGATATGAAAAAATTACAAGATGATTTTTTATTCCGTATGAAAATTTTGTATCCAAAAACTTCAAAAGCTCGTCAGTATATTGTTGATGAAAGTCGATTATCTTTGGATTACGTGAAAAAATCTAAAGGTTATAATATTATTGATAAGCTAAAAATTATGCTAAAATAGGTTTTTGATTTAATAGTAAACGACCCAATTAAAAGGGTCGTTTTTTATTGTAAAGATTTTGTAACATAAATAAGTGAATTATTAAAGTTCTAATAAAATTTTTCCGATATATAAAATGTAATTAGAAACCAATAATTTTTCCTCCTTTTCCCCTACTACTAAACGGAACCTTCAAGGTTCCTTTTTTATTGCTCTTTTTTATCAATCTCTTTTTTTATGAGTGCAATCCATATAAAGAATAATAGGGGAATAACGATAATAATAAGATGATTTAATTCATATGCTTCTTTAAAATGAAATCTGCTGGCTTGGGCTAATGCTCTAGTTAATCCGCAACCCCAGCAAGGATGATGAGTTAGTAGTTTGATTAGGCAAATGTTTTTGAAATGTGCCATGACTAATAAATTTACCAGTATTATTGTAAGTATTGGTAAACTTAAAATAAATATTTGTTTTGAATTTAATTTTGTAGTTGTCATATTTGTTTAAGAAAGGCTGTACCGAAATCGTATTTCGTACAGCCTTGATATATAAATTTAAAAGAATAATTAAGATTGACCGCTCATGATGGCAGCAACACCTGCAGATATCATAGCAAAGTATGCAGCAGCGCCAAGAATACCTAAAACCATTACGCCGATGTATACATAACCAACCCAGTCAATTCTTTCGTATAGTTCACTTCCATCGTCGTGAGTAAATTTACCTAATGCAAGCATAACCCCGTCAATAAATGCCCAAATTATACTAATTGGAGCAAGACAACCTGTTATGGTTAATGCAGCCATAATCCAACCTGTAGTTGTTTTTCCGGTGTAAAATCTATGTGCACCTATAGTTCCTAGACCCCAGCAACACATCATTGCTGCCATCCAGTTTTTACCTCTTAGTTTGTCTAATTCAGCAGTTTCCATAATTTCAATCTCCTTTACTTATTGAGAACCATCGTAAAATAATAACTTGTGCTTATTCTAGTTGAAATGTCTTTATTTTAAATCCTCAATATGTAGTAGTTTTATTTTCCTGTTGAACCGAAGCCTCCTACACCTCGAGTAGTTTCAGATAATTCTGTTACAACTTCTATCTTTGCTTGCTCAACTTTAGCAATAATCATTTGGGCAATTCTTTCTTGAGGTTCTATTGTATAGGTTTCGTTTGATAAGTTTACAACAGGAATACAAACTTCACCTCTATAATCTTCATCAATCGTTCCAACACAATTGATTAAAGTTATGCCGTGTTTAATAGAAAGTCCTGAGCGTGGTCTTATTTGTGCTTCATAGCCATGTTCAAGTTCTATTTTTAATCCTGTTGGGATTAAGCTTCTTTCCAAAGGCTTTAAGGTGATAGGTTCAGAAATTGCAGCGCATAAATCCATTCCTGCTGCTCCTTCTGTTTTATATTCTGGAATATTTATATTGTGTGATAATTTTTTGATTTTTAATGTTGTCATAAGCTCTCCTTATATAAAAACTCCTTACAACTATCATAAGTTATAAGGAGTTTTTTGTAAATTTGTAAATTAAAACTTAGAATGTATTAGGAATACTTCCGCCATCTTTTGGCCCTTTTGTGAAAGTATCTTGATCTGGAGTTCTATCTACTTTATGATTTAAAATCTTTTGTTCAAAATGTTTATTAAAATCGTCGATACTATCCATTTCTGCAGGTTTTGAAGGTTTGAATTTTTTAGCCCAATTACCTGTTGGTTGTCCAAAACGGTCAAGTATACTAAATGCGTTATCCATTTTAATTGTCATATTTATCTCCTTCTATAAATATTAAATTTGAACAAAATATTTTTTGTTATTTTAATTTTAACCTTTTATATCAGCTTCTATTTTAGCTAAGATTTCGTCTAATTTTGTAGCATCTTTAATGCCGCCTTGAGCAAAGTTTGGTCTGCCACCACCATTAGCTCCTGTTGCTCTTGCAATTTCACCAACAATTTTACCTGCGTTGATACCTTGTTTTACAAAATTATCTGAAACTTTTACGGCAACTGTAGTTTCACCAGCTAGGATAATTATGCTGTCTCCTAGTTTTTGAGATAAAAATTCTAAGCCAATTTTAATACCAACTGGTTTTAGTGCTGTAACTTTAGAGATAAATAATTTACCTCCTTCAATGTTTTGTGCTTTAGATACAAAAGATGCAAATTTGCTTCTAGCATTTTCTTCTTCAAGTTTTTCAACTTGTTTTTGAAGTTCTCTATTTTCATCAGATAATTTTTCAACACGTTCAACAACTTCATCAAAGTGAGATTTGAATTTTGTTGATAATTTATCTAATTCTGTAGATTTTGCATTTAAGTAATTTATCGCAGCTTTAGAAACAACAACTTCAATACGTCTTGTACCAGCTGCAATTGCGCTTTCAGAAACAATTTTTACAAGTCTTAAATCTTTTAATTGTCTAGCATGTGTACCTGCACAAAATTCTTTAGAAATGCATTCATTATCATTTTCTATAGAAACAACTCTAACTTCATCACCATATTTTTCTCCAAATAATGCAGTTGCTCCAGTTAGTTCGGCTTCTTTAATACCCATAACTTGAGTATTGATTTTGTAATTTCCACCGATCCAGTTGTTCATAATTTCTTCAGTTTTTCTGATTTCATCAGCTGTCATTGCTCTAGAAAATGTGAAGTCAAATCTCATACGATTTTCTTCAACTTGAGAACCAGCTTGTTTTACTTCGTCTCCTAGAACTTTAATTAATGCAGCTTGAAGTAAGTGAGCTGATGTGTGGTGAACTCTTATTTCTTCACGTCTTGCTAAATCTATTGTAGCTTTAACAGTATCACCTATAGTTACTTCACCATTTAAAATTTCGCATCTATGAACATACAAGTCGTTAACTTTAAATGTTGTTAATACTTCAGCTTTTAAGTTTGGACTTTCGATAATACCGCTATCTCCAACTTGTCCACCACATTCTGCGTAAAATGGAGTTTTATCCAAAACAATGTCTACAAATCCTTCGCCTTCAATTTGAGCTAGAATTTTAGCATCAGAACATTCGTTTTCACTATATCCTAGGAAGTTAGTAGAACCAACTTCTTTTTCGATTTTTGCGTATTTCATATCTCCTGTTACGCTGATTTTTGCAGTTGCAGCTTTTGCTCTTTCTTTTTGTTCAAGCATTGCTGCTTTAAATCCTGCTTCGTCAACTTTTAGACCGTTTTCTTCTGCGATTTCTTTTGTTAATTCAAATGGGAATCCAAATGTATCATACAATTTGAAAGCACTTTCTCCATCGATATCTTTTTTATTATCAATGAATTCATCAAGCATTTTATAACCACGGTCAAGTGTTTTAGCAAATCTTTCTTCTTCTTTTTTGATTGTATCAATAACTTTTTGTTTGTTTTTTACTAATTCAGGATAAGCTTCACCGTAGTGTTCAACTATAACGTCTACAAGTTTATATAAGAATGGAAGTTCCATACCTAAGATTTTTCCGTGGCGTAAAGCTCTACGTAAAATCATACGTAATACATAACTTCTACCTTCATTTCCAGGGATTACACCATCAGAAATTAAGAAAGTAACGCATCTTGCATGGTCAGTAATGATTCTCAAAGAAATATCAGTTTTTTCTGATTTTTTATAAGGAACTCCACTCATTTCTGAAACTTTATCCATAATAGGTTTTAATAAGTCAGTTTCAAATGTTGAAGCTACACCTTGGCAAACCATAGTAATACGTTCTAAACCCATACCTGTATCAACGTTTTTCTTACCCAATGGAGATTGATTGCCTTCTTCGTCTTGGTATAGTTCAGTGAATACTAAGTTCCAAATTTCAACCCATCTATCGCATTCGCAAGTGTCGATACCACAATTTGGGTCATCACATTTATATTGTTCACCTAAGTCATAATGAATTTCTGAGCAAGGTCCACAAGATCCTGATGCTCCTGGAGGTCCCCAGAAATTATCTTTTTTGCCTTTTCTTTTTATTCTTTCAGCTGGGACACCAACACTTCTCCAAATATCAAAAGCTTCGTCATCAGTTTCAAAAATTGTAATCCAAAGTCTATCTTTGTCTAATTTTAAAACTTCGGTAACGAATTCCCAAGCCCAAGGTATAATTTCTTTTTTGTAATAATCACCAAAAGAGAAATTACCTAACATTTCAAAAAATGTATGATGGCGAGGAGTTCTACCGACGTTTTCGATATCTGAATCTTTGCCGCCAGCTCTTGCACATTTCTGACAAGAAGTTGCTCTTGCAGGGTCATATGGACAATCTTGAATTCCTAAAAAAATAGGTAAAAATTGAAGCATACCTGCAGTAGTTAATAATACAGTTGGGTTATCAGGTACAAGACTTGAACTTTCCACAACTGTATGTTGACGTTTGTTTTTAAAGTAATCTAAGTATAATTTTCTAATTTCATTTCCGGTTAGCATAATTAAGTATCCTTTATATTTAATCTAATGTATATGTCGATTATAGCTTAAACAAAAAAATGAATAAATAAAAAATAAGGAATGTGAAATTTTTTAAAAAGAAGCAAAGAAAATAAAATAAAAGACTTGCAAGAAAATTTTTTCGTGGTAATATAAAAAACGTAAGCCCTGGTAGCTCAGCTGGATAGAGCAACCGCCTTCTAAGCGGTAGGTCATGCGTTCGAATCGCATCCAGGGTATTTTTTGCGACAAGAGTCAAAATTTATAAAATAGGAGAAAGGTAAGTTATAGTCATAGCTTACCTTTTTGCCTTCTAACTTGCAGTTCGATAGTAAGTAATTTAACATTTTCCTTTTTTCAGAAGGTGTTTGTTGTAAATATAAGCTATAAGCGTTTTTCAGTGTTTCGATAATACGAACCCCTTCTTCATAATATTTTTTTTCCGCGCTATAAAGTGCCTCAAGTTTAATCATGACATTTTCTAAATCATTATTCCACTGAGTTCTTTTCTCGTTGTAAAATTTTGCGTCAACTAAATCATCATAATATTCATTGGTTATTTTATCTAATCTGTGTCTAATTCGTTTTGCCTCTGCTTCAAAATTTGTACGCATTTGTTCAGAAAATTCTTTTTTGTCAGCTAAACTTTCTTTTAGCCCTTGTTTTATATAATCAATATGTTTTTGTACTAAACTTACAGCTTTTACGGCTTCATCAAATTGTGGCATTAAATCTAATTCATTAATGTATATTTTCTTTTGTTCGCATTTTCCCTTGCCACCTGTGCAGTGATAATAGATATATTTACCCTTCTTGATTTCAGCAGTAATGGCACAACCACATTTAGCACAAGTCATCATGCCAGACAATGCAAAATTATGGTCATCTCTGTATAGAGGTTTGTTATCCTTTCTAAATGATAACTGTGCTTTATCAAATAACTCTTGGGATATGATAGGTGGATGTTGACCTGCATAAATGACGTCTCTAAACTTCAAAACACCTAGATAATTAATATTTTGAAGCATTTTACCAAGTTGTCCTTTTGATATTTTTTTATGTGCAGGTTGATACAAGAATCCTTCCTCAAATAGTTGCTCTTTTACTTTATCTAAGGAAAGACCAGTTGCATATAACTCAAAAGCACGCCTTACAAATGGTGCTTTTTCTTCATCTACAACTGTTGTGCGAGGGTCTAATTTTTTATATCCATATGGAACTTGACCGATAAAATAACCTTGACTAGCTTTCTTTAATCTCCCTTTTTGAGTTTCTTCTTTAAGATTATCAATGAAGTTCTTAGCCAATAATACTTTTAATCCGTGTACAAGTTTTTCATGAGAAGTAGACGTAGGATTTAATATAACACCTTCTTTAACTAAATATACCGTATACCCTGTTGTATCAACATCTAAATCTACATAATCTTTAAAATTTCTATATAAGCGGTCGGTTTTTTCACAAAGAATAGTTTTAACAGACTTGCTCTTTTTTAGAAATTTCAACATCTCGTTGAATTGATGTCTGCCTGCTTGTTTGGCGGTTTCAGCTTCTATGAATTCTTTTATAATTTCAATATTATTCTTACGTGCAAAATCTCTAAGTAAATCTAGTTGAGCAGGGATGGAAAACCCCTCTTTCTTCTGCTCCTCTGAACTTACGCGTGCATATATGACTGCTTTTAAATTTCCTTCCATAGTTTAATTATATCGTGATTTTTTAAAATAGTCTAAATTTTTACGTTTTAACGTATCTTGGGCTTAATTTATACACATCAAACTAATCTTGTTTGGCACTGTAAAACAAACATTGGTTTCAAAAATATATAACATTCCAAAGTAAAAACGTATTTTTATTTATATTCTTTCTAGAAATAACAAATATATAGAGAACTTTATGAAAGAAAGTATGTTTATCAATTTGGGTGCAACAAATCACTCGAACCATAAAAGGGAAGAAAATGACTATTATGCAACTGACCCAATTGCAGGAGAGTTATTATTGAGGGTAGAACCTGACTTAAACAATATCTGGGAATGTGCCTGTGGAGCAGGACATTTAGCCAGAGTGTTTTACAAAGCAGGTAAGCTCTTAAGGGCAACCGATTTAATAGATAGAGGTTATGGAACAATAGAAGATTTTTTGTTAAATACAGCCCCTTACCACGATGGCGACATTGTAACAAATCCCCCATACAAATTGGCTCAAACATTTGTAGAACATGCCTTAAAGAAAGTAGACAATGGTAGAAAAGTATGTATGTTTTTGAAAGTATTATTTCTTGAAAGCAAGAGCCGAAAGAAATTGTTTACAGAATATCCGCCAAAATTTATCTACATATCAAGTAGTAGAATTAATTGTGCAAAGAACGGAGATTTTGAAACTTATAACAGTAGTGCAATTGCTTATGCTTGGTATGTGTGGGTAAAGGGATATAAGGGCGATACAATTGTTAAATGGATAAATTAAAATTATAATTACTAATTAAAATAAGTCTATAAATTTGTTGTATTATTAATAAAAAGGTATACAACATGCTTTATTATAGATATAGACCAATAAGTGAATTATCATTAAAAGAATTAAGGTATGGAGAAATATATTTTTCTTCTACAGAAGAAAACAATGATCCTTATGATGGAAAAGTTTTTCTTTCTTATGATTTTGATATAAACAAATGGGAAAGACTATTTAAGACAGCTTGGACAAAAACAGATTTTCCTAGACAATTATTGGATGAACTTGCAAAGAAACTTGCTGATAAAATTTATAAAGATAATATTAAAACATATGCGGATATTGTTGGATATGATTTCTCAGAAGCTATATTAACTATTAATGCTAAAATAGGGCCACTTTATGCTCATCACTTATCTGAATGTGTTAAATATTTCATTGATATATATAGACCTACTGATAAATATATTGTTTCTTTTTCAAAGACCAACGATAATATTTTAATGTGGTCGCATTATGCTAGTAAACACATGGGATATTGCCTTGTTTTTAAATCTATAAACGGCTGTTTATATCAAAATAAAAACAAAATTAAGCACGGATTCTCAAGATATACTCCTAATGGCTTGATTGCTGAACATGGAAGCTTTAGTATTAACGATAAATTTCAATTTGTCGATATTAATTATTGCTCAGAATATAGTGCCATAGATGCTTCAAAATATATGCCACCTAGTGTATTTGGCAGAGAACCACAAAATGAAGAAGAAAGACTTACTTTTTACAATGAAGGCTATTATAAATCATTTGAAAAACATTTATGTTGGGAATATGAACAAGAGGCGAGATTAGTATTAGATACACCATATCCTTGGATTTTTGGCGAACATTTTAAATATACACAAGAAGAAAGACTTTTTTACTATCAACCTACCCAATTAGTAGGAATTATTTGTGGTGCTTGGATGGAGAAAAATTCTAAAGAAAGAATAGTAGAAATTATAAAAAACAATAGAAATATAATGTGGTCAAATATAAAAAATGATACCGTTTTTGACTTTGTATTGTTTCAGGCAAACATATCAAATGTTAGTCGTAGTATAAATATTATTCCAGAGATGATTTTTACAGGAACTGAAATATTACATGTAGATAATCCTAAATTTCATCCAATTTATGAAGCTTGGCAAAAAGGGGCTGCTATTGTTTTTAATGATAAGGGCGGAGCAAAAAAAGCATACATCCAATAAAAATTGGCTCCATATAATCATAATGGTGCAAAAGTTTTACAAGCATTTAATCCCGATATATAGTACATAATCAAGAATTTATTCTTTTATCTTCATGTCCCTCTATCGAGTTTTTAGGAACAAATTTTAATTCATAGTTAAATAGCTCTGCTATGTCCATTAATTCCGTTACTTTAAAAGAAGACCTCGAAAGCTTATTCAACAAGTTTGAATCTGAAGCAGAACGCCCATATTTTTCATTTAACATTCTAGCTAATCTATAAATTGATATGTTCTGTTCTTGTAAGAAGTCCTTAACAAGCTTTCTAGCCTGCTCTTTTCGCTCATCTGTTGCTATGTATTTAGGTGTTTCTGGGTTAGTCATATTTGCCTCACAAAATCAGTATAACATCATCTAATGTTTATATCACGTTTTCGTAAAGTTATGTATCGAAATTGTATTTGATGAGTTGACAAATTATAAAAATTGATACATCATGATAACGTGATGTATAGATAAAACGAAAGGACGAAAATATGATAGCACAAGTAATTACAACAAACATTAACTTAGAAGACAATGCAAGAGTTATTAAATCACTAGAGGCAAAAATTGCCGAACTTAAAGAACTTAGAGATGAAAAAATTGCAGAAGTTAAAGAAGTTATGAACAAAGCAAATGTTTTAGAACTTCAAGCTGGGACATTTACTTTTAAATTAACTGAAATTACTAGAAATAATATTGATACTAAAACATTAAAAACAAAATATGCTGAACTATATAAAGCATTATTAAAAGTTTCTAGCTATATTAAATTTGAGGTAGCCTAAGCTACCTCAAGAAGTTGGAGGAAAGACAATGACAATTAAAAATAAAATTGATACATTAATAAAGTTTATGCCAATAGCTCAATTTAAATGTTTCCAATCAGGACTTATAGGATTAGAACAGGAATATTTTAAAAGAATTGCTGATAGAATAATTAATGCAATAAATAAAGCTCCTATGTTATATGAAACAGATGGCAAAGGTGATGAAATTAAACCAGTTCTACATTATTTTCATGGCAATGTTGACATTTATATAACAGAAATTGATAAAAGCGATAACAATCAACATTTTGGTTATACTAGCCTCGGCTTAGGATATTTTGAGGCTGGCTATATAGATCTTAAATATATATTTCAAGAAATACCAGCTATAAATCTTGATTTGAATTTTAACCCGAAGACAATTAAAGATTACAAAAATAAATATGAAAACTAAAGGATAATTGATTATGGGCAAGATATTTGCATATGTCAGAGTTTCAACTCATGAACAGAAAGAAGATAGACAGATGGATAGTCTTAAGGGGCTTAAAATTGATGAAATCATTATTGAAAAAGCCTCTGGGAAAAACTTTATAGAACGGGATAAATATCAACAAATGAAGTCAAAATTAAGAGCAGGTGATCTTGTAATTGTTCATTCTATAGATAGATTTGGTAGAAATTATGCGCAAATTTGCAATGAATGGGAAACTCTTATAAATATGGGGGTAGATATTCAAGTACTTGATATGCCTGTACTTAATACAAAAGATAATCAAAACGGACTTACAGGAAGATTGATTACAGATATTATTTTAAAACTGCTTGGTTATGTTGCAGAACGTGAAAGAATAAATATTAAAATTAGACAAAAAGAAGGTATTGCTAGCGCAAAACAACGAGGAGTTAAGTTCGGACGTCCTAAAGCTGAAATACCGAAAAATTTTATCAGAGCATATGAACTTTATAAGCAAGGATTAATTAAAGTTAAGGATGTTATTTTAATGTGTAATATTGCTAGGAGTACATTTTACAAATATGCTAAGTCTATAAAAAGTTAAGTGAATTTTGTATACATTTTTGATAAAAATTATCACAGTAAAAATAATGATTTAAGAGTTGTAAAAGTAGTCTACAAAAAGTATACATTTTATGGACTATATACTAGAAACTTTATATTTAATTTAATCCATACGGATCATAATTATCACTTTTACCTAAATTACACATATCACATAGAGTTCTTAAATTTGATTCTTCTGTTTTACCCCCTTTAGAAACTGGTTTTATGTGGTCAACATGAAGTTTGGCACCATCTTTTCTGCTTCTTCCGCATATAACACATTTAAATCCATCTCGTTTAAGAATATTATAACGCATTTTGGGGGTCATTAGTTGTCGTTGATAAACTGCAGACTCCTTATTTTGTTTCATTTGAGAATAAGCATTCAAATATTGTTCAATATCATTACAATTAAACTTATATGTTCTTTCATAATAGTTTCTACCTTGAGGACTAGAATAATACACAATAAGTTCAATAGTAAAATCTAGTATTACTGTTTTTTTTAGCTTTTTGCATTCGACTTCTTCTATTGACTTGAATTCTTCTGCTTCAATTATAGAGCCTGACACAAGCTTGCTGTAATCGTATTTTGAACGTTTTTTTATTATGGCATTAAACTGTTGTTCATATTGAGCATACTTTTGCCTATTATATTTGATGGCTTTAACTATGCCTATAAAATAATTTGGACTATCTTCAATTGTCAAAAGCATATGATTGTCTATATTAAAATTTTCAAGTTGCGTTTTGCTGTTGCAGGGTCTTTGATAGCGAGGATTTGCATCAAATTCCTTAAATTTAAAGTTAACATTAAGATTTTTTATAGCATACAAATATTGACTATGAGATTTAACAAAATGTGTTTTTTGATTTTGTAACTCGATAGCTCTTTTTTGTTCTTCAGATTTTTCGTAACTATATATGCACCAAATTATGATTACAAATATTACTAATATAAAAAAAACTATGCTCATTGGTACCCTCAATTATAAGTCGTCCATATCTACACCTGAAATAAGACAAAATATTGAACAAACTACTTGAACAGTAATACGGCACAATTCAAACGGGATTTTTATCAAACATAATATAAGATTATCAGAAGATTCAAATAACCTTAAATTATCAAGTTTTTTAAAACACCATAATAGTCCTAGCTGAATATGCCCAAGAATAGGTGGTCTTTTATTTTTAGCAATTGTAATTTCCGAATGAACAGGAGAAATTTGTTTTACAACAGGTTTTTTCGTATTTAATTTAGCCCCTGCATATTTATAGTAATTCATTTTTACATCAAGTTGAAATGTCTCTGCTGTATAATTTTCAGGCAAAGGTTCTATTACTGATAGATCATTGAGGAACGAATGATTATCATACTGTTTACTTTTGATTATACCGTTTTTATCAACCGTTAAAATAACATTGTTGATATAAACAGGTGAAGTTGAATTTGAATCACTACCAAAATAATTGCCGTAAGGTTTCCATTTTTTGGAAATTTCTTTTCGTTGTCTTTTTAAATATTTATTCCATGTACTTTTTCCTTGAGTAAAATCCTTTTTATCTAATTCTTTAGAAAGCACGTCAAAAATTTCTGATTGAAGTGTTCCCGATTTCACTACTCGATAATCCCTTATTTCTACTTTTTCATCTGAAATTTTATTATTGTCTGATAAATTATTTTTGTATTTACTTCGTTCAACTACTGCAGTTGGAATTCCTTCTTTGTATAACTCCGTTGACATTTTATTTATATATATGTAATTATCATTTTGAGTTCTAATATTATATTCCACAGTATCAATAACCATTTGAATACTGTCCAAATCTAAATCTGCACTTTTACCATTTTCTGCAGTTATTGTTACCCAATTTTCAGCAAATGCAAAATTTACATTTAATAAAAAAATTATTAAAGATATTGAAACAACTTTTTTTATCAAAATTTACCGCCTTATTATTTTAGAATTATATTTGTGTTACGTTTGTCGATGTCTATATCAGCGTAGCCATATCTTTTCCAGTCAACTTTACCAGCATTCAAATTTTGAGGTAATTTTGAGTGAAATTTAACTGTAAAAATTAAAAAATCCGATCTATAATCAGATGGCAATGAGTCAAATTTTTCTATATCATTTATTGTTTGTTTGACTTGATTTATAAATAGTTTATCATTGTAAGGGACGCAAGAACTTTTTATATTATATGAAATAATTTCCCCATTCTGATTTATTACAAATAAAACTCTTGCATATGAAGTTTTATAGTCAGAGGTAAAAAGATTTTTATTTTTTCCCCAATTTTTCTTAAGAACTTTGGCTTGAGATTTAAAATATTTATTCCAAGTTGACTGTTCTATTCGTTTATAGTTTAAAGTAATATTTTTTTCGTATTCTTCATATGAAAAATTTTCTACAATATCCTGAGAAAAAGTAGGAATATTTGAAAAACTTAAAATAAATAATAATATAATAATCTTTTTCATTTTATGCACTCCATTATTCAAAAAAATCATCTGAAGATTTTTGTAAATCTGTTTTAGGTTCATTTATTTGTACATTTACTGAGCTTTTTGAATTATTGTTTATAGAAGGTGATTTATTGGTACTTTGTTTTGTCGAATGGACTGTTGCCCTCTCAGAAGATTGATCAGATTGTTTAATTTTGGGAGCATATTGAAATTGAACGCTAGCTATTGAATGACCTGAAAATTTAATAATTAATGGTATTTCTTTTCCATTAGCATCTACAAATTTGGGGAACTTATGCTCATTCATCATTATAAAATTGTAAGCTGTGTCACCATTCCATTTATCATCTATGATTTTAGTCCCACCTAATGGATTGTATAAAATGGTACAATCCATAGAATAATTAGTTTGTAAGTTGTTTTGAAGAATTTGTTTTATTTGTGAAAGGTATACATTAGGGTCATTGTATTTATTTGATAACCTATCTTTAGTATTTTTTGTAATATTTCTATCTTTAGCCTCAGATAAATTCTTTTGTTTTTCAACTTTTGTGGGGCGTGCCACTTCAACTTTTTCATTCTCTAAATTTTGATTTTGCGTATCGTATAATGGTTGTTCCTGAGTCTCCTGTGTTGTTAGTTGAGAATTATAATTACTATTATCAGGTTCATAAAGTGAACCTATTAGCCCAAATAAAAGTAATATTCCAACGATAATAAATGTTGCTTTTAGATTGTTAACAAAAGGATTTACTTTTTTTACAGCATTTTTAGCTTGTGAAGATTTGGAGAAATTATTGTGATTAGGACTAGGTTTCGAGATACTATTTTGTTTTTTGGGAGTATATAAATAAGGTGTTTGTTGATAATTTGGCTTATTTTGCGGTTTTGTATTTATAGATGATTTTTCAAAAGGATTAAAGCCATATTTTGAAAGTTCACACCAAACACAGGTATTAGCATTATTGTAATATTTATGATTATTAGGACATTGTATCAAATTTTGTTCAAGACAATCTAAAGTATTTATCCATTCTTCTGCGGTAGGACGTACAATATTTTTTCCTTTTGCAAAAGCTCGCTCAAAAAGGTTTTTCACTTCTTCACTTAGAATTTCTGAAAATAATTGAGAATAAATCGGTGTCGTACTTTTTGAATAATTTCCATAGCAGTAACATCCTTGTTTAATAGAATTTTCAATTTCAGGTGGTGCGCCTACACCACTATATGGGTGTCTACCAAACATTAGAATTTGGAAAATCATTACAGCTAAGCCAAAACAATCATGATTTTTGGTTCTTTTAATATTATCAAATGACTGTCCTTGAAGTTCTGGGGAGGTATATTCAGGAACTCCCACTTCACATAAATAAAATTTACCATTATACTCAACTTGATAAGAATCACAGTCAATTAGTTTTATCATTGCTTGATTATTAACCAAAATATTTCCTTGGTTTATATCTCCAATTATAATGTTTTTGCTATGTAGCTTATCAACAGCAATAGCAAGATTTTTAGCAGAATGTACCATAAATCCCCAATCTGCATAATCAAAAAGTTTTCTTTTGGTAGATATTCCATATAAATTATGAATTTCTCTAAAATTAGTGATTTTTTCCATTATAAAACCAACAACATTATTTTTGGAATCATATATAACGTTTTGAGGTAATGCAGAAAATTCCGCTACATCATCATCATACAAATCACACATTGCTATAATTTTTTTACTTTTATCATGTTTTTTTAATACATTATCCAGATATAGCTTTGCTACAACATCATCTTTTCCTTGAACAAGACATATTCTGCCTTCTCCACCTCTTGCGAGTTCTTTACCTAAAATTATAGGATTACCCAAATCATCTTTGTAAAATTGTTTTGCTTGTTTCATTACTACCATAATTATTTCACCAACCTTTGAGATTGTATTTCAGCATAAACTTTTTTCAAAAATTCTTTTAGTTCAATATTATCTGGTTTAATTTGTAGAGCGCATTTAAAATCATTAATTGCATTCTCATATTGCTTTAGGTAAAAATATGACCTACCCCTGCAATCAAATACACTGTAATTTTGAACCCCAAGTTTGATAGCATTGCTTGTATCATTAACAGCATTCGGATATTCTTTTAAGAAATAGTATGCACGACCTCTAAAATCGTAGGCACTACCATTACTAGGATTTAAAGATATTGAAATTGTTTCATCTTGTACAGTTTGCTGGAAATCTTTTATAAACCAGTAACATCTAGCTCTAAAATCATATGCACTGTAATTATAAGGATTATTTTTTATACATTTATTAAAATCTATTATAGCTTTCTGATTTTCATCTTTTAAATAATAACAGCAACCACGATAATAATATGCCATATCATTGGACGGATTTAATTGGATTGCTTTGGTTAAATCTACAATCGATCTTTCATATTTTTTTTCCATATAATAAGCTCGACCCCGAATATCAAAAGCATTACAATTATTTGGGTTAAATTTTATAGTTTCATTAATATCCTGAATACACGACTCATAATTTTTAAATAAATAATAAATTTTAGCTCTTAATTCAAATGCTCCTTCATTAGGGCACACTTTTATTACTTTATTTAAATCTATTAAAGCATTTTCGTAATTTTCGAGCCAGAATAGAGCCTCAGCTCTTGCTAAATATGCTTGAATATTACCATTATCAAGCTGAATAGCTGTATTTTCATCATCTAAACATTGTAAAATTTTTTGAATAACATTTTCTTCTAAATTGAATCCTTTGAGCGTAAATGACGAAGGTTTGTTAAACTCTATAATAGAATTTGCCTCAGCGGATTTTAACATCGCTAAACACATTCCTCGGTAACAAAAAGCGTTGGAATTTTGAGGGTTTAAATGAATTGCGGTTGTTAAATCTTCAATAGAATTTTCAATTTGTTCTGTTAAATAGTAGGATATTCCCCTTATTGTATATGCTTGATCATTATATGAGTCTACTGATATTACTTTAGAACATTCAATAATAGCATCGGAATAAAGCTTATTTTCATAAAAATTTATTGCTCTATATAAAGAATCATTTCTACTCATTATCACCTCTAATATTTTTTATAATTGAAGAGGCTAAAAATAAAGTTTTATCATCATCTGTTTTTTTATTCACTCTATCCGATTGTAAAAACATTTCTAATTGTCTTGATAAATTTTCTGAATATCCGCTATTATTTAAATTTTCTAAAGCAACAAAAAATGGCTTGAAAAATGGGATAAAAGGTTTTTGCCCTTTTAAATCAAAAGCTATTTGCTCTATACCATCTGTAAACATTACAATTTGATCAACTGGTTCTGGCGTTTTTTTGTACATAAAAATATTAGTTGCACAAATTTCTGTAGCAAAATGTGTTGTGTTTATAAATTCCCCATTCTGTGGTATAAATACACAATTCATATCGTGTTCATTACCAATAGCTATAATTCCGTCACCAATTTGCACAAAGACATTTAAGTCTTTACTTAGTACAGAAAATAATAATGTTGTAGCAAATTCTCTTGATGATTCTAATTTATATATGGATATAGCTCGATTTATCACTTTTTGAAAAGTAATAAACCATTCAGTAATAATTTCTCTTGATAGATCGTTAAGTTGATTCTTTGCAAGCCAGAACTTAGTTTTTTTTACAAATAATTTGCAGATAAATTTTGATGATAAATCTGAATATTTTGCACTGCCTGCACCATCTGCAACTGCAGAAATAAGATAATCCTTGAATAAACAAATTTCACAATTATCTTGTTTTAAAGTATTTGAAGCAATATGAGATGTTCCCTTTACAGATGAATAAAAATACTTCCAGCTCATTAGATTTTAGCCCATCCACTTGGCGATTCTAAAGTAAGTTCAGCATCTAAAGAAGAACGGGAAACTGATGACATAGAATTTGATAGCCACTGAAATAATGATGTAAAATTCAAACCTTGTAGTGTCAGAGGCTGTCTAACAGAAATTTGTTTTAAAATATCCATGTTTGCCCCTTGAATACCTACTGCAAAAAAGGCAAATTGTTTATTCTTTTCTCCCTCGTGGACTGCTTCCATAGCATTTGTATAATCATCTGTAGGTTCACCATCTGTTAGTAAAAATATCCAAGGACGATAATATGAAATTCCATTTGCTTTATAAACTGCTTTTCTTTGTTCAAGTAAATTAATTGCTTTTTCAATTGCTCTACCCATACTTGTTAAACCTCCTGCACTTAGTTGTTGAGGTGTAAAATTTTCTGCAGTTTCAAATTCATTTATAATTTCAACATCAGTATCAAATTTTACTACTGTTACTTCAACACGTTTTGATGCTAAATCATCAATATTTAATTGTTGTTGAAAAGTCCTTAATCCATTGTTTAACTCTTGAATAGGTTTTCCATTCATTGAACCTGAACAATCTAGAAGTAATATACAAGGGCACCTAGGTTCAGGATTTTCTGCAAATTCTATCACATCAAATCGGATATTTTTATCTTCAATTTCATAAGGTGTTTGCTCAGTCATATTTATTCCTTTCCATATTTTGCACCAATTTGTACCATATTGGGGCATTTTCTGAAAAGTCTTATTATACAAGAGTTTTAGAACATAATATTTGCATTAAAATTACTAATTTGCCCCAGCATGAGGACAGTTTCTAAATTGACAATAGGCTTTGTTTAGCATATATTTGCTACTGTTGGGCTGTCTGCACCAATATGGTACAAACTGATACATTTCATTTTGGGGCATTTTTATATTACAGGTTATTTACAATTCAAAATTTTTATAACTTAAATCTATTTCGTCTTGTTCTATACCTATATACATAAGAGTTATTCTTTGACTAGAGTGGTTAAAAATTTTTTGTAAGACAACCGCATCCTTAAATTTTTGATAGTGATGATATCCAAAAGAACGTCTAAGAGTATGAGTTGAGACATGAGCTTTTATACCCTGTTCTTTACAAACTTTCACTATAAATCTATAAATTTGCGAGCGGTTAAGGCGTTTCCCGTGTTTCCCTATAAACAAAGGTTCATCAAGCTTTTTATCTTTGGTATAATCTTTTAGTACTCGTTTTAATTTATCATTAATGTAAAAAGTTTTTTGTTTTCCTGTTTTCTTTTCAATAATGGAAATATGTGTCTTATCCACAACATCAGAAACATTTAATCCAACTATATCAGATACCCTTAACCCCGAATTCATACCTAGCACCCAAATAACATAATCCCGTTTGTTGTGCTGTTTTAGATATTGTTCAACCTTTTCAATATCCTTTCTGCTTTTAATCGGTTCAGCCTTTTTTTTCATATCCATTCCTTTCTGCAACTCTAAAATCTCAATGTTGCAAATTAGAATGTAACCGATACCCTGAATTATAGAAATAAATTATTAAGTTACCCAAAGAATATAGAACCAAGTTGAAATAGGGTATATAACAATAAGTCTCTAACTATAGGTAACAAAGGAAGTAGTATTATTAATAAAACTACTCCAAATACTATTCCTAAAGCAATCTGCAAAATTTGTTTCATAAGCAAATCCTATAGAAAGAATAATATTATGTCAACCATGCCTGTAAGGGTTCCTATTTGTTGTATAATTTTGATATGGATATGTTAAAAGAAGAATTAGTAAAGTATACAAACACATTAAGTGTTGAAAGATTGTTATCATTTAAAAATTCAGACAGTGATACTATAGATATGCTTATTAAACGATATAAGATTAATCTACGCATATCACAGGCACTTTACCCAGAATTATCAACACTAGAAATAACTTTAAGAAATGCTATTGATTCAATGTTAACTAGTTGTATTTCTCCAACTTGGTTTGAAGACGAAATACAGCACCAAAAAATTTTATCAAACCATGAACGTGAAATGCTCCTAGCAACTTATAATGATATTAAAAATACATACAAAAATAATTATACAAGGGGTAAAGTTATCTCAAATCTAACTTTTGGATTTTGGACTAATCTTTGTTCAAAATGGTATTGCTCAAATATATGGAATAAAGGGGCTTGTTTTAAAGGTGTTTTTGTAAATTATCCTAGTAAAATAAATAATATTGGGGCGATAGCTACGAAATTACGTATGATTAGACGTTTTAGAAATAGAATATTTCATTATGAGCCTATATTTAAACACCCACAAAATACATTAACAATGTATAATGAAATTATGACAATGTTAAGTTACTTGCCTTCTGACAATTCAGGTATATTAGAAGAAACATCATCATTTCTTGATGTTTATAATAAGTCTTTATCAACCTTAAAATAGCAAAAAACCTAAGACACTATGTATATAATACAGGAAGTGATTCTTAGGTTATCCATTACTATTTTGTACTATAATGCTTTATTTGTCAAGTCTTTTAGGACAATTTTATTAAGTTAAGTGAAATACTAAAATTTCAGATATATACCTAAAACTAGTTAAAGTATTAGTTTTATATTTTAAGATAATTTAAATTAGATTATTTAATCTTCAATAAATTTGCTGTATAGCTCATTATATAATTCATTAGATATACCTTTTGTAATATTTTTTAAATTTGCATGAAACATTTTTTTTAAACCAAAAGAATCATAAATAAGTTCTAATGTAGTAATATTACTATCATTTATTAAATCTGCCAATGCAAGTTCGTAACTATTGAAACCTTGAAATTTATTTTGAGGTTCTTTGTAAAATACTACTGATTGTAATTCTTTTTTATAGAACTGTTCTAACTTTTTGTACAATTCTTTTTTACTTAGTGCATCTATTATAATAGCTACAGTTAAATTCCCAGATTTTGCCTCTGAATTTAAAAATCTCAGTAATGGTTCAATTTTTTCTTTATATCTATATTGTAATTCACATCTTAGTAAATTTAAATTAGAAATACTTATATTGTGATTATCAATATGCTGTGCACCTACTTTATTTAATTGCTTTATTTCATTCTCAGTCAAAGCTTCTTTTAATGTTATAATATCCTTGGGTAATTTATTCCGTAATTCTTGCATTTTATCGTAGAAAATAAATACTCTATCTCCTAAAATATCTTTTTTAGTATTATTTCTTTTAGGTGTAGAAATTCGTAAAGTATTATTAGTACTATTTGAATAAATTTTTGAAGAAATGAAGTTTTTCTCTAATGGGAATTTTAATAAAAATTCAATGTAATCATGGGGGGATTGTTGTACAATTATATCTTTTGTTAAATGAATCAATGTGATATTTGCAGCTTCTGCGATTTTTTTGTTTTCTAAATACCCTAGGTCTTTTAAAAGTTCTAATAACCACTTTTCTGATGGCATTTCTAAATTTGTATCTGTATAATTAGCTTTATTATGTGGTTTGTATCTTGCAGGATTTAAAGTTGTTCTTAAATATCCGTAGCTTATTGTTACTGAATATGCCTTTCTATCACAAAAGTAATGAGCAAGAATATTTAAAAATTTCTGTTTTAGTATTTCTACTTTTATACCGTTTTCTTGTAAGAATGGTAATGGTATACTTACTCTCATTTTATCAATCAATATTTTACCAGTTATAGTCATCCTTTAGCTCCTTTATAAATGTTTGTAAAAAAGTTTTAGAATTATTATGTGATTCTTGTTGTTTTATTATATTAATTTTATTTATGTTAGCTCTAACTAAGGCTTTTTGTTTGGATTGTTTTTCTGAAAAATGCTTGTTAATAAATGATTCTTGTTCTTCTTTTGTTTTAGATGATAATATTATTGGAACTGCTGTTTTTGTAATTAAATTTCTTGTTTGCATCTGTCCCTTTTCTTCTAAGTATTCCCTGATATATTTATGATATATCTGTATAGGAGAATTTTTATCTCCTATTTCAGCACTATTAAGTATGCACCATAGGATAAACGCAATCATATTTGCTGTACTTGGAATGTAATCAATAATTTCATGTGTTTTAATATTATTTTTAACATTACTTGAGCTATCAAATATACGGTTAATTATTCTTTGACCAGATAAAGTAATATATACAATCATGTTATTGGGATTAGAACCTTCTTTAATTCTTAGTTTTGAAAATCTTCTTTTATCTTCATCGTGTTCAGGATCAGAATTTATGTACACAACATCTTGACTTTTAATTCTATATTGCCCTGATTTATCTGTGGGGTTAGGTATTATACGGCCTATATCATTCTCATTCCAAGCATTTCTATATTTAACAAACATTTGTGTTATTAAAGAATATTCCTTTATTGTAGCGTCAAAACTTTTATTAGCTGGTGTAAAATAGAAGATAAGTTTATCTTTAGACAAAGAAGTTAAATATGGCAATTCATCATATAACGAAGTATACAAATAATTTAATTTGAATTCGGCAAAAGCTTCTAATCCAGTTAACACACTGGAATTAAGGTTTTCGTGTAATGTTTTATAAAAACTACAATAAAAAGAATTATTACGTTCATATTGCGGTAACGTTATTTCTGCTGAAGCTATAATATCTAATAAAAATGCTATTATAAAATAGTGGCAGTAACATGTAGGATATAATGGTATATCTTCATATCTTCCAGTTATTTTTACAAAATAATCAGAGTTAAAATCCATAATAAGATTTTTAGGTTCTTTATTTCCCCGCTGATTTTTCTGCCTTTTATTACCAATATATTTCACTTTAAAATATTTAAAAATTTCATCTGTTTTATTATCAGAAATAAATTGTTCTACAGCACCTATAGAATCATTAAGATATTTACTTGTATACTCATCATAAATCTCTCTATATCTCTCAATATTAGTTATTTTATAAGAGGATATTATTTTTACTTGTTCTTGTAGTATATTAATACATCTATTAGTATCATTTTCATCATCAATGGTATTTTTCAAAATATTAGTGATTTTTTTTAACCATATACATGATGATATATTAGTAAACCAACTCATATAATCATATCTATTGTGCTCATTAATTAATGAACTATTTTTTACTGTTTGCATAGTGTACATTCTCCTTTATTTATAATGTATACAATGGCACCTTTCTGATATATTATTCATTTTAACTTCTTATGTAAGTTTAGAGCTCATTGTTATAACATATTTGACAAACCAAAATTACTTATATTTACAAGTTCATTGTGTTGATAAGTACCCATAAAACTTATCAAACTAAAACGATTGATAAAACCCTGTATTCCGTATCTATTTGCACTTCCATCAGAATTTAACAGGGGTGGAATAATAGTTATTGGAAGACTCATAAACTCTCTAATTTTTACTTTATAAATTTCCATACTTTTTATGTCATTGTAATAAAAGAATAAATATTTATTATCATAACTTATTACCTTATCAGTAAGGAAAACTCTTATATTTTCTGGAGGGGTTACATTTGTTTCCTTACTATTTTTACTAATGTGTATTACCATATTTTTCCTTTCCTTTGTTTATGCGCATTCTTTGTTCCTAATACTTTCTGAATGCCAATGCATGAGCAAATCTACTACCCCAAATAGGTTGTTTTGAATTTCGATAGCTTGTGTAGTTGAAATTGGTTCTGACTGATATTGTTGAAATTCATTCTTTGTAATATCTATAAAATTGTGATAATTAAATGTTTTCATTGTTATCCTTTAATTATTCAATTTCGGCATAACAAAATATCCCCATTCAAAAATAATTTTAAGCATAGGAATTAAACCCATACCATAGGCTGGTCAAAATTTCGTTATGGAGCAAATGTAATTCTCTAAATTCATTAAGAATCAACATTTACAATTTTTTTATGTCTCTATTCTATCATATAAATTTGATTTTGTCAACCTAAAACTCAGTCCCCATAAGGGTTTCGGGGGTATACTATTATATACATTCTCTAAAATTTGTCAACTATTTCAAAAATTTTGAGTAGGAACTCAAATTCTATCCGATCTTTGTTTTATAATTGTATTGGAATATTTAATACACAGGATTTTTAAATGGGAATAGTTATAGAACCCAACGCAAAAATATATTAAAATATACTTATTTACGTACTATATTTCTAATTAATATATAAACTATACATACTTGTATCAATTAGCTCTAAAAATGTTATAACATTTTCTCCCATATCAAAAGACCATTCATGTAATTGAGCTTCATTGCTCCCTCGGAAATCTGGAAACCAATCGCTTGGAGATTTACAAAGTTGATGTGTACAAAGTGTTGAAGAGCCTTTTATCAAGCTTGCCGCAATTGAGCCAGAATAAGGCTCTGTATTTCTACTTATAAATAACCCCCTTTTATACTCACTAAAAGCTTTTGACCAAGTCATATTTATTATTTTTTTAGTATCTTTACTTATCTGCAGGCATATACAAATTGAATCACTCATCAACGATGCAGTTTTTAATGCTGCAGCCATAAAGGAAGCATCATATTTTAACGATAAATTTTCTATAATTTCTTTGAATGTTTTTCCAAAGGAATAAATATTTGTTATTGTAGTTGATGGGATTAAAAGCTCTGCTGCAAAAACATTTGCTTCATATTCTTTACGAAACCTGTAGTTTTTGGCATGAATATTATTTTCATTTAAAAGTGTTTTTTGGAGTATTAAGTTACAATGTTCTGGGATGGTACAATGACCAAGCTCATGAGCCAAAGTAAAACGACAATGTCTTCTTTTTGTATTATTTTGCTTTACTTCATCAAATGAATTCCCATAAAAATCAGCGTTCAAATAAATTGTTTTATTATTTTCGGAAACAATATCCGAAAATCCATATATATTATTATTCTCAAATTCCTCTTTTGAAAAGATAACTTCATAGTCCATTTGTTCTGGAATACCAAAAACATCAATGGGAATATTATCCATGCCTACAGTGTCAGATAATAGCTGTATAGCAAGATTTGAATAATTTCTTTCAGGTAAAAAATAGGGATTATTTATCATTTTTCACTATTTGCCTATATGCTCTAATAACCTCAGAAGGTTTTGCTTCTTCTGCAATTTTTTTCAAGAATTCATCTTTTACATCTTCCGTCAAAATTTCATCTTCTGATACGTCAAGAGCTTCTATTATTTTTTTTAATGCTTTTTCTGAAGGATATCGTTTTCCTGTTTCAATATGCGTAATTAATGCTTTTGATAGACCAGCTTTTGTCGCTAATTGCTGCTGAGAATATCCTTTTTGTTCTCTTATTTCTAATATTTTCTTACCTAATATTGGTTCACAATTCTTCATAAACTAATCCTAAAACTTGACGACTACAAAAAAGTAACCTATACTAATCATGTGGTTACTATTTTGTATACAGGTTATCACAAAATTTCATTTGTTACAACATAATTTTTGGAGGTTTTTACAAAATGTCAAAGAATTACTTTAAACCGGGACAGAAAGCACCAGCATCAGGTCAGTACGAGATTCAAGGACCAAGAGGAGGAAGGACAGGAATAGAAAGAACTGTTGTTAAAAATGAGCCTTTTCCACCAACATTACAGGCTGGACAAAAATATGTATTAACAGACAGAACAAAAACAGGAGGAAAGTAAAATGAGCTATTTTATCAGTTACGATTTAAATAATCCAGGTCAAAATTATGACAATTTAATTGAAGCAATTAAGAAATATGGCACCTATTGCAAAATGAATAAAAGCGACTGGATTATATGTACTAATGATGATGTAACAACAATAAGAAATAATTTAAAAAAATATTTGGATTCCAATGACAGACTATTTGTAGGGAAATTAACAGGAGCTGCTGCTTGGAGTGGATATCAAGAATCTACAACAGAATGGTTAAAGAAAAATTTGTAATAAAAGGCACATAATGTGCCTTTTATTACTTTTGGTAAAAAATAATAATAAGGAAAATTTTAGTAAAAAATGTTTCTTGATTTGATAAATGGGAATTACGCCACATTTTCTAACAACCAAATTCTGAACTCAACAACTCTATGGTAAATATTTAAAAGGATGAGTTGAACTCATCCTTTTTTTATTTGCTTGCGATAGCGAAAAGATAAGCCTTTTACGTTCGGCGGATTTTTGTAGAGAGCGGAGGGCTTTTGCCAAAAGAATATTTATTCTTGTAGGCAAAAACCGAAGTCTCGTTTAACGCAAAAATCCAAGACCAGTCGTATCTATGGTATTTTTTTTATTTAAAAACGGGTTTGAAACCCGCTTTTAAATAAAAAGTTAAATGAAATTCACAACTCATTGGATAACATTAATAAAATATTTTTAGTACGCAATTTAGTTTATACTAATATTATAGGCTAAGCATTGATATTTATAAAATAGCTTAGATATAGCTTTATTTATAGATTTTTGAAATTTTTACAGATAGATTTTTTTAATTTCATCAAAACAACAAATAAGTTTGTAACTATATTTAATACTTCACATATATCTTTTTTTTCTGCACCTGTAAGATATCCGCCTGCTTGCGTTGATCTGTCGAGTTGAAACATAATTTTCCCTTTGGGGTGTAACATGTAAAATTCGTTATAATACTCTTTTATCTTGTCAATGAGATTATCATTTCTGAACAATGAATATTCGTTTAACAACTTATAAATATCGTTTTTCTTGTCAAACACTATGTTCCTGAGCTTGTATAATGTTCTCTCTAAATCCAAGATTTGTTCTTCGTTATACTGATGTTTTGTGTTTATGATACTTTTGGCTTTTTCCAAGATAGTATATAATCCTATCAATTTTCTGTTTAGTTCAATCTCAATTTCTATTTTTCTTTTTAAATATCCATCTTTTTTCCAACGCAACTGTGCTACCCATATGGTAATAAAGGCCACGATAATTGGTGAAAATATTTGTAAAACCTTGTATAGTGTATCAGTATTCATTTCTTACAACCTCATTATTATAATTTTTTAAAAAAGTTTTTATTTTCACCTTGGTTTTGTAATAATGACTTTTTCCTGCTCTATCATTTACAAAAAAGTACAATCTAGAATTAGAAAATAATAGCTTATTATTGCATGCTTCAATAATATAATTAGTAAGTGCTTTCTTTAAAAAAAATAAATCTGCTGTCTCACCTGTTAATAATTCAATCGGCAAATCATTTCCTATGGTTCCCATACAGCTTGACATAAAAGCCAATTTAGAGCCGTCGTTTAACATTATTCCCCAACTTACAACCTTAACTTTTGGTTGTCCAAAATTACTTACTGCTAAATGAATGTAAACATCTTTTCCTGTTCCTGTGTATCCTATACCTCTAGCACATGGTGAGAAATTAAGCTTTAAAACACTTTTTGATTTTAAACTTGTTTGCCAAAGGGCAACAACAACAGCTAAAAATGTTGCTATACTTCCGCATATACTTCCAATGGCACTTACCGCTTCCCAATTTGTAAACATTATATTACCTCTTTATAAACAATGATTATATCAAAAAAAATAATATGCTTATTTACGCCACATTTTCAAGTAGCCAAGTTCTGAACTCAACAACTCTTTTTTATGTTAACCTAACTTTAAAATATTTTTACTGTATGCATATACAAAAAGTGGACTTAAAAATCACGTTGAGTGTAATCATGATGTTTTATATATTAATAAATTTGTAGTAATTCTTACAGGCTTTCTATTTTTGTTTCTATTTTTTTTATGATTTCCTTTAAAGCATTTTCTTGTTTAAGCATAATATTTGTTCTGTTTGGATAAAACTTTTTGTGTCTATCTATCGAACTTACCAATAGTTCTTTAATTTCATTTAATTCTAAAATATTATTTGATGAGTCGATTTTTTTGTTGATCTCATCAATATCTTTTTGGAATTCGACCATTACTTCTTCATCTGTACTTTTTTGCTGATATAACTCACTAAAAAAATCATGTAAATTATTGTATGTTGTCACTTTAAATCCTTTCTGCTTGCGTTCATTCCTATTATAAGTATAAGTTTGTTTATTTGTTTTAACAGATAAATTAATAAAAATTTAACATTTGAATCCTTGTTTATGTGTTTAAGTCAGACCATAATAAACTCTTGAACAAATTAGAAATAATCTTATAATATAAAAAATATTTTTCAGAAGTATTTAAATATTTACGCCACATTCTCAATCAACCAAGTTCTGAACTCGACAACTCTATGGTAAATCTAAAAAATAAGCGGGTTTAAGCCCGCTTTTTTAGTGCGAAGTTTTGTTTAATTTTTGTTCTGCATGAAATTCGCGACATGAATTTTTTCTATATACTTATCCTCAAGCCGAAGAGTAGGGCTATACCATTTCGCCCGCCATTTCTTATCATTCCTTCTAAAAATCCTGTTATTCTTTCTCCCCATCTTTTTTGTATACCTAAGCCATATTGAACATAGGGTTTTACTGATAGATTTGTTAAGGTTATATCATTAGCTTTGAATTGAGCATTATCTATTAGATTCCACGCCATTGAGACTGAAATGTATGGTTGTAAGTAATTTTTGAAGTTGCCTATAATTTTTATTCCTGGTTCGACGTGTAGTGCATTAAGAGGTTTGGTGTTTATTTGTACCCCTGATGTTGTTGTGTAATTAAAAGTGTTTATAAATGAATAAGATGTTAATATACTTGGTTGTATGATTAATCGCTTTTCTAACAGTTCAAGGTTATATCCTGACTTTTGTGCAATCCCCGTTGTTAACATTGCAAAATCATCACGTCCATAGTTTGTATTTGCTTCTGCTGAATTTGCTCCTACATTTGCAGTCCATGCTGAAAAGAATTTTCCTTTATAAAAAACTGCGTTAAGTCCTAATAAACCGCCATTATTATATATGCTGTTTCCTGAATAAGCTTGATGAGATCCGTTATAACCAATATATGTTCCATATAACATATACCAATTATGTTTTAATTTTGTTAATTCACTTTCGCCTCCAACTAATGTTCCATATTGTACATTTGAAACTGTAGGACCATTTTTTAGTGGTACATTTTCAAATGTTGAATATGGTTTGAACCATATTCCTCTTTTTTGTTCTGGAATTAGGAGCGGTGAAAATGCAAATTTACCACTTGTATCTGCAAATTTATTTTGGAATGATAAGTTTTGGGATAGTTTTTCAGGAGAAATCATTACCATATCTAAGTTTGCAAATACATTTTTATATGTTTCAAGTTGTGTTAAGTAACCTCCCAGTTGGGTTGCAACTTCAGAATTTAGAATTGTTGGATTGAAGTTTTGTCTTATGAAATTAAAAGTTCCATTTGTAGAATCATAACTTGTGAGATAATTATATATAGGGGTTTCTAGTGTTGTTGAATTGTAGCGAACATAGTTTTTAAGTGTTGTATTGGCAAATGGTAGTGTTATATCCTGTTGTTCAGGAACGCCCTCAAGTTTTAAATTTTTGACAAATAATGTGCCCGAACCATTTATACTTTGTGCATTTATTGTATCCATGTTTTTAGTTGATAAGTTTGCATCTACAAAAAGATTTGTCGTTCCATTTAATGTGAGATTTCCAAAGTTTATGTCGTTAATATCTTTATTTTGCATGTTGAAGTTTATGTTGTTTCCAAAATATGTATTGTTGGCATTGAAGTAGCTGCTATTTGCTAAAAGATTTAATGAACCATTTTCAAAATTAAAGTTCCCCGTAAAATTTTTATTTATACCTCCTAAATTGAGTGTTCCTGTATTAGATTTATTAATTGTTCCGGTACCTGCAATTCCACTAAGTATATTATTTGTGTTTTTCCCTGTAATATTTATTGTTCCATTGGCATTATAGATATCATTTAGGGAGCCTGTTTTGTCGAAATTATCTTTCAGAGTAGAATCTTCAAGGTTTATAGTTCCAGAATTATAAATAGCTCCACCTTCTCCTATTGTTGCAGATGTCGAAATTTTATTGTTTTCCAATATTGAGTTTTGTATTGTAAGTGTTCCGTTAGTGTTATTGTATATTGCACCACCATCAGCGATATTTTCGGAAAATGCAGAATTGTTATTTATGGTACTTGAGTTAATTGTGAGTATTGAATTATTATAAATAGCTCCTCCTTTAACGTCAGATCCAGAGTTTCCCGATGCTGAATTATTAGAAATTATACTGTTGGTGATTGTTGTGTTCCCTATATTATAAATGGCACCTCCTGCAATATTAGAATCATTACCGCTTACTGCAGTATTTGATTCGATTTTTGAGTTGCTAATTTCCATATTATTACTATTGTAAATGGCTCCGCCTAAGCTATTTGATCTATCTTTAGAGTTTACAGAGTTTAAGCTAAAGGTTGAATTTTCTACTTTTGTATCTCCGGTATTATAAATACTACCGCCAACAGATAGAGAATCGTTTTCCGATGTTCCTGAATTTGCTATAAAGCTGGAGTTATTAATGTTTATAATTTTACTGTTGTAAATACTTCCTCCTGCAACAACCGAGTAGTTTGAACCAATTGCTTTATTCTCATTGAAATTGTTTTGAGAGATATTATTTGTTCCTTCGTTGTATATTGCGCCACCATAGACATAGCTGCCAATTTCTCCTTGTGTATAGTTTCCATCAAATGTCGTTTTGAAAAGGTCTAAGTTTCCATTATTGTAAATAGCTCCTCCATATTCTATTACCGAACCTTTTGCATGATTGTTTTTGAAGATAGAGTTGTTAATACTCATCGATGCAGGACTTCCTACTTGATATCCATTTGCAATGGCTCCACCATAAGAGGATGCCCCATTTGCAAAATTGCTTTCAAACAGGGAGTTATTAATATTGATTGAGCTTCCATCAAGGTTGTATACAGCTCCCCCAACGGCAAAATTTATACCTCCAGAATCTGCAAAATTTTGTTTAAATGCAGAGCTCTGGATTTCCATCGTTCCACCATTATTGTAAATAGCTCCAGCAAAATTTGAACGATTATATTCTTGTCCTTTACAGTTTATTATTTCTACTAAATTAAATAAGCTTTCTTTATTTAATACGAACCCACCGAAAGAATTGTTTCCGTTTATTGAATGGTTTCCACCTTGAAAAGAAATATTGATACCATAAAAATTGTATCCAATTGTAGAATCGGAATTTAAATTGTCTAAAAATTCAATGGTATCTCCGCTATTTGGGTGCGAGTTTATTAATTGATAAAAAGTACTAACTTGTATATCGTTAGCTTTTACATTTAGAGCTGTAGATAAAAAAATACTGCCGAGTATAATAAATTTTAATGTTTTCATATTGATATATTATTCTTAGCAGTATTTTTTTCTATTAGTATTTTGATTAATCTTATATTAGACTTCTTACTATAATTTATTCTAGTATTATATCTTATCAGATATTAAATTCTCTATTAAATCATATATATCTTTAGTTTCTTTATAATTTTTTTTATTTTGTAAAAAGTCATATATGTTTGATAATCTCTTTGTAAATCTACATTGATCTAATACATATTTTTGCAGGTGCTCTGGATATTTTTTACTTTCTTTTCTTAAGTTTGAGTTTTTGAATAGTAAATCAAATAAGATTTTTGTTGGAGAGTTTAGTTTTTTCATAAATTTTTGGAATTTGTTTATATCATTGTCAGTTAATATAAATATATCGTGATTTTTGGAGTCTGGTATTATGTTAAAGCCATTGTTTTTTGCATTAGCTTGAAGCCAAGTTGGGGTGCAATTCATCATTTTTGCATGATTTTGAGTGATAATATTTCTTTGAGTTTCAGAAGCTGCCGTCATATCAACAATTGCAATTTTTTTGTTTGACATAGATTGGCAAAATGGTAAAATTTCTTTTTTTAATCTTGTTGCAAGTTCTGGGGTTGTATTTATAAAAAATCTACTTGTAAAAGTAGTAGATTTTGCATTTTGAGTTGGGGTAATGTTCATATTGTAAATTTCTCCATGATGTATTTTACTTAACTATAATAAATATGCACATATTATTTTTTGCGTGTGATATGTTATTGTGTAATTGCTATTTTTAAACAGGTGTTTTTATTAGTTTCAAAATATGTATAAGCTTCTATTATATTTTCAAGAGAGTATTTTTGAGTAATTAAAAAATCTGTATTTATTTTATTTTCAGAAATTAGTTGAATTAGTTTTTGACAATGAATAGCATCAACTCCGCCTGTTTTAAATGTTAAGTTTTTACCATACATCTGTGGTAATGGTAATGTTTGATTTTCTTCGTACATTGCAACAATTCCAATATTAGCATTTGGTCGTGCTATTTTCCATGCCATTTCAAAGGTTTGAGGACTTCCTGCGGCTTCAATTACACCATCTGCACCTCTGTTATTTGTTAATGATTTTATTTCATTTTCTATGTTTGTATTATTTGGGTTTAGATAATAATTTGCTAAATTATATTTTTCGGCTATTTCAAGTCTGGAGTTATTAATGTCAATTGCGATAATAGTTTTCGCTCCCATGTATTTTGCACATAGCATAGCACACATACCAACAGGACCGCATCCGATAACAGCAACAGTGTCTTCTTGCTTTATTTCACACATTTCAGCTCCAAAGTATCCGCTTGATAATATATCTCCAACAAATAGGGCATTTTCATCTGTAACATTATCTGGGAGTTTGCTTAACCCATTATCGGCAAAAGGTACTCTTACATATTCAGCTTGGCAGCCATCAATTGTACAACCTATTTCCCAGCCGCCGTTTTCGCAGTTATTTATATAACCTTTTTTGCAGAAAAAGCATTCTCCACAAAATGTTTCACAATTAGCACTTACTCTATCACCAATTTTTAAGTTTTTAACTTCGTTACCTATGTCTGTAACTATTCCGACAAATTCGTGTCCTAGGGTTGTGTTTGGTATTGCTTTTGGTACAAAACCTTTTTGGATATGTAAATCACTTGTGCAAATCGTTGATAATGTTACTTTTACTATTGCATCTTTTGGATTTATAATTGTAGGTTTATTTTTATCAACTAATTCAATTTCGTGATTATTTTTCCATATAAGTGCTTTCATTGTATTTTCTCCCTAAAAATAAAAGACAAGGTTTAATGTTAAACCTTGTCTCTTATTTTATCACTTTTTACTTATTTAATACTAAATGTTACGTTTGCTACAGATGTGATTTTCTTTTCAATTGTAGTTGTATCGTTGATTCCCATATCTGAAACGTTTGTTGAATCAACTGGTGTAATTTGGAATACGCCCATTCTTACAGATTGAATTTTGCCAACTCTGTTGTGTGTTGCTTTTAACATTGCAGATGCTCTTTGTTTTGCGTCTTTTGTAGCTTCTTCTAACATTTTAACTTTAACATCTGATAATTTTGAATAGAAATATGATGGTTCATACACATTTATATCTATTCCTTTTTCAGTTAGGCTTGTAATATCAGTTGAAACTTTTTTAATTTTTTGTACATCTTTTGATTTTACAGAAATTCTTTGATTTGCATCAAATGCTGCAAGTTGATTTGTGCTCATACCGTTAGGAGCAATTTTATAAATATCATAACCTCTTGATGCTTTTACTTCAATTTCATCTTTTTTGAAACCTTGGTCTTCTAAATATTTAAGAACAACAGGTTTTTGTTTGTTTAATTGAGCAAAAGCTTCTGCTTTATTTGCTCTTCTTGCTCTAATTTCCATTTCTAGAACACCACTATCTGATGTTACGTTTTGAGAATAAGAACCAGTTACTGAAATTGCATCTTTTGAGATTGCACTAGTTAGCATACTTGCTGCAATTACGCCACCAATAGCAATTACTATTGCTAATAGTAGAATTTGAAATTTTTCGATTTTTTCTAACATAAAATAATTTCTCCTAATAAACTGAACACTATAACACGGCTTATATTAACTTGTTATCTAAAAAAAATCAATCTTATTGTAAGAAAAGATACAATTCATAACAATTGAATTTACAAGTATATATTTTGTTATAAAATGTTGGGTGTATATTATAAGGAGGGTGTTTATGAAAAAGGTTTTGTTATCTTTATTTGTTGCAGTAGCAATTGCAATTCCAGCTTCTGCTGCAAGTTATGATGCTGCAAGTAGAGTGCCGACTGTAGGTGCTGCTTTGCTTACAAAAAATAGTATTCCTGCATCAAATGTTAAGTTTACAGTTGTGTCTGGAGAAGTAGATAATTCAAATTATGCTACTAATAGAGTTGTAAATATCTCTAGTGCAGAGCTTTCTTATGCTGGCAATGACAATGAAGTAGCTGCTGTTGTAGCTAATGAATTAGGTCATATTATAAGTGGTCATGCTTCAAAAGGTAAATTCGTAAGTCTATTACAAGCTGCAACAGATACAAATGTTTCAACCAATAATACAGCAGCAACATTAGCTTCAAATTATCAATATACAAAAGAAGAAAAAGAAGCTGATGTAATTGCAGTTAATTTAATGGCAAATGCCGGATATAATCCATTAGCTATTATCGTTGTTTTAACAAAACAAACTGGTACTTATTGGGAAGTTTTACAAGGTAAACCTGCTAACGCTGAAAGAGCTATGAATGTTTATGATTATACAGGTTATGCTTATCCTGCAAAATTAAAAGCTGGTTATGGTTGTACTGAATATAAAAATTTCCTAACTTATGCAAATACAGTTTTAGTTAGTAGAAAAGATGATAAAAAACAGCAATCAAAATACGAAAAAGAAATGAGTAAATATAGAAAAAATAGTGTATCTCAAATTTCTAAATTTAGAACCAGAGGTGGTTTAAGTGGATGGGATGCAGCTTATGAATTATTAAAATAAGGTTTTTTAATAAAGAAAAATGGCGGTGGAATATTTATTCCACCGCCATTTTGTTTAAGCTTTTTCAAATGTTAATTTATCGTTATCTAGGTCAATTTTGATTTTATCACCTTTTAAGAATTTTTGTGAAAGAATCATTTTAGACAATGGGTTTTCAACTAGTTGACGAATTACACGTTTTAGAGGTCTAGCACCATATACAGGGTTGAAACCTTGTGTTGCTAAAAATTCTTTAGCATCGTCAGTTATAACAAATTCTAATTCTTGATCCTTTAATAAATTCCTTAAGTAATCCATTTGAATATCTACGATTTTACTTAACTGTTGTAGATTTAATGCTTTAAAGAAGATTGTTTCGTCAATTCTATTTAAAAATTCAGGTTTGAATTTTTGACGTAGAACTGCCATTACTTCTTCTTTTGTATCATTAAATTGTTCTGGAGATAACATTGAGTTTAATGTGTTTTCAAGAATTATGTCGCTACCGATGTTGCTTGTCATAATGATTAAGGTATTTTTGAAATCAACAGTTCTGCCTTTTGAGTCTGTTAATCTGCCATCATCGAATATTTGCAACATTATGTTGAATACATCAGGGTGTGCTTTTTCGATTTCATCGAAAAGAACAACTGAATAAGGTTTTCTTCTAACCGCTTCGGTTAATTGTCCGCCTTCTTCGTAGCCAACATATCCCGGAGGAGCTCCAACTAGTCTTGCAACATTATGTTTTTCCATATATTCAGACATATCTATACGGATTAGAGCATCTTCATCATTGAACATGAATTCAGCAAGTGATTTTGCAAGTTCGGTTTTACCAACACCTGTAGGACCTAAGAATAAGAATGTTCCAATTGGTCTTCTTGGATCCTTTAAACCTGAACGAGCTCTACGTATTGCGTCTGATACGGTATCAACTGCTTCTTCTTGACCGACTAATCGTTTGTGCAAGATTTCTTCCATGTTTAATAATTTTTGCATTTCAGATTCTACAAGTTTTGTTACCGGTATGCCTGTCCATTTAGATACTACTTCATCAATATCAGTTGCTGTAACTTCTTCTTTTAGCAAACTATTATCTGACTTTTCTTTGTTTTGACAAGCCTTTAATTGTTTTTCTAATTCAAGAAGTTTTCCATATTTAAGTTCAGCAGCTGTTTGTAAGTCTGTATTTCTTTCAGCTTCTTCAATTTGGGTTTTTACTTTATTGATTTCATCTTTTATATCCGCTTCAGAAGTTATTGATGCTTTTTCTTTTTCCCATTGAGTTTTCATAACATTGATTTTTTCTTCTAAAGCTTCTACTTGATGTGTAATATCTTCAACTTTGGCTTTAGCTTCATCAGAATCTTCTTTTTTTAAAGCTTCTCGTTCAATTTCGAGTTGAATTTTTTGTCTCATCATTGAATCGATTTCTTCAGGCATTGAATCTATTTCGATACGCAATGAGCTTGCAGCTTCATCAATTAAGTCGATAGCTTTATCAGGTAAAAATCTGTCTGTAATATATCTATCTGATAATTTTGCAGCTTCAATAATTGCACTGTCTAAAATTCTTACTCCATGGTGAACTTCATATTTTTCTTTTAGACCTCTTAAGATACTTATTGTATCTTCAACAGAAGGTTCTTCGACTAAAACTTGTTGAAATCTTCTTTCAAGAGCCGGGTCTTTTTCAATATATTTTCTATATTCGTTGATGGTTGTAGCACCGATGGTTCTTAACACTCCACGAGCAAGCATTGGTTTTAATAAATTGCCTGCATCCATAGAGCCTTCGGTTGCTCCAGCACCTACAACTGTATGAAGTTCATCGATGAACATTACAATTTCGCCATTTGAATTTTCTACTTCTTTTAATACTGCTTTTAAACGTTCTTCAAATTCACCTCTGAATTTTGCACCTGCAACTAAAGCTCCTAGGTCAAGTGAAATTAGTTTTGCATCTTTAAGACTTTCAGGAACATCTCCTCTTACAATACGTTGAGCTAGACCTTCTACTATTGCAGTTTTACCAACACCAGGTTCACCAATTAGTACCGGGTTGTTTTTTGTACGTCTATTTAATACTTGTATAATTCTTCGAACTTCTTCATCTCTACCAATTACTGGGTCTAATTTACCTTTTCTTGCTAAGTCTGTTAAATCGGTAGAATATTTTTCTAACGCTTTCATATTATCTTCTGCATTTTTTGTATCCACTTTTTGATTACCTCTAATTTTCTTCATTACATTAAGTATTGTGCTTGAATTTACATTGAAGTTTTCTAGCAATGTTTTAATATCACTATTGTCTAATTTTGACATTGCTAGTAATAAAGATTCAACGCTTACAAATTCGTCTTTTAATTTTTGGCTTTCATCAATAGCTAATTCCAATAATCTTCTTGTATCGTTAGATAAATATAAGTTTTGAGGATTTATTGGTCCTGAAAGCTTTGGAAAACCTTCTACTTTTGATACTATTTTGTTAATGAAATTTTGATTTAATAATTTTAATTCTGTTAAGTAATCTTTGATAAGTCCATTATCTTTAATCATAGCGAGCATAATATGCTCGGGTTCCATTTGTGAGTTCTGGTAAGAATTCATCAAATTACTGGAACTGGATAAGATTTCTTGAGAATAATTTGTAAATTTGTCAAAATCTAACATATTATATCAACTCCATTCAAATAAATTTCTATATTTTTATTTTAACGTTATTTTGTACAAAGTCATTTGAAATTAACTTTTATTTAATTTTTTATTGAATGGCTTTGCTATGTTATAATTATTTTATGAAAAATTGGAGAATGATTTTAGGATATTTTTGTTTGATTGCTATTGCGATAAGTATGTTGTATCCATTCTTTGCAATGCTCAATCTTTCATTAGTTCCAAATGGTGAAATTTTTAATCAAGGTGGAAAGCTTTTATATTCTCCAATAACATTGGAAAATTATTCAAATGTATTCAAAAAAATTCCGATGTTTCAATATTTTATAAATAGTTTATTTGTAGCCTTAATAACTACGTTTGGACAAGTTATAATTTCAGCTTTAGCAGGATATGCTTTTGCAAGGTTACATTTTAAATATAGAGATACATTATTTTTGATAATTCTTATTACAATGCTTGTTCCGCCTCAAGTTAATATTATTCCTCTGTTTTTCTTGATGCGACAATTCCATTGGATAAATACATATCAAGCTTTGATTCTTCCAGGTTTGTTTGGAGGTTTTGGAATTTTTATGATGAGACAATATTTTTTAGGGTTACCTAAAGATTTGGAAGAAGCTGCAAAAATTGATGGTTGTAATATTTTTACTACATTTTTTAAAATTGTTTTACCTTTAGCTATCCCAGTAATTGCTACTCTTTCTATTTTTACATTTGTAACTACTTGGAATAGCTTTATGTGGCCTTTAATAGTTACAAATACCGAGTCAATGAGAACTTTGCCTGTCGGGTTAGCTATATTTAAAGGAAGTTTTAGAGAAATTACTCTTTGGGGCGATTTGCTGGCATGTTCTGTAATTTGTACAATCCCTGTTGTAGGTGTCTTTCTTTTGGGTAAAAAGTATTTTATAAATGACATTATGCAGGGTGGAGTAAAAGAATAATATATTTAAGTTTTAGACTTTTAAGCTTTCAAAAAGTTCTTCAAATTCAGGGAATGATATATTTACCCATTCAAATCCATTTATTGAGATTTCTTTTTTTGTAATTAGGCCTGCAACATATAAACTCATCGCAAGTCTATGATCGTGATATGTTTCAAGTTCACAATTCCCTGATAGTTCAGTTCTTCCGTTAATTATCATACCGTCAAGTGTTTCTTGAATTTGTGCGCCAAGTTTTTTTAGTTCGTTAACAATTGTAGAAATTCTATCTGATTCTTTGTTTCGTAAATCTTGAGCATCTGCAATTATTGTTTCACCATCTGCTTGGGTAGCTAAAACTGCTATGATTGGTATTTCATCAATTAATCTAGGGATTATTTCTCCAGAAATTTTTATTGCCTTTAGTTGAGAATATTCAACTTTGATATCTCCCACTAATTCTCCGCATACTTCTTTTTGTGAAAGTATTTCAAGGTTTCCGCCCATTTGTTTTACAATATCAAGGATTCCTGTTCGGGTTGGGTTAAGTCCTACATTTTTAAGTATAATTTGAGAGTTTGGTACTATTAAAGCGGCAGCTATAAAATATGCAGCTGACGATATATCTCCACAAATTTCTATTTCAATAGGGTTTAGTTCAGATTTTTCGATTGAAACAGTTGTTTCGTTTGTTGAAATATTTGCATTCATATATTTTAGTAATATTTCAGTGTGATTTCTGGAAATATATGGTTCGGTAAATGTAGTTTTCCCATCTGCAAAAAGTCCAGCTAATAAAATACAAGATTTTACTTGAGCAGATGCGATTGGAGAATTGTAATTTATAGAGTGAAGTTTTGAAGCTTTAATTTTTAATGGAGCTTTATTATCATTAGATAAGATATTAGCTCCCATTAGAGTTAATGGTTCAATAATTCTTTTCATTGGCCTTTTTGAAAGGCTTTCATCTCCTATAAGTTCAGAGTCAAAGTCTTGCCCTGCTAAAATTCCTGAAAGTAATCTCATTGTTGTTCCAGAATTCCCGCAATCTAATTTATCTGAATATTTTGATAATTTGCCTGTGGACTTAACAATGAGCGTTGAATTGCTTGCTTTCTCTTGAATGTCAATTCCTAAATTTTTAAAAATTCTAAGTGTAGAATGAGGATCTTGTCCTGTTGAGAAATTTTTTATAATAGATTTTCCTTTTGCCAAGGCTGAGAATATAACTGCTCTATGTGATATTGATTTATCAGCAGGTATTGTTATTGTTCCTTGAAGATTTTTAAAATTTTTTAGAATTGTTTTTTTCATATTTTGTATTATAAATAAAATTTACAATTAGGTAAATCATTAATTTTATGTTATATATATGGCTATGAGTTATCGTAGTCATAGACCATATGAAGCTTGCTGTTATATTGTTGGTTTTTTTATTGCTTTTATAATCATGCAGTTTTATGATTTGAGTAAGTGGCAATTTATTTTTATAGCTTTTATTTCTGCAGCAATAGTTTATTTTTTAGGTATGGTTTTATTTCAAAATTTTTTATATTTGTATGGTAGTACAAAACAGCTGCCAAAAGAATTAGTTGTAAATTCAAATACTATTAAAAATCGTTCTTGTACCGTAATATTTACTCCAGGACAAAAGATTGTAGTAATGGATAATCATTATGATATCAACAATAACAAAAGAATGTTTACTCTTTCAAAAAATGATTTAAAGATAAACAGAGCTTGGTATAAAATGTGTGGACTTTTTGATGAAAATTCTACAGTAGATTCCCTATCTATGTTTTTCAATATAGATGTGAAAGTTAATATTATTGTGTTTGATACTCGAAAAGTTAAACCTGTGAAACCTTTAGTTGAGTCAACTCAAAATCTTTCTGGGAAGCCTAAAGTTGAAAACACTGGGGTAAATAAAGCAGAGATTAAAGAACAAATTAGTGATAACCAAAATTCTGTAACTAGAAATATAGATAACTTATCAAACAATCCAAAAGATACTGGTGATGGTAGAATTGTTGATTTATAGTTTTTAGGTGAAATTTTGCATTATATTTAATCTTATTATAATTTCATATTTTTGAATTAGGATAAACTATTTTAGATATGTTATTATTTGCTTATGTATTACGGTAGGAATTCAGCAGATAGTTTTTTGGCATTTTGTGCTATGATATTGGGCGTTTCTTTGTACGTCTTTTTTCATACAAAGCTTGGTCAAATTACAATTTGGACTGTATCTATATTGGGTGTAGTGTATCTTATTGGAAGATGGTTTTTGTTGGATTCGTATTATGAAAAATTTAGTATAAAGAGTGTTCCAAAATATTTCGTGGTTAATAATACAACTATTCGTAATCGTGCATGTACTGTGCTTTTTACGCCAAAGCAAAAAATTGTGGTTATGGATAACGATTATCAGGTAAACAACACTAAGAGGATGTTTACTATCAAAAAAACTGATGTAAAGTTACCAAGACTTTGGGATAGGATTTGTAAGTTTTTTGATACTGATTCAAATTTAGATTCTTTAGCTGCCTTTTGTACCATAGATACAAATGTCGATATTGTGACTTTTGCTACCAAAAAAGTTGAAACAAAAGCTTTAAGTAAAGATGCAGTTGAACCTGTTACAAAAACAGAGCCGCAATTAAATGTTAAAGAGGAAAATATTGAGGAAGAGAATGCTGTAGTGAAATCTGTTGAGGAGACAGTAAACGTAAAAATCGATGTTAATAAAGCTTCAGCAGAAGAAATAGCAAGTTTACCTGGGATAAATATTGTAGCTGCTAAGAAAGTTATTGAATATAGAAATACAAAAGGTTATTTTAAAACAAAAGAAGAATTTATTAAATTTACTGGAGTTAAAGATTATTTTGTCTCAAAAATTGATTCTATGATTGAAATAAATGAATTAGAAAAAATATCAAATGATGTTGAACAATGTGAAGATTCTAGAATTGTGGATTTGTAGTTTTTTTAGTTAATATCCTCTATTTAAATCATTCTTATTTTTATTATTGTGCTATTCTATTGTAGTATGAGAAGTAGTAGTTTAATACGTATAATAATATCAGTAATTGTAGGATATATAGGGTTATCTTATTTTTCACTTCAGATGGCAAATTACTTGTTATCAATTCTTTTAATCTTATTAATCCCAGTTTTAATATGTAGACATTTTTTCTTAGATGCGGTGTATAAAAACAGTATTACTTTAGTTCCAAAGAAATTTATTGTAGATCAATATACCGTTCAAAATGAGCATTGTATAGTTAAGTATACTCCGGATCAAAAACTAGTAGTGATGGAGTGTGTTGCTAATAATAAAAGAGAAAAAAGAATGTTTACTATATCTAAAAAAGATGGTGTAAATATTAATAAATCTTGGAATATGTTGTGTAAGGTTTTTGACGGCTTTGTTTGTATGGATTCCTTGGTTTCGTTTTTTAGTTATGATACCAAAATTGATGTTAAGCTTATAACTTCTCAACGAGTAAATAATGATGATAAGGTGCAATCTGTTAGAATTGATTCGACAAATGTTGGACCAAAGTTTGTTGATATAGCAAATGTCCGCCCAGATACTTATGCAGAAGGTACAGATCATCAGCGTGCATATAATGAAAATTTTGTAAATATCGAAAATATAAAAGAAGCAGATAAAGTTAAAGAAAGAGAAATTAAAGCTCCAGAGTTTGTTGAGATGGGGGAAGTTTTTTCTTCTGTTTCTAAGCAAATAGATGTAAATTCTGTGGAAGCTAGTGAATTATCTTTATTGCCGGGAATAAACATTGTGATGGCAAAAAAAATTGTGGAATATCGTGATGCAAACGGTTTGTTTAAATCTGTGGACGACTTTTTGAAAGTTGCAGATGTTAAAGAACATTTCGTCCCAAAAATAAAATCAATGATTATAATTGGTCAACCTCAAGCACCTAAAGATAATGATGATGAAGATTATGGTAGAGTTATAGATTTCTAATGTTGGATATTTATAAGATTATTTCAAATACAACAGTAGAAGGCCCTGGTGAAAGATTTTGTATCTGGCTACAAGGATGTAAAAAACATTGTGATGGCTGTTGGGCAAAAGAAACTTGGAGTTTTGGTGTTGGCCAGAAATATTCAGTTGATACTCTTTTTGAAATGATAAAATTAACTAAAAATATCGAAGGGGTAACTTTTTTGGGCGGTGAACCTTTTGAACAAGCTGAAGAATTGGGTATCTTAGCTGAAAAGGTAAAAGGAATTGGGCTGTCTATTGTTTGTTTTACAGGTTATACGTTCGATGAGCTTAAGGAAAAACAAAATTCTTTTATTGACAGATTGTTGCAAAATATAGATTTGCTTGTTGATGGAGAATTTCAGAAAGATAAGTTTGATTTATCTCGTCCTTGGGTTGGTTCTTCAAATCAAAGATATATATTTTTGTCAGATTTTTATAATGAAAAACAAATTTTAGCTTATAAAAACAAGGTCGAAATGAGAATATCTCAGGATGGCAGGCTGGAAATAAATGGTATGGGGGATTTTAAGGAAATAAAAGAAAAATTTTATTTACAACTGGGTAAAAATAAGTTAAAATAAACTTAAAAGAGGGCTGAATAATGGAAAATAAAACTGTATTACAACTATCAAGACTTTTTAGAGCAAGATTTCCTTATATATACATTACTACGTGGGAAGAAGATAGAGCAATAAGTTTAATAAAGAAAATTGCGAAATCAGAAAAGTTGATCCGAGTTACTCGCGAGGTTTATATTTGGACTCAGACAAATGGCTTTGTTTTAGATGGTCAAAAAATTGATGGTACTAATAGTCCTGATAAAGCGATTGATTTTATTAGAGAATGTAATAAAAATGCAGTGTTTATAATGTGTGATTTTCACGTATATTTTGGAGTGAAAGGTCGTCAGGTTGATTATAACGTTGTGAGACGATTGAGAGATAATATTTCTGATTTGAAAACAAGTAAATTTAGAAAAAACGTTATTTTTCTAGCTTCAGAACTCTTAATTCCTGAAACAATGCAAAAAGAAATTACTATTGTAGATATGCCATTACCAACTTTGGATGAAATAAAAACTAAGTTAGAAAAGATGGTTGCACAAAATGCTCAGATTGATACATCAGGCTTGGATGCTGAAGGTAAAGAACGTTTGTGTAAAGCTGCAATGGGATTAACTCTTCAAGAAGCCGAAAATGCTTTTGCCTTAGCTATGGTTAATGATGGAAAAATTGATGGTCAGGATTTAGGAATTATTTTAAGTGAAAAAATGCAGGTGATTAAAAAGACCGGAATTTTGGAATTTATCAATACTGATATCAAAATTGAAGATGTCGGTGGGTTAGAAAATCTAAAGAATTGGCTAAAAAAACGTAATAATTCTTGGTCAGAATCTGCAAAGAAATATTGTTTGCCGGCCCCAAAAGGTGTTTTAATTACAGGGGTTCCTGGTTGTGGTAAAAGTTTAACAGCAAAAGCTATGAGTGCAGCTTGGCAATTACCATTGTTGAAATTAGATTTTGGTAAAATCTTTTCAGGCATCGTAGGTAGCTCTGAAGAAAATATGCGTAAAGCTATCAAAACAGCAGAAGCTGTAGCTCCATCAATTCTTTGGGTTGATGAAATTGAAAAGAGTTTAAGCGGTATGAGCTCAAGTGGAGACAGTGGAACTTCATCTCGTATATTCGGTACGTTTTTAACGTGGATGCAAGAGAAAACTGCACCGGTTTTTGTTATTGCGACAGCTAACAATATTAGTAGTTTGCCTGCAGAATTATTGAGAAAAGGTAGATTTGATGAAATCTTTTTTGTTGATTTGCCTACTCAAAATGAAAGAGAAGAAATCTTTAAATTGCATTTGAAGAAAAGGTTAAAGGATAAAGATGTTGCAAGTAAATTAGTTTTAGACGATGAATTATATAAACAATTAGCTCAAATGACAGAAGGTTTTGTTGGTGCTGAAATTGAACAGGTTGTTATTACAGCTCTTTATGAGGCTTTCTTTAATAAACGTCCATTAGAGTTCTCAGATTTGACAAATACTATAAAAAATGTTGTTCCATTATCCGTTACACAAAAAGAACAAATTTTGTCATTGCGTCAATGGGCTAATATTAGAGCTGTTGCAGCAACTAAAAAAGATGATATGGTTGAATATAGTTCAACATCTTCTGATTCTGACGATGTTAATGCTTCGCGCGGTGGACGAGCTTTAGATGTTTAGTGAATGAAAGGATAGATAAAAGTGTCAATTACTCTTATGGCATATCCAATGGCTTTTTTAATTAGTCCGGAGGAAGCTAAAAAAGAAAAATTAAGAAGAGCCTCAGATGATAATGCTATTAATGAATCTGTAGCGATGAAAAACTTAAAGTTCATCAGAGTATTAACAAATTTGGAATATTCAGAATTAGAAGCTGTTATGTCTCAGATTTCGTCTACTTGCGTAGATGAAAAATCTTATATGCTTGAAAATGGATTGCTTGTAGATTGGCAAGTAAAAGGTAAATATTGCTCAGCTATCATTCATGGGTTAGATAATTCTGAAGCACTTCAATCTTATGGTGAAGAATTTTTTCAAAATTTAGATGGAATTGCTGGTCGTAATGTGAGATTAATTGATTCTTGTGAATATTTTTATTACACATATGGAACTTCATATCTGAATTTAAAAGATATTTATGCAAAGTTAAAGCAAGAAGGAGCTCAACATATTTATGCAACTTCTGAAAATGAAATAGTAGCACAACAAAATGGACAAAATATCCGTTATTATAAAACAACAACTGTTCCTGAATTTTTATTAGAAGTAGAACAAAAAGTAACGATTTTAAATATTGGAGTTTCAGGAGAAACTCAAGGAACAAATATAACTTATGGGCAGTTGACTAATTTAAAAATTCAAACGAATATAAAACCAGAAGAATTAAGAGGATTATTAAGGAAAGCTAATTATCTTTATTATGCAGGTAATTCTCAAACTCCATTAAAAAATAGTGATGCTACATTAAATTGGGTTTTAAAAAATGGGTTTTATGTAGCCGAATTTTCTGGACATAATAATGCTGCGATTAATAAAGAGGCTGAAATTATATTTCGAAAATTGAATATAGCTGCTCAACGAGATTTAAGACTTATAAACGATCAATCTACAATTGTTTATACGTATAATACAAATTATACAGACAAAGGTATATTATTAAATACCTTGATGGAACACGGTGCAGAAGAACTTGTTGAAACTGGAGATGAGGTTTCTTGTAAATTGTTTGGTATGGAAATGATATACCATAAAAAAGATGGACAAGGTGCCTATGTATTGGATATTACGCAGGTTTCAAATAAGGGCGAATGTGAAGATGTTATAAATGATTTGAATGAAGAATATGGCTTAAATATTCAAGAAATGACGTATAACAAGATAAAGGATCGCTTGGAACAAGAAAATATGAGGTTAGAGAGCGAAACCGTAATGAATGATAATTCAATTGTTTTAACAATTGAAGTCTAGGAGCAAATTTTATGGGCAAAATGAAAATTCGTTTATATCCGGATGGTACTATTCAGATGGATACAGAAGGAATAAAAGGTAAAAGATGTGCAGATTATGCAAAAGTTTTGGAACGTTTAGCTGATGCAAAGATTTATAGCTTAGAAAAAACTGAAGAGTATTATCAGCAAGAAGTTTTAGAACTTGACGAAACGCAACGTTTACAGGATAATTAACATACTAAATTTGATAAAATGGAGAGGTGTCCGAGAGGCTTAAGGTGCAGACTTGGAAAGTCTGTGTGGGAGCGATTCCACCGCGGGTTCGAATCCCGCCTTCTCTGTTTTTATTATTGTTTTAATATTCTTATTACAAATGGACAAAATTCTTTATTAAAGAAATTTTATTTTTGTGGCAAAAAAAATATTTTTTGTTTTTTTTATTAGTGGCACATTTAAGAAGTATTAAGAGGAAAGAATTTTGTTAGTTTCAAATGTATCAAATAATAATAATTATTCTATTAATTTTTCGTCGAGAAATAATCCAGTCCAATCATTTCGTGTAATGACAAATAAGGGTGCATTATTTATAAGAGAAGTTACAGATAAAGATATTTCTAAGGATGTTAATGCCAAAGAAATTGCTAAATTTTTCACGGATAATTTTGTGAATAATACAAAAGATCCTTCTCTTACGCAATATAAAAATCCTCAAAATTATAATAAATATCTTGAATTATTAGAGCGAATTAAAAACTATTATAAGCAAATGTTCATTGATGATGATGGAAATTTGACTATTTTAGAGGCCAGAAATTCATTAGGCGAGTTGTGTGCTTCAGTTGTTGTAAATACATTTAAAGATATTTCAGGTTTGTTTGATAACAAGACGTGTTATGTAGATTCAATTGCTGTTCGGAAGGATTATAGAAATAATCATATAGCAACAATTCTTATGGATAAAGCTATCGGGTGTTCTAAAGATATATATACAGATGTGTTTCTTACTTCTGATAATATGGCTGTTCCATTTCAGTTAAAAAATGGCTTTAGGATTATGGATTATAATAACGAGCCTGAAAAATTTGTTATTGATAAAATAAATCATTTTAGGGGTGATTATCCGGATTATATAACTTATATGGATAAAAGGTTAGATAAAGATTCCGAACCTTGGTTTATGCGTATATATAACAAAATAGTTAAATAGTTCTGATTTGAAGTTTTGAATTGTATTTTCAAGGATATTATAGTAACTTTTCTATATTTTCATCCGGTAAGTACATTAAGCCCTGTTGTATTTTGGAATCTAATTTGGCTCCTTTTGTTTTAATAAAGTTTTCAATTAAGCCGTTTTTAGATTCATCAACAAATCTAAGTCCACATTTATAATAAAATGGTGTTGGCGGTTTTGCGTCATATGCCATTAAGTGTATTCGGCCTTTGAAACCTCGCTTTTTACTTTCTTTTACTGCCGCTTTTATTAGCTCGGTTCCTATACCTTTGTATGGAGATAAACTATTTCCTTTATTTATTGTTTCAAGTGTTGTTAATTCCATAGAATTATAAATGTAGTCATCTCCCATTGGAAAATTGAAACACCCTCTTTGAGGATATTCCAAAGTCGCATATCCTAAAGTTTCACCATCTTTGGTTTTTAAATTGAAATATATTTTATTATCTTTATTTATTGTATTTACTTCTGTTGGAATTATTTTTCCAGATAGCCTATCTATAATTTGTGGTGATTTTTTTGTATATTTTGATAGTTCTAAAATATCTCCGTTTGTTGAGCTCAATCTTAAGTTTTTAGGAGTTATATTTTGCGGATTGGGTTTTACTTCTAACAAACTGCGTTTCCCAATTCTTTTTAGATAATTTGAGTATATTTCTAATTTTGAAATTCCATTTATGTTCATAAAAATTCCCCTAATATTTATATAAAGTATTTATGGCAAAAATAATTGCTTATTGGAGGTGTTAGAAGTCTGGTTTCTTATATTAGAAACTAGCAAAAAATATATTTAGGTGTATTATATAAAATATGTTGATTGAAAGAGTAAATAGTTATTTATTTCCATCTTATAAAAAAAGAGAAAGTCAGCCGAGCTTTGGGTATAATCTTCCAAAACATCCTGTGTCTGATATCCGTGAGATCTCTCATTTAACTTGCGCTTGTTGTGGAGATACAATGATAAGACCAAGTAAGTTTAATGAGTTCATACAACATTTTTCGGCAAATTCAAAACGAGCATTAGAAAATTTGAGTCTTGAGAAGTATAAAGAGACTGAGGCGTATAAATTTTTAAAAGGTCTTGCTGAAACGAATCCTAGGAAGACTATTAGAAATTTGATGGAGATGGATGATAATAAAATAAAAGTTCAGTCGCTTAATCAAGATGAACAATTGGCGTTAAGTGAAATTTTGACGGCAGCTGAAAGTGTTACTTTACCTGCACCTAAAGTTATGAAAATTTTTAAGAAATATTATGACCACTTTTCTGATAATACTCGTGCATTGTTGGATGTGATGGATAAATATTCTCAATCTAATCCATATAAAACTTTTGTAGAAATTTTCCATAATCCAGAAATTATAAAGACTCACCAAGAATCTCTTGAAAAGTATAATAAGCGTTCAGTTATGGATAGAGTATCTGTCTTTAGAGAGTTACAATCTTTACCTGGATTTAAACCTGAAGATAGAAAATATTTGCAACAAGTAAATTCAAATGCTCTAGCTGTATTTAATTCTGACTATTATCAACCACACATAAAAAAAGCTATGGTTGATAATTTATATGATAATTTTACATCATCACTAGAAGATGTAAATTTGCGAGGAAATATATCACAAATAATAAAAGGGTTTTCTTATGAAGAACCTTATGTGGATAAATTTATTTTAGATAGTGTAAAGTCAGATAAGTCAGATATGGATATTGTTAAATCTATTTCTGAGGAACTTTTAGCTACATTTGAGCACGTTCAATTAAAAAGTAAAGATGGAACAAGAGCTAAAGCAAATGGTATTGTTTTATGCAAAAAGTGTAATAGTGAACGTTCAAATGTATCATATCCATTGTTTTTAAAGTTTCATCCGGAGATGGTTGAGAATATGCAAAAGCAAATTAATAGGGTTGTATCTTTTATTACGAATAGAAAGTTAATAGGGTATGATTCTTATCCTATTGATATAAAACGAACATTGCTAAATAATTCTGATAATATATTAAGAATTAATGTTCGAAAATTCTTAAAATTTCATAAGCAGCGAGCAATGAAAAAATTGGAAAAAGCCGAAGCAATTTTGAATGCGGAAAATGAAAAATATGATGTTGCTAATGATAAGTTGCAAAAGGTTGATTTGAAATTAGAAGAGGCAATGGCGGTAGTGCGCAAATTGAAAAAAGAAAGAAGATTTGCTCAAGAAGCTGTCGCAGAAATTGCTAGTAATAAAAAGGCTTCAGAATTAGATGTTTATGAATCTAAAGATAATTTAGATAATATAACATCTTTGATGGATGCAGATTTAGAATTAAATAAATCTGTTAGGAAATCATTGAAAAATAAGTCTTAATTTGTTGTTATATCGTTTAATTCAAATTTGATAATTTTACTCAAATCTTCAAGACTTAATTCAACTTGGTAGCCGATTTTTCCTGCACTGAAAATTATTGTTTCAAAGTTTTTGGCAGATATATCAATTGTAGTATGAAAAAATTTTTTCATACCAATAGGAGAACAACCTCCGTGTATGTATCCGGTTAATGGCAATAATTCTTTAGATTTTATCATCTCAATAGATTTTTCTCCAACTGCGTGGGCTGCTTTTTTTAAGTCTAATTCTTTGTCAACAGGTACTACAAATACGTAGTTCTTTTTTGATTTACCAACAGTAACAAGTGTTTTGAATACTTGTTGCGGATTTTGATTTAGTGCAGTTGCAACTTCAATTCCGCTTATTGCATCAGTATCAGCATAAGTGTAGTGTTTGTATTTTATTTTGTATTTTTCAATGATTCTCATTACGTTTGTTTTGTAGTCCATAATTTTTTCCTATTGATTTAGTTGTCTAGTTATCCATTCCATAATTATATCAATAATGTAGTTTTGTTCTTCTTGTGTAAGCTGTTTATCTTTTGATATTTTATGCCATTTGTTAAGGCAACCTCGACAGCAAGTTGCTGTTGCATGTTGTGCTATAAAAACCGGGTGACCTTTCATTGGTGTTTGTTTTCCATCATTTGGAATTTGGGCAGGTGCAAGTCTTTTTGATATAAAATCTTTTGCGTGATTTTTTATAGTATCTAGCCCTTTTTGTTCTATGTATAGTTTATCTTTTTGTTTTAATTTGAATTTACTTCGAAATTCTGATTTTGCAAGTCTATTAAATAATTCTTCGTACATTTTTTGCCTCTAATTTTTATAATATCACATAAAAATGTTTAGCTGTCGGATGTGTTTTTTTGAAAAGTCTTGTATCTTCTTATTGTGAATAAAGAAAGGAGAAATTATGTTTTATAATGTTTTGAAAGCTAAGGATATTGTGTGTTTAGAAGGTGAAAAATTTGCGCATAAAATTTTAATGGAAAATGAAGGTAGAAACTTATCTATTATTGCAATAAAGAAAGATGAAATTATCGACACTCATACTTCTGATAGTGATGCTGCTGTGTATGTTTTAGATGGAGAAATTGAATTGCATTTTGATGCTGAAAAATTCAAGGTGGATAAAGGAGAAATCCTTATGTTTAAAAAAGATGAGGAACATAAAGTTGTGGCAATAAAAGACAGTAAATTCTTTTTAGTTAAAATATAAAAATAAAACAGAGAAGGTATATAACCTTCTCTGTTTTTTATAATTAATGTTTACCATGATGTTTGTGTTCTTTGTGATGTTTTGGAGGTTTAGGTGGCTTAGGAGGTTTAGGTCCTTTTCTATGCCAAAAAGATTCGTGTTTTGGTTTAGGATGATGTGCGTGATGATCCGGTCTATCCCACCAAAATCTAAATCTTGGTTGAGGTGTAGGTGTAGAACTTTGTATTACAACTTCTGTGTCTTTGTTTCTTAAGCCAAACCACGTAAATGTGCCGTGAGCTTCTACAATAGAACAAGAAGAGGTAATTATAATACCAATAACAAGCCATAAAATTTTCTTTAACATATTCCCTCCGCTTTCTTTAAGTTTTTATTATATAGTTTATTAGGAAGATGTCAATGAAATGTTACGATTATAAGCAGAATATTTACTCAATAACGTGTTCTAATGCTTTTTCTAAAATAAGTTTAACGTGGTCGTCATTTAAAGAATAATAAACATTTTTCCCTTTTTTTCTAGCTTTAACTAATTTGGCAGTTCTTAAAACTTTTAGCTGATGTGATACTGCAGATTTTGTCATGTTGAGTAAAACGGCTAAATCCCCAACACACATTTCGCTTTCATCAAGAGCCCACAATAGTTGTATTCTTGTGCCGTCACCCATAACTTTGAAAAAGTCTGACAAATCGTAGAGTAGATTTGTTGCTGGCATTTTAGGTTTGATTTTTTCTACTATATCTATATTTATAGCTTCGCAGTCTGTTGTTTTATTCTTTGAATTCATATTACTATTTTAGCATAAGTTGAATAGTTATTCAACTGTATTAACTTTAGTAACAATTTTAAATCATAAGGATTGACAATTGAACAATTGTTCAATTATACTATAAATATAGTTGAATATGTATTCAATTGAAAGGATAATCTATGTGTCATCATCACCATAATCCTGAGCATACCAATGAAAGAAATTCAAAGATTTTTGTGGTTGGAAAATTATTTTTAGCAATTGTTTTTTTTATTGTCGCAATTTATGTATGTAGTCCAATGCTAAAGCTATTACTGTTTTTAGTAGCATATGTTATAGCTGGTTTTGAGGTATTATATAGCGCTATAAAAAATGTTTTAAAAGGTGAAATTTTTGATGAAAATTTTTTAATGAGTATTGCTACGATTGGAGCTTTTGCAATAAAAGAATATCCTGAAGCTGTAATGGTTATGATTTTGTATCAAATTGGTGAATTTTTACAAGATTGTGCTGTTGAAAAATCTAAAAAATCCATTTCTACTTTAATGAATATTCGCCCAGATTATGCAAATGTAGAAATTGGTGGAGAAGTAGTAAAAAAAGATCCTAAAGATGTTCATTTGGGAGATATTATCCTTGTAAAGGCTGGGGAAAAAATACCGCTAGATGGTGAAATTATCGAAGGTGAAGCTGTTGTTGATATGTCAGCTTTGACTGGTGAATCTATTCCAAAAACTTTAAAATTTGGGGATATGGTAATTAGTGGAGCTATAAATACTAGTGGTGTTATAAAAATAAAAGTTTCAAAAGATTTTGGTGAATCTACAGTTGCTAAGATTTTGGATTTAGTTGAAAATGCAAGTTCAAAAAAAGCTAAGACTGAAAAGTTCATAACAAGATTTGCTAAATATTATACTCCTATTGTGGTTTTATTTGCTATTATTTTGGCATTGGTACCAACATTATTCTTTGGTGCAAACATAAATGTTTGGATTGAAAGAGCATTAATCTTTTTAGTTATATCTTGTCCTTGCGCACTTGTAATTTCAGTTCCTTTATCATTCTTTGCAGGAATTGGTGGAGCTTCTAAATTAGGAATTCTTATAAAAGGAAGCAATTATTTAGAATATTTATCTCATCCTGATAGTGTTGTTTTTGACAAAACCGGTACGTTAACAAGCGGTGTTTTTTCTGTTACTAAAGTTGTTCCGGTTGGAATTAGTAATGAGGAATTATTAGAAATTGCAGCTTATGCTGAAGTGTATTCTAATCATCCAATAGCTCAATCTATAAAAAAAGCTTATGGTAAAGATATTGATAGATGTTTAATTTCTGAAGAACAAGAACTTTCTGGTAAGGGAATTTCTGTAAAAGTAAATCAAGATGTAATTCTTGTTGGAAATTCAAAATTATTAGACGATTACTCAATAAATTATGACAGTATCAATGCCTTTGGAACAATTGTTTATATTGCACGAAACAACAAATATGTTGGTTATATTGTTATTTCAGATACAATAAAGGATGGTGTTGTTGAAGCTATTAAAGATTTAAAAACAAAAGTAAATAATATCGTTATGTTGACCGGGGATATTAAATCTTCTGCTGATTATATCGGAAGTCAAGTTGGAGTTGATAAAGTTTATTCTGAATTATTGCCGAATGATAAAGTTGAAAAGTTAGAAAATATGCTTTCCAATAAAGTAAATTCTAGAGAAAGTGTTTTATTTGTTGGTGATGGAATTAACGATGCTCCTGTTTTGGCTAGGGCAGATGTTGGAATTGCTATGGGTGCATTAGGTTCTGATGCCGCAATTGAAGCTGCAGATGTTGTTATTATGGATGATAAAATTTCTAAAATATCTTCAGCAATAAGCATTGCTCAAAAAACTATGAAAATAGTTAAGCAAAACATTATTTTTGCAATTGGTGTAAAAATTATATTCTTAATTCTTGGTTCATTAGGCTTTATGTCAATGTGGGGTGCTGTTTTTGCTGATGTTGGAGTTACTTTGATCGCAGTTTTGAATTCCTTAAGAGCACTAAAAATCCCACAATAGTTTTAATTATTTCTTAGTTTTGTAATGAATCTTTTTAGTCTTTCTATTGCAATTTTTAAATTATCAAGAGAATAAGCGTAAGAAATTCTTAGGTAACCTTCGCCACTATCTCCAAAAGCTGTTCCAGGAACAGCTGCAACTTTTTCTTCTTCTAAAAATCTTGTTGCAAATTCCTCACTTGTCATGCCAAATTCCTTAATACAAGGAAATACATAAAAAGCTCCATATGGTTCAAAGCATTCTAAGTTCATTTCTCTAAAAGCATTCATTAAAAATCTTCGTCTTTGATTATATGCTTTGCGCATCATTTCAACGTCTTCATCACCATTTTTCAACGCTTCAACTGCAGCGTATTGACTAATTGTTGGAGCGCACATTATTGCGTATTGGTGAATTTTTGTCATTTGTTTAATGATTTCTTTAGGCCCGCAAGCATAACCTAAGCGCCAACCTGTCATTGCATAAGCTTTTGAAAATCCGTTTATTAAAATTGTTCGTTCTTTCATTCCTGGCAGGCTTGCAATGGAAACATGTTTGCCTTTGTAAGTTAAAGCACTATATATTTCGTCAGACATTACATAAATATCTTTTTCAATAATTATTTTTGCTATTTTTTCTAAATCTTCCAGTTCCATAATTGCTCCGGTTGGATTGTTTGGATAAGGTAAGATTAGAATTTTTGTTTTATCAGTAATAGCATTTTCTAATTCCTCAGGGGTAAGACGAAATTCATTTTCTGCTTTTAAATTTATAATAACAGGAGTTGCTCCAGCTAAATATGCACAAGGTTCATAAGAGACATAAGAAGGTTGAGGTATAATAACTTCATCTCCAGGATTTATCATTGCTCTTAGACCTATATCTATGGCTTCAGAACCTCCAACGGTTACTATAATTTCATCATTAGGGTTATATTTTACATTTTGGTGTCTGTCTAGATAGTTACTAATTTCTTCTCTCAAGTTTTTTAAACCAGCATTAGAAGTATAAAAAGTTCTACCTTTTTCAAATGAGTAAATCCCTTCATCTCTAATGTGCCAAGGTGTTTCGAAATCAGGTTCTCCAACACCAAGAGATATGGCATCTTTCATTTCGCTAACGATGTCAAAAAATTTTCTAATCCCTGAAGGTTTAATGTTTTGAATTTTATCAGCTAGAGGATTTCTCATGGGGTTATAACCTCTCTATTATCTTCTTTCTTTTTATCAACAATTGTGCCGTGATCTTTGTATTTTTTTAGTATAAAGTGAGTTGCGGTACTTAAAACACTATCTAATGTAGAAAGTTTATCAGACACAAAAGCTGAGATTTCTTTAAGTGATTTTTCTTCTAGTGTAATTAGTAAGTCAAATCCGCCAGATATTAGATATACAGATTTTACTTCCGGGTAATTATATATTCTTTCTGCAATTTTATCAAAACCTTGACCTCTTTGTGGAGTTACTCTTACTTCGATAAGAGCTGTAACTTTTTCTATTGATGTTTTTTCCCAATCAATTAGGGTATGGTATCCGCAAATTATTCCTTCTTGTTCAAGTTTTGCCATTTCGTTTATAACATCAATCTCTTCTACACCTAGTAAAATTGATAATTCTTTTGTATTTATTCTGCTATTTTTTTCAATAATAGACAGTAATTCTTCTCTCATACTTTATTCCCTTTTTTATCTAATAATTATAATTATTATAGCTCAATGTTTTATAATCTGCTTAAATGTAAAATTTTATTCACGAGTTCTTCCAGATTCGTAACCTGTCCATATGTATGGCAATGGTAGAAATTTTTCTATTCCCAGCTTATTAATTAGTGGCATTTTGGCCATAATTAAAGCTCCGGATATAACATCTATATTTGCAATTGAGTCTATAAATTTTACTTTTCGTTTATGCTCTTTATCATTATGGTTTATTTTGTTGGAAATTTCAGCACCCAGTACCATTCCTCCAAAAATTCCTCCTAAAAGAAGGGTTGGTTTTATTTTGTTATTGTTAAGAGCTTTTACGTGTTCACAAAGATATAATATAGGTTTTATTAATAATGTTGGAACTATTGCGTTGAAAAACTGAAAAACACCTTCTTTAATTTTTTCTTTTGTGTTTTTTCCCTTGTCTACTATAATCCCGCCGGATATACCTCCAAGGATACTACCAGTACTTAATAGAAGCATATCTTTAGTTGTGTATTTGATTTTATGTATAGGTAATTTTTGTTTTTTTGTTGCTAAGATTAAAGGAATTGCAGTCCCTACTGTAGATGCAGCAATAATTTCTGCTTTTTCGTAAGTTTTTAAAGGTTTCTTTTTAGGTATGTAGAAAAATCTTTTAGTATTATTTGTGAAACCTAAAGAGGCGAATGAGTCTTTTGAATAGTTGTTGTATATATGGGGTAACATTTTTTATTTATTTTCCCTAATCATATTTCCGAACATAGTTTAACTCTAAAATTATGTTTGTCAATCCTTGAAAATACATTAGCAAAAAATATTATTTTTGAGATTTATTCTTTTTGTTAGGTTTTATTATGCAAGTAAATAATAATAGTTCAATTTCATTTTCATCATATAAAAATCCGATAAAATCTTTTGATGTAAGGACCAATAGAGGTACATTGCGATTTAGAGAAATAAATTATCTACATTTGCCAAAAGAAGGATTTTATAAGAAGTTGGCTGCCTTTTTTTTAGATAATTTTGCAAATACATCAGCTCATCCATTTTGGGAAAAATGCAGAATTCCAACAATAGATTATGATGTTTATAATGATTATATAAAATATGATATAAAAACTTATAAAGCGGCATTGAAAAATAAAAAGACTACAATATTGTTAGCTAAAGATAAGTCTAACGAAATAGTAGCAGCGCTTTTTTCAACCCCTCTTAATTTAAATAAAAATGTTAAAGATAGTAAGACTCTATATGTTGATTCAATTGCTGTAAGTCCTAAATATAGAGGAAATAATGTTGGTTCTATAATTTTACAGAAATTATTTGAGTCTTCAAAAAAAGAGTTTTCTGATGTTTTTTTAGTATCGTATAAGGAATCAGTACCATTTTATGAAAAAATCGGTTTTAAGCCTTTAAATTGGAATAATAGACATCAGCAATTTGTAATATCAGAGATGGCAAAAGAAAGATTAGATTATCCAATGTATGCTGATTTCTTAGCAAAAAAACTCAATGATACAGAACCAATACCTTGGTTTGTTCGAATTCAACGTAGAAATATTCCAAAAGATTAGTTACTTGATTTGTTTTTTTAATTTTGTACGAACTTCTGTTAATGGGCCATTATTTGGGTTTCTAACATTTTGGTAGTATTTTTTTACGTATGTAATGGGATACTTAGGTAGCCAAGTTAATTTCATAAATATAGAAACTGTTTCCGCTCCTTGAGAAAGCATAAGTTCATCAATAGTATCTTCGTGAGCTGGAGATATTGATGAAAACAATTTTATAAGATAATCCGAAAATGTTAGAACAGAATATCCTGACATAACACCAGTATTAACAACTATATTGTATAAATTTAAATCTTCTTTTGTTGCTAGTTTATGTTTAGCATCTGCAGGTAGAGTGAGAGTCTCAGAATTCACTTGTTCTAATTCATACCAATCTCCATTATATAAAATTCTCATTACATTTGGTTTTGGCATATAAATATCATCAAATTCATTTTCTAAAATAACTTCACCGTTATATCCAACAATACCGTACTTATAATTCTTATATGTTAAAAACATTTGTCCAAATAAAATATCAATTTTGGTATATTCTGGTGGAACTATAACTTTTCCTGTTTCATCGTAAATTCCATAATCGTGATCATTTCCAAATTTTGCAAATTTACTTACGACTCTATCTGCGTGTCTGTATTTTATTTTTACTAATTCATTACCATTACAATCAATTAGACCAAATTTGTTTTTCTTATTTTGTACAATCCAAGATGTATTTCCTAATCTAATCATTTTTTTGTAGATAGGTTGTACTGTAGTGTTTCCGGCTTTATCTTTTAAGCCCCATTTTGCATCTTGAGAAAATAATACAACATCAGTTGTCTTTAAAGTAGATGAAGTTGGAGTAACTTCTTCTGCTTTTATTGATGTCATTGATATTAATAGTAAACTTATTATTAATAATACTTTTTTCATATTTTATATGATATCATAAAATTTGTAAGGGAATAATTAATTAAAGGAACTTTATATTTATGTTTTCAAGAAGAGCAAAATCTATAATTACATTTATTGGGATAAGTTTAGTATTTATTGTTATACTTGCGACATTGCCTTTTGTTATATATTTGAAAGTTTTGCCTTGGGCAGTTTCAAATGAAGATGTTATTGATTATGTAGAAGATATTGCTGAAAAATCTTTAATGGTGGATGTAGATATTGAAAAACCAGTATTGAAAACTGGCATGAATCCTAATTTGTATTTCAATATTGATACATTCAAGATGACAGATAAGAAAGATAAAGTTCTTTTAGATATCGAAAATTTAAAAACAGAGATTTCATTAGCTGATGTAAGAAATAAAAATATTATTGTAAAAAAAGTTACTTTGGATAATTTCTTTGCTGATGTAAATAAAATTTTGGCCATGCCAATATTTAAACAGGAACAAAAAGAATCAAAACCTTGTGATTGGAAAGTTGATATCTTCCAATCTGTTTTAGCTGTAAAAAATGCTAAAATTTTATACGATTTAGATAAAAAAACTAAGATTAAAGTTTTGGCTACTAATGTAAAATTTGATGATAATCCTAATAATAAAGGAGTATTTTATAATGTAGTTACTGATATTACAAAAGGTAAAAGTAATTTACATATAGTAACTTATGATAATAATTCAGTCTTAATTAAGGATAAAAGTAAGGTCGTAATTAATAATACTCCTATTTTTGTAAATAAATCAAAATTGGATTTGAAAGGTTTTGTCGATAGCAAAATGAATTATGATATAAATTTATCTTCAAATAATTTTCAAGTTCCAAATGTATTAAAATTACTAGATTCTCAAATTGTAGAGAATAATATTTCAGAACAGTTGGTTTATTTTAAAGATATAGATGGAAGCTTTGATTTTAATATTAAAGTTACAAATAAATCTATGAATGGAACAATAAATATCGATAAAGCATCTTTAAAAATAGTTCCATTGGCGAATTTGCCTGTATTAGTTAATCAAGGTAAGGTTTATTTTGATAGTAATAATGTTACATTGAAAGATTTTAAAGGCTATTATAATAATAAACCTTCAAATAAAATGGATTTTTCAGGAACAGTAAAAGATTACTTGAAATCAGTTGATACTGATCTTGTTGGAAATGCTATCGTAACAAATGATTTTGCAACAAATTATTTGTCTAAAATTTTAGGTTATCCGATGGGTATTAAAGGTCAAGCTGATACAAAAATTAAACTAAAGTCAAAGTATAATAAAATTGATTTAGTTTGGTTATATTGGTTTAAAAAAGGTAATGGGTTTATTACAGATGGCGAAGAGTCTGCGATGAATAATGCAGCAAATAGAGTTTTGTCTGCAAAAATGCATTTTGAAGATATGGTTTTGAACGTTAAATCAGTGGATTATTACGCTTGGGATAAACCTAAAAATAAAGCTTTAGCAAGAATTCCATTATTAAGTTTAAATGCAAATATAGATTTATCAGATGGTAAAACTTTTGTTCGTGATTTTGGGCTGGAATTACCAAAACCTATGCCAAGTGGCTTTTTGAATATGTTAATGAAACAAAAGTTCTTTAAACGAGGAACATTTATTGGAAAATTACAAGTAATTAATACTGGTAAATATCCCGTAATTGTAGCTGATATGAAAGCTGAAAAAGTTGCAATTCCTAGTCAAAGGATGTTTATTAAAAATGGTTCTTTAAAAACTGATGGTAAATATATTTATATCACAGCTGATGGTAGATATAGAAGATCTCCTTATACTGCAAGTGGTACTATTGTGAATGAAATTAAATTTCCTGTAATTGTTAAAAATATCACTTTATCATTGGACACTATAGATGTAGAAAAATATTTGAGAATATTTAATAATCAGCAACCAAGTGATCATGCTGCTGATAATGTTCAAGAAGCTTTAGCTAAATCCGTAGAAAATAATACAACTGATGATGAGGATGCTGATGATGAAGCTCAAACTTTTGATTTGGCAAATATTATTATTGAAGAATGTATTTTAAAAGTTAAAAAAGGTTTTTATAAAGATATTAAATTCTCTAATGCTGTAGCAAATATGTCATTAGATAAAAATAGTGATTTGAAAATTTATTCTAATAAATTTGATATAGCAGATGGATATTCTTCTGCAAAAATTGATTGTGATTTGAAAAATCATAAATATAATATTTGGCTTGCTTTAGTTAATGTGAATTCTGATATTATGGCAACATCATTATTGAATTTGCCAAAAGAAATTAATGGTAAGGCAAGTGGATTAATTGAATTAAATACAGATGATTCTTTAAAATTAAATGGACGAATTCAGTTCAGAGTTTATAAAGGAATTATTGCAAAAGTTGGTTTAGTTCAATATGCGTTGAACGTAGCATCTTTATTCAGAAATCCTTTAACGATGATAAGTCCAAGTGCGATTTCCGAACTAGTTTCAATTCCAGAAGGAAGATTTGATCAAATTGATGGAGATCTAAAGCTAAAAAATAATGTTGTTGAAAGAATGATGATTAAATCTTCAGCTCCTCAATTAAGTTCATTTATTATTGGTAGATATGATTTGGAAACCCAAGATGCTGCGTTGAGAATTTACACTAAATTCTCAGGGAAAAATAAAGGTGCTTTAGGATTTTTGAGAAACTTATCGCTTAATAGCTTAGCTAATAAAATGTCTTTGAGTACAAGAAATGATAGTAATTATTATGCAGCAGAAATTTCTCAATTACCTCCAATAGATGCAAAAGAAGAGGATTGTCAAATTTTCTTAACCAAAGTTGATGGAGATGTTGTACAAAATAATTTCTTGTCATCTTTGAAAAAAATTAAATAAAATTATCCTATAATTTTTGTAAATATTTGGAAATATATTTCTTTATAAGAGTTCTATTTTCTTGTCAAAACCCAATCTTTATAGCATAATGATTGTGATTATAGACTGAAACATGTAATAATCAAACTGGAATAAATAGAATAGTCTCAAAGGAGGTTTTATGGATATATTTTCGCTATTTACACTATGTGGTGGTTTGGCGTTTTTCCTATATGGAATGATTGTTATGTCTGCCGGTTTAGAAAAAATCGCGGGTGGACGTATGGAAAAATTATTAGAAAAAATGACCTCCAATCCTATAAAAAGTTTTGCATTAGGTGCAGGTATTACAATTGCGATACAAAGTTCTTCAGCAGTAACAGTTATGCTTGTAGGTTTTGTTAATTCAGGCATAATGAAGTTGTCTCAATCAATTGGAATAATTATGGGATCTAATGTTGGTACAACTATTACATCTTGGATTTTAAGTTTATCTGGAATTCAAAGTACTAATTTCTTTTTAAGATTATTAAAACCGGCATCTTTTTGTCCGGTTTTAGCTTTGTTAGGAGTCATAATGATTATGACATCTAAAAATAATCTTTCAAAAAGAAAAAATATAGGTACATTTTTAGTCGGATTTGCTGTATTGATGTTTGGTATGGAATTGATGTCCTCATCAATGGCACCATTAGCCAAAAGTCCAGAATTTTCTCATATATTAACTTTATTTACTAATCCGTTATTAGGGTTATTGGTAGGTATGGTTGTTACTGCAATTATTCAGAGTTCTGCTGCTTCAGTTGGTATGTTACAAGCTTTATCAATGACTGGCAGTATTTCTTATGCTGTTGCAGTTCCAATTATTATTGGTCAAAATATTGGTACTTGTATAACTGCAGTATTATCAAGTATTGGTGTAAATACTAATGCAAAGAGAGTTTCAGTTGTTCACGTTGTATTTAATGTTTTGGGTGCAATAATATTTTTACCATTGTATTATTTTGGACATTATTTTATAAATTATCCATTTAGTGAGGCAACAAATCCATTTGGTATAGCTGTTGCTCATTCAATATTTAATATTGCAACTACAATAATTTTATTCCCATTTGCAAAACAATTAGAAAAAATTGCATTGTTTGTGGTTAAAGATAAAGAAGATGAAAAAGAAGTTATTTTGGATGAAAGATTGTTGTTAACACCTTCTATTGCTATTGCTCAATGTTATAAAACGACAGGAACAATGGCCAAAATAACAAGGGATACTCTTGTTATGTCTGTAAGAATGTTAAAACAATATAATCCAAAAGTTGCGGAAATAATTAACAAAAATGAAATTTTAATAGACAAATATCAAGATACTTTAGAATCATTCTTACAAAAATTGTCAGGAAAAGAGTTGTCAGATGAGGATAGTAATAAAATTTCTCAATTGATATTATCAATTTCTGATTTTGAAAAAATTGCAGACCACGCAATTCATATTTTGAATTTAGCAAATAAAATGCACAGAAAAGATTGGGTATTGTCTCCTGAAACTGTTAGTGAATTAAAACGTGTTGTAAATGCCGTTAAGGAAGTTTTTGATGTAACAGTTAAATCTTTTGTAGAACATGATTTAGAACTAGCATACCATGTTGAACCTTTGGAACAAGTTGTTGATGATATCTCTTATATTGCTAAGAAAAATCATATTAAACGTGTTAAAAAAGAAAAATCTCATATCAAACGTGGATTTGTTTATGCAGAAATTTTAAATGATTTGGAAAGAATATCTGATCACTGTTCAAATATTGCGGCAAATAGTATTCAATCTATTAATTCATCTATTCCAAAACATATATTGAAAAGTAAATTAAAAGAAGTTGATGGTGATGAATTTAATAAAGAAGTTGCAGAATTCAAATCTCACTATGCAGTAGAACCAATTGATATTGCTAAATTATAGGATATTACAATGAGTATTATTTTTACAGAAGATAACGTTAAGTATACATTAGAATCAATTTATCCAATATCAATGTCTGAAGTTGATAGACAACAAGTTTTAAAGCCTGCAGTGTTGTTGAATTATTTGCAAGATTTGGCAGCAAAGTCTATTGATAAATTAGGTCATCAATACAGCTGGGATGAGTTGTGTAAAAAGGGGCTCGGTTGGTTTTTAATTCGTTATCGCTTAGAATTTGATAACTATCCTGTGGGATTGGATAAAATAAAAATTCAAACTGAAAACCGTGGTGTTCAAAAATTGACGGCTTATAGGGACTTTGAAGGATTTAATCCTTATAATAATGAAAGATTGTTTAGAGCTGTAACAAGTTGGTTTATTGTAAATCTCGAAAATAAATTTGTGGTAAATCTTAGCCAAGATTATCCGGAATTTATTAAATTTGATAAGCGCGAAGATGATTTACAATTAAGAAAGTTAAAACCAATAGACGAAGTCGATTCTGAGAAAATTTTCCATGTTCGATATGATGATTTAGATTTTAATGGGCACGTTAATAATACAGTTTACGTAACTTGGGCTATGGAAGCTTTAGATTATGATTTTCGAGCATCACATAATTTAAAAGCCTTAGATATTTATTTTAAGCACGAAGTTAGGTATGGAGAAGATATAGTGTCTTCAGTAAAAATTGATAAAGCTAATTTAGTTACAGAACATTTGATTAAAAATGCGAATACTGGAGATGAAGTATGTTTAATCCGTGCAGAATTTGTAAATAAATAGTCAGGGTAAGGAATTTGTGATATAATTTTGACAAATAAAATGTTTAGGATTAATGGGGAGAATAGTATGAAAGAGAATGTTTTATCACTTTTAGATCAAAATACAAAGTTGTATGGTGAAAGAATTGCTCTTGGTAAAAGAAATAAATATGGTTGGAAAGAGTTAACATATAAAGGTTTAGGTTTATTAACTAAGCAGTTTGCAAGTTATTTGATTACTGATTTGGAAATGCAAAAAGGTGAAAAACTTGCAATTTTATCAGAATCAATGCCAGAAATGGGTGCTTGTTTATTTGCAGCCGTAATTTCAGGTATGGTTACTGTACCGTTAGATAATAAATTAACAATTTATGAATTGGAATCAATTTTATCAAGTTGCCAACCATCTGTTTTAGCTTTATCCCAAGCTAATTTAGAAAAAGGTTTAGAATTACAAAAACGTATTCCAAGTATAAAACATTTAATTTTAATGGATGAACCTCATTATGATTCTGAAATTCCAAGTTTATATACTTTACCATCTGGTAGAGAATGCAAATGGCGTCATAGATCATTAAGAGATACAGCTTTAATTATCTATACTTCAGGTACTACAGGAGCACCAAAAGGTGTTCAAACAACTTTCGGTAATATGACAACTCAAGTTTTAGAAATGTCAAAAATTTTACCGGAAATTATGCCTCATGAAAATGTTAATTTATTATCAATTTTACCAATGAACCATTTGTTTGAATTAACTGTTGGTTTTTCTACATTTTTGAATAGAGGTTCTTCAATTTTTTACCCTCAAAGTTTGAAACCAAAAGATGTTTTGGGTGATATGAGAGAAAAGAAAATTGATTTTATGATTGTTGTTCCAGCGTTCTTAAAATTGTTAAAAAATACAATTGAAGCAGATATCAAGTCTTTACCAACAGAAGAAAAAGTTTTATTCGAAAGATCTTATGCTGCGGCTGAATATATTACTGATTACAATATTAAACGTCAATTATTCAGAAGTATTTTAGCAAAATTTGGTGGAAATTTCTATGGCTTTATAACTGGTGGGGCACCTTTAGATCCTACAGTTGGTGAATTCTTTGAAAGGATTGGTATCAAAGTCTTCCAATGTTATGGATTATCTGAAACAAGTCCAATTATTTCTGTAGATAGAGGCGATGACAGAAAATTATTATCTGTAGGTCCAGTTTTAGATTCTTACGAAGCTAAAATTGATGAGGAAACAGGAGAGTTACTTGTAAAAGGTCCTTCTGTTATGAAAGGTTATTATAATAATCCTGAAAAGACTGCTGAAGTTTTAGAACCAGATGGTTGGTTACATACTGGCGATATTGCTGAATTTGATTCAGATGGAAGATTATATATCACAGGTAGAATAAAAAATATGATTGTATTATCTGGTGGTAAAAAAGTATTCCCAGAAGAAGTAGAAGCTGTATTAGAAAAAAATCCGAATTTTGCAGAAGTTTGTGTGTTTGGAGCTATAAGAACTTCAGGTGCTAAAGATGGTACTGAAGAAATTATGACAGTTATTGTTCCTACTGATGATGTTTTAGCTAAATATAAAGAAGAAGCCGAATTACAAGCTTTCATCGGTCATGAAGTAAAAGCGTTGTCTGTTCAATTAGCACCATATAAACGTCCTGTTAACATAGTGGTTAGAAAAGAGCCATTACCTAGAACCGCAACAAGAAAAGTTAAAAGAAATGTTGTAAAAGAACAAACAATGTCTTGTTATTAAAATATAGATTGTTACAGAGATTAAGAGGCAAGGTTTTATACCTTGCCTACTATTTAGAAAGATATGATTAAAAATATTTTAGAAACAGCAAAATTAAATCATAAACTTAAAAAGTCAGAGATTATTGAATTATTAAACTCTGATGGTGTTGAGTTATTTGATGCGGCAGATAATATACGAAGAGAGGATGTTGGGGATGGTGTATATTTAAGAGGTTTAATAGAGTTTACAAATATCTGTAAGCAAACTTGTAAATACTGTGGAATAAGAAGAGAAAATGCAAATGTTGAAAGATATAGGTTATCAAAAGATGAGATTCTTAAAATAGTTCAGCACGGTGTAGAAAATGGATTTAAAACGGTAGTTTTACAAGGTGGTGAAGATTCTTTTTATTCTACAGATTTAATGTGTGAAATTATTGAGGCTATAAAAAAGTATGATGTTGCTCTTACCTTGAGTATTGGTGAACGCAGTTTTGAGGATTATGCAGCATTTAAAGCTGCAGGTGCTGATAGATATCTTTTAAGAATAGAAACTACAGATCCGATTTTATACGAAAATATGCACCCTGGTATGAGTTTGCAAAATAGAAAGCAATGTTTGTATAATTTGAAAAGTTTAGGTTTTGAAACTGGTACCGGTTGTTTAATTGGTTTACCAGGACAAACAGTCGAGTCTTTAGCGGATGATATATTGTTTTTTAAAGAATTAAATGCTGATATGGTTGGAGTTGGCCCATTTATACCTCATCCGCAAACGCCTTTAGCTAATGAAAAATACGGTTCGTTTGATTTAGCTTTAAAAGTTATGGCTATAACAAGATTATTATTGCCGGATATAAATATTCCAGCTACAACAGCTATGGAAACTTTAAGTCCTAATGGGAGAAATATAGCTTTGCAAAGTGGTGCTAATGTTTTTATGCCAAACATTACCGAAGGTGAAAGTCCATCCAAATATGAAATTTATCCTAATAAAGCAGGGATTAATGGTGTGAAATTTGGTATTCAAAATGACATAGATAAATTATTATCTACGATTGGGCGTTATGTATCAAAATCAAAAGGTTTTAGAAATAATTAATCATCGTCGTGATCATCATCATGATCTTCTGACTCGTGAATATCTTCTTTGGGTTTAATATTTTCTTGAGGTTGAGTTATAACTTTACCTTCTTCTTGTTTGTCGTTTGATACAGAACCTTCTTTTTTATCAAGTCCACAAGCTTTTAATATTGGGTGAATAAATGGATGTGAGATTATAGGTGCAATGATAGCTAATCCTGTAACAGAACCAAGAATTGAAGTTCCTTCGATTAAACCTTTTGCAAAATCTTCATTGATATTTTCTCTTGTGAATTTGTCTCCGGAATGAAGTTTGTTTATTTCAGCTAGTTTTGCAGCTTTTCCAGCATCATCCATTTTGTAGTATTTCATAAAATCTCCAGATTTTTGAAATGCTTGAAATACTGGTTCGTTTTTATACATTTTTCTAGCTAAAGCAAATGTTCCTTTTTTTAGTAAAGGCATTACTGCTGCTAAATAAATACCTAAACAGGTCATTTGATATAAAAACTCTTTAACTGAAGAATATTTTTTTGTTTGTTGGTCAATGTTATGATCCATAAGGATAAAACTTGGACGGCCAACAGCTTTAAGGCAAGTCTCAGTTGTAATTTGAGTAACTGTACTTTGGGTCATGTTATATAAAGTAGGATTAGAAATTAAATTTTGTATTCCGCTTATCATATTAACCTACCCTCATTCCATTGTTTGTAAAAGATGCCAAATCATAACTTCTGTATATTGGAGCTGTATTTGGTCTTTGACTAATATTTCCAGTTTGAGATAGTTGAACTTTCTTTGTATCAATATCATTTGTTTTAGATGTAACATCTAATCTTGCAGGTTCATCTTTTTCATTTTTATGGAAAATCTTATCAGTAAAAGGTTTAACAACACAAGAACATAATCCAGGAATAACTATAAGTGCTGCAGTACATACTCCGATAAATCTTAGGTTATGTTTTGCTTTTTTAGCTTTTTCAGCATCTTTAACAAGTGCTGCACCTTTTCCAGCTAAAGCTCCGCAAGCCAAATATGTTGGTATTGCAATTATTTCTGTTAAGCCTTCTCTTAATGCTGTATATTTTTTAGTTTCGGGAGATTCTTTTTTATCCATCATTGTGAATAATGGTCTAAAAATACCTTTCGCAGTTGCAATAGCTACAACAGCATAAGCCGGGTTATTGTCTCTTCCGATAGATTCACATACACGTTTAATTCCACTAGTTAATGACATTTATATTTCCTGCCGAATTTTTGATTATTGACTTAATGTGATTCCCACCACCATTTATTTTAAATCAAAGAAAAAATAAAGTTGCTAGATATATTATAAAACTTTACAAAAAATCATATAAAAATATTAGAATATTATGGTTTATATTTGAAGCAGCTTTTTTCGTGATCATTAACAATACCGATAGCTTGTAAGTATGAATATATGATTACTGTGCCGACGTATTTCATACCTCTGGATTTTAAATCTTTTGATATTTTATCTGATAATGGTGTACTTACAGGTATGTAATTTTGGGTATTTTTTATAATTTTATTGTTTGTAAATCCCCAAATATAATTTGAAAAACTTCCATATTCCTTTTGTATTTTTATAAAAATTTTTGCATTATTTATTGAGGCTAAAATCTTATTTTTACTTCTTATAATATTTTGATTATTCAAAAGTTCGTTAACTTTATCTTCGTTATATTTAGCAACTTTTTCAACATCAAAGTTATCATAAGCAATTCTAAAGGCTTCTCTTTTTTTTAGAACTGTAATCCAAGATAATCCAGCTTGAAAAGATTCTAAAATAAGTAATTCAAACAAATCTCTATCGTTATATTTAGGTTCCCCCCATTCTTCATCGTGGTATTTTACATAAATTTCAGATTTCTCATCAACCCAAAAACATCTTTTCATCTACTAATCCTTATTTTTATATATTTTACAAAAATGTTAATATGTTCAATAATTTAAATTTATATTGTATAATTTCATTATACACGAATTATTTTAGTTGATACGGGGTAAGTATGAGAAATTCAAAGAAAATGTGCCTATTGATGTTCCTGTTGGTATTGGGAACTTGTCATATAATTGTAAATAAAGCTTATGCAGCAGAAGAAGTTCCTGCGGGTAAAGATTTATCTGTGCAAGAAAATGTTTCAGCGGATGTAGAAAATCTTTATGAAAATGCGATATCTTCAATGGATAAGAAAGATTATCAATCTGCTATAGTGTATTTAACAAATTATATAAGTTCTAAGCCTAAAAAATATGAAGCGTATAAGCTTAGAGGTGATTGTTTTTATGCTTTACGTCAATATATTTTAGCTCAACAAGATTATCAAAAGTCTATAGAGCTTAAAACTTCAGATGATAAATTTATAACTGGAACTAAAGTTTTGGGAGCTATGGTTTTAGGTGCAGATAAAGAAGCTCAATTGCAAAATCCTGAGCTTGGAAATTTATATGCTCGTTTGATGTATGCGCAAAAGGCTTTAAATAATTCAGCCTATGAAGGTTCTTTAGCTAAGGCTTATGAATATAATTCTCATATATATTTGCCAAGACCTAAAAAAGAAGATATAGCCTTAATTAATTGTCCTCAAAAATATGGTAAAATGTTGAATCCGGAAGGTGTTGATAAATACATTTTTGGAGCTATCGAGGATATAGAAAAAGGTGATTTTAATGAGGCTGTTTATAAGACAGAATATGTGATTTCTAATTATCCGAAATTCTATTTAGGATATTATTTGTCGGGTGTTGCAATGGTTGGTCTGGATAAAGAGAATGATGCTATTGCGGCTTTTGAAAATGCACTAAAATATAATCCTTATGACTTTGAATCCTTAGCAAGTTTAGGACAAATATATTACACAAAAGCAGAAAAAACTTTTGATAGTGATTTGGCTCAAAAATCAATTGAGTATTTTACACAAGCATTAAAATATAATCCGAATTGTTATTTGTATTATTTCTATATTGGTTTAAATGAGTTGCAAATTGGTAATTTTGATAGTGCAATTTCAAAGTTCAATGATGCGATAAAAATAAAATCAAATGATTATAATAGTATGTACTATCGTATGATTGCTCAATATATAAAGGGTGACTATAAAACAGTTGTAGATAATTCTACAAAAATGTTATATCGTCATGTTTCCAATTATAATTCCGTTTTATATTTAAGAGCATTAGCTTATAACAAATTAGGCAATACCAATTTAGCATTAGCCGATTTGGAAAAAATACAAAATGGTGTAGATGATATTTATAATTCTGATTTGAAAAATGTTTCAGAAAAAGAAAAAACATTGGAAGATTATATTTATTATTTAAAAGCTCAGATTATGAATGAGTTGGGATTCGGTGCTAAGGCAGATATGGATAAAGCATTAAAGAATCCTATTATTGCAAAGCTTGCGAGTGTTGATAAATCCTTGAATTCTTTTGAAGATGCCTTAAATTCAAGTTCAATTTCTCCAGAAGATTATAATAAATATAATACTTTTTATTTATCTGAACTTCCAAAATTAATTGACTCTAATTTAGAAGTTTCATTGTCAGATATTGATAATCAGTATGATTATATTAGAACAACTTTTGATAATTTAGGTATTACATTTAAATATAAAAATCCGAATTATAAATTAGCAACAATTGATAATTATGTAGAAAAACGTTATTCTTCCCAAATGAAAAGTTCGGAAACGAATATTTCTGACGGTGAAGAAACTAAAATGTTAAAGCAATCAACAGATCAGTTAGAAACCTTGGTAACTGGTTCTCAATCATCTATTGCGCAGATGTTAGCTACAAATTCATTGGGGATGGTTACAACTCCACCAACTCAAGTTGAAGAATATTCTCCAGTTGCCACAATTGCTCAAGCTGATATTGAAGAACAAACTGAATCAGTTTCTGAAGTAAATGCAAATAATGAAAATACCGTTAAAACTTCAGAAGATAAAATTTCTAGTGAAGTTAATGAAAATACATTGCAGCTTAGAGAAGATAAAGTGGATACGCAAGAAAAATCTTCAGAAATTAAGGAAGATGAAGCTAAAGAGCAAACTTTAAAATCTGAAGTGGATTCCGAAACCGATGATATATCTAAAAACGAATCAGATAAAGAGACTATTGTAGAGGAAGCAAAAGAAGAAATTGAAACTACACAAACTAATGAAAATGTTGAAAAAGATGTAAAATCAGTTGAAGATACTACAGAAAAGTCTGACGAAGATCAAGCTATAGTTCAAGAGGCTGAAATTCAAGCTAATCAAGTTAGAGAAACACATGCTAAAATTGATGAGAAAGATTTGGAAGTTAAAGAAGAACCTTCTGATGAAACTGACTTAGAAAAGGATTCTGAAACAGAAGAAAAAATATCTGAAGAAGTTAATTCTCAAGAAAATTCTGAGCCAATAGTCTTACCTGAAGATAAGCAAGTTTCAGATAGAAAAATTCCAGTTCCAATAGTTGTTGTTCCGGAATTGGAAAATAAAGATAATAAGACTACAGAACCGGTAAAGCAATTTGTACAAAAAGTTTCAGGTGAAGAAAATTTAAAAGACGAAAATCAAGAAGATATTGATTTGCATTTACGTTCTCAATCTAAAGACGAAACTTTAGTTGCGAATAATATTAAAGAAGAAGAGCAAAATCTTCAAGCACAAGATAAATCTTTAAAGAAAAGAAAAGAAAAGAAAAATAAAAAGACTAAAAATGTAAATAAAACTGAAAAAGAAACTCCAGTTTTTAATGGTGTTTCAGCAGGTGAACTAGCTGAAGATGCTGAGAAAGTTGAGAAAGTTGAGAAAAAACGATTGGGTTTCTTTAAGCGTAATAAATCTAAAATAGAAGAAGAAAAGGTAAATCCTTCTGAAATAGTTGGAGTTTCGGAAGTACCTGATAAGATTGAAGATAGTATTGAAGATAGTACAGATTCTTCTTCACAAAGCTTAGTGAGTTCATTTGTACAGGCTACTTTTGGCGGAAATTCTGGAAACAATGAAGAAGAGCAAATGTCTTCTGAAGCAGAAGATATTGTAGTAGATAAAGAAAAATCTACAAAATTAAAAAAATCTGAAAAGAAAATAAAAGAAAAAACAAAACAGATAAAAGAAGAACAACCAAAAGATAACAATATTACAGAAGTTGAAACGAAAAAGTTTAGCTTCAAAAACTTTTTTGCAAAGTTTAAAAAAGAAAAAAAAGAAGATGTTGTAAATGTTGAAGAAGAGAAGAAGGTTAATGTTGAAGAAAAAGCAACAAGCAAAGATTCTTTTTTACCTTTAAAGGAAATAAAATCAGTTGAAGATAGTTTTGATGAACCTTATACAGAAGAAGAATCAAAAGAAATTGAACAAATTCAAAAATCTGATATGGAAGTTAAAATGGATGAAAATGTTCAAGAGCAGGATGTGAATAAATCAAAAAAAGTAAAAGTTAAAAAACAAAAGAAAGAAAAAAATATTAAGTCTGAGGATATTACAACAGAAAATAAAGCTTCTGTTAGTGAAGATAAAAAATCGAAGAAGTCAGCTAAAAAATCCAAAAAATCAGATGAGTCAGAAGTAGAAAAAGCTTCGACAATTGATAAAAATGTGGATCCGTTAGATGATTTGCAACCTTTAGAATCTTTACCAGAAGAAAGCTCTGAAAATTCTGAACAGCCAAAAAAAGAGAAAAAACTACACAAAAAATCAGAAACAGCTAAGTTAGAAGAAAATGTTCAGGAAGAAAAGAAAAAAGTTCATGTCCCAACTGCGAAAGATAAATATGAAGTTGTAGTTAAAGATGATAAAAAGAAAACAATTATAAAACAAATGGCACATTAATAAAAAAGAGGTACTTATTAGTACCTCTTTTTATTTTAATTTCACATCAACCATTGAATTTAAAACTTTTCTGAATTTTTTTAGATATTCAATAAATTTTTTTCTATCTTCGTCTGTAAATTCTTTTTGCATTTCTTCTTTAATTCTGTCAAATTCTTTATGACCTTTTGCAAACAGTTCTTTTCCAGCTGGGGTCATTTCATTACGTTTGATAATTATATTATCTCTAGTATCCGCAATTCTTTTAATTAATCCTCGAATTTCCATTTCATTAAGGATTTTACCAACGTGAGCTTTACCTTTAAATAAAAGCTTAGCAAGTTCAGACTGAGATATATCAGGAACGAAATGTAATGCATAAAGAATTGCAAATTCATCAGGTGTAATCTCTTTGCTGATATATTGCATTTGAAATTCTCTTCTAAAAGAGCGATTAAAGTTTGCAGTGTAATCTATTTGATATGATATATTCTTTTGTAATTCTTTAAATTTTTCAAATTCTTCAATCATACCCGTATCCTTTGAAACCCGTACAATTAATTGTACTATATATGGAGTATAATTGCAACTATTGGATTGACACTTAATTCGATATTATTATATTATCAGGGTAGAAAATTCTACCTTTGAAGTATTTGATAATTGGAGAGATGTATGAAAATTAAAATGACAAGAAAACGTATGGCAATAGTTGTATTATTAGTAATTATTGTCCCTATTATTTATAACAAAGTCGCAGGTACTGTGATGGGATTTATACAACGTCAGGCTATGATGCGTCCGAAAGAGGTTGTTATAGATACTCCACACAATGAAGAAGTTTTTATATCTGCAGAATCAACAGGAAGAGTTGAGGCTCAGTATTCTATTGATGTAATTGCCAGAGTTTCTGGATTTTTAGATAAAAAATATTTTAAAGAAGGCGATTTTGTAAAAAAAGGTCAGTTGTTATTCCAAATTGATCCAAGAGAATATCAAATTGAAGTTAATAATTCACAAGCTTCAGTTAATCAATATAGTGCATTGTTGAAGAATGCTCAACAAGAATTAAACAGAGCAAATGCGTTGATTAAGGAAGATTTAATCAGTCATTCTGATGTAGACCAAAGTTTGGCTACAAGAAACCAAAATAAAGCATTATTAGATGCAGCAAGACAAAAATTAGAGCTTGCAAAAGTTAATTTAGGCTATACATCAATTGAATCTCCGATTGATGGTAGGATTGGTAAAGTTAATATAACAGAAGGTAACTATGTTACTGCAACATCAGGACCATTAGTTAATATTTCAAGTACAGATCCTGTATATGTATCATTCAGTTTAAGAAGCCAAGATTTCGTAAAATTATTAAGAGCTAGTGATAAATTTAAAGATGTTCAAGTTAAAGTTCAATTCGAAAATGGTTTAGAATATGGCAAAATTGGTAAAATCAATTTTGTAGATAATAAAGTAGATCAAAACTCTGGTTCTGTTCAAATGAGAGCAACTTTTGAAAATCCAAAGGGTTGGTTGGTACCAGGGGATTATATGAAGGTTACATTGATTGCACCTAAGAAAGTTTCATTTATGACAATTCCACAATCATGTACAAAAGGTGATGCAATGAGTGGTTATTATGTATGGACTGTAGAAAATAACAAATCTGTGCGAAAAGATATTAAGGTATCAGATGCAGTAAATAATAACTGGATTGTAGATAGTGGATTAACAACAAAAGATAATATTGTAGTTGCAGGTATTCAAAATATTACAACTGCAGGTCAAAAAGTTAAAATATTAGATGCTGACACATATGCTAAAAAGGAAAAAACAGGTAAAAAATAATGAAAAAGATATTTGATAGAGATAAATTATTCTTCTTTATAAGAAAACCTAGATTTGCACTTGTAATATCTATTTGTATTGTAATTATGGGTTTTATATCTATGATTACATTAAAACAAGAAAGTTATCCGGATGTTACACCTCCTCAAGTGCGTGTATCGGCATCTTATCAAGGTGCTAGTGCTGAAGTTATTGAATCTTCAGTTGCTACAGTATTAGAAAACAAATTGAATGGTGTAGAGAACATGTCTTATATGTCCTCTACTTCTTATGACGGAAGTTATTCTCTAACAATATATTTTAAGGTTGGTACAGATAAAAACGTAAACTTGATGAATGTACAAAACAGAATTCAACAAGTTCAATCTCAATTACCTGAAGATGTTCAAAGAACAGGTGTAACTGCGATTTCTAGATCTTCAGGTTCTGGTGCTGTAATTTTAACCTTATATCCGGAATCTGGAAATTGGTCTCAATTAGATTTAACTAACTACGGTTCTATATATATTAAAGATGAGTTAAAACGTGTTGAAGGCGTTGCCGATGTAAACGTATATGGTGCCGGTAATTATTCAATGAGAATATGGTTAGATCCTCAAAAAATGGCTGGTTTAAATATTTCAACAAGTGAAGTTAGAGCAGCTATTTCGGCTCAAAATACACAAGTTACAGCAGGTGCTCTTGGACAATTACCTACTGATGATGCACAAGCTCTTCAATTTACTTTAAAAACAAAAGGTCGTCTTGTAGATGTTGAAGAATTTGAAAATATTATAATTCGTTCTAATATGGATGGCTCTAATGTAAAAATTAAAGATATTGCAAGAGTTGAACTTGGAGCTGAATCATATTCAAGTTTAGGGTTGGTTAATGGTAAGCCATCAGCAGTTATTATGGTTTCACAATTGCCTGATGCAAACGTTATTAACTTATCAAAAGCTGTTCATAAGAAAATTGATGAGTTAAATTCAAAAATGTCTAATGGTATTAAAATTCTTACCTTAAAAGACGATGCAGATTATATTCACGAATCAATGAAAGAAGTTGAGTTTACTATTTTATTAACAGCTTTAATCGTTGTATTAATCATATATTTATTCTTAGGCGATGGAATGGCTACATTGGTACCTTGTGCAACAATTCCAGTTTCGTTAATTGGTACATTTGCAGCGTTAAAGGCGTTGGGTATGTCAATTAACTTATTAACATTATTTGCCTTAGTTCTGGCTGTAGGGGTAGTTGTTGATGATGCTATTGTAGTTATTGAAAACGTTAAAAGACATATTGAAGATGGTAAATCTGCAATTATGGCTACTCAGATTACAATGGAAGAAGTTGGTTTTGCATTGGTTGCTATGGCAATGGTATTGATGGCTGTATTCGTTCCAATTGTATTTATGGGTGGTATGACTGGTGTAATGTATAAACAGTTTGCTGTATGTATTGCTGTTTCAATTGCGATTTCTGCAGTTTGTGCATTAACATTATCACCGGCAATGTGTTCTCATTTCTTAGGTCATGAAAATGAAAAGAAAAATGATGGACAAAACTTGTCACCACTTCAATTGCATATTGAACATATTAAAAAACGTATTTCTAAGAAAACTTTAAAAATAGTAGAAGATTTTAACCATATGTTTGATAAGGTTGAAGATTTCTATATGGATTATGTAAAGAAATTCGTTTATGATAAGAAATTACTTGTAATCTTTTATGTTGCAATTTTAGCACTTACACTAATCTCATTTAAAACAATATCTACAGGTTTTATTCCAGATGAAGATCAAGGTGTATTATTGGCAAGTATCACATTGCCTGATGGTGCGTCATTATCTAGAACAGAGAGTGTAGCTAGAAATTTTGTAGATCAAATAAAAGATTTTGAAGGTATTGATCCAACAAAAGTAATGGTATTTGGTGGTGATGGAGCTACAAATACTGCAACTGTTATTATTAGATTAAAAGATTATAGTGAAAGAAAAGTATGGCCTTGGGATGCTGTTGTAAGAAAAATACAAGGTCGTCCTACAGATTTATCTCATACTGCAATATTGGCAAGAATAAGAGGAGTTGCAGCAAATATTAAAGAAGCTTCAATTCAAAGTTTTTCACCTCCCGCTATTATGGGTATGAGTATGATGGGTGGTTTTGAATTCCAAATGTTATCAAAAGGTGAATACACAGCTCAGGACTTGGAATCTTGGGCAAACAAATTGATAGCTGCTGCAAATCAGAATCCAACATTATCAAATGTTTATACTTCATTCCAAGCAAATGTTCCTCAATATATTGTTGATATTGATTATGCTAAAGCTTTGGCTCAAAATGTTGATTTACAAGAATTATATTCAACATTATCATCAATGTTAGGTACATATTATGTAAATGACTTTAATAAATACGGTCGTGTATTTAAAGTTCAAATTCAAGCAGAAAGTAGATTTCGTAATAAAGCAACTGATTTATCAGGAATTTATGTAAAAAATAATAATGGAGTTCAAGTTCCAGTATTGTCTATGGTAACTTTACGTCAGACAGTAGGTACAGCTTCAATTTCTCGTTATAACCAATATGAATCAGTACAAATTCAAGGTCAACAAGCTCCTGGAAAAAGTTCTGGTGATGCTATGAATGCAATGGAACAAGTTGCAAAAGATGTTTTACCAGCTGATATGACTTTTGACTGGTCTGGTACTTCTGCTCAAGAAAGAGAGGCTTCTGGTCAAACAGCTATGATTATTACAATGGCTTTGATCTTTGTATACTTATTCTTGGTTGCATTGTATGAAAGTTATACAATTCCGGTTGCAGTATTGTTGGTTTCTCCAATTGCTGCATTGGGAGCTTTGATATTCCAGATGATGATTAACCAATCATTCGATATTTATTCACAAGTAGGTATGATTACATTGATTGGTTTAGCTGCTAAACAATCTATCTTGATTGTAGAGTTTGCAAAAGAAGAACATGAAAAGAACGGTTTAACAGTTAAAGATGCAGCAATTAAAGCTGCTAAGTTAAGATTTAGAGCAATTATGATGACTGAATTAGCATTTATTATTGGGGTATTACCAATGATCTTTGCATCAGGTGCTGGTGCTAATTCAAGAATCTCAGTAGGTTCTACTGTATTTGGTGGTATGGTTGCCGCTTGTACATTGGGTGCAGTTTTAACTCCTGCGTTCTATGTAATTGTTCAAGAATTTGTTGATAAATTCCCTAAAAAGGAAATAACAGATAAAGATTTGGAGATAGAAGAATAATGAAAAAGATATTGAATGTAATTTTAATAGCTTCTGTTTTAGCAATCGGATCAAATATCTCTGTCGCAAAAGGGTTATTTAAAAAGGACCAAAAAGTTCAAACAAATACAGAGGTTCAAGCTGTGGAACCTTCGAACGAAGTGGCAGTGCAAGATAATTTGATTGCTAAAGGGGATAAATCTAAGAAAAAATCAAAAGATAAGAAAGATAAAGTTCAAATTATTGAACCTGAAAATGTAAAAGTTAATCATAAAACAGAGATAAAAAAATTAAAGCTGAATGAAAATACTAAGAAGAAATCTTCTGTTGAAGCTGAAGGTATGTATGAAACAAAATTCCCTGTGATTAACAGTCAAATTGAATATGCAGATATGAATGGTGAAGTAAGTTTAGTTGATTGTATAAAACTAGCAATTACACATCATCCAGCAATTACATCTGCTATTAGTAATGCGGATATTTATAAATCTAGAGTTGGACAAGCATGGTCAAATTATTTTCCAACATTAACTGCGGGTGTTAGTTATTCTCGTAACGATATGATGATGACTATGGGAAATAGTTTTTCCAGAATGATGGTTCAAAAATATAATATGTTTTATGTTCCAACTATTTCTGCCAATATGTTATTGTTTGACTTCGGTAAAACAAAAGCAATGGCTGATTCAGCAAAACGTACTTATGAATCTTCAAGATTTGATGCGGAAACAACTATTGAAACAGTTATTTATAATGTTAAAGTTGCTTATTATAATATGGTTTTTGCAAAAATTCAAAAGTCTGTTTATGAAGAAACTGTTAAAGATTTTGAATTGCAATTAAAGCAAGCAAGAGCTTATTATGAAATTGGTAAAAAAGCTAAAATTGATGTAACTTATGCTGAATATAACTTAGGCAAGGCTAAATTAAATTTAATCAAAGCTAAAAATACATTAGAATTAGCCTCAGTTGAACTTGCTAATGCTGTTGGTATTCCTGAGTTGGCAGAAGTTGTGTTGAAAGATGGCTTAAATACAAAAGAATATGAAGTTAATTTCCCAGATTTAATTAAGGCTGCTGAATTATCAAGACCATCTTTGTTAGCAGCTAAGAAAAGAATGGATGCTGCAGAGTTAAATGTAAGAAGTGCAAAACGTGCTTTTACACCTGATATTGGAGCTTTTGGTTCTTACCAATATGGCGGAAGACAAATAAACTCTGATTATGGATATCAATTTGGTGTTCAATTACAATATTCAGCTTTGAATTTGATGTTATTGAAAAAACAAGTTGATGAAGCAACTGCAACTTACAAAAAATATGTAGCAGATTATGAACAAGCAAGACAAGATGTTTATTTAGAAGTTAAGAGTGCGTATATAAATCTTTTAAATTCTCATGATGGAATTGGAGTATCTAAATTAGCTCTACAACAAGCAAAGGAACAACAATATCAAGCATTTAGACGTTACCAAGTTGGTTTAGAAGATTCTATCGTAGTAAAAGATTCTGAAAATACATATTTAAATGCTCAATTAGATTATTATTCAACTCTACTTCAATATAATATTAACGCTGCAGAATTAGAAAGAGTTATTGGTGCTCCAATAAAAGAATCAGATAGAGAATTATAATGTTGAGTCTTGTATATACTTTTTGTTCTTTGAAACCCTCAATATAGTTGAGGGTTTTCTTTTTATGTGTAAGTGGTAAACTTAGATTATGAAAGTTTTAAAATTATTATATGCAAATTGGTGTAAGATACCTGACAAAATTAGGTTTTTATTTATAGGTGGTGTGAATGCTGCTATTTCTTATGTGATATTTGCGCTTGCTCTATATTTGCTTGGACAGGAACATTATCAAATCTGTGTAACTCTGCAATGGGTTATTTCTTCAGTCTTTTCGTATTTTAATCAAAAGTTTTTTGTATTTTGTACCAAAGGTAATTATTTAAAAGAATATTTGAAATGTTGTTCAACTTGGGCTGTAAGTTATTTCCTAAATGTAATTATTTTGGAATTGTTGGTTAGATTTGCAATAAAGAATGTATATGTGTCCCAGTTTATTTCAATCTTTTTAGTTTCAGTTGTTACTTATGTTTTATTTAAGTATTTTGCATTTAGAGTTAAAAAGGCCGAATGATTGCGTTAGTAATATTTTGATATTTACAGATAATAAAAAAGACGGAAAGATTTAATTCCGTCTTTTTATATAAATATTTTATTATTTTATCTAATCGTGTTCCAAAAATAACGCTTTAGTTTTTTAGTTATAGAAAGGTTGTCTATAGGTTTTTCGCCTTTTACTGTCGTAATTTTATATTCTTCAGGTTGAGTTGTTCTTGTATATTTAGTATTTGTTGGTCCAAATAGCATTACATATACTGGTTTATATCCATCTGGTATTTCTAAAAATTCGCATAGCTCTGGGAATAATTTTAAACAAATTTGAGCGAAGCCACACCATAGGGTTCCAACTCCTAAGCTTTGAGCATATAGTTCAAAATAGCTCATTGCAATAATGGGGTCTTCATTGGCACAAGGTGCGTTGATAGGTGATGAAATTACCAGCATGTGTGGTGCATTTCTGAATATAACATCTTCACCATTAAGAAATGCATCTTTGTATTTAGAAAATTTATTCATAAAGCTACTTAAATTAGTAGATAAGAATAATTTTTTTACTGTGTTGTTGGTTCTGTTTCTGAATCTGTCCATAACTTCGACATTATCAATTATTGAAACATGTAAATTATGGTTGTTGCATCCTGTTGGTGCAAATTTTATCATGTCTTTTAATTTTTGAATAGTTTCTTGTGAAAGATTTTCTTTTTTATAATTTCTAAAACTTTTTCTAGATTGAATAAGGTTTAATAATTGCTCATCACTAGGGAAATTATTACAAAGATTTGAATTATTAGGGTCTTTATCTAGTATTGAGATTGCGCCCACTGGGCAAACAGCAAGACAATGTTGGCATTTTATACAACGAGATTCGTCTTGTGCTGATATTGTTGGGAGTTTATCAGCGTTTAGTTTTATAATTCCAGAAACACAGTCTTCAGAACATTTTCCACAGTGAATACATTTATCTTTATCTATTTTAAAATTAATACTCATGATTGTTCCTCATATTTTAGCTTTTTTATTTTAGCACGAATTGCTTTTTTTATGCTTAAATTTAGTCGGTTTATTTTGTAGTTTATATAAAAACTTCCAAAAAATAACCACCCCAGTACGTTATGTTTTAGTTCAATATCAAAATTTTCTTTAACATATCGTTCAATATTTTTTAGGAATTGTAGAGTTAAAAGAAGATTGATAATTAGCCATATAAAACCTGCAATATTTATTATGAATTCTGTTTGAATTCCTTTAATTGTCATTATTATGGATATTATTTGTAAACCTATTAGTGTACAAAACCAGTTATATCTATGAATACATTTTCCTTGTTCAGACAGTAATTTATTTATATCAGTAGTGAGTTTCCATAACCAAATATACCAATATATTCCGCAAGTCAAAATGCTTAAAAATACAAGCTTAACAGTTGGCGTTTTACGAATAGCAATTCTAGTTGATTTTTGGTTAGATTGTTGCATATGTTCATAATAACATTTGACTTTTTTATTAAAATCATACAATTAATTTAAAAATAGTTCTTGACATTCAAAATTTAATTGCTACAATAAATATACAATCTGAATAATCGTTTGGAGGAGTGCCAGAGCGGTTGATCGGAGCGGTCTTGAAAACCGTCGAACGTGCGAGCGTTCCGTGGGTTCGAATCCCACCTCCTCCTAATTTAAAAGCCACCATCAAGGTGGTTTTTTTAGTGGTTTAAATAATAATAACTTGGTTTATAATGATTAAGATTAAAGAACATCTGCTAACCTATGATAAAGTTTTCAATAAATTAAGTTTCAAACTACAAGACAAATTAACAGAAAGTGCACAAAAAGTTATAGATAAAATTTTTAATCATTTATACTTTTAAAATCTTCTGCATTATTAATAAATTTTCTAGGCAAAACAGGATATTCATCTTTGTCAAATTTTGCAGTCAATTTATCTTTATTTTCAAGATTTAATTTTAATTCAGTAGGAATAACAGCAAATGGATTTGTAATATAAATTTGTCCATTAGCGTCTATAGTTTTTAAAAAATTAGCATTATAAAATAAATTCTTGGATAAATCTAATATATAATCATCTACCATTCTACATTGCATAGATTTTTGGCGATTATAAAGATTTTTATGATCCTTAGGAATAATATTTTTTAATCTGCCACTAACTGATAAATTAGTTTCGATTTCAGAATTTAGAAGATATAAAAACTTATCAAGATTTTCATACATGTCTTTTTTTGATTTAATAACCCTTTTATCTCCATTCAAATCTTGGCGATACATTTTAGCTAAATTTGAAATAATCATCATATTAAGATTCCTAATATCAGAAACTCTATAGCCAACAGCAAAATCAGCATTCAAATCATCTGAAAATGCACGCACAATAATATCAAAATTTTTATTCTTTAAAAGCGGTGTGAATGTAAATAAAACATTCGCCATTCTGGAAGAATAAATTTCTGCATTACGTTGAGCTTTTTCAAAATCCTTTTCTTTTACAGCCTTCACAACTTGCATATTTAGCCAACTAAACGGATTTATAGAGATATTTATTTGAGATAATTTATTGGCATTTTCGGGCTTTGAATAATATTCAACAAATTTTTCAGCACGTTTTTGTAATTTTGTATTTGATTTGCTCCACCCATGTGTATCAAATAAAACCTTTTTATCAAAAGCATCATTTGCCATATTTGCTAAATCAATAAAATCGTAGGTATTACCTTTTTTATCTTTCAATTCCATCTCCAAACAATCAGCATCACGAAACAATGAAATTTCATAATACAAATAATTAGAAGGAGAGAAACCAAGACGATCTCGTAAAGTTTTGAAACCATCAGTCAATAACTTATAATCTTCAAAAGACATTCTGTTGATATGATGATCATCTTCTTTAATCGGTTTTTTTGCATCAACATAGCAATGTCCGCAATAACCGCTGCAACCACGGTAAACCGCAATTTCACTTAATTGATCACAAAGAAAGGCGATTTCTTTCATATTCAAACCATCAAATATTTTTATACCATTTTGTATGCCGTTTAACTTGTTTAAATCCAATTCTTTTATAGCACTGGGAACACCATTAATATAAATTTCATTATCTAAATACTGTTTAGCCCTTTTGTATTCTAAATCTTCTGAAGTAAAACTAATCGGCATATAAAAATGATTAGATAACTCAAAAGAAGAATGTATCTCATCATTTTGAGATATTGAAGATGTATTTGAATTATGGTTTAAATCTTTACAATTATTTAAACTTGATAAATTAACAGGTAATATTCTCATATATAGATAGAAACACGTAAAAAATATTTTTTGCTATTAAAATTTAAAACTAAGAATTTATAGGAACCAATAAAACAACAGCATTAGCAAAAACAAAATATAAACTTTAATTTTCCCAATACTCGTTTTTACTGTTACAAATAATCATTTAAGTTGTTTCTTTACAAATAACTTGGTTTATAATGATTAATATTAAAGAACATCGGGTAAATCTATTCTTGACTAGTTAAGAATATTATGACTGTTATTAATAAAAACTTGCAATTATAAAAAGTTTTATCTATTGTAAATGGTAGGGGTTTTGAAATCTTGAATAAAAATAGCTTTTTAGATGGAGGGTTGATTCATGCTTAAAGTATCTCCTATTGGTAATAATTATATAAATTTTATGAGTACAAAAAAGGCCTCATCACAAAAACAATTGAGTTTGAAAATGAACCAAGAAAAGATTATGACGATTGGTGTTATGTCTGTTTCTCTTGGAGTTATTCGTTCAGTAGATGTTTTTCGAGGGTTAAAATCCAAAACCAATAATGTCAAACATCCAATGTTACAGGCATTATTTGCCGGAGCTGTTGCTGCCGGTTGTGCTGCATCGTTTTTAAGTCTTTTTCAAATAAGATATTCAGATAAGACGTAAGTATCTATGGGTTTTTAGAAATTTGTGCTATGATTTTTAGTGTTATTTCAAGCCTGAAATAACAACCTATTTGCATATTTATTAGTTTTATTAATAAGTTTTTTATTTTAAATTTGAGAAGTTTGTTGAATATTTTAAATTATATTTTTTAGCATATAATTCCCAAAATTCATGGGTTTTAATAATGCCTTCTTTTAGGTATTGTTGGTTTATTTCGGTATATTCTTTATATAAATTACGAAACTCTTCAGGCGGGTCACTCTTTGGTATTGTATTATCTGTTTCATATTTATTTAAATAATTATATATTACATTTCGATTCTCTTTAGTTGTATTTTTTATGATTTTGTTAATTTTTTTGTTATGTTTATTTATTTTGTGGGTGTAATCTTTTTCTAATTCCAACATATAATTGTTATAATCATTTGTTGCGATATAAACAATAGGCTTTGGTGCAAAATGAATAGCTTTTTTATCTTTTTTCCCTCTAGAATTTATATGCATATTTTTTTTGTGTGTTAATTCTAGTTTTGAATATTCTCCTTTTGTATTTAAAGCAATTATTGATTTTAGGTGTGATGTAATGAAACCTTGTAAATCGATAATGCTTATTGGCGTATCTTCGGGGTGTCCGTGAATAAAATAGTCACTGATATTTAAGTATTCTTCTTGAATAAAGATTGTATTTTGGGTCCCATCTACTTCTTTTATTATACATGGGCCATTTATCGCTAAACCTCTTTCAAAAGGATTTTGAGAATGAAGTGCTTGCAGAATTCTATTTTTTGAATAATTATATGCGGAAGTTGGATTTTGAAAACTTATTTGACCATTACTATGAACATAACCTAAATCGGATGTTTTTACAGTATTTGGAACTTTTTTAAATAAAAAACCTATTTTCGATATTCTTGTCATCTCATTGACCTTTCTTACAAATATAAAAACTCTCAAAAACTTTTTTTGTTATTTAAAAATATTTAATTGTTCGGTTTTGTTGTTTTGTGGTAAATGGAGATGTTTTATGTTAGACTTGGTGCATGGTTTCTGTAAATAAATTAAATAATCAGTTGTCTTTGAAAAGGGGATATTATTTAAAAGATTTGAATTATAAAAAGTCTTTGCAATTAGGGTTAAAAGATTCGTTTGGTATAGATTGTAAAATTCAAGATTTAGCGTCTGTTGCAGGTCCAGATGAGGTTAAAACAATTATTAATAAATTAAAGCCTTTTCAATATGAGGTAGGTGATAATTTTAGGGCAAATTTTCACCTTCATACGAAGGCTTCTGATGGAAGTTTAACTCCAATAGAATTTCTTGAGCAATGTGTTGACTGGGCAAAAAATATTGTTAAATCTGGTAAAAATAATGATGGTTTACCGGCTTTTTCAGCTTCAATTACTGATCATGATAAAATTGATAGTGTTAAAGAAGTTATTGCTTTAATAGCTCAAAATCCAGATAAGTACAAAGATTTTAAATTTATAAGTGGATGTGAGTTTATGTTTCATGGGTATAAAGAGCCATATAGTGCTTTTGAAGCTGTAGGTTTAGGGTTTAATCCATTTGATAAAAATATCCAGTCTTTGATGAAAGGGTTTGCTTCCAAGAATAATGTGTCAGAGGCTAAAAAAGTAATGGATGCTGGTGGTATTTTTTCATGGGCGCATCCTATTGTTACTCCAGATAAAATAAATGAAGATTTTTTTACTTTTCTAAAGGCTAATGGTATAAATGGTGTTGAAGGAAATTATCAATATTCAAAATGGGATAGCGAGTATGTTAATGCTATAAAACCAATGTTGGATAAATTTATTAAACAATTTAAAATGTTTGTAACTGGTGGCACTGATAGCCATAGAAAAACTATATTTTAATTACCATCATTAATTTTAAATATATCCGGATAATCTTTTGGAGTAATTTCTTTATTACTTATATAAAGTTTATCTTGTGGTGAAATTTGAATATGTTCAAAACAGGTTTTCAAGTCATCTATAGTTTTAATTGAGTGTCTGGAAATATCATCAGGAGTATTGAATGTAGAACAAATTGTCCAAGTGTCATCTTTTAAGCTATAGTGGTAGTGAGATTCTGAGTTTCTAAATTGATGTTTTTCAAATATTGTGATGTTTGGTATTCTTTCCAGAAATATTTGTTTTATTTTTTGAAATTGTTCTATAGATAGAGGATTAGAATTTAAGTCTTTACTTCCAATTAGTAATGCTTGTTGGGGATTTTTTATAAAACGAAACAAAGAATTTATAATTATGTTGAAATTTTTTTTGTTTTTTAGATCATCCCAAAAATGAAATCCTTCGGCTTCGATTTGAGGATTTACCAGGCCGCCGCCAGTACATGTTCTTATTTCTTCTGAATAAAATCTAGGGGATTTAAGTATGTTTATTTCGTTATGTTTATATCCAATTCTATCACCTTTACGTATTTTCAAGAAGTGATAAGGATCTACAAATTTTATATTTGAAGTAAAAGAGACTTGGTTTTGCATATTGTTAATAAAAAAGAACATGAAATTAATTGCTATAATTTCATGTTCTTTTTTATTATTTGTTTATTTTTTTAGAATAGTTTTGGTATAAATCTGTATTTTACTTTTTCAATATATTCTTTGTATTCTGGATCTTTAATTAAATGACGTTCTTCTGTTATAGCTCGAAGGTACAATACAAATATATATATTAAAGCACCTAGTCCCATTAGTATTTTTTCTAATATTGTATAATCTATTATAAAAAATATAGGTATTGCAGTTAGAAAAATGTAACATGCTTCCATTATGTAACTAGGGTGTCTAACAATGTTATATGGGAAACCCGTTACAATTCCTCTGTTTGTTAGGTTACCACATCTGGTACCAAGACGTAATATTGCAATAAGTCCTATAAGATTAGCTAAAACTATTAATACATTTAAAGTTGTTCTTAGTGTTATGTTTTCAACAGGCATAAGTTCTGCTTGGTTTGTAATAATAATTTTGTTAGTTAATATTGTTACCGGGAAAAAGCATATAATATTTGAGATTATTCCTAATGGTGTTGTATCTATAGATTTTATTTTGTTTTTTAAATATACGGTATCTGATAGATAGCTGAAAGCATAAACTATCAAAGTTAACATTATTATTATTGATAACCACATGTCAGATGTATCATCTATGTATTGAATAGTTCCCAGGAATAATCCTGCAGAGTGTGTGTAATTCCACGCTTGAACAAACATTTCTTTTAAAAATTGGTACTTATATTCTAGGCTTGGTAAAAATTTATTACAAAGAAGGTTTATACAATAAGTTCCAAAGAAGGTTTGCATAAAAAATATTGTTAGAGCTTGTTTTTCATTTTCATTTGGTTCAATATTACTTAACCATTCTTCAGTTGTTTCTTTTTTATTGAATTGTCTTTTGAAATAGTTAATAACAGTTATGCTTCTAGAGTTTAATAGTGATTTTGGTTTTTTGTATACATATATTGGTAGTGCAAAAATTATATAACAAATGTAATAAATCAAGAAAAATATTACATAATTAAAGTGAGGATTTTCAACTGTTTGCGAATATGCAGGGCAAAATGTTATTGCTAATAATATAACACCATATATAAAAATTGATGATAGATAATGTTTTAAAATATCTTTCATTGTAATTTCTTGATTTTGTATTTCTTCCATAAAACCCTCTTTTCTTAATTTTTAGCCTCTATTATTCTATCATAGCTTTAAAAAATAATGAATTACTTTAAACTTCTTAAATAACTTTCAACAAAACCATCTAACTCTCCATCCATAACAGCATCAACATTACCTATTTCGTATCCTGTTCTGTGATCTTTTACCATTTTATATGGATGAAATACATAAGATCTGATTTGTGATCCAAAGTTTATGTCAGAGGTATCTCCTTTTATTTCTGCAAGTTTTTTTTCGTGTTCAGCTTCTTTTATTGCTAAAAGCTTTGATACTAGGATTTGCATTGCATATTCTTTGTTTTGTAATTGAGATCTTTCTTGTTGGCATTTTACAACTATGCCCGTTGGTTTGTGTAAAATTCTTACGGCGGTTTCTACTTTATTAACATTTTGTCCACCCGCGCCGCCAGATCTCATTGTTGTTATTTCTAAATCGTCAGGTGGGATGTTTATTGTTTTTTCAAAATCTTCGATTATTGGCGCAACTTCTACAGAAGCAAAACTTGTTTGTCTTTTTCCATTAGCATTGAATGGGGATATTCTTACTAGTCGGTGCACACCTTTTTCAGCTTTAGAATATCCAAAAGCATACTTGCCAGAAATTTTGATAGTGGCTGACTTGATGCCTGCTTCTTCGCCATCTAGTTTGTCTAGTAGCTCAACTTTCCAGTTTCTTGATTCAGCCCATCTAATATACATTCTAAGTAGCATACTAGCCCAGTCTTGGGCATCTGTACCTCCAGCTCCAGAATTTATTGTTAGAATTGCATCGGCATTGTCATATTCTCCGGAAAGCATTTGTTGAAGTTCAAATTTTTCAAGTTCAGCTTTTAAAATCTTTATTTCATTATAACTTGTTGTTATTAATTCACTATCTTTTAATTCTAGTGAAGTTTCGCAATCTTCAATTATTTGTTCCCAGTGTGATAATAATTCAAGTGTTTCTTTATATTCTTTTACTTCTTGTCCAAGTTTGGTAACTTTATTTTGATCAGACCAAATATTAGGATTTTGCATTTCTTGTTCAAGTGTTAAAAGTTTTTTGTTAATACTTTCAGGGTCAAAGACACTCCTTTAATGTGTTAAATTTAGGTTTTATAATATTTAATTCTTGTTTTAATTCTGTTTCCATATTAGTTATTTTATTATAAAAAATTTTGGCTTGCAATTTGCTTTTATGCTATTATGATTAGAAAATAGAGAGAATGCTGATGAATGTTATTAAAGTTTTAAAAGATTTATATTTAGATAAAGAGGGGTTAAATATTCATGTATCAATTTTTGCATTATTGGGTATAATGACTCTTTCTTTAAATAATGTTTTATTATCTTATACAGGTAATGTGTATAGTAATTATTTAGGTTTTGCTCCTACTAATAAATTTGAATTAGTTTTAGATTTGTTTTTTGGATTACTTTTGTTTCTGTTTTTTGTTGGCTATTTAGGTCAAGTAGTTCAAGATTCTTTTTCTGCGGGAACTAAAGGATTGCCTAAAGTTAGTTTATCAGCATTTAGTTTATTTGTTAGAACTCTTCCTATTATTATTGTTTGGAGTGTCTATTTATTGTTTATGGTATTATTAGGTGCTGTTATTGTACCTTATCCATCTTCACTTTTTTATATATATTATTCGTTACTTATCTGTTTTATTCCTTTTATACATATTATATTGGTGATGTTCACCGAAAAATGTGAAATAAAACCTGAATATTTTAGTCCTGCATTGTTGCTTAAGGTTATGGATAATACTTTAGGTGCAGTTATATTATTAAGTGTGCAAATTCTAATTTTGGCTTTATTGTTGTATGGAGTTATATATGCAGTTTTTCATTTTGCAAATGATTTTCGATCTCCATATATACAATTAAGTTTTCGAATGGCAGGGCTGTGTTTAAGTGTATATTTCATTAATATTGTAACTTATATATATGTAAAATGCCTTGTAAATATTGTTCAAAATAAAATAAATGTGGATGTTTAATTGTTTATTTTGACACTACTGATATTCTGTTATCATCAATAATATCAACTGGTTGTTTGCTATTTTTTAGGATATTTTTGACGCATTCGGTTGCATCAAAGTCGTATTTATTAGTTACTTGGCTAGGTCTATTAAGGCATTTGAAACCATCATTACCCTGTGCACAATAGTCATTTATAATTGTTTTATAGTATTTGTTAGGATTAGGGTTGTCTATATCAATTTTTGTTTCCTTACCTTTTGAGTCTATAAATGACATAGATTTAATAATTCCATTATCTGTTACTGTATATTTTAAACCTGAAGTATAGAATATACCCGGTTTGTTTGCAACATTTGTAAAAGATTTTGCGGCAAGTTTAAATGCGTCGACAATATCTTTTTCGGAATAATTTACTTCATATAATTTATTTCTAAAAGGCATAATATCAGCTAATATACGAGTGTCGACTTTGCCTTTTTCAAAGTAGCCTCTGATATTAGATGAAGGTAAGATTACAATATCAGCATTTAAATTTTTCCTTACACAATCTGCTATAAAATATGCGTGTGGATTTGGTTCTATTAAATCATGGGTTAAAGGTTTTGGTGCTGAATTTACATAACCATAAGTTTCTTTAGATCCGAATATTTTATCAAAAATGTATTTTATTGGCCCATTTCGGCTAAAATCTCTAGTGTAACCTACATTATTTTGAACTTTTTTTATTACACCATTTTGGTCAAATTCTAAATTTAATATTCCAAAGTTTTTACCATCTCTACCTGCTTGGGTGATAATAACAGGTTCTCCAGTTTTAGAATAAAATAGGTTTTCACCCTCTTTAACGTCTAATAGGAGATCATGTGAATGACCTCCTAATATTACATCTATCCCTTGTGTTTGATTTGCTATAATTTTATCTAATGTGTATCCTAAGTGTGATAATAATATAATTTTATTAATTCCTTGTTCTTGGAATTTATTTACTTCTGTTTGAATATCTTGTACCGATTCTTTAACTTTATCTACGGTAATTTCTTTTTCAAGATAACCTTCTTTTGAACGCTTATATAAATCAATTGGAGAAGTTCCGATGATACCATATTTATGTCCGTTGTGTACTTCAATAGTACTTGGCATAGTCTTTCGGTACCAAGGGCTTCGAGGATTTATTTTAACGTTGCTCGCGAGTAAGTTGTATTTGATTTGAGGTAGTATTGTTCGAACATTGGCTTGCATATCATATTCATGATTGCCAATAGCTGAAGATGTTATTCCAACTGTGTTTTGAAACATTACAGCCAGTTCGTTTGTTTTGAAATCCTCTCCTATCATTATGTCGCCGGATGATAATTTTAATGTATCAACATCTTTTTTATCTTTATTTTTTGAATCAAAAATATTTGATGCTGTTACAGTACGCTCCATGTTTATTGATTTTCCATGGTAATCGTTAATATAAAATATGCTGGTTTTTATATTGTTTTGATTTATCGGATTTATCATCTCTGACGTGTCCCTATAGTATGAAAACACATCAAAAATTTTTTTGCGATATTTTATAATTATTTTTTACAAAGCTTAAAATTTCATAATTTGAATAGTCCAATGTCGGCTTAATTCATCATAGATTTCATTTATTTTATCTACAACTTCAATCAGTACAATTCCATAGTTTAAACATTTATATTCCCCCATGTCATGTAAGCCAATTCTTGTTTTTATATAACATCCATATTTTGTTAGAATGTCTTGTAATTTTTGGGATTCTTCTTTTCTATTTTCTATTGAAATTCCTATGATTGCAGTCATTTTACATATCCTTTCCTTTTCTAGGATAAATAAATTCATGCAAAAAAATAATACCCATTAAGGGTATTATTTTTTATGTTTAATATTGGTGATAACTATTCAATATCTAAGTTATCTGTGGCTTGAAGCTGTTTTTTTCTAATATTGTGCATTACTGCATCAACTAATAACTCATAAGATTTCATACTTTCGATATTTGGAAATTCTTGCTTGAGTTGTGTTCTGACCATTGCTTCTAGCTCTTGCTCGTCAGAAAGCGTTTTAATATTTTCTACACCACTAATTGATTCTAGATAATCAGTAGTACTTTTATCTAATTTGTTTTTATTAGAGAATGTGAGCCAGCGTAGTCTTGGACTAACATTTTCTTTTAATTTTTGAACTAATTTGATATTTTTTAATCGGTCAAACATTACGCTACCTCTTAGTTATTTACCTTCTTGTACAATTTTAAAGTATCCTGAAAAAAATAATTGACTTTTTAACATTCTTTATTTACAAAAATTAACAACTGGCTATATTTTAATTATAGCTTGCTAAAATCTGTTAGATGTTCATATTTTTTTCTTAACATTGTTAGCAATGCTAATCTGTTGTTTTTAACATTCTCATCTTTATCCATAACTAGTACATCATCAAAGAATTTTGTAACTGTTGAATTTAGATTTTCTAATTCAGATAAATATGTTTTGTAGTCAACATTTTCTTTTACTTCTGATATTTTGTCAAATAAAGTTTTTTCGATTGGTTCAACAAAATATTTAGAATCAACATTTGTATTATTTGAATCTTTTAGAATTCTAATAACACGATTTGCATTTTCTAATAATTGTTGAGAATTTAAGTCTTTTACTGTTTGAACTCTTTCAACATAATCTGCAAGATTTGTTAAAGGATTTTTCATAGCGCAAGCTTCTAAAATATTTTTATTATATTTATCAGCTAGAAGTATAATCATTCTTTGGATAAAGAATTCATTAACTTCATCTGCGCAATCCCTTTGAACCGGTAAAAGTTTTAGAGCTTCTTTAATATATTTATCGACATCAATTTTTAGATTTGCATCTAGGATTGTTCTAATAACACCTAGTGCAGCTCTTCTAACACCAAGCGGGTCAGAAGAACCTGTTGGTTTTTTACCAGCCGCAAATACCGCACAAACTGTATCAATTTTATCTGCGATACCTACAATTTGTCCTTCTATACCTTTAGCAGTTTCAGATTCTGCATTTAGTGGGAAATAATGTTCTTTTATACCTTGAACAACGTTTTGATTTTCGCCGGAAACTCTAGCATAATCAGCTCCGATGAAACCTTGTAATTCAGTAAATTCAAATACTAAATTTGTTGTCAAATCAGCTTTACAAAGTTTTGCTGTTCTTTCAATATCTTTAGAATCAATATTTAAATCGTTTGCGATAGCATTTGATAATTTGATAAGTCTTTGAGTTTTATCAAACATTGTTCCCATTCCTTTTTGGAAGGTAACTCCTTTTAGATTTTCAACATAATCAGCTAAAGGTTTTTTAGTATCTTCGTTAAAGAAGAATACTGCATCATCAAGTCTAGCTTTGATAACTCTAACGTTACCAGCTTGAATATTTTTAAATTCATTTCCAATATAATTTGTCATTGTGATGAATTTATTGATTAATTTACCGTCTTTGTGAAGAGCAAAATATCTTTGATGAACAGCCATAACAGTAACTGTTACTTCTTCTGGAATATCAAGGTATCTTGGATCGAATTCGCAAACTGCAGGAACAGGGTATTCTGTAATGAATGTTACTTCTTCTAGTAAATCATCTGTATGATAAGGTACAGCTCCTAATTTTGCTGCAGCTTCTTTTGCTTTTTCGATAATAAGTTGTTTTCTTTCTTCTTGGTCAACGATTACACAAGCGTTACGCATTGTTTCAACGTAATCTTTTGGATCTCCAATAATAACTTTTTGTTGAGCAAATCTATGACCTCTTGTGTAGATTGAAGATTCTTTATCAATAATTTTAATTTTAACTTCGTCTCTATCTAAAACAGAAACAATCCATTTTATTGGACGAGAAAATTTTTCTTCGTTATAGCCCCATCTCATAAAGTGTGGGCCTTGTAATTTTAAAAATATAGTTGGTACATTTTCTTGTAATAATTCTGAAATTGGTTTACCTTTTATTACAATTTTTGCGTGTACATAATTGTCTTCAATATATAAATCTTCTTTTGTTAAATTATTTTTTCTAGCGAAACCTTCACCAGCTTTAGTTAAATTGCCATTTTCATCAAAAGCAACATTTTTAATTGGCCCTTTGATGATTTTTTCTTCGTCTGCAGTTTTATTATCTAAACCGTCTATAATCACAGCAAGTCTTCTTGGGGTTGCATATACTTTTATATCTGTATATTTAACTTTGTTATCAGTTAAAAAGTTTGTAAAACCTGATTTTAATTGCTCTATTGCCTGTGGGATAAATTTATAAGGCAATTCTTCTGTTCCTACTTCTAATAAATAAATACTCATTTTTTATCCTTTTGTTAATTTATATTCCTTACGAAGATTATAGTAAAAGCATAGTCTGATGTAAAGTAATTAGACTTTTTGATTATCAAATTCAGAGTCAAATTCTTTGGTATTTATATTAGGATTTAGTTCAAAAGTTTTGTTGTAATCAGATTGAGCTTTCTCTTCTTGTTCGAGTTTTTGGTATATTTTATATCGAATATAGTATTCTTCTGCCAGATAATCTTTTCTTTCGGTATATTCTATGGCTTTATTTATATTTTGCAGTGCATTGTTATATTCACCAAGGCGATAGTAAGTAAAAGCTATACCTCTGTATGCACAAAAGTTTTTTGGATTTATATTAAGAGCTTTATTAAAATCTTTCAATGCTTCATCAAAATCGTTAAATTCAACTTTAATGATGCCAGTAATAACCCAGTTGTCAGAGTATTCAGGTTCTTCTTTTATAGCTTTTTTAATATATTTTAGAGATTGTTTATATTTTTTTAGATTTAACAGGCCAAGAGCTATATTAAAATATGCATGAAACGGGGCTATATCTATTATTTTTTCAAAACAAAGAATAGCTTCTTTGTTTTTTTGTAGAGCCATTAGACATATGCCTTTTTTTAAAATCGTATCAAAAAAATATTCTGAGTCATTTTGTTTTAGTACAAAGTCAGCATCTTCTATTGCTAATTCGTATTGTTTTAAGTGTTCTCTAATTTCCATTCTTAATGAATGAATTCTTGTATCATCAGGAAATTGTTGTTCTAATAGTTGAGTATAAATTTCTTCAGCCTTTTTGAATTCAGATATTCTTTCATAAACAGATACAAGGCCTATGTACATTTCTTTTTGTTGTGTTGGATCATTTTTGTACTGTTCAATAGCATTTTTATATAGTTCAAAGGCTTTTTCAACTTGATTATTTTGGATATAGCAGGATGCAAGCTCTTCGAATGTTGTATAATCAGTCTCTCCCAGTTCAATAGCCGTATTGTAATCTTGGATTGCTCCAAGATGGTCATTTATTTGGTTTTTTATTGAGGCTCTGTTTGAGTAGAACCAAGCAGTGTCTGGTTCTAGTTCGATAATTTTATCCCAAGTTGTTAGTAGCAAATTATTATCTACATTTGGATAATCAATTGTGTAAAAGCGTGTTAGTAAGATATAATTTTCGATATTATTTGGTTCTAATTCTATTTCTCGTTCTATTATTTCTAAAATAAGCTGTTTATATTGTGGATTTTTATCTTCATTTGTATAGAGTTTTAATAATATCTTAGCGTATAATCTTTTGTATTCTCCGGAAATTTCAGGGGGGTCAATATTAAAACACTTTTCAAGTATCATTTTTGCATCCCAATATTCTTCACTGTTTAGTGAATATTTTGCCCAAATATAAAAAACTTCATAGTTTTTAGGGTTTTTGATAAGTGTGAGTAAGCAAAGATTTTCAACTAAAAATTTTTGTATTTTTATTGCTGCAGTATTGACTTTTTCAACAAGTTCTTTTTCTGTGATATTTTCAAGATTATTGTGCAGATTTTTGGAAATTTGGAGATAATTATTATAATTTTCTATTTTTTCAGCTTCTTTTGAATAATATTTGTTATAGCATTCTAATGCTTTTTGGTATTCTCCAATTTGAAAGTAATTTAAAAATTTATTTTTTAAGTCTTTCTTAAAAATATTACTCAAATTTATTTTATCCTCTTTTAAGAATTATTTATTCTTTTGTAAATACCCAAAAACCTTTATTATTAGTAGTTGTTGTTACTTTTTTACTTCCTGTTTCTTTTTTTGAAGAAACCAAAACTTCTTTTTTTTTTGAGCATTATCTGTTTGTGCAATAGTATGTTTTTCTTTTTTGGTAGAAGGATTAAATGCACTAGCCATTAATGTTGATGTATACACCGCAGTAGTGTGAGCGTAGTCGAATAATATAACGCCGTTTACGTTCATCTTACGAGTTTCGTATATTTGTTTTATTAAATCTTCAGATGCTCCCCCCATAAATGTTACAAATAATCCAGCAAATAAGTCTGTATTAGGAGATTTTACATTCTGAACATCATTCATCATGGATGCTAACATTTTAGAGTCGTATGTCAAAAATAGTGGTGTAAATCCATCTATATAATTTTTAGAAGACCAAGTTCTCCAGTCTTGTTGTTTTTTCGCTAAGGCTGAAGCCAAATCTGGGAAAATTACGGCACTTATATATACACCTTTTTCGCGTCCCAATTTTCCAATTCTTTGAACAAATTTTGTTACATTATTTCTTCTATATTGGTTCCAGTCATACCATAGAACATCTGCAGTTGTTAGTTCATATGGATCTTTCCCAAATTGTTGTTTAAATTCATTCCTAGCATAGTCAGTAAATCCCCACGCATCCATATCTTTTGTAGATGATGCATTTGGATATCTTATGTAATCAAGATTTATGCCATCAGGATTGTATCTATCTATGATTTCTGTAATTAATTCTTCAAGGAAATTTTGAACTTCTGGATTTGCAGGATCTAGAAAATATCCATTATGTTCTGATATGGATTTTGTTGCTTTAGGTTCATTTGCAAATTTCTTTGTTTTATTTGCCCAATCAGGTCTAACTGCAAGTATACTTGATGGATGAAGTTCAGGTTGTAGGTTTCCAACATAAAATGATTGGAACCAAATGTGAACTTTGATATCTCTTTTATGAGCTTCTTTTATCCATACTTTTAGTGGGTCAAATGATTCAAATTTTTCGTTTTGAACATTAAAACCATATTTATTCATAACTTCACTAGGGAAAATTGTTTTCCCATGAAAGTATGTTTCTAAAAAGATATTATTAAAACCATTAGCTTTTAAATTATCCAAAGTGAAAATTATTTGTTCCGGAGAAGTTTCTGTTGGACGTAACCAAACGCCTTTTACTTCATCTGCAATATATGGTAGAGATGTTTTTATTGCCATATTAGCTTCATCAATTGCTTCTTGGGTATATTGTTTTAGAACAGCACTATTTTTCTTCTCTGATTCTGCGATTTTTAAATAATTTTCGGCAACTTGTATATGTTTGTGTGGCAAATTGTAATTGTAATTGCTCATAGAATTTTTGTAATAATCCATTATTGATAGAGCTTCATTTATTTTTACTTTTGCTTCATAGGTAAAACTGTCAGAAGTTGTGTATACTGTAATTTTTTTATTCATTATATCTACATATACTTTTGAACCGACATTGATGTTTTGGGTAATCCAATTTTTTGCTTTACCATGTCCACTTATTACAAGACCATCTTTAGGAATTGTAGAATCTGCGCCACTCAAAGAAGTTACTGTATTACCTTCTACAATGGCTTCTGTACCAAATTCATTTGTCCCTGTATGAATTCCAAAGTTTGGTGTATATATTACTAATTTATCAACGCCACGACCTCCAGGCAAGTAGCTTGCTGAAATTGGAGGATCTATAACATCGACATTTGTTGTTGATTGTTTAAATATTACTTCAGATGACGTTAGGGTTATTGGTTGAAATGCAGATGGACCATTTAATTCACTAAATACGTTAGCAGAATCTTCTGCAAACACAGGAGAATAAGTAAAACATAATATCAATGCTATTGTTAAAGTTTTTTTGATGTTCATTTTACTTCCTTCTTCTATTGTAATATCCCGTAGTCTTATATCTTAAAGTCTCTATTTCTCTTATCTTGTCTGGAATTACTGTGTCATTTGGATTGACTAAATAAGCTTTCTTATAATATTGATTTGCCCTTAACAGATCTCCAAGTTTTTCGTACATGATTCCCATCTTAAATAGTATATCAAAATTTTCTTGTAGTCCATTTTCAAATGCAACATTATAAAAGTAAAGGGCCCTAGTATAATCTCTTCGTTTATAATAATACTCTCCAAAATAATAATTGGTTTGAGTGTTACGTTTATCGATTTTTAGAGCTTGAAAAAAATAAGCTTTGGCATAGCTATTTTTGTTTTCTAAATCGTAAACCCTTGCCAATTGAACAATAGGGTAAAGATTATTATATTCTAATTGAGTAAGAATAAAATATTCCCCACTAGCCTTTTGTAAATAGCTCTTTTGCGTGTCTTTATCTTGAGACTCTAAAGCTTTATTAAAATAGTAGTCTGCTTTTTTTAGAGTTTCGGTCTTGTCAATTTTTGAATAGTCTATAAATTTATTATTATATTCTACTTCTCCAAATTGAGATGCGTGTGCAATATTAGACACACAAGTGCTTCCAAAAAATATGAAAGCACTTATGAGCAATATAAGAATCTTATAAATCTGTGTATGATGGTGTTGTATCTGTATCATGGTGATAGAATGAATAATCTTCAGCTCCTGGATCAGTATAAACATATAATTTTCTCCAGAATCTAACAAATTTATTTTGTTTTCTATATGCAGCTTCATCTGGAGTATAATATTCTTCGCCAACAGCTCTTGCTTTACTTACATTAACTAGATCTGCAGTTTGAGCAGAAAATCCGCTATTTTTGATGTAATTTGTGCTAGTTGTTTCATCAACTGATACTGATGCACTTGATTGTAATTGCACCATTGTTGCTAATATTGCAATAAGTAATAATTTAGTTTTCATAGTCACCTCTTTTTGTAACATTATAATAATATTTTCAGAATGTTGCAATAATATTATAATTTATTTACAAAAAAAAGTCATATATTATTCGTATGATTTGGTTATTACTTCTTCTAATTTATCAAGCAGTTCGCTTTCTGGAACTCTAGCAATAATTTCACCTTTTTTGAATACATAGCCTTCGTTAATTCCGCCGGCAATACCAAAATCGGCGTGTTTTGCTTCTCCAGGGCCATTTACTGCACAACCCATAGTTGCAATTGTGATGTTCTTATCTAAATTTTTAAATCTATTTTCAACCTTTTTTGCTAAAGAAATTAAATCAATTTGAGTTCTTCCGCAAGTTGGACATGATACAAAATTTACGCCTTTTTGTCTTAATTTTAAACTTTTTAAAATTTCAAAACCTGCATAAACTTCTTCAATTGGGTTTTCAGTTAAAGATACTCTAATTGTATCTCCAATACCTTCTGCTAATAAAGTTCCAAGTCCAACAGATGATTTTATTAGTCCACCTTTTAGTGTTCCGGCTTCAGTTACTCCTAAGTGTAATGGATAATCTGTTTTTTCTGCCATCAATCTGTAAGCTTCGATTGTGGTCATAACATCTGAAGATTTTAATGAAACTTTTATTAGGTCAAAATTAAGGTCTTCAAGTATTTGAATATGTTTCATTGCACTTTCATACATTTTTTCAGAAAGTGGAATATCTTTATCTTGTAAATCTTTTTCTAAAGAGCCCGCATTAACTCCAATTCTGATTGGAATATTTTGTTGTTTTGCTAATTTTACAACTTTTTCTACATTTTCTCTTTTACCGATGTTACCTGGATTTAATCTTAATGCAGAAATTCCGTTGTTTATGCATTGTATTGCTAGGCGATAATCAAAGTGTATATCTGCAATAAGTGGTACAGGTGAAATTTTTACCAATTCTTTAATTGCTTCAGCTGCATCTTTATTTAGAACAGCTAATCTTACTAATTCGCAACCAGCATCAGCTAATTCTTTTATTTGTTTTGACGTTTGTTCGATATTCCTAGTATCAGTGTTACACATAGATTGAACACTGATAGGGTTATTATTACCGATTTTTACATTTCCAATTGAAAGTTCTTTTGATTTTCTTCTTTTTATCATAAAATAATTGTAGCACAATTATAAAAAATGAGAGGGTAAAATTTTATGAGAATTGCAGTATTATCAGATTTGCATGCAAATGCTCAAGCTTTGGAAGCTGTAATGAATGATGTTGTTAATCAGCAATGTGAGCATGTTTTTTGTTTAGGTGACTTGGCTTTAGCAGGTCCACAGCCAAAAGAAGTTGTTGATTATGTTATGGCTCAAAACACTTGGACTGTTATTCAAGGTAATACTGATAAAATGATTGCTCAATATGGGCCTGAAGTTATAGAATTTTTAGAAGCTCAGTATCCAATTATGGCTAATGCTATGGCTGATGATGTTTTAGCTTTAGATGATTCACATAGAGCATTTTTAGAAGGGCTACCACCTCAATTAAGTTTGGATGTTGAGGGGTGTAATGTTTTATTAGTTCATGGTTCTCCTAGGGCTAATAATGAAGATATTCTTCCTGAAATGCCAATTGAAGTTGTTGAAGAAATTATCGCAGGTACAACCGAAAAATTAATATTATGTGGTCATACACATGTTCCTTGTGGGTATCAGACTAATACAGGTCAAACTGTTGTGAATGTTGGTAGTGTTGGAAGACCAATGACAGAAAAACCTAAAGCTTGCTATGCAATCATTGATTTTTCTCAAGGTTCTTTCCAAGTTAGACATAGGTTTGTAGATTATGATAATGTCTTGGCTGCACAGCTGATGTCGCAAAGGGGATTTGTTGGCGCGGATAGATTAGCCGATTTGTTATTAAATCCTATAGAAAGACATATATAATAAGATTAAAAAGTGGAACTGGTGGTTCCACTTTTTTTATGCTTTTAGTTTATGTTAAACTGTAAATATGGAAAATTTGAGTTCAGATTTAGATAATTTAAGATTACATTATAGGGAAATATTTTTAAAAACTGCTCAGGAAATTAAAAATCGAATTGATTTATTAAAACCTGCAAATTTAGATGGAGAAATCTTAGATAAATATGCTGTTGATACTGAAGGTTATAAGTGGCAGCAAAAAGTTCTAGAAATGTTTGAGTTAGATATTTCAAAAGAAATTTGTCGTAAGATTTCTGAAATTAAACAAAATAGGGAAGCTGTTTCTTGTGTTGGTTGTGGGGTTTGTTGTAAATTAGCTTGTAGTGAATTTTCACCTGAAGAATTAAAAATAAAAGCTAAAAATGGTGATAGTTTTGCAAATCAGTTTATTCAAACATTTGTTCCTTATGAATCTGTTGAACAAGCTAGATTGATTTATCCAGAGTATGTTAAAATGCTTGAAGATAAAAATGAAACGGGGTACTATTTCTATCACTGTCCAAAAGTTACGGAGGATAATAGATGCCCTGATTATGAAAATAGACCTCAGATTTGTAGAGATTTTCCAGATAATCCGTTAGCGTTTTTACCTATTTCCTGTGGTTATAAGGATTGGAAAATTAAGTCTGAACCTGTTGCATTGATGTTGAATGCTATGGTTGAAATTATTGGTTTTTATCAAGATAAAATAAAGGAATTACAAAAATAATGGAAGTATTATCAGGTTTAAGTTTAAAAGAAATAGAAAATATTACGGATAAATTGGGCGCTACTAAATTTAGAGCTCGCCAAATTCATAATTGGATTTATTTGAAGTCTGTTAGTGAGATTGATGAAATGACAGATTTATCTTTGAAATTCAGAGAAGAGTTGAAAAAAGTTGCTGTAGTTACTGATATTAAAATTAAAGTTAAACAAGTAAGTTCTGATGGTACTATTAAATATTTACTTGAATTCCCGGATGGGGAATGTGTTGAAACTGTTTTGATGAGGTTTGATAATAGAGCGAATTTAACTGCTTGTGTAAGTTCTCAGGTTGGGTGTGCTGTAAATTGTAGTTTTTGTGCAACCGGGAAAAGAGGTTTTATCAGAAACTTGTCTTATAAAGAGATTATCGAACAAGTTTTAACTATTCAAAGAGATACTGGTTTGAAGGTTACAAATGTCGTGTTTATGGGGCAAGGTGAACCTCTATTGAATTTGGATAATGTTTTGAAAGCTATGGAAATCTTCAATGAAAATTTCCAAATTGGTGCAAGACGTCTGACAGTTTCAACATCGGGGATTGTTCCTAAAATTAGAGAGTTAGCAGATATAGATATGCAATCAACATTAGCATTATCATTGCATGCATCAAATCATGAAACAAGATTAAAGTTGATGCCTATTGAAGGTAAGTATAATATGGATGAGCTTCATAGAGCGTTGAAATATTATGTTGATAAAACTGGTAGAAGAATTACTATTGAATACTTATTGATAAAAGATTTGAATGATACGCTAAATTCAGCTAAAGAGTTGGCTAACTATTTAAAAGATATCAAATGTAATATAAATTTGATACCATATAATCCAACTGAGCAAAATGATTATAAGCGACCAAGCAATAATTCAATAATGAAGTTCAAAGCTTTGATGGAACATTCAGGTAAGAAAGTTACAGTTAGATTAGAACGTGGTGCAGATATTGATGCAGCTTGCGGTCAATTGCGAGGGAAGGTAGATTAGAAATTTGTATTGTAAATAGGTATTTTAATCTCAAATTGTGTTTGTTTTTTTGTTGATTTTGTAAGTTCTAAACTTGCTTTTTGAGATTCTAAATAACTTTTGCAGATTGCTAATCCTAAACCACAACCAGTTTTTTTGGTTGTGTATCCTTGTTCGAATATGCTGTTTTGTTTTTCTTTTGGGATAGGTTTACCATCATTTGAAATTTTTAAAATTGCAAATTTATCTTTTACTTCTGCTAATACTTCAATATTCCCCTTTAGTTCTATTGATTCAATTGCATTTTTTATAATGTTTACAATGCAAGCTAAGAATTTGCATTCGTCAATATAAATTGTATCAGTATTTTTTATAAATACTTCAAATTTAATATTTTTATCTTCAGTTACATATGCTTTTGATAATTCAATTCCTTTATTTACTATTGTTTCAAAATCTATTATTTGTGGGGTTGAGTTATTTAATGATTTTAGATCAAGCATATTTGCGCTAATGATTTGAATTGATTTTTGAATACAATCAATCGCATTTTGGATAGATTGATTTTCTATACCTTCTTTTTCCAGATTTTTTCTTATGATTTGGGAATACATATCACAAATGGATAAGTGATTTCTAATTTCGTGAGATACACATCTTATTTGTAAGTTTAAATCTTTGTTTGTTAGTAATTCTGTCATTTTGCCTCTTTTAAAAAATAAAGGGTTCAGCGTTTATTTTTGCAGAACCCTTTTTAATTATTGTGTGTCAGATTTTTATACAGTAGTCATAGAGTTTGATTTGCTAGTTTTGAATCCATGGCTTAATGCATATAAAACTGCATTAGTTCTGTCATTAACTTGAAGTTTTTGGAAAATATTATTAACGTGAGTTTTAACTGTAGTTTCTGAGATAATTAACTTTCCTGCAATACTCTTGTAGTTAATACCTTCGGTTAATAATTCTAGAACTTCATTTTCTCTCATTGTTAAACTAGCAAGTAAGTTTTCTCCTTCTGCAGCTTTTGCTTCTTCTTTTGCTGTTGTTTGGAAGTATTCAAAGAATCTTGTAGATAGAACTGCAGGTAGGTAAATTTTTCCAGATGCAACTTCTTCGATTGCATCGATTAGTTTTACTGAAGCCATAGTTTTTAAAACGTAGCCTCTTGCACCTAATTTCATTGCGCGATAGATAAGATCTGAATCATCATAGCCACTCAATGCAATTACTTTTGTTGAAAGATTTAACTTGTTGATAGTTTGGATTGCTTGTAAGCCATCTTTTTCTGGCATATTAATATCCATTAACACGATATCAGGATTATATTTTTTGATTAAGTTGATACCTAGATTTGCGCTTGTTGTTGTTCCTACTACATCATAGCTGCTTTCTAAGTTGATTAGTTCTTTAATGCCTCTTAAGTGGTTTGCGTTGTCATCTATTAGCACTACTCTCAACTTCTTGTTAAAATCTCTCATTATATTTTCCCCCGTGTTGTAATTTGTTTCTCTCTACACTTTATATACTAAACTTTTTAGAGGGTTTTTAAATCCATGCACTGATTGATAAATTCTTTTGGCAAGATTGAAGGTTGTATCTAAATCTTTTGGTTTAGAAAATTTCTCAATCATGCTCTACATCATGCTTTCGCCGCATGGTTGATGTTTTTTGTGTCAAGTATTTTAATAATTTAATTGTTGTATATTTTTTCTTCTTATATCAAATAAAAAAAGTAGGAGGTTTACTCCTACTTTTTTAGTATTTTTTATTTCTATTTACTCTCCAAGAAGTATGTTATCAATTAGTCTTACACCTCCGACTTTACACGCTATGAAAACTCTAGTCTGATTATCTGCTATCTTTACTTCTTCCAAATCTTCTTCGTTCATAAATTCTAGATATTCTAGTTCGTGATGAGAATTTAAGAATTTATAAGCAGTTTCTTTAAGTGCTTCAACATCGGTTATGCCTTTTTTATAACAAAGTTTGATGTTATTTAATATTTGGCTAAGAGCTAAAGCGTATTGCTTATCTTCTTCTGATAAATATTTATTTCTTGAACTTAGAGCTAAACCTGATTCTTCTCTAACTATTGGGCAAGGAATTATTTCAACTGGGATATTTAGATCTTTAACCATTTTCTTAATTATGATAAGTTGTTGTGCGTCTTTTTGTCCAAAAAAGGCATAATCAGGTTGTACAATGTTGAATAGTTTATTTACAACTGTACAAACTCCATCAAAGTGTCCAACTCTAGATTTTCCGCATAGTTTATTAACATAGAAAAATGGTGGAATAACGTAAGTTAGAAAATCATTTGTTCTCATTTGATTTTCTCCATACATCTCAGAAGGAGTAGGTGCAAATACTATATTTACCCCTGCTTCTTCGCATAATTTTTTATCTGCTTCCAGTGTTCTAGGGTATTTGTCTAAATCTTCCCCGGGACAAAATTGGATTGGGTTAACAAATACTGATACTACAACTTTGTCGCATTTTTCAACGGCTTTTTTGATTAAGCTTAAATGTCCGTTATGTAATGCTCCCATTGTTGGAACTAGTCCTACTGTTAATCCTTCTTTTTTCCATTGTTTTACTTGTTCTCTAACTTCTTTAATTGTGTGTAATATCATATTATTCTCACTTTCGTTTTTAAAATCCATATTCTGATTGTTTTAGTTTATAAAAATCTTCGTAAAAATTTTTATTATTTTGAATTTGTTTTATTCTTGTATTCTTAGAAATGGTTTGAGCTTTTTTGTAATCCTTTTGGGCTTCTTTAGCTTTTCCAAGGTGTTCATAAATGTTTCCTCTTATTGCGTAGCTCAATCCATCAGGTTTTTTGTTTGAGTTTTCAAATCTTGTAATGTTTTCATTTATTTTATTTAAAGCGTTTGTATAATCTTTTTTTAGAAGATAATTTACAATTGTCATATTATATAGTCCTACATTACTACAGATTAAGGTTCCTTTTTCAGAGTCGCCTTTTATAGTGTATAGGTTACATAAGCTGATAAAACTTGAAAATATATAATCTTTGCAGTCTTTATTTGGATAATTTTTTATATTGCAAGTTTGTGGATTTGTATTTGAAACAGCTTTGTTAAAGCTTAAGATGGCTTTTTCGCCGTTATGTGTGTATTCATAAAATGCTCCTTCGTTATAATACATATAAGATTTAACTGAAGGTATTATTGCGGTTTTTACTGCTAAGTTGTGATATTTTTCGGCTATTTGTACATTCTTGCTGTTCATTGCTATTGCTAAAAACCACCAGCATAATGTTAAATATATACAAATAAAAGAAATTCCTAAAATCGAAAACTTTATTATTTTGCGTGTAATTTTTTTGTTTTTTATTTGTTCTATTATTATTGTTAATCCTGCAATTATGAATGTTAAGAGCACGACAAATGAAAACGTGTACACGCTCACAAGAAATAATAAATCATAAGAGCTAGTCACTAGAATATCTCCTCTTCACTTGGGAATTTCCCGGATTTAACATCTTCATTGTATTGTTTTGCACAATTTAGGATTAAATCTTTCATATTTCCGTATTTTCTTGCAAATTTAAGTTTGAAATCAGAAAATTTTCCAAATAAATCATCTGATACTAAGACTTGAGCATCACAATATCTTCCTGCACCACAGGAAATTGTTGGGACTTTTATGTTTTCTGTAATGTATTTTCCACAAGCTTCTGGTACCATTTCTAAAACAATTGAAAATACTCCAGCTTCTTCTAATTGTTTAGCTTGTTTTAGAAGTTCTTCAACTGCATCTTGAGTTTTACCTTGAATAAAATGTCCCCCAATAATGTTTTGAGATTGTGGGGTAAAGCCAATATGTCCCATTACAGGAACACCCATTTGAGTTGTTCTTTTGATTAGTTCTAAAATATAATCATTGCAACCTTCAATTTTTACAGCGTTAGCACCAAGTTTTAACATATTCCCAATGTTAGTTAATGCACTTGGAATATCTATTGTATAACTCATAAATGGCATGTCAGTTACAACCATAGCTCTCTGAGCACCATTAGCTACCGCTTTGGTGAAAATTGACATTTCTTCTACTCCGATGCTATGAGTTGTTTCATAGCCTAGGGCAACCATTGCCAGACTATCGCCAATTAGTATTATGTCAATTCCAGCTTCATCCAGGTATTTTGCAGTCGAATAATCATAGGCTGTTAACACTGAAAATTTTTCGTTAGAGTCTTTTAGCTTTTGTAAAGTTCTAACTGTTACTTTTTTCCCCATAGTGTTTGTGTCCTTTATTTAAAAAATCCTGCAGATTTTTGTTGTTGTTTTTTAAACCAGTAATAAATAGCTCTTGCTACTCTATTAGAACTATGTCTTACTAAACCTTCTTTACTATCTTCTATAAGTTTTTTAGCTACAATTCTAACACCTAATTTTTTAATTTCATGAGCATCTATTTTTACAGGGTAAGAGCCGGATTTTTGGTATTTGTCAGCAAGATTTTCTGGTAAATAATCGTTTACAAGAACTGCGTCTACAATTTTATTAGATCCAGCGTGTTGAATCAGAGCTTTTAAGTGATCAGAAACTGTATAATTATCAGTTTCTCCAGGTTGAGTCATAATATTACAAACATATATTTTTTTAGCTTTTGACTTAGCAATTTCTTCTGCAATTTCTTTTATTAATAGGTTTGGAATTACGCTGGTATATAAGCTACCAGGTCCAAGTATGATTAATTCAGCAGTTCTAATTGCTTGTATAACGTCATCTAAAGCTTTGCAGTTAGCAGGTTCAGTGAATAAACGTTTGATTTTTCCGTGAGCTTCAGGAATTGTAGATTCTCCGTGGATAATTCTTCCGTCTTCCATTTCAGCTACTAATTTCATATCATCTAGAGTTGATGGTAAAACCCTACCTCTAATAGATAAAACGTTAGATGAAGCTCTAACTGCAGAAACCATATCGCCAGTAATATCACAAAGTGCTGTAATAAATAGGTTCCCAAAGCTATGACCTTCTAAACCTTCGCCGTTATCAAATCTATATTTGAATAATTTGTTAACTAAATCTTCATCATCAGCTAAAGCTGTAATACAGTGTCTAATATCACCAGGAGGTAGTATTCCCATAGATTCTCTTAATCTTCCAGAACTACCGCCATCATCACCAACAGTTACGACTGCAGTTAAGTTATTAGTAATGTTTTTAGCTCCACTTAATAACATAGATAGTCCAGTACCGCCACCAACAGCAACTATACGAGGGCCTCTGTTTAACTTTCTTCTTCTATATAAGTTTTCTAATAAAACGTCATTGTTTCTATCTTCATCCATATCAAGGATAGATAAATTTGTTTTTTGCCAACCTTTAAAAAATACAGCAGCTCCGAACATTACAATTCCAAAAGCTAACCATTCTGTTGAAATCTTAGTTGCAATTTTACTAATAAACTGCATAGTGTTGTAAATTGGCTGTAAGTCAAATAAGATTAATATTCCTACCGTCATCATTGCTGCACCTATAAATATAAGTGCAAACCAGCGTTTTACTTGTAATCCAGGAATTAACCATCCTGCTTGTTTTGGCATTTTTATCTTTCTTATCATACTTACTTATCCCTTTATAAACATATTAAAATATTCTTAATCAACCCATCCAGATTTTTGAGCGTTTTTGTAATTGTAAGGTAATGGTTCTATAATCTCTTTTGCTTGAATAATTAATTCTTTTGCATTTGAAAGTTTATTTGAGAAGTGAATAGAATCCGCTCTTACAATAGTTCTACTTCCTGCATTATTTGCAACTTGTGAATTTTGAAGTAAATCCTTTAATCTTTGGATGGAAATATTTGTATTTTCTAAATCTCTGGCTGTAAAATCAATATTACCATTTTCATCGTAAATTTTTTCAAGATGAACTTCGTGTGCAACTTGGATATTTTCTTCTTCGCAGATTTGAGCTAAGTTTTCACCAGTAGCACCATAATAAACTAACCATTTTGAACATTTTTTTATTGCTCTAGCTATTGTTCTTGAAAATTCTAAATTTTCTGCAGCTTGTCTATACATCGCACCGTGAGGTCTTACATGTTCTATTTCCATGCTATAAGCTTTTGCAAAAGTCATAATAGCTCCAACTTGGTACATTACAAGAGCTTCTAGTTCATCAGCATCGAGTTCCATTTGGCGGTAACCAAAGCCCTGGATATCATCAAATCCAATGTGAGCTCCAACTACTACATTTCTTTCTTTTGCGTGTAGTAAAGCTTCTTTTATTGTTAGTGGGTCTCCGGCATGAAAACCGCAAGAAATATTTACAGAACTAACATAATCTAATAATCTTAATTCTGAGCTGTTTTTATAAATACCGAAACTTTGAGCTAGGTCACAGTTAAAATCTATATTTTTAATTGATTTTCTCTCTAAAACATTTTGCATATTGATATCTCACAAACTTAATATATATCCAATTTAAATTATACACAATAAAGATAATAAATCTATCTCTTTATATATTTTTAATAAAAAGACTGGATTAAAAAAAATAATCCAGTCTTTTTACCTCATAAAAGATTTTTAATTAAGCATTAGCTGATGCTTTTTTTACTGCTAAAACTAATCTTGATTTTTTTCTAGCAGCTGTATTTTTGTGTAAAATACCTTTTACAACAGCTTTATCACATAATTGATAAACTTTAGAAATAGCAGCATTTAAAGCTTCTTTATCTTCACTTGTAGCTAATTCTAATGCTTTTTTAACTGCAGTTTTGATTGAAGTTTTGAATGCAACATTTCTTTGTCTGTTAGCTTCAGCTATTAATACTCTTTTTTTAGCAGATTTAATATTTGCCATAATTTAATTCACCTTTCATTTTACTTGTGCAATTAATGACTTTGCACGTACTCGTTGAGGATGTGAGTACTTTTATAAATAACAAAAAAAATATATTTTTGCAAGATTTACTTCTTTTGTTTAAGTTTTATTGCTAAAAATGTTTACATAATCCTATGTTTATTATATATTGTCCATGGTTACGCTAGCCTGATAGGTTTTGCCCTAGTCTTAAATTTTTAAGATGAGGCTGCATAGCCCGTAGTACAATACATTTAACATAAGGAGAAAAACGATGCCAGTAGCATCTATGATTGAACTTTTAGAAGCAGGTGTACACTTCGGTCACCAAACTCAAAGATGGAACCCAAAAATGAAACCATATATTTATGGTGCAAGAAACGGTATCTATGTTATCGATTTAAGAAAAACAACTGATTTATTAGATGAAGCATATGCTTTAGTTAGAGAATATGCTGCTAAAGGTAAAAACGTTCTTTTCGTTGGTACTAAAAAACAAGCTGCTGAAGTTGTAGCTGAAGAAGCTAAACGCTCAGGTGCTTATTACATCAACAGAAGATGGTTAGGTGGTATGTTAACTAACTTTGAAACTATCAGAGGTAGAGTTAACAAACTTAAAGAAATGGAAGAATTCATCAATAACGGTTATATCGATAAACTACCTAAAAAAGAAGTTGCTCAAATGAACAGACAACTTGCTAAATTATCTAAAACTTTAGGTGGTATTAAAGATATGAGAGGTTTACCTGATTTAATCTTCGTTGTAGACCAAGCTAAAGAAGAAATCGCAATTAAAGAAGCTAACAAATTAGGTATTCCAGTTATTTGTTTAGCAGATACAAATGCTAATCCAGATGGTATCAGCCACATTATCCCTGGTAATGATGATGCTATCAGATCTATTAAATTAATTACTTCAAAATTAGCTGATGCTGTTTTAGAAGGTAAACAATTAAGAGAAAACAAAGCAAACGAAGTAAAAAAAGTTGAAAAAATTTCAGCTGAAGATGCTGGTGTTGCTGAAGAAAAAGCAGAATAATATAGTTTTGTGATTATGTAAAAGGTGAATTGTAAAAGATTAGTAATACTTAAAAATATGTAGAACTAGTGTTTATGACTCACCTTTTTATATATCACTATAAGTAGGATAAAGGAGATAAAATGAATATTACAGCTCAAATGGTAAAAGAACTTCGTGACAAGACTGGTGCTGGTATGATGGATGCTAAAAAAGCATTAGTTGAAGTTGATGGTGATATGGAAAAAGCTGCAGAAGTTTTACGTCAAAAAGGTATTGCTTCAGCAGAAAAGAAAATGGGTAGAATTGCTGCTGAAGGTAGAGTTGATTCATTCGTAGATGCTAACGGTGGTGCTATGATTGAAGTTAACTGTGAAACAGACTTCGTTGCTAAAAATGATGAATTCAAAACTTTAGTTGCAGGTTTAGCAGAAAACGTTGAAGTTTTAAAACCAGCTGATGTTGAAGGTTTATTAGCTGCTAAATGTGCTAAATGCGACAAAGTTATTGAAGATGCTTTAAAAGAAAAAATCGCTTCTATCGGTGAAAAAATTACTGTTAGAAGATTTGTAAGATATGAAGGTGCTGTTGCAACTTATATCCACAATGGAAAAATTGGTGTATTGTTAAATACAGACAAAAAAGAAGAAGAATTAATGAACGATATTTGTTTACATATCGCTTCAAGTGCTCCTGAATTTGTTTCAAGAGAAGAAATCCCTCAATCAGTTATTGATCACGAAACTGAAATCGAAATGGGTAAAGAAGATTTATTGAAAAAACCTGAAAACATCAGAGCTAAAATTGTTGAAGGTCGTGTTAACAAATTAATGGCAGAAAGATGCTTATTAGAACAACCATTTGTTAAAGATCCTAACCAAACAATTGCTCAATTGATTGAAGGTAAATTAACAATTAAAGCTTTCACAAGATATGAATTAGGTGAAGGTTTAGAAAAACGTCAAGATAACTTTGCAGAAGAAGTTATGAACCAAGTTAAAGGTTAATCAGACGTTTATATTAGATTAAAAAAGCTCTCAATTTTCATTGAGAGCTTTATATTTGTGTTTTAAAATTTTATCTAATCCAAACCCTAATAATGCTCCAATTAGAAGATATATAGGAATTTTAAATTGATTAAATAATGCAGATTTTACAGAATCTCGTTTTAAATATGTGCCAGTTAAGGTGTTTTCAATAGTAAAGCCTTCTGGTAATGAGTTATAGTATGTTGGCTGATCTTTATATGGGAAATTTTTTTCACCTTTAATTATGGTTATCGTTGGAACATTAAATAATGTGATTGAAAATTTATTGTTTAATTTCATTGCGCCATTTCTGGTATACATATCAGATTCTTTAGTCATTATGTAATAGTCTTTGGGTAAATTTCTAGTACTATTTGTTAAAGCGACTTGCTCATCAGACATTTTAGGGATTCTTTTTATGTTTAAATCCCATATTTTATCAAGTTTATATTTATTGAAATTTGTTTCAGATGATGTAAATGATACTTGCATATTAAATTTAAAACCTTTCGATTATGTTTTTGAATATGTAATTAGAATGTCTGGTTCAAATGTTTTTACATTTTCAAATTTTAAGTTTGTGCAATTCGAAATTTTATCTATATTTTGACCATAAAAACAAGATTTTCCATTGTTATCGCCAAGGATTTTTGGGGCAATGAAGTGATATAGCTTATCAATATAAGGTAAGAAACTACCATTAATTTCACCACCAGCTTCAATTAAAATACTCATTATTTTTAGTTCAAATAGCGATGTTAGAATATATTTTATATCGAGTTTTTCATTTTTTACCGGTGTTGGAATAAATGTTATGTTTGCGTTTGTTGGTGGTGTTAGTTTTTCGCCATAAAAAACGTAAATTTCACCTTGTTTATATATTGTTGCATTTTGAAAATCTGTTTTTAAGTTTCTGTCTAAAATGATTTTCTTTTTATGTTCCATTGTAGGATTATCTGCTAGGACAGTAGAAGATGATGTAAGAATGGCGTCATATTGTTTTCGAATGTTTTTTACTTCCTTTCTAGCATTATCAGATGTTATCCATTTTGAATCATTGCAGTGTGTTGCAATTTTACCATCTATTGTTGTTGCAGTTTTTAGGGCTATAAATGTTTTGTTTTCAGTTTTATTTTTTATGAATACTTCATTTAATTTTTTGCATTCATCTTCTAGAATAGGTCCAATAACTTGAATACCTGCATCTTTTAATTTCTTTAGTCCATTCCCAGCAACAATTGGATTAACATCTTTCATTCCATAAACTACAGTTTTAACACCTTTTTCAATAATTAAATCTGCACAAGGAGGAGTTTTTCCATAATGAGAGCAAGGTTCAAGATTTACTATAAGGGTGCAATCTTTAGCATTGTCTAATTTTAGTAGAGCATCGCGTTCTGCATGGTTCTCTCCGTATTTTTTATGGTAACCTGTTGCAATAATTTTACCTTGTTGATTTATTATTACGCAACCTACAAGAGGATTAGGTGAAGTGTTTCCCAATCCTTGTTTTGCTAGTTCTATGCATTTATTCATTAGTGTAATATATTGTGTCATATTTGTATTTTATACTAAATTATGATAAATTAAAATAGTTGAAAATAGTGGAAAAGAAAAGGGGAGAGATATGGTAGATTTAAAATATATTGGTCATAGTGCATTTGAAATCAAAAAAGATGATAAATCTGTATTAATTGATCCAATGGTTTCTGTTAATGAAAAATATAATTGGAAGGAATCTCCTGTTGTTGATATTTTATTAACACATGCACACGGTGATCATTTAGGACAAGCTATTGAAATTGCAAAAGAAAAAGATGCTACAATTACAGCTGTATTTGAACTTGCAAATTATTGTAAAGAACAAGGAGCTAAGGCGAAACCTGTAGGATTAGGTTCTTGGTTGAATTATTCTTGGGGTAGAGCAGTTTATTTACCTGCATTTCATTCTAGCTCATTACCTGATGGTAGTTATGGTGGTTGTCCTGCAAGCATTTTGTTAGATGTTGACGGTGTTAGAATTTATCATGCTGGAGATACTTGTTTAACTTCAGAAATGAAAACAATTAGAGAATTATATGCTCCACAAATTGCATTGTTACCTATTGGCGGAAATTATACAATGGATGTAGAACATGCAGCTATGGCAGCTAAATGGTTAGGGGTTAGAACTGTAATTCCTATGCATTATGGAACATTCCCTGAAATTCAAGCTGATTTGGAAAAATTTGCCAAGCTTATTGCTTTTGGAAACACTGCTTGTCAAATTTTAAACCCTGCAGATATTAAGTAGTAAAAAATAGAGGTATTATGAAAGTATTATTTGTTATAGATAGAATTGAGCTAAAGTATTTTGAATTTAATGATTTAGTAACTAATTTTTGGATTATCAAATCATTGTTGCAACGTGGTTGTGAGGTTGCAATTACAACAATTGATATGCTGAAGCTCAAGTCTTCTATAGCATATGCCTCTTTTTATCCATCATATTTGAAAGATGAAAATATCTTTTTTGATAAAGATAAGTTGCAAGAAACTAGAATTGAAGATTTTCAACTTGTAATGTTTAGGCCAGATCCTCCGGTAGATTTGGATTATATAAATGCTACTTATGTCTTTGACTTTGTTGATAGAGAAAAAACTCTAATTTTAAATGATACTATGGCAATTCGTAATTTTAACGAAAAATTACATGCTATAAAGTTTAGCGATTTAATGCCAAATAATATTGTTACTTCATCAAAATCTGATATTATTGCCTTTTTAAATGAAAATCACGAAATTATTTTAAAACCATTAAATCAATGTTTTGGCGGCGGAGTAATGTATTTAAAGCAAGGAGATAAGAACACTGCTGTAATTATAAATTCTATGACCAATAATGGTAAGCAATTGATTATGGTGCAGAAATATATTCCTAAAGCTATTTATGGTGATAAAAGAGTTTTGATATTGGGTGATAAAGTCTTAGATTATTGTGTTCAAAAAACTCCTAGTAATGATGATTTTAAATTCTGTGAGCATAATGATAGTAATATTCACAAAGCAGTTTTGTCAGATTTGGAAAAAATCCAATTCTCTCGAGTAGCAAAAGAACTTAATGATATGGGAATATATATGGCAGGATTAGATGTTATTGATGGGCAAATTATAGAAGTTAATGTAACAAGTCCTTGTTATTTTATCAAAGAAATTAATAATCATTTTGGTTGTCATTTAGAAGACGTAATTGCCGATTATATAATGGATTTAGTTTCAAAAAAAATGTTGCTTAGTGTTTAAGCAACATTTTTTGATTTTATATTTTTACTTTATTATTTAACTCTTGAAAATACTTCAACATCAACATCATCAAAAGTGTTTGTATTGAAGTATGCGCAAGAAGCTACCATGGAAGCATTGTCTGTACAATACTTCATAGCAGGAGCGTTTACTCTGTATCCTTCTTTTTCTAAATCGAATACTTTTTTACGAATTTCAGAATTAGCAGCAACTCCACCTGCAATAATAACTTGTTTATAACCTTTTTCTTCAACGGCTTTTTTTAGTTTTTTTACAAGAGTTTTAGATACACATTCTTGAAAGCTTGCACAAATATCATTTACCGGTAATTCTTGACCATCGAATGATTTTACAAGTCTAAGAACTGCAGTTTTTAATCCGCTAAAACTAAAATTGTATCCATCAACTTTACCTTCAGGTAGTTCGAAAGCATGTGGATTTCCTTCTTTTGCCAGTTTATCAAGTCTAGGACCTCCAGGATAAGGTAAACCAATTAGTCTTGCCACTTTATCATAAGCTTCTCCGACTGCGTCGTCTATGGTTTCACCTATAATAGTTTGTTTAGAATATGATTCAACATCTATTATTTGAGTGTGTCCGCCACTTACTAATAAAGCCATAAATGGAGGTTTGATATCTGTATCTATATAATTTGCGCAAAGGTGAGCATTTAAATGGTTAACTCCAATAAAAGGTTTGTCGTGAACAAGAGCCAATGTTTTTGTAGCATTTAATCCAACTAACAAACATCCAACAAGACCAGGTCCAACAGTTCCTGCAAAAGCAGTAATGTCTTCTGGTTTTAATCCTGATTGGTCAAATGCTTCTTGAACAACGATATTGATTGCATCTAGATGTTCTCTAGCTGCAATTTCAGGAATTACACCACCGAATTTTTCGTGAGTTTTAATTTGAGAAGCTACAATATTTGCAATAACTTCTCTTCCATTTTTAACAATGGCACAAGCTGTTTCATCGCAACTTGATTCAATTGCCATAATGTAATTGTCATATCCTGAATCAGGACCTATTTTAACTTTTTTTCCGCTAAATAATGTTTCTTTTTCCATATAACAATGATACTACAAAAATATTTTCACAACTCTATTGTGTATAATAATCCTAATAACAAAAAAAAACCTTTCAAAATTTTTGAAAGGTTTGGAATCTTTTTCAATTCCTCGTGTGTAGAAGGTTAGTGTGTAGTAGGTAGTGTAGTATAATTTATGTCTCGTGTTTATTTAATCTTTTTTATTGTTTGCTTATCGCTTACATATTAATAAAGTATTTTTGGAGTATATAATTGCTATATCTTTTGTATCTTGTTACAAAACTTAATAAAATCTTTAAAATATTAACTATTTCTTAATTATTTATTCGAAACCCTTTTTATTATTGAAATGTAGCTATTTTAATGTATTTTTACCCACTTGATTAGTTTTTTTGTTGGTGTTATATTCTGCATGTTATAGTAGTAAATGTTACACATAAGAAGGAGTAAAATTTATGGTAAATGTAGCAATTAACGGTTTTGGTAGAATCGGCCGTAACACTTTAAGAGCCGCTATCAGAGAAGGTATTTTTGACAAAATTAATTATGTAGCTATTAACGATCCTGGTTTAAAACCAGAAGATGCTGCTAGAATCTTTAAATATGATTCAGTTATGGGTAAATTTGATGGTACTGTTGAAGCTTATGAAGAAGGTATTATCGTTAACGGTAAAAAAATCAAATTCTTCGCTGAAAAAGATCCAGCTCAATTACCTTGGAAAGATTTAAATGTAGACGTTGTTGTTGAATCAACTGGTTTCTTCACAGATGCTACAAAAGCTCATGCTCACATCGATGCTGGTGCTAAAAAAGTTATCATTTCAGCTCCAGCTACAAATGAAGATATTACAATTGTTTTAGGTGTTAACGATAAAGAATACGATCCAGCTAAACACAATGTAATTTCTATGGCTTCTTGTACAACTAACTGCTTAGCTCCTGTAGCTAAAGTTATCGATGAAAAATTCGGTATTGTTAAAGGTTTAATGACAACTGTTCACTCTTATACTGGTGACCAAAGAATCTTAGATGCTGGACACAAAGATCCTCGTCGTGCTAGAGCTGGTGCTTTAAACATCGTTCCTACAAAAACTGGTGCTGCTAAAGCTGTTGCTCTTGTATTACCTCAATTAAAAGGTAAATTGGATGGTTTCGCTATGAGAGTTCCTACTCCAGACGTATCTTTAGTTGACGTTGTATTCGAAGTAGCTAAAGACGTTACTGTTGAAGAAGTTAACGCTGCATTAAAAGAAGGTGCTGATGGACACGTTCTATGCTACACTGAAGAACCACTAGTTTCTTCTGATTACATCGGTACTTCTCAATCTTCTACAGTTGATGCTTTATTAACTCGTGTAATGGGTGGTAACCAAGTTAAAGTTATTTCTTGGTATGATAACGAAATGGGTTATTCTACAAGATTAGCTGAAACTACTTACATGGTTGCTTCTAAATTATAATTTATAATTTGAGAAATTGTAAAAGCCAGAACGTTTTATCGTTCTGGCTTTTTTCATTACTATAATTTGCTATAAAAAAATGTTCTATTTTTAAAATAGAACATTTTTTTTATTTGTTATTTAATTTATTTTACAACTTTTTTCAATCCATGTGGTTTATCCACATTTCTATGTAATTTTAATGCTGTTTCCAAAGCTAGTAATTGAATAATAATTGCAATACAGAAAGTTTTAACCATAGGCTTTTCACAATCAATGTTTATGTTGAATGTAGATTTAACTTGGTTTGTTCTGTTTCCAATAACACAAATTGGTGGATTATAACTTTCTTTTATTGAGTTTAAATTTTTTGTTGCTGTATATGTTAAATTATCATTTAATATATATATTAATACTGATTTATTGTTATTTAAGATTGCAACGTGACCATGCATAAATTCTCCTAAAATAGATGAAACCACGTTTATATATGAGGTCTCTTTTATTTTTAGGGAAGCCTCTTTTGCAAGAGCATAAGATTGTCCATCTGCCGTAATTACTATATTTTTATATTTTGATAGAAATCTTGCAAATTGTTTTATTTTAGGTTGTAGTGCATAAGTTTTTTCAATAAAGGAAGGAATAGTTTTTAGATCTAGTGTGTAATCATAAATATCTTTTCCTTTACTTTGTGCAAATTTTAGAACTAATAAAGTTGAGCAAAGTAATTGAGATGTAAGTGATTTTGTTGCAGCAATACTTCTTTCTTCTCCAGCGTGGCAAGCTATCTTATAATCTGAAGCATTCCAAATTGTAGAATTTTCTTTGTTTGTTATACATAGAGTTTTAATTCCAAATTCTTTGGCTTTTTCTAATGCACTGTTAGTGTCTGTTGTTTCTCCTGATTGAGTAATAAATATATATAAAACTCCAGCATCATGAGCTATTGTGGATTCTAACAAAAACTCGCTAGAGTAAACTGCGTGAGCTTCAATTTCAGCTATAGAACCAAATAATTCTGCAGCATATCTAGCACAATGATATGATGATCCACTTGCAACTAAAATTATTCGATTTATTCCATCTGGAATATCTATATTAATGTTTCCGTCTTTTTCAATATATGTGTCTATAATTTTTTGAGAAATTTCAGCTTGCTCAAAAATTTCAGTTTCCATACAAGATTTTTTTCTTTTTGTGAATAAATCAAACATACTTTAGCTCCATATTTATTGCAAAAAGGTCATAGTAAAATACTACGACCTTTTTATTATTTGTCTATACTATCCTAAAAATTCTCTCATTAATTGGTTAACAGTTTTAGGATTAGCTCTACCTTTAGTTTCTTTCATTACTTGACCAACGAAGAAACCTAGAAGGTTAGTTTTTCCGTTTTTGTAAGCTTCAACTTCGTTTGGATGAGCAGATACAATTTTTTGAACAATTTCTTTAATTGCACCTTCATCAGAAATTTGGCTTAAACCTTTTCTTTCAATGATTTCTGCTGCTTTTTCACCTTTAGTAATCATATCTTCGATAAGAATTTGTTTACCAATGTTATTTGAAATTGTACCTTTTTCAATTAATGAAATTAATTCTGCTAAGTTTTCAGGTGTTAATTTTGTTTCTGTAATTTCGATATGATTTTCTTTTAGATATGCTGCAATTTCACCCATGATGAAGTTTACTGCAGTTTTAGGGTTTGCACCAAGTTCTAGAACTTTGTCGAAGAATAATGCAAGTCCCATTTGTTCAACAATTACAGATGCATCATATTCGCTTAAGCCAATGCTTTGATATCTTTCACGTTTTTGAGATGGTAACTCAGGCATAGAATCTTTAATTCTTTGAACCCATTCTCTAGAAATTTCTAGTGGCATTAAATCAGGTTCTGGGAAGTATCTGTAATCATGAGCATCTTCTTTTCCTCTCATAGAACGAGTTTCACGAGAGTTATCATCCCACAATCTTGTTTCTTGAACAACTTTACCACCTTCTTCTACGATTTCAATTTGTCTATCGATTTCGTATTCAATTGCTCTTTGTAAAGCTGAGAAAGAGTTTACGTTTTTAATTTCTGCACGAGTACCGAATTCTTTAGAACCTTTTGGCATAATTGAAATGTTAGCATCACATCTCATAGAACCTTCTTCAAGGTTACCATCACAAACTCCAATGTATCTAACAATGTTTCTAAGTTCTTCCATATAATTACGAGCTTCTTCAGCGCTTCTCATATCAGGTTCAGAAACGATTTCTAGAAGTGGAGTTCCAGCTCTATTTAAGTCAACAAGAGAATAGCTAGAACCAGCTAAACCATCAGCACCAGCGTGAACAAGTTTGCCTGCATCTTCTTCTAAGTGAGCTCTTGTAATACCAATTTTCTTACCTTTAATATTTAAGTATCCGTTTACACAAATTGGTTCATCGTATTGTGAAATTTGATAACCTTTTGGTAGGTCAGGATAGAAATATTGTTTTCTGTCAAATTTACATCTTGCCGGAATTTCGCAGTTTAGTGCTAAACCAGTAAGAATACCCATATTAACTACTTCTTTATTTAATACCGGTAAAACTCCAGGCATACCTAGTGTAATTGGACTTGTTAAACTGTTAGGTTCTTGTCCGAATTCGTTTTTATCCGGTGCGAAAATTTTTGATTTGGTTTTTAATTGAGCGTGTACTTCTAACCCAATAACCACCTCATATTTGTCTCTTAATTCTTGATCCATATTATTATCTCCTTATGAGTTTATTTTACCACAAATGGGTTATTTTTGTTATTTTATTCCCTTACTTTTTCCAGATTTTATCTAGAATATATTTCGTGTTTAGAAGGAACTTTATCCGGTTCTTTGTATGATTTTAGGTAATTTATTGCATCTTCCGGTGTTGTTGCAACGTAATAAAGTTCTCTTGTAAATTGATTAGCAAATTTTTCCTGTATCATTTGTTCAAAAAATTCTAATAATTTATCATAAAATCCGTTTGTATTTAATATTATAATAGGTTTTTTGTTGTATCCTAGTTGTTTTTGAACAATCATTTCTGATAATTCTTCCAGAGTACCAAAACCTCCCGCTAATGATATAACTGCATCTGAGATTTCATCCATTTTTGCTTTTCTATCTCTCATTCCTTCTGATAAGAAAAATTCATCACAGTTGTCTGTCTTACATCCCATATCGGCAAGACGTTTTGGCATTATTCCAAAAATTTTTCCACCATTTTCTTTTACTTTAGAAGCACAAGCCCACATCATACCTAGAGTACTTCCTCCGTAAACTATGTCAAAGTTGTTTTGTCCAAGAAGTTCTCCAAGTTTTTCTGCATCTTGATAATAACATTCGGCTAAGTAATTACTGGATGAACAAAATACACATATCCTTTTTTTATTGCTATTCATTAAATTCTCCACCTATCCTGTAATAATGAGAACAAGAAACACCTGTTCCTTTTTCAGAACAATCCAGTTTTAAATCAGAAAGTTCCCAATTTGTTCCAATGGGGGTAATTTTTCCGTCAGCGAATATATTTATGCCATAAATATCTTTTCCCCAAGTATTTGGCCCAATAGGTCCATTCATATCAAAGAGCATGATAAAACCCGGATGGAAGATATCATTGTCTTTAATATCTTTTATACCTACGATTGTTCCATTATATGTGGTATATACTTTATCAAAATAGTATTTATCCTTTTTAGGAACTTTATTACCATTTAGATAATGTTGGGTGTAATTTCTTGTTAATATATCTGATTCGTGTATTCTTAAGTATGGTTTTACAAGTTTAATCATTAGGTGTTCACGTTCTTCATTTGTTTTTGCTTTATGTAAACTCTTTATTATGTCAGAGTCAGCTTGTGCAGTCATTGCTGTGAACATGTAATCAATTTTGTTAAATGTTTCATTCCATTTTGCAATATATGTTGCTTCTTTTGAAGACATAAAAGACGATGGAATTAGTAATAATGCTATTCCAAAAATAACAAATATTGTTATAGAATATTCAATTTTCCAAAATCGTTTTTTCATAAACCTCACTCAAATTAGTTAAGCCATATCAATGCGTTTTTTTTCTTCAACCAGTTTTTCATAAACCCAGTCTGGTATGAAGTTTTTGCCAAGGATAATTTGACCGTTCATAATATTTGGAGTGTGAAAATCAGAACCTCCAGTTACGATTAAACCTAAATTTTCAGCCATTGATGAGAAGTATTCAACACAGGCTGGTGAATGTTTTCTGTGATAAGCTTCGATACCTCGTAATCCATAATTCATAAGGTCTTTAATTAGAGTTTCTGCAATATCCAAATCATGTGGGTGAGCAATAACCGGAATTCCACCAGCATCATATATTATTTCAACAGCATCATGTGGAGATACAGTTTTTCTCTGTACATATACAGGTGAATCTTCGTGAATGTATTTTGCGTATGCATCCATAATATTATTTGTTCCACCAGCATTAGTTATCGCTTTTGCTATATGTGGACGACCAATACTTCCACCTTCAGCAACAAGTTTTTTGATATCTTCAAATTTGATTTTTATACCTTCTTTTTTTGATAGTAACGCAATAATTTCTTTAGTTTGCTTTACCCTTGCTTGTTGTTGATTTTTTAATAGTTCTAAAAAATCTTTATCTTTTGTGTTCATGAAGTAACCTAATATGTGTACTTCATAGTTTTTGTAAAGTGTATTTACTTCTATACCTTTTATTAATTCAATTTTATCTTCCAAGCCTTTTTCTTTAATGTGTTTTTGCGCGACATCATAGGCTAAAACATTATCGTGATCAGTTATAGCAATAGCCTGTAATCCGACATCGATTGCTGTATCCACTATCTTTTCAGGCGAGAAAACGCCGTCCGAGAAATATGTGTGAATATGTAAATCAGTCTTCATTTTCACTTTCCTCTTCTATCTTATTATTCCTACAAAAAACTCTTTTAATAGCTAAGGCTTTTCCTGTAGAAACTTCAATATCAACTTCAACAGCATTAAGTTGAGTTTCTTTACCTTCAGCTACGTCGTAACGTTCAGGAATACAAGTTAAAAATCTTGATAGCGATGTTTTATATTCCATTCCTATAACACCGTCTGATGCTCCGCAAAATCCAGCATCTGTAATGTATCCCATATTGTTAATAATACTTTCGTCGGCAGTTTGCACGTGTGTATGAGTTCCAAAAAATGCACTTACACCTAGTTCTGAGCAAAATCTGCCAAAACAAATCTTTTCTGCGGTTGCTTCTGCATGAAAGTCGATTGCGATTATTGGGGTAATTTCTTTTATTCTTTTTATTTCAGCTTCGACTAATTCCCATTGAGAATCAACCAAGTTCATAAACACTCTTCCAAGAACATTTATTACTCCGATTTTAAAATCTCCCATATCGAAGATTTGACTACCTATTCCTCTTGTATTTTTAGGGTAGTTAATTGGGCGGAGTAAATTATCAGCTGTATCGATGTAGTTATAAATATCTTTTTTATCCCAAATATGGTTTCCGCTAGTCATACAGTGAACTCCATATTCCATAAAATCTTTGTAGTTCTTTTCTGTTAAACCAAAACCATGTGATGCATTTTCAACATTTGCGATTATAAAATCATATTTTTTAAAGGTATCATTTTCTTGTAAAAAATCTCTAACGGCAAATCTTCCAGGTTTGCCAACAATATCTCCAAAAAATATGATTTTTATAATATCTTTTCCCATTTATTTCTCTCTAATTTTATAAATTCAAGAAGTTGAACAATGTTCAACTTCTTGAAAAAAAGTTTTTATTTTGCAATTTCAGTTGTTCTGAATTCTCTAACTACAGTTACTCTGATTTGACCAGGGTAATCAAGTTCATTTTCTATACGTTTAGCAACATCTCTCGCTAGTTTTCCTGAAGCTAAATCATCAAACATTTCAGCTTGAACAATTATTCTAACTTCTCTACCAGCTTGAACTGCAAATGATTGTTTGATACCTTCAAAACTATTTACGATTTCTTCGATTTTTTGTAAACGTTTAATATAGATTTCTAGAGTATCTCGTCTTGCGCCTGGTCTGCCAGCTGAAATAGCATCAGCTACTTTGACTAAAACAGCTTCAATTGTATTCGCTACAACATCATCGTGGTGAGCTTCTATTGCGTGAATAACTTCTGGTTTTTCTCCAAATCTTGAAGCAAGTTCTACACCTAGTTGAATATGTGTACCTTCTTGAGTTTGGTCAACAGCTTTTCCTATATCGTGTAATAAGCCTGCGCGTTTTGCGATTTTTTCGTTAGCACCTAGTTCTGCTGCTAACATTCCTGCTATGTGCCCAACTTCAAGAGAATGTTTTAATACGTTTTGACCGTAACTTGTTCTATAGTACAAACGTCCCAAAGTTTTTATAAGCTCTTTATTTAAGCCCATAACACCCATTTCTAAGGCTGCGTTTTCACCTTCAGACCAAATCTTTTTATCGATTTCTTCTCTAGCTTTTTCAACCATTTCTTCAATTCTTACTGGGTGAATACGGCCATCAACGATAAGCTTTTCTAGTGCAAGTTTTGCAATTTCTCTTCTAACAGGATCAAAGCTTGATAATACTACAGCTTCAGGAGTATCATCAATAATTAAATCTACACCTGTTAGAGTTTCTAATGCACGAATATTTCGACCTTCACGACCGATAATTCTACCTTTCATTTCATCGTTTGGTAAACCAACTACTGAAACTGTTGTTTCTACAACTTGCTCTATCATGCATCTTTGCATTGTTGTTGATAAAATTTCTTTTGATTTTTCTAAAGAAATTTCTTTTATTTTAGCTTCGTTTTCTCGGATTAATTGCATTTGTTCTTGTGCTAAATCGTTTTTTAATTGTTCTAATAATGTACGTTTAGCATCTTCTGTTGACATTCCTGAAATTCTTTCAAGTTCTTCTGTTTGTTTTTGAACAAGCTCAGCTAAATAATCTTCTTTTTCTAAAAGGTCATCCATTTTTCTTTGAACTTGCAAATCTTTATCTGTATATTCTTGAATTTTATCTTCAAGCATATCTTCTCTTTTTGCTAATTTTTGTTCTTGTCTTGCAAGTTCTTGTCTGCGTTCTCTTTCTTCTTCGTTTAATTGTTCTCTATCGGCTTGAAGCTCTTCTACTGCTTTAATTTTTGCTTCTTTGTAGAGAATTTTTTCTTTGTCTTCAAGTGCTTTTTTGTCTTTTTCAATTGACTCCATGGCACTTTTAACTTTGTTTTTTTGAATAATTAGCATTGCAACTAAGACTATTACCGCAATAGTCGCAATAACTAACAACAAGGTTTTTGCTTCCATAAAGTTATTACCTTATCCTTTTCTATTTTTTTTATAATACACGCAATGTCGGGTACATATATCCTACCCGAGCGTTTTATTTGTATTTATTTTAAATAAAAGTCATTGCATATATTTTCAAAAAATATTTCCTACTACATCTGTCTACATCATATCATGTAAATGGATTTTTGTATAGTATATTTCTATGATTTTTTGAATGCTTATTGTTTATTTTTAGTAACTAATCCTGGGTCGGAATAAGAACCTGTAGTAAGTTTTATAAATTCATAAGTTAGAGTTGGTAAAACACCTGCTAGCAAGAAACTTGATATTCCAACATTAGCTAAAATATTTGCACATTTTATATATTTTGCTTTTTTAGCAAATCTTTCTATGTTTTTAGCAATTTCTTGTGTGTTTGAATTTTGAGAAGTTTTTCTTGCTGAGTTTATGAAAGATTCAAATTCGTTTTTGAAGTTTTGTAAGTCTTTAATATTTACGTATTTTCTTGGATCTCTAACGTCGTTACTTAAGTATGAAACAATTTTCATATCTTTTGCAAATTGTGAAAAATAACTCTTAGGGTTGGAGTCTATAAATTCAAATAAATCTTTGGCTGAATTTGATTTTGGTAAATCAATTTTATTTTCGACAATTGCATTTATAAATTCTTTGTTATTTAAAATTTTTGGGTCAAGGTTAACGTTTATTTTGAATACTTTTTCTGCAAGTTTATCAAGGCCTTTTGCTATATATGCTGGGGTTACGAAATTTAATATCATAGAACCAATCATTCTAAATGCGTTTGCATAGCCTTCTTCTTTGTTTCTTGATGTTGAAACTCTACCAACTGTTAATCCACCATCAGATATTGCCATTTTATCAACTGTTCTTAGGTTTGCGATTGTTGATGTTAGGTTACCTGTAAAGTTTATGTTTTTATTTTTAGAGTTTGAAAATTCATTAAAAATATTTCTGTCAAATGATGTGAATGTTGTTTTTTGATTTTGAATATTTTTATTATTTTCAGTATTATTTTTTGCTTTATTTTCTCTAATTTTTCTAGTTAGTGCAAAGTTTAGTTTTGGTAAAACAAAGCCCATTATTAATGTTGGTATTACTGTTGCAGCAACAAATTTTTTAGTTAGCAATCCTTCAAATTTTGTTTTATTATCTCTAACTTTTACAAGATCTGCAATTGCATCTTGTACTTCTTTTGATTTGTTGTTTGCAAATTTTTTAATGTTATATTCAATACCTTGGTAAATTTCTTGTGAATTATTTTTTAGATTTTCTTCTTCTTTAAATAATTTTAAATTTACATTTGGATTAAATCCTTTTTTTGAAATGAATTTATCTACAACATATTCAGTTGCAGGGATCCCTCCTAACCAAATAGCTGACGTTGCGTATTCATCAATAATTTTTTCTCGGGTTGCATCATTGGCGATATCTTTTGACTCTTTTAAGTTTTCGCGTCTTGCTATAATGATTTTTGATGGAGCTTCAATACCACAGTCTCTTACAAGTAATGGATAAATGCTACTATTATTTCCGATTGCCGATATTATATTTACTAATGTCATAATTTTCTTTTAACCTCAATTCTTAAACTAAAAAACAACTTCTATTCGCTTAAATATCCTGAAGAAGTTGTTTAACAAGAATTGAATTTATTATTTTTACAAGCGCATCACAATTCTACAACCTCTTCAGGTCGATATGAATATGATGATGTTTTTGTAAAAAGTTTTGAATCATTGTTTTCCCTTTTTTTATTAATCTATAACAAAAAATGCATTATGTAAAGTTGTTATTACATATATTTAAGTTAAAAATGAAAGAATATAAATTTGCTAAATTGAAAATGAATCTTTAAGAATCTTTACTTTATCGGGATTTGTTGTTTCGAATAGAATAGTTTTTTCTTTAGATGTTTCACCTTTTAGAATTTTTATTGAAGTTTTAGGAATTTTAAAGTTTTTTGAAAGAAATTCTATTAAGGCTTTGTTAGCTTTACCGTCAATAGGCTGAGCGGTAATTTTAATTTTAAAAATTTCGCTATCTTTTATAATTTCATTTTTTTTTGCGTTTGGTGAGATTTTAATATTTACGATAATTCCATTGTTAGTTTCTTTAATCATAAAAAAAATATATCATAAAATTTAGATACATAATATTTATTATTGGTATTTATTTCTAAGGAAGGTTCGGAAACGCAGTTTCTGATAACTCGTTTAATTCAGTCGCATTTTCTCTTTCTTTGCTTCCGTTTCTGCTTGGTTGTTCGCATTAAACGGCATTTCTGGTCTTGTTCATCACAAGCCCATCCAGCCTCTGCTCACAATCCGCTTTCTCTTTCAATCGCAAGAAAGAGAAAGAAATGAAGTTAGATAAAACACGGTTTTATTTAAAATTATTATTATTATTTTTTTGCAAAAATATTCCTTTTGTCCACTTTTTCTTTTTGATTGCGACGCAAAAAGAAAAAGTAGACGGAAAAAGAAAAACACGCATGATCAAATGGTTCGAGTTATCAGGGAGTATGCTCCCCGAACCCCTCTAAGTTTTAATCTCTTTCCAATAATAAATATTATGTTTTATCTAGTATCTTTATATGAAATTTTTCGGCTTCTATTGTAAATATTAATTATAACTTGTATGATTACTCTATTATGTCAGACGTAGAAACATTTAAAGCAATAAAAGAATTACTTATTACTCAACAACACTCTCAAGAAGATATTGAACTTGTTGAAAAAGCTTATAAATTTGCAAAGAAGTTGCACGAAGGTCAATTTAGAGTTTCAGGTGAACCTTACATTATTCATCCGGTTGAGGTTGCAAAGATTTTGGTTGGACTTGAAGTTGATACTCATACTCTAATTGCAGCTTTTTTACATGATGTTTTAGAAGATACTGATACTAAACCAGAAACGATTGAAAAGCTTTTTGGTTCTGATGTTTTGACTTTAGTTCAGGGTGTTACAAAACTTGGTAAGTTGCAATTTAAATCAAAAGAAGAACGTCAGGCAGAAAATTTTAGACGCTTATTTATTGCAATGGCAAATGATATGCGCGTTATTTTCTTAAAGTTAGCAGATAGATTACATAATATGAGAACTCTAAATTTTATGGAGACTCAAAAACAAAAGAAAATAGCACAAGAAACATTGGATATATTTGCCCCATTAGCTAATCGCTTAGGTATTTATAAAATAAAAGCTGAACTTGAAGATTTATCATTAAGATACTTGGATCCTGATAAATATTATGAAATTGCTCAATTAGTTGCTCAAACAAAAGCTGATAGAGAAGCTACTGTCAATATTCTAATTGATAAAATTTCAAATGATGTTAAAAAAAGCGGAATAAATGCTCAAATTACCGGTAGAGCAAAGCACTATTATAGTATATATGCAAAAATGAAACGCCAAAATATTGCATTTCATGATTTGTATGATATTACTGCTGTTCGTGTAATTGTTGATACGGTTAAAGAATGTTATGAAGTTTTAGGATTGATACACTCTCAATTTAAACCTATTCCAGGTAGATTTAAAGATTATATTGCAATGCCTAAGGGAAATATGTATCAATCATTGCATACTTCTGTTATTGGTCCAAAATCAAAACCTTTGGAAGTTCAAATTAGAACTTGGGAAATGCACCAAGTTGCAGAATATGGTATTGCAGCTCATTGGCGCTATAAAGAAAAAGGTTCTCAAAAAGCTGATAATGCTTCTGATATGAAATTTTCTTGGATGCACAAGTTAGTTGAATATGACAAGGAAATGAAAAATGCAGAAGATTTTGTAAAAAGCGTAAAATTAGATTTGTTCTCAGATCAAGTATTCGCGTTTACTCCTGGTGGTGATGTTTTAGACTTACCAAAAGATGCCACTCCAGTCGATTTTTCATATCGTATTCACTCTGATGTTGGGCATAAAACAGTAGGGGCTTTGGTTAATGGTAGAATTGTTCCATTGAATACAAAATTAAAAAATGGTGATATCGTTGAAATCTTAACGTCAAAAACTCCAGCTCCTCGTTTAGATTGGTTGACTTTTGTTGTAACTAAGCAAGCTTCACAAAAAATTAAACAATGGTTTAAGAAAAATAATAGAGAAGAACATGTTAACCTTGGTAAATCTAACTTAGAACACGAATTAACAAAAGCAGTTTTTGATGATTATATGAAACAGGGTGAGTTTGATAAAGTTGCTAAAACTATGAATTATCAATCTGCTGAAGATTTATTTGCCGCTTTAGGGTATGGTGAAACAACCCTAAATAAAATTACAAATAAATTGAAAAAGCCTGTTGAAAAGAAACCAGAAGAAACATTCCATGTTTCTAATAGAAAAGGTTCTCAAAAGGATATTGTTGGTTTAGAAGGTTTATTATATTCATTTGCAAGATGTTGTTCTCCTATACCGGGGGAACCTATTGTTGGTGTTGTAACTAGAGCAAAAGGGGTTACTGTCCATAGAATAGATTGTAAAACATTAGAATCTATTCCTCATGAAAGATTTATGGATATTCATTGGGCAGGTGTTAATACTAATAAAACTTATACAACTACAATTAGAATTGAAACTGCTGAAAAATTAGGTCTATTAAAAGATGTAATTTCTGCGGTTTCAGATAACAATGCAAATATTGTTAATGCAACTATTAAAACAAAGAATCATGTTGGTATTATAGAAATTGGGCTTGAGTTAGATAATATTGATACTCTAAAAAAAGTTATTGTATGTATACAAGCTCTTCCTGATGTTTATAGTGTAAAACGTATTCAAACATCTTCAAGCATGATAAAAAAATCTTCAGCTTCAAAACCTCAAAAAAGTTTTAGGCAAAAGAGAAATACAAAGAAAAGTGATCATCAAAAATAAAGGAGTTTAGTATGTCTTTTAATGCTCAAGATATGGTTCAAATTTATTATTATTTAGCGCTATTTTCAACAATATTATTTGTGTTAAAACTTATCATTTTTAATGTTATCGGTGGAGAAACTGAAGTTTTTGCAGACTTTACAACAGAAATAGATACGGATCCATCTTTTAATTTCTTATCTGTGCAATCAGTACTTGCATTCTTTATGGGATTTAGTTGGATGGGATATGCCGGATTAAAACAATTTGGTTTTTCTCCAATAAATAATTTTATATATGCTGTAATTGTTGGTTTAATTTTTATGGTTGTTTCAGCATATTTGATGTTTTGCGTAAAAAAATTAGAAAAGAATGTTAAAAAAGATAAAAAAACTGCAGTACAACAAGTAGGAAAAGCTTATACAAACTTTGAGCCAAGAGGTTTAGGACAAATTGAAATTGAAATAAATGGTCAGTTAACAGTTACAGAAGCATCAAATGATTCTGATGAACCTATAAATGCGTTTGATTTAGTTCGTGTAACTAGTGTTCATGATGATTTGTTATATATAGAAAAAGTGAAAAAATAGGTTGGTAGGTTAATAAAATAAAGGAGAAAACATGTTTGGATTAATGATTGCAGGTGCATTAGTATTAATTGCAATATTTACATTTATTGCAAATCAATATAAAAGATGCCCATCAAACAAAATTATTGTAGTTTATGGTAAAACCGGCGGTGAAAAAACTGCAAAATGTGTGCACGGTGGCGGTACATTTATTATACCTTTAATTCAAGATTATGGTGTATTATCATTAGAACCAATGACTACTGATATCGATTTGAAAGGTGCATTATCTAAAGGTAATATCCGTGTTGCTGTACCATCTACATTCACATTTGGTATCTCAACAGAACCAAGAATAATGATTAATGCTGCTGAACGTTTATTAGGCTTATCTAAGGCTGATGTTATTACTCAAGCAAGTGATATTATTTTAGGTCAATTACGTTTAGCTATTGCAACTTTGACAATTGAAGAAATTAACCAAGATAGAGAAAAATTCTTAGAACAAATTAACGCAAACGTTAATACAGAGTTGAATAAAATTGGTTTAGAAATTATTAACGTAAATATTAAAGATATTACAGATGAATCTGGATATATTGATGCTATCGGTAAAAAAGCAGCAGCTGAAGCTATAAACAAAGCTAAAGTAGAAGTTGCTCAACAAGAAAAATTGGGTGCAGTTGGTGAGGCTTCTGCAAACAAAGAAAAAGAAGTTCAAGTTGCAGAACAAACTGCTCAAACTTTTATTGGTAAAACTAATGCGGAAAGAGAACAACGTATTAAAACTGCAGAATTAGAAGCTCAAGCAGTAGAAGGTGAAAATATTTCAAAAGCTAATATTGCAGAATATAACGCAACTTTAGCAGTAAAACAAGCTGAAGCATTTAGAGAAGGTGAAATTGCAAAAGCTAATGCTCAAAGAGATGTATTGTTAGCTCAAAAAGAACAAGAAGAAGCTAAATTGAAAAAAGAAGAGTTAGCAAAACAAGAAGTTGAAAAATTGAAAATCCAAGTAGAAGCAGATGCAGAAGCTGAACGTGCAAGACGTGTAGCTCTTGGTGAAGCTGATGCTATCAAAGCTAAATATTTTGCTGAAGCAGAAGGTATAAAAGCTGTATTGGAAGCAAAAGCAAAAGGTTATCAAGATTTGGTTAAAATTTCTAATAATAGACCAGAAATTGCAACTAGCTTCTTGATGATTGAAAAAATTGAAAAAATTGTTGAAAAACAAGTTGATGCAATTAAAAATATTAAATTTGATAAGATTACAGTTTGGGATGGTGGAGCTGGTTCTTCAAACGGTTCAACAACTGCTAATTTTATGAAAGATTTAATCAAATCACTTCCAGCAATGCATGATTTAGCTAACCAAGCTGGTATTGAACTTCCTCAAGTTTTAGGTAAAGTTGATAGTGGATTAGAAAAAGAAAATGAAATTTTTGCAGATCCATCTCAATCTGTAGAAAGCGATAAATAATATTTTTAAATTTTAATATGGAAAAGGTTGATGTTTGTATCAACCTTTTCTTTTTTTGTTTATAATGATATTATTATATAAAATATTTTAGGTAGGTTGAGGTTTGTATGGTTAAAGATTCTTATAGTGTAGGATTTTGGGGTGATTTTACAACTGGTGAAAATTATCAGGCAAAATATGATTTAACGGAGCATATTAATATCTTGAGACAAGAAGGATATGAATATTTGTTAGAAAAAGTATCAAATATTCTATCTAGTTTTGATTTTAATATTGTGAATTTGGAAACCCCTTTAACTAATGTGAAATCATCATCTCTAGAACATAAAAAAACAATATTACATTGGGCTGATGGAGAAAAAGTTATACCACTATTGAGAAAAAATAAGGTTCAGGCTGTATCTTTGGGTAATAACCATGTTATGGATTATGATAAAAGAGGGCTTGATGAAACTTTAAATTACTTATATTCAGCAGATATCTGTTCTTTTGGTGCAGGTATAAATTTACAAAACGCAAGCTTACCTTTTATTAGGCAGATAACATTAGGCTCTAAGAAATTTAATTTGTACGTTTTTGGTGGTTATAAGTATAGAAAAGATTATGATGAAGATTTTAAATTCTATGCAAAGAAAGATAAAGAAGGTGCATTCCTGTTAACACCTGATACTGTTCAAGAATCTATAAAATCTATTAAAAACTCTGATAAGGATTCTGTAATTGTTGTTTTTCCTCACTTTGGTTTTGACCTAATGAAAAAAACACCATTACAAGTTGAATATGCTCATGGGTTTATTGATGCTGGTGCGGATTTTGTTATTGG
>CAJMPQ010000002.1 GCA_905215335.1 uncultured bacterium | reverse complement strand
GATACTCCCCTATAAAAATGGCTATTTATCAACTGTTTGTTGTGACATAGCCTTTAAATATAAATAATAATTGTTTTTTGTAAAAAAAAATTTACAAATTCCTTAAAAAGGAGGAACCAAAATTTTAATTATTTGCGGAACTGGACTTTACCAAAATAATCATTTTATCCGTACACTTCAAAATTGGTGCGTAATTCAGCTATATTAAGAAAATCTCAATCTATCCGTACAGTCCGAAAAAAGTCCAGTTCGGCAGTTTGATTTTTTTGGAATACTTAAAATTCCGACCTAAAAAAGCCCACACAAAGCGGGCTTTCCAAAAATATCAATCTATCCGTACAAATCAATCCGGACGTGAAATTACACTCTATTTACATTTCGACAAACATTATCTGCAGTTCTTATCAACTGATTACGAGAGCCAAATGTAGGGGTATTGCTTTTGAAATTATTATAATTATTGCTAGCGATATACATATTATCCAATCAATTCATAAAATAAAGGAGATGCCAACTCTGACATCTCCTTTATGGCTCCCCAGGCTGGACTCGAACCAGCAACCCTTCGATTAACAGTCGAATGCTCCGCCATTGAGCTACTGAGGATTATGTAATTAGTGTATAACAAAAAAAATTTATTGTAAAGTACTTTTTTTATATTTTTTTTAGAATTTTCATTTTTACCTATTTTATCTACATTTTTACTAATTGAGATTTTTATTTTATATGCTAATATGTCATTGAAATTAGATGATACACGAAAGGAGTATTAGATTATGTCTAACCCTATTTTAAGAGAAGCTGTATTGAAATCTTCAAGTTTCAACACTTTAGAAAGTGAAAACGCCATGACTATCAATGGAACAATTCTAAAAACTTGCCTACTAGGCACATTAGTTATGTCCACATTTGCATATAATTGGTATCTAATCCTATCCGGATTTATGGACAAAGCTGCCCTGCTATCAAAATTTGGATTTGTAGCTGGAATTGTATTATGCTTAATTATTTGCTTTGCTCCAAAAAACAAATTTTTAACACTAACAACATCATTATACGCTTTATGCGAAGGACTAATATTAGGTTATATTTCTGCAATATGCAACAAAATTTATCCTGGAGTTGCATCACAAGCCGCAATAGGAACATTTTTTGCATTATTTGGCATGTTCTTTTTATACAAAACTAAAATAGTTAAATGTTCAGATAAATTTAGAATGGTTATTTTCAATTCTACATTAGCAATTGCTGGAATATACCTTTTACAAATAATACTAAGCCTTTTCCATATTTCTATACCACTTATATTTTCTAACGGTCCTATCGGCATAGGTTTTAGTATTGCAGTAGTTGCAATTGCTTCTTTTAATTTAATTGTTGACTTTGATAATATTGAAAGATTTTCAGGTCAGGCTGAAAAATGTTATGAATGGTTTTTTGGTTTTTCACTAATGGTAACAATTATTTGGATGTATATCGAAATTCTAAACCTACTAATGAAACTTCAAAGTCGAAATTAATAAAAAAACTTATATTTATAAAAAAGCTTCGATTATCAAATCGGAGCTTTTTTATTGTGCAAAAATATCCTCAGCTATCTAGTACAAATGTATGAGATTTTATGAAGATTATTAAAGATATAAAATTCACAATCGAAATAACATGTAAATCTATATATTGTATTGGAGCTTCAAAATGTCAGAACAAGTTTTAATGCCAATGATAGGCACAGACAATTTAGAAAATAAAGAGAGAGCACAGGACTCGTTAGAAAAAGCAAGAGTAGCTCATGAAAAATATTTAATCGGACAAAGAAATAACGATTTACAAGAAGCAATTGAGCACTATGTTGACGCAGTAAAATATGACCCTACGATTCCTGAAACATACTATCGTTTGGCAACACTCATGTGGGAACAAGGACAAATCAGTGTAAACACAGCAATTGAGCAATGTAAAACTGCGATTTCATTAGCTCCTACAAATAAAGATGCTCGTTTATACACCGGTTATTTCATGCAATTAGCACAGGATTATCAATCCGCTGAAAAAGAATTTAAATCTGCAATTGACATGAACAGATTAAATTCCGGCCGTCCTAGAATGATATTATCTCAATCTATTTTACAAAAAATCAATGCGCAAAACGGCACATTTAAAGATTATGCAGGATTTTTATACTATTTCCTAACAGGTAGTATCATGCTAGCTTGGGATAGACCAACAATGAAAATGTTCTATAAAAACATGTCAAATGATGTTTCAATATTTTCATACAATACTGTTGGAAAATTTCTTGAAAAATTTAAAATGTATGACTCAGCAGAAAAACTATATAAAAATGCTGTAGAAAATACAATTCACAGTGAACATTTTTACTGTAAAATAGGTGATTTAGCACTTAAAAATAAAGATATAGAAACTACAGTAGATTGCTATAGAAAAGTTTTAGAAGCTAATCCGCTGAATAGAACTATTCTTGTTAAATTAGCTACAATTTTACAGACATACTTCCCAGACAACACAGAAGAAGCAATAGATTGCTATGAAAAGTTATTAGAATTTGATATAGATACAGCTCAAATTTACTATGAACTAGGGCATCTATATATGGCAAAAAATGATAAATTAAATTCTGTAAGTGCGTTTAAATTAGCAGTAGAAAGAGAACCTGAAAACCCATTTTTCAACAATTCTCTAGGCTATGCTTACGCAAAAGCAGAATTATATGATGATGCTATCGAACATTATCAAAAAGCCATCGCTATAAACCCAGATGCAGAATGGACATCTATTGTTTGCCAAGCTTTAGGTTCAATTTATGCGGAAAATAAAGGAAATGCTGAAGCCGCAATTTCAACATATCAAGCCGGTATAATTTTAGATCCTAAAAATTATGATTTATACATTGCTTTAGGTGATATTTATATGGCTGATTATGATTTAGACAAAGCTATTCGCTCATATTGCGATGCCATAACTCTAAATCCAAATGAATTTAGAGCTTACTCCAAAGTCGGAATTGCACTTTGGGAAAAAGACTACTTAGAAGAAGCACTTGTAGCTTATCACAAAGCCGTTGAGTTAAATCCTGAAAATGAATATGCACAAAATAATCTAGGCATTTTATATCTGGATGGACTCGCGGATGCGGAAGAAGCTCTTGAATACTTTGAAGAAGCAATTGCCCTAAATCCAAATTACACATTAGCATATTTCAATGCAGGTAGAGCAAGTCAAGAAATGGGCTTTACAAATGATGCAGCTAATTACTATCAAATGGCAATTGATTTAAACAGATTAACAGAAGAACTGGACGAAGAAGATATTCAAAATCGTCTTCACAGCCTGTTCGAAATCTAAGGATATATACATTATATTAAAGAGGTAATAAAGGTGTTTGATAAACTCAAACACCATTTTTTTATCTCTATATTTAAACTTATAAATTTGAAATTATTTTATCTGTAAATTCTGTTGTAGATAAAGTTCCACCCAAATCTTGAGTTTTAAACCCTTCTGATAATGTTTTAAATAAAGCTTTTTCAATTTTTTCAGCATAGGAATTTTCATCAATATATTTAAGCATTTCAATAGCAGACATTAATAAAGCTGTCGGATTAGCTTTATTTTGACCTTTTATATCCGGTGCAGAACCATGCACAGGTTCAAAGACAGCACAATCTAAACCTATATTTGCACCTTGTGCTACTCCTAAACCTCCAATCAAGCCTGCTGTTAAATCGGAAACAATATCACCATATAAATTTGGTAAAACTAATACATCAAACCTAGTTGGGTCTTGTACCAATTGCATACATAAATTATCCACTAATATTTCACGCGCTTTTATTTGCGGATATTGTTCTGAAACTTTTCTAAATGTATCTAAAAACAATCCATCTGACAATTTCATAATATTAGCTTTTGTTACAACACAAACTTCATGCCTGTTATTTTTCACAGCATAATCAAAAGCGAACTTACAAATTCTTTCACTAGCTTGTCTTGTTATAATTTTTATACTATGAGCAGTATTTTCATCAACTTGTTCTTCTACTCCTGCATATAAATCCTCTGTATTTTCTCTAACAACAACTAAATCCACATCTTTAAATCTGGTTTCTACCCCAGGAAGATTTTTACAAGGTCTAAGATTTGCGTATAAATCAAGAGTTTTACGCAATTGAACATTTACAGACCTAAACCCTTTACCAATTGGAGTTGTAACCGGCGCTTTTAAAGCAACTTTATTTCTGAGTATTGAATCTAAAACTCTTTGAGGTAATGGAGTACCCTCTTTTTCAATAACATCAGAACCTGCAGTTTGGATATCCCAATTTAACTCTAAACCACTTGCTTTGATAATTTTCACAACACTTTCTGAAATTTCAGGACCGATACCATCACCGTTAATTAATGTTATTGTTCTCATAATAAAAACCTCCATTTAATAGATTGATTATACTATAAAGTGGAGGGAATGTAAAAATTGTAGGGGAAAATAAATTTATAAGTCTTATGTTATATTTATGAAAATGCTTTAAATGATCTTTCAATATTTTTATTTAAAGCTGACTGAACTGATTCATACTCTGTTTGTAACGCTGTATGTTCTGTTTCCAATGTTTTAATTTGAGATTGATATTTTTCATCTTTAGCATTGATTTCTTCAGTTGCTTTTTGATATTCAGCTTCTGCTTTTGCTATTGCTTGTTCATCATCCTTTTCTGTAATATCAGAACAAGATGAATAGATTACAGATTTCCAATTTACACCTTGTAATGTTACAACAGTTGGATCATTTTCATCTGGTATAAGATTTGTACTATCTTCATTTGAAGCCATTTCAATAGTTATAGTACCTTCTTTTATTGCTTTTTGAACCCAATCAGGGTTATTTAATGTATCTTCATCCAAAACTTGATACATTGAACCTTGACTACCTTGTAAACTTTTTTCAGAAGAAGATCCGTTTAATCTATACCAAAGATTTGTATACCATTGAGCCTTAGTTGCATCATTATATGTAAACCCTTCTTCTATGGTTGTACCATAATCTTCTAATTCAGCATTAAATTCTTCTAATACTTCATAATATTGTTGAATATCTTTATATGCCTGAGTTTCATTACCTGAACCATCATAAGCAGCTTTAGACATTAACCAATTATCATAAGTAATACAATCTGTATATATTTTTTTCTTCGCATTTACTTTATCTAAACTTGCTTGAATATCAGCTTCTGGAACTTCAATACCTGAAGCCATTTTTAATTGCAAATCTTTATATTCACCTAATGCTGTGTTATATTCTTCTGAAGCCTTAGATTTAACAAGTTCCCAAGCTTTATCTGATGTATAACCAGGAGTTGCTTCCACTCCATTTGCATCATAAGTCTTATCTTTTGCTTCTTGAATTGCTTGTTGCCAAGCTGTCATATAACCTTTATATGTAGGATTATTTAAAGTTTCATAATTATCTTGTAGTGAAGTAGACTTCCATTCTTTTACTACACCATAAGCTGCTAAGAATTCATCTAAATTATTTGCTTGTTTAAAATTAAATGCATCTAATTGAGAAACTAAAGTTTGACCACTTGTATTCACTAATGCATACTGATTTTTCATATCTGCATATTGATATAATACACCAGCTGTTAATTTAGATGCTGTCATATTACCTTTAGCATCATAAGTTGTGAAAGTTAATTGCGTAGTATTTAATGCTGCAATATATGAATCACTAGCTTCTTGAGATTGAGTAGCCAAACGCATTTTTGCATTTGAAATTCTCTGTGTTTGATACTCATTAGAAGTTAATCTTGCAGTTAGCTGTAATAATCTCCATGTATTTGCAGGTACGCCCATTGTTACAACATTCCTTTCATAACTTTACTAATATGTCTATCGGCAAGAAGAATCTTTTCTTTAATATTTTAATAAACATATTAAGATTTGTAACAAAACTTATATAAAGTGAATATAAAAAGTCAATAATTTTTTAAGGGAAGTTTTTATATATATGTAAGAGATAAATAAAGAAAAAGAAAATTTAAAATTTAGTTTAAATGAGAAAAATGAGAGGATAAAATTATGGCTACAATGCTATTATTTTCTGATGCAGTAAGTTCTGCCTATAAAGATACATCTAAAGCAATAAAAGAAGTTGACTTAAGCGATAAAAAAATTGTTAAAAAAACACTATCACAAATGATGAAACAATCATTTTTCCACGGAGCAAATAGGTTTGGAACAAACTTTATAGCTTAAAACATTAACAACTCGTTGGAATATAGGAATATAGGAAAGATAAATTTTATTATAAGAATTAGGATAGGATAAATGAAAGACCTTAAAAGGTCTTTTTTTTTGCGTAAAAATACTTCATAAAATAGCAATTTTTAATTTCAGCTGACTTTATCATTGCAAATAAGGTCTCTCAAATGGATAATATCAGTTTTACATCAACAATAAAAATCGTTAACTCTGCAGAATTCAATAAATTAGCTCAAAAATGTGGTAAACAGAATTTTGTTGATTATCCTTGGACAATAAAAGAAACAATAAAATCCTCTAATGTATATACAAGAAACATTGCTGATTGTAGTGCTTGCATCATATCAAACGGACAAGAAGCAGTAATGATGCATTTATCACCAGAGAACCAAACCAATCATGCATTTTCATTAGTCCTACAAACTTTGAGGAACCTAATTGACCTCAAAAACCCAAACTTACAAGCAGTACTAATTGGTTCTAAAAACACAACAAAAAGCCAAGATATCTTTATTAAGTTTCAAAAGCTACTAGAACATCTAAACATACCATACTCTACATTTAAAAACAGTAAAACTCCAATAAATGTTGGATATAACAGCGCAAGCGATGAAGTATTGTTATCAAATATAAAAATAGAACAACAACTCAAAAAAAATTTATCAAAAAGAGAAATTCTAGAAAACACATTTGAAAAATTCAACATTAACCAATACGACGAAATAAATAATTAAACGAATAATATGGATATAAAACCACCTACTATACAAAGTAATACTCCTATATTCACTTCTCGAAATAAAACAATACGAGATTTAGATAAAATTTGCAGACTAATTGATAAAGAATTTCCAGCAATATCTTCAACTAAAGTATCTGAATTCGAATCAGCAAAAAAAGATATAAAATTTCAAAAATATACACATTATTTATACAAAAACATACAAAACCTAGTTAGAGATCCGGCTTGGAAGTTATATAACGAAAAATTCCCAGAACTCTTTTATATAAAATTAGTAGAAGGAATAAAAGACTTCAGATTAGCTAATTGCGGAGATTTTTCTAAAATTTGTAAGCTTATATGTAATATAAATGGAATCAAATCAAAAAAAGCTGAAATGACCCTTATTGATTCAAATGGCTATCTAAAAGGTAATATAGATCACGCTATTCAAATAATTTCACTTGATGGCGAAGTCCCATTTTTTGAAAGGCTTGGTAAATTACATAAAACAATAATAATGGATCCTTGGCTTGGATTTGTAGACTATGCTCCAAATTTTGAAATTAAACTCAAATCCGAATACAATAAATTTTTTCAAATTCCCAAAGACTATAATATTGCCATAAATTGTAACGATATTGGAGAACCGGAAATTACACCACAAGCCCTAAAAATTTTAAAAAATACATTTCCTCAATTTCAAATAAAAGAATTATTAAAACCAAACAAGTCTTAAATATTTATTCAAAAACTTGCTCTATAAAATTTTCAAGAATACAATAAGATAAAATAACGAGGAAATTTTATGAAGAAAAAGCTAATTCCAATGGCAATATGCTATGACTTTGATGGAACACTATCACCTAAAAACATGCAAGAATATGGATTTATGGAGAATTTAAAAACGTCGCCTGCCAAATTTTGGGTAAAATCAAACAAATTTGCAAAAGATAATTTTGCAGATACTAACCTTGCATATATGAAACTAATGATAGATGAAGCTTACAATAAAAAAATTCCATTCACCAAAGATGCATTTTGTGAATACGGAAAAACTGTAAAATTTTACAAAGGCGTTGAAACCTGGTTTTCTAGAATAAATGAATACGGGAAAAAACATGGTATTGAAATTAAGCATTACATAATATCATCCGGTTTAAAAGAAATTATTGAATGCACATCCATTGGTAAAAATTTTGAATGCATATTTGCTTCAGCCTATATATATGATGCCAATGGAATCCCTATTTGGCCTGCAAATGTTGTGAATTACACCTCAAAAACTCAATATCTTTATAGAATAAACAAAGGCTGTTGTGATATAAATGATAACAAAACAATTAATGCCTACGTAAAACAAGAAGATAGAGCTGTACCATTTACTAATATGGTATTCATTGGAGATGGGGAAACAGATATTCCAGCAATGAAAACAGTAAAAGTTAATGGAGGACATTCAATAGCCGTATATAATTCAAGTAAAAAAGGAAAAAAAGATATCGCTCTAAAATTAATAGAAGAAAATAGAGTTAATATAGTAGTAAAAGCTGACTATTCAAATAATACTCCACTTGATAAATATATAAAATCAATTATTGTAAAAATTGAACAGGATAATAAACTCAATGCGCTAGAAAAGAAATAAATCTAACTAAATGTAAAAAAGTATTAATAATAGTATATATAAAAGTATATTATATTTTTAATTTATGCTAGGATTTACAAGCATATGTAGGGGGATTCATTTAAAGAAATAGAGACAATAAGTCATTTACTATGGTTAGGAGATAATAGGAGTTTAAATAATGCGTATAACAGGAATAAATACAGCATCAAATCTTTCATGCACAAATAAAAAATATGAACAAAATTTTAAAGGTTTATCAAAAATAACAGCACCACAAAAAGCTTTAACCAACAGTATAAAAATTATTTTTTCAGATATTGATGGAACAATAAGTGAACATAGTGATTTATTGAGTAAAAAAACCATTGATTCAATAAACTTTTTGCATAAAAAAGGAATCCCAGTAGTACTAACAACTGCACGCTGCTATCAAGATACTCTACCTATTATTGAACAATTCTCTCATAATCCGGATTATACAATAACACTTCAAGGAGGTAGTCTTATCAATAATAAAGGTATTCCTTTCTTTGAAAATGTTATATCTCCCAAAGCAGCCAAAAAACTTGTTACTTGGTTTAACTCAATACGTAAAAAAGACAAAAACTCACACTTGATTATGTATTTTAATGAACACCCATATTCAACAAGTAAAATCCAATTTCCTTGGAAAGCAAAATTTCTAATTGAACAAGTTCCATCTTTTGATAATTTATTAAAAAATAATAAATTACATAAAGCAGTCATATACAAAACAGACGTTAAAAACTGTCCAAATTATAATCAAAAAGCAATAATTGATTCGTTCAATAACGCTCACATACCTGATTTAAAAATAAATTCTTCAGGTCCAAATTTACTTGAATTTCAAAATAAATGGGTCTCAAAAGACAAAGCAATCGACTTTCTACTTAGATCATTGAAAATAAATCCACAAAACGCAATGGTTATAGGCGACTCTTCAAATGATATTGAAATGCTGGATTTTGTAAGAGGTAAAGGTGGCTTAGCTGTAGCAATGGGAAATGCGCACAATTCCGTAAAACAACATGCTAATGCAATAACATCATCAGTAACTCAAGATGGATTTTCAAACATTATAGAAAAACTATTCTCCAAAGGCGACTAAAGTTTATATCTTTACAACTTTTAATAATTAGCTCAAAATATTAAAGGTTTAAATTTAGTAATAAATAGATGTGTAATGATAGAAAATGTAGGCTTACAACAGCGAATTCAACAATTTAGACAAAAAAATCAAAATCTCAAAACCTATCAGAAAACAAATTATTTCTATTATGGTTAAAGATTAGCATATTACGTTGACTGAAGCTCAAAAAATTCTATCTATTCACAATATTCTAAACACACCAACACTAATAGTCTATCAGTAGAAAAAGACTCAAAAAGCAAAACAATCACATTAAATTCTGGAAAAAATTATAATAAAAAGCCAAAAACAACAAAATTATACCGAAAACGGAATAGAAATAAAAAAAGAGCCTTTAAAAAGGCTCTTGATTTAAATGGCGGGAACGACGAGGCTCGAACTCGCGACCTCATGCGTGACAGGCATGCGCTCTAACCAAACTGAGCTACGCTCCCATTTCTTTTGGTTACTTTTTTATTATATTTGCTAAAAAATAAAATGCAAGAGTTTTTTTTAAAATTTTTGAAAAATTTTTATGGAATAATAAAAAGCCTTAGTTTACACTAAGGCTCGTAATATAAAATGAATTGTAAAACATTCTATTAATCAGCATACAAAGGTGCTAATTTTTTTGATTGTTGAGGAATTACTCCCTCTTCAATTGATTGATAAACTCTGTAATCAATTACAGGGAAGCAGTTATCAATACTTTCAATTTCTTTTAATTCTTCTTCATTGATATTACCGCTTTCAATCATATCAGCAATCAATTCAAATCTATCAACGTGCTCTCTAAATCTATCAGTTGCATAATCTTTAGCCTGCCATGTTGTAATCAAGAATGGCCAATCTGAACTTTGCAACAATAGATTTTCTCTAGCCAATTGATTTAATGCTCTATGCAATAATTTATCTTCAGGAATTTCTGAATATTTATCAACAATAGCCGAAATTCTTTTTTCACAAGCATGAATAATTGGCCACATCCATTCTGTTAAGTGGTTATTCCATACATAGAAATGACCACCTTGTCCCCATGAAGATTCAGGAATTTGAATAGCTTCAACTGGAGGATGAGCATGTAAATATTCACCAGCTGTCATTCTTTCTACTTGTGGCAGATATTGATTGAATTTTTTAATAACTTGTTTAATAAATTCAACACCTTCAAACCACCAGTGACCAAATAACTCAGTATCAAATGATACCATTATTAAGCCTTCTTTACCATTGTGAGAATTTTTATAATCATTCAACAAGTGATATAACATTGTAGTATAGTGATCTGAGTTTTCATTAATTTTATTTAATGCTAGAACAGGATCATACAACATTTTGTCACCCAAATCAGTTGTTGGAGATGTAATTCTCCAATAATTCATACCTGATTTATCATCTTTTTTGTGGAATTCTCTAAAACAACCATCACCTGGATATCCATCAGCTGCTGACCAAACTTGGTAACCAGCTCTGTCATTTCTACCCATAACGGCAACCTGAGCATCTGGTAACCAATATGCTGAATATGTATCATAACCAGTTGGCTCTCTATCAGGTAGAGGAATATATTCAATATTTCCGTAAACACCTACAACTCTGCGGCAACCTATTGAATTTCCACCTTCAATAACGTGAGATTCAGTAAAGAAATATTCAATATCATTGTTTTGTAATGTTACTTCAATTGCAGGTCTCCAATGTTTTTGTCCATCTTTTCCTACATATTCATAACCTTGTCTATAAGCACATTCCGGTAACCAACAGCCTCTAGCTTTTTTACCAAATAATCTTTTTGTAGTATCAGAACCAACTTTAAATTGAGCATTTAAGTTGTTATCAGTAGCTAATAGAGGAGAAAAACCGTGAGTTGCACCTGATGTTGTAATCTCGATACAACCTAGATCTTGGAATTTTTTAAATGCAGCAATTAAATCCATTTGGTATTTATTTACAAATGAATCTTTAATATTATTAAACCAATCAAAATAATATTTAGCCAAATATTTTAAATGTTGAGAATGTGGAACCTTAGGATCTGGATATCTGTCCAAATCTTTAGAAACACTTTTAATTCTTGAATCAAGGTATTCAACAAATCCATTTTTTAAATGTTCATCGTTTAATTGTTCAGCCAAAATCGGAGTAATACCCACTGTTAATTTAGCTTTAATACCTTCGTCATACAATTCTGAAATTGCGTTTAGTAACGGAACATATGTTTCTGCCATACATTCATATAGGTTTTCTTCACCAAACGGCCACATCCCTGCTTTTCTATAATAAGGAAGGTGACTGTGTAACATAAAAACAAATTGACCTACTGCCATTATTTCCTCCAATCTACTGAACTATACTAAATATAATTCATTTATGTACAATTTATATATACCACAAATGGATAAAAAATATAATACTATTTAACTAGTTCTGGTGAATAATTTTACAAATATTAACAGTAAAATTTTGGAAAAATTTTGCAATTAATTTATCAAAATATTTTTGATAAATGCACTAATAGCAACAAGTTTCGGCTTATCTTTTTCTATAATTTTTATATTATTAATGATTTCTTTTTTATAATCCTCACATGTATACTCAAGGTTAAAATTAAACAAATCAGACAATGGAACATTTAACGCTTCTGAAATTTTAGATAAATTATCGGGGGAGGGGAAATATTTACCACGCTCGATAGAACTGATGCTATTAATCTCTACATCAATCATTTCAGCCAAACGTTCTTGAGTAATACGTTTTAATTTTCTATATCTTTGAATATTTTTTCCCAAGTTTTCTTTGAGATTCATAACATCCCTCTTTATTAAATATTTTACCGTGAGTTTTTACACTTATAACACAGTAAAACTTGTATTTTTGTATTGAAATTGCAAGCTATACATGTATAATATCCATGTGACACATAGAATTTATAAGCAAAAATACAACCAACACAAACACTTTAGGAGGAAATATGAATCAGAAAACAAAAGTATCAATTATCATTCCTGTTTTTAATACTGAAAAATACCTAAAAAGATGTCTTGATAGCCTAATCCAACAAACATTAAAAGAAATTGAAATAATTTGCGTGAATGACGGTTCCAAAGATAAATCTTTAAATATTTTAGAAGAATACGCACAAAAGGATTCGCGAATTACTATTATTAATAAATCAAATGAAGGCCAATCAATTGCTCGCAATATTGGGATTCAAAAAGCAAAAGGGGAATATATTGGATTTGTAGATTCCGATGACTGGGTAGACAAAGACTTTTACGAAAAACTTTATAATACAGCAACTAAAACCAACTCTGAAATTGCAGTAGCAGGGATTATTCGATTACACAAATTTAACAGAAAAAACCACTTACTAATAAAAGATTGTATTTCAACAGACAATTACCAAAAGAAAATCGAAATTTGCGATGTTCCTGACAAAAGTTACGTTTGGAATAAAATTTACAAGAGGTCTGAACTACAAAAAAATAACCTAACCTTTAAACCTGGTGTAATTTATGAAGATGTTATCTTCACACCTCAAGTATTAAATAAATTAAAGCGCCTTGTTAGCGTTCCTAACACTTATTATTATTACTGGAGAAATGCAAACTCAACAGTAACGTTACGAAGTGAAAAAGCAAAAAAAGATTCTGTAGACGCTCATTTATGGGCTAACAACTACTTAATCCAAAATGGAATTGATCTTGAAAAATTTAGCACACACACCAAAAGATATAAATTTTTAGGGTTTAGCATCTTCAAAATCAGAACAAAAAACAACCATACAACATACAGTCTCTTTAACATAATAAAATGGAGCAAATAACAAAAACAAAACAAAAAAAAAGGAGAAGTTTGTAAACTTCTCCTTTTTTATTAAATCTAAAATTTAGATTGCTACAGATTGTGATTTCAATTCCATTTCCATTGGAAGTTCTTTTATCAACTCTGCATTTAACTTTCTTGATTCCTCAATTCTAGCAACTGGTAAAGGTGCAGCTTTAACAGGCGCCTTTGCTACCATCTTTGAAATTGTTGCTGGAGTTTTTGGAGCTTTAGGAGCTGCTGCTGCAATTACTGCAGGAGAAGGTCCTTTTTTCACAGCTATCATAGCTGGATCTGGATAAGCTTTATAATGACGATAATCAGCCATTATCTTAGCAACAAATCTTTTAGTTTCACCAAATGGAGGTACCGCTCTGTATTTTTTTACATTACCTGGACCCGCATTGTATGCTGCTAAAGCTAGTTCCATTGAGCCAAACATTTTATACATGGACTTGTAATACATAATTCCACCTTTTATGTTATCATCCATTGAATATGGATTTAAGCCCATTCTTCTTGCGGTGGAAGGCATAAGTTGGAAGACACCTACTGCACCATGAGAACTTCTTGCTTCGTGTCTAAAACCTGATTCTGTTTTTGCAATACTTAAAGCTATTGCTGGATCTACACCCATTTCGATAGAATGTTTTACTATCGCTGCCTTCACTGTACTGACATTGGCTGCTTGCACTGGTGCACAACACATGAACACTAATGCAATAGTGAATAGTAATAATTTTTTCAAAATGTAATCCTCTAGTTGTAAATTGTAAATTCTCCAAGACTACTTTTTTGGTTCTTATGTTTAGTAAGATTTTCGTCTTTTTGAATGTGATTATGTAACCATAATATTACAAAAATTTAAAATTTCAACCCCTAACACAAATTTTACATTTTGCCACCTCGTCAAAACCCTTATTCTAAGTGAGTTTCAGTTGCTTAACAATTAGTGTAAAACATACGGTAATTTTGTCAAGATTTGAGAAATTTTTGATTATTTTTTTGTATAAAATTTTTCTTTAAATTTATAAATTTTTTCATGGGGATCATAAGAATAAATTTTATAAAATTTTCCATTAGAAGAAATTTTTATAGAATTCAACCTATCTGTTCTCAAAATTTCAGTATTTCGCAAAATATCCAAAGTTCCTTTATTAGGATGTCCAAAATTATTTACACCAGTCGAAATCAACGAAACATCGCTACCTAAATATTTTAGCATTTCATCACTTACAACATTTGGACCACCATGATGACCAACTTTTAAAACCTCTACGTTATGAGGCAATAACGATTTTAATTTATCAAAAGTATAAACTCCACCATCACCCATAAATAGCATATCGAAATCTTTGTATGTAACTAGTGTAATTATAGAATTTTCATTATCACTATCTTGACCTTTTGAATTTATCTTAAACACCTTGATTGTTAAATTCGGTTCAGAATATATAACAGAATTATCCTGAACAAACTTTACACTTTGATGAGTTTTCTTCACCTCTTTAAAAATATTCCTTGATGTCATTGTATTTGAAACTTTCGAATTTAAATACAAAGTTTTAACCTTCATGTTTTGAATAAAATCAACAGTTCCACCTGAATGATCATTATCAAAATGAGTAATTATTAAACCTTCTAAATTTTTAATACCTCTATCTTTTAAATACTTAAGCATAATAATTTTAGCTTGAGAATTTCCACTTTTATATGGTGCTTTACCCGTATCAATAAAGAAATATTTATTCATTGGAGTTTTTATCATAAATGAATCTGCATTTTGAACATCAAACGCCACAATTTCTAAATCTTTTGAAACCGGCTTAATTCCTAGAAGAAAAAGAATAGATAATATACTTACAGAAACTAGAATAGCCTTTTTATATTTATCAAATTTAACAAAACTTGTAACCAATAACAACAATGCATAATACAAAACCAATTGAACTAAATGCGGATGAGTTGTTTGAACTATACAATAAGGCAAATTCCCAAAGAATTCAGAAATAACGACCAACAACTTCAACAAATAAATCATAAAGAAATCAAAAATTTTGCAAACAAAATCAGCTATTGGCCTCATCACTGCCAATATAGAACTAACAAAACCTCCAAAACTTATAACACTAAGCAAACATACTGTTGAAATATTTGCTAAAATTGAATACAAACTAAATGTATTAAAATAAAACATTTGAATAGGAGCAATCCAAATTTGCGCAACCAAAGGAATCAGTATTGGAGCCTTGAGCCAATCCGGAACACAGGCTAATTTATCTGAAAACACCTTTGCACTGGTCAACAGTCCTAAAGTAACAAGAAATGACATTTGAAAACTAACATCATTTATATAGGCAGGATTGTAAATTAACATAAGAACTGCAACAAACGATAATAAGGAAACACTATAAGTATCTCTATCAATAAGTTTTCCTACCAACACAAACAAAAGCATCAAAGCGGCACGAACTACAGAAGGTCCTAATCCTGTCATTAGTGTATATAACAGGATTAAAATTATACCAGAAATAACTCTTGGCTTATAAGGTATACGAAATAACCCCAATATAATAAACCAAAACGAATAAATAAAAGCTACATTCATTCCAGAAGCCGCTAGAATATGAAGTAAACCAGAATTTATGAATGAATTTTTAATATTTTCCGGTGGTGGTACAGCATCATCACCAAATACAATTCCTCCTAAAATTTCCAAATATGGACTTGGCAAATATTTTGAATGCACACTTAAAACATCTTTTCTAATATTACTCAATATTCCCAGGAACTTCCATTTTAACGGAATCTTAATTTCCGTCAGATGTTCTGTCCCTTCTATATCAGAATACAAAACTGTAAATGTATTAAAATTCCTCAAATATTTACTATAATCAAACTGAGATGGATTTGTAGAATAAAAAGGCTTTCTAAGAATACCTTTTAGGCGAATTTTATCCCCAACATTAAGGTCTACACCTGAACAAGTTTCTCCACAAGATAAAGTTACAAAAGTTTTTGCTCCTACATTTTTACCCTGAACCTGTTCTACATTCATAAAAAATTTTAATTTTGCATTATCAGTTGAATTTGGAACACTTATAATTCTACCAACAAAAGAGCTTTCAACTGGCGCAATTAAAAATAATTCATCATAATTTTTTATTTTAAAAAATGTTAAGAAGAATCCACAATAGAAAATAAAAATTAAAAACAAAACTCTTCTGACACTAAACAGATCAAAAACTAACAAAATTATTAAAAATAAAGTTAATACACTAGCAAAAATTAGACCAATCCCATAAAAACAGGACAAAATACCACACATAAAAATAATTGATGTAAAAAACATCACAAAATTTTTATTTTGCAAATAATCCCTAAAATCAACTTTTTCTATCATAATTCCAACATCTGAATGATACCACAGAGATTATAGTTGTGCAAAACTTAAAAAGATGCTATACTGTAAAGTGAAGAAGAGGAGCTTATGAGTAATAACGATTTCTATATTGAAGATTTTCTAAGACAGGCAGTATCTGTTGGTGCTTCTGATGCCCATATTTGTGAAGGAGAAAGACCTGCTATCAGGGTTTCCGGACAAATTATGAGAATCAACTTACCACCATTAACAGCAGAAGATATGGAATTTGTCATTAGAACAGTTGCTCCTCAACACTTGAAAGACAGAATTACAAGATTCTTTGATATTGACTTTTCATACGAAATTCCAGGTTGTTCACGTTTTCGTATTAATATGAGTAGACAACTAGGGAAAACTGCAATGGTTATCCGTGCAATTCCTTATTATATCAAAACATTCAAAGAATTATACCTTCCAACAACTTTGGAAGAATTTGCAAGTTTTAACAACGGTTTGGTACTGGTTACAGGTCCAACAGGTTCAGGAAAATCTACAACTATCGCATCTTTGATTGACTATATTAACGCTTCAACTGCAAAGCACATTGTTACAATTGAAGATCCGGTCGAATTTATTTTCTCAAATAAAAAATCTATAGTTTCTCAACGTCAACTACTAATTGATACACCATCTTTCTCTGACGGTGTTAAATATGCATTAAGACAAGACCCTGATGTTATATTCATCGGTGAAATTCGTGATAGAGAAACTGTTGAATCTGCACTGAAAGCTGCAGAAACTGGTCACCTTGTTGTATCTACAATCCACACTAACGATTCCGTTCAAACAGTTGCCAGAATTATCAACTTGTTTGACCCAAATGAAAGACCATTTGTAAGAAGCCAAATCGCAAACACTTTAAGAGGTACAATCTCTCAAAAGCTTGTACCAACTATTGACGGTGGAACAAGATGCCCAGCTACAGAAATTCTTGTTGTTACACCAACTGTAAAAGACTTTATTCAAAAAGATGAACTTGAACAAATTTACGAATTAGTTAAAAATGGTTCATTTAATAATATGACAACAATGAACATGTCTATTTATAAACTGTACAATGAAGGTAAAATTTCTAAAGAAACTGCTCTTACTTACTCTGATAATAAATCAGAATTAGAACAATTAATGAGAGGTATTTACCACGGTACAGGTATGAATAAAGTATAAACAATATCACATTTAACTTTATACTAGGACAATGCAAAATAACTTTGTAACAGATGCTATAAATTTAAAGTCCTATAATCTAAGTGAATCAGATAAAATTATCGTAATGTATTCAAAAGATAAAGGGCTGATTAGGGGAGTCGCTAAAGGAGTAAAAAAGCCTAAAAGTAAGCTTGGAGCGCGAATGGATTTACTCGTAGCAAATACTCTAATGCTACATAAAGGTAAAAACCTTGATACAATTTGCCAAGCAGAAGTTTTAAATACATTTAATAAAACTCGCCAAGACATTGATAAGATATTTTACTCAATGTATGTAACTGAAGTTGTTAATAATTTCGGGTTAGAAGAAGATCCTAGTTCTGAAGTTATTTATAATCTTTTATATAAAACATTAGACACTATTTCAAAATCTCAATCTAAAGTTGAAATTCTTTTAGCAGTCATTAAATTCCAATTAAAGATGATGATTGAATCAGGCTTTTCTATTGAATTAGATACCTGCCTACATTGTCATCAACAAGTAAAAAATGAAACAATGTTCTTTGTTCCTCAACTTGGTGGAATTATCTGTGAATGTTGTGCAAATAATATTCACTACAACAAAAAACAAATGCCATACAAATTAAGAGACTTTTTTAAACAAATGGCAATTAATGATTTTGATGAAAAAGGTGAATATGAATTAAAAGCAAATGAAAAAGTTTGCACAGTAACATTCCAGGCTCTAAAAGAATATATTGCACTAAAATCACCAAAAAAATTCAAATCTACAGACATCTTACAAGAAATTCCAACAGTATAATATTTCCTCCTACAAGGTCATATTATTTTCAAAATTTTATTATATAATCACTTCAAAAAGGATGGTAAAAATGAAAAAATTTATATTAGTAGCAGCAATCTTAGTTTGTGGAAATGTTGTATGGGCTGCCAACGCTCAAATGTATAAATTAGATAATGGACAAACCGTTGTTGTCCAAGAAGTTAAAAATAATCCTATTGTAACAATTGATACTTGGATAAAAACAGGCTCTATAGATGAAGATGATTCAAATAACGGAGTAGCTCACTTCCTTGAACATTTATTCTTCAAAGGGACAAAGAACCATGCACCTGGAGAATTTGATAAAATTCTAGAAACTAAAGGCGCTATAACTAATGCCGCTACAAGTAAAGATTTTACACATTATTATGTAACAATTCCATCTAAGGATTTTGATTTAGCTATGGAATTACATGCAGACATGATGTTAAATCCGCTAATTCCAAGAAATGAAATGGAAAAAGAACGTAAAGTTGTACTTGAAGAAATTAGCAAAGACCTTAATTCTCCAAGTAAAGTTTTACAAGACAATCTTAATGATATGATGTATTCAATACATCCATATAAAAGAAAGGTTATTGGTAAAAGTGAAGTAATTGAAACCATTACGCGTGATCAAGTTTTAAACTTCTACAACGAACATTATTCTCCATCTAATATGGTAACAATTGTTATAGGAGATGTAGATGCAAATCATGCTGTAGAAAAAATAAAACAAGTTTTCAATGCAGAATACAAAAAACAACAAAAAAATATCTATCCTAAAGAAGAACAACTAACACAACAAAAGAAAAAAGTTGAATACATAGACACTGAATCCGGTTATTTATTAATAGGTTTTAGAGGGACATCTATAACTGACAAAGATTCATATGCATTGGATGTTCTGGCAACAATAATGGGAGAAGGTAGATCGTCAATTCTTAATCAAGTATTGAAAGAAAAGAAAAGAATTGTATCTTCAGTTGATGCTGGAAATTCAACATACAAAGATGATGGAATTTTTTATATTTCAGCAAACTTTGAGCCTGATAAATGCAAAGTAGTTCAAGATGCTATATTTGATGAAATTGCAAAAATTCAAAAACAAGGAGTAACAGAAGAGCAATTAAACCTAGCTAAAAACATAATAGAAAGAGATACATATTATTCAAGAGAATCAATAACTAATATCGCAACAGAAATTGGTTATACAATGGCTCTAACAAATGATATCAAATTCTATGATAATTATCTAAACAACATCAAAAATGTAACAAAAGAAGATGTTAAAAAAGCTGCAGAAAAATACCTCGGATTAAACAAAAGTGCAGTATCAATCGTATTGCCTGAAAATGCAAAAAATCATCCGGTAGCAAACATTACACAAAATAAAGGTAGTGCAGAATTAGTAAGTCAAAATTCAGACACTCAAAAATACAAATTATCAAATGGAGCAACATTATTATATACTCCAAATACTACCAACGACATTATTGCAATGAGTATTTATATTAAAGGCGGTCAATTAACAGAAAACAAAATCGGAACTGGTAATCTTGTGGCATCAGCAATGCTAAAAGGTACAAAAAGTTATTCTCCAATTGAACTTTCCCAAGCACTTGAAGATAATGGCATCAAAATAGTACCATCCTCAAGTGCAGATGCTTTTGGTATAACTGTTTTAACAACAAAAGAAGAATTTGATAAAACTCTTGAACTCTTAAATGAAATCGTAAACAATGCAACCTTTGATGATTTTGAAATTGATAAAATTAAATCAGACAAATTAAGTGCTATAAAAAGAGGAAAAGATGTTCCAATCCAAAGAGCAATTGAAGAATATAGAGATATGATATACAAAGATACTCCATATTCAATTTCTTCAAAAGTTTTAGAAAAAAATATACCTCTAATAACTAGAGATGACATGCTAAATTATTATAAAAATGTATTTAATCCTGACAATATGGTTATTTCTATTAATGGAAATATCGACCAAGAAAAAACTGTTCAGGAATTAAGTACAATATTTCCTAAAAAAGAAAATGGGAAAATATTTAATTACTCTCAACATGCATCACAAATTAAGCAAATAACGGCACCAAAAGAAACAATTCAAAAAATGCCAACAACGCAAACCGCTTGGATAATGCTAGGTTGGCAAACTAATGGAGTATTAAGTCAAAAAGATTACGCAACACTTCAAGTTATTGATGCTATATTAGGAACTGGTATGAGTTCTAGACTATTTAAAGACCTAAGAGATCAAGAAGGTTTAGCTTATCAATTAGGTACTAGTTTCTCTCCAAATGTTCTTAAAGGAAGCTTCCTCCTTTACATCGGAACAAATCCTGCGACCTTGGATAAAGCAAAAGCTGGCTTATTCAACGAAATAAAACGACTAAAAACTGAATATGTTGGCGATAAGGAACTAAAAGATGCAAAAGAAAAACTTCTAGGCAATTACGTTATCGGTTTAGAAACAAATTTAGATAAAGCATCAAATATAGGCTGGTATGAAGCTTCGACTCGAGGATATGAGTTTAAAGATAACTATGAAAAACTCATCAATAGCGTAACCGATTCAGACATAATTGAAGTTGCTAATAAATATTTCACAAACAATTATATACTTTCGATAGTAACCAAATAATAATAAACAAATAAAAAAGGATGTTTAAAACATCCTTTTTTTATTACCAATTTGATCTTGTTAAAATTTGTTTTCCCTTTTTATCATACATTTTATCTTTATACCAAATTCCTTGAAATTCTTTATCCGGTCCATACATATATTGTAAATCTTTAGATATAAAATATATCGCACTTTTTAATTGTCCTTTTTTATCATATTGCATTGACGTATAAGGATAATTTGGATATTCATCAGACATTACATCTGTATACCTCAAGCCTCCAAACGCTGTATAATAAAAAGCTTTTCGTGGATTATTTTTATATTGTATTGCATACATTACTAACAAATTATTTTTATAATAAAATGCACAATATTTTGCTTCTTCGTCTTCTGTTACACCATTATCCGTCAACATATAATGGTGTTTATATTCTTTATCTTTAAAATATTTTGCAAATTCTTTTTTAAATTCATCTTTTGTAAAATAAATCTTACTTTTATTATTTTCAAATAAAAGATTTTTATAATATTCAACCTGCTCATCACGCTGAGCCTGAGAAATATCAAGCCAATCAAAAGTTATATTCGCAACCAATAATGTTGATGAATTTTCCTGAACATTTTCGATTTCAGATTTACTTTTTACAACATCATCCAAACTATAAATATTTTCGATAGCATAAACACTTTGAGTTATACAACCAACAACACAAAATGACAATAAAGAAATTAAAAATTTATTCATAAAATTTATTCCTATGCTTGGTTATTGTTATTCAACATACTATAAGCTACACGTAACTTAATAGAAAACAAATTATCATCTGCAGAAAATAGATTATGTTCATTCACAGCATAATCTTCAGGCTTGATAATACCATTTATTTCAAACCCTTGAAAATGATCATTTTCATCTCTCTTAGCTTTGGTTGCAAGTGCAAAAATAAATGTAGCCATATCTACTTTATCAATTAAATTATCACCACTAGCTTCACCGTGAGATGAAATTTTATTAAATGCATTTTTTATTTGAACCTTAACCGCATTTAAATATTCTGGTTTATTCATAACATCATATCTACCGAAACGATATTTTAGCATATAAGCTTCATATTCAGAATATTGCAATTTACCGGTTTTATTTCCAACTTCCTTAGCCATAAATAAAAGATAAGATTCCGCCAAAAATTGAACTTCATCTTTAAACAGAGTATCAATTTTTTTAATTTCATCCGGAGTTTTATCCGGTTTAGCAGCCAGAGTTCGCCAAGAATCAGGAACAATCTCAAATGGTTCAGCATCAGGATTTGTAATACCACTTTGGACAACCATATCTGCTAAAATAAGGGCAAAAGCCTCACCAAGCTCGACATTACCGCTAGACAACTCCGTTAAAATTGAAGTTCTCGATAAATTGCTCTGAGAATTTTGCCCAAAATTTTGCATAAATATTTTCCTAAATTAGCTTATATCCCAACGTCCGCAGGTGCCACCCCAACGAGCGATGATATTACCTTTAACATCTTTAATTTTTTCAACATGTTGAACTTCGTCAACACCTTCAACAATTGTAATAACTTCACAGTTGTTAGAACAACCAGTACAAGTACAAGTAATTGAAGAGAATTTCATATCTGCAACATTCCAACCTTTGAACTTAGTTGGAGTTTCAGTATATTGATGATTTTCCATAGCTAATAAAGCTGCCCCAATAGCACCCATAGTTTGGTGATTTTCAGGAACTACAATTTTTGTATTCAATGCTTCTTCAAAAGCTTTAACCATACCTGTGTTTGTTGCTACACCACCTTGGAATGAAACAGTTGGCAACAATTCTTTTCCTAAAGCTAAGTTACTTAAATAATTTCTAACCAAAGCTTGGCACAAACCATATAATAAATCTTCAACAGGATAACCTAATTGTTGTTTGTGAATCAAATCACTTTCTGCGAATACACCACATCTTCCGGCAATACGAGCAGGATTTGTAGAGCGAAGTGCAGTTTCACCAAATTTTTCAATTGGAACATTCAATCTTTGAGCTTGGTGATCTAAGAAACTACCTGTACCAGCGGCACAAACTGTATTCATAGCAAAATCAGTAACAATACCATCTCTTAAAATGATAATTTTACTATCTTGACCACCAATTTCTAATATTGTTTGAACTCCAGGAATATTGGTACTAGCAGCAACAGCATGCGCTGTAATTTCGTTTTTCACAACATCTGCACCAACCAATGATCCTGCTAAAGCCCTACCAGAACCGGTTGTACCAACACCCATTACATTATATTCAGTTAATCTCTTTGAATACAATTGATTTAAACCGTTTTGCACTGCCATAACTGGTTTTCCGGCAGTTTTCAACATAATACTATCTACATATTTTCCTGTTTCATCAACTAATGCTAATTTAGTTGTAACAGAACCTACGTCTATCCCTAAATATACTGTTAAACTCATGTTCTTTTCCTTTATCTATAACAGTATAATGATAGCACGAAAATGTAGATTTTACATATTATGAACAATAATTTACACTAATTTAGTGCATAACATCAGATTTATTTAAATCTCCAACATAATTAATTGGACTTTCTTCTGGCATATTTTCTAAACAATTTGAAAGCATTTTTTCTAGTTTCGATAGCTTAAACATATCAACAGTTGCTCTCAATTTATTATCAAAATCAATATTAACACCTTGTCTCAATGCCATATCCATATAAAAAAGTTCCTCCAATAAAAGAAATATATCCTCTTAGGAGATATATACCCACTTTTAAGGTAAAAATTACACTTTTTTAAGATATATTACTAAAAATATAATCTACATTATTTATACTATTAAAATTTTCAAGTTTTTAAACTATACTATATGTTATGAAAAAATTACTATATACACTGATTTTAACAGCTCTAATTCTTCCAACAACACAACTTGGAAGTAATGCATCTATAATTTCAGACAGAGCTTACAGAATAGAGCAAAGAAAAATTGAAAAACAAGATATAAAAGAAATCAAAAATTTATTAAAAAAGCATAACACCTTTGCTAATAAACATGATCTAAAGAATTTAAAATCATTATATTATGATAACTATATAAATAATGATGGTTTTAACAAAGAAGTATATTTCAAAAGTGTTGAATCTACTTGGGAAGCTTGCAAAGATTTAACATACACTACAAATATTTTAGATATTGAAGTTACCGGAGATTATGCAAATGTTAATGTTATAGAAACTGCAACAGGAACTGTCGAAGATACATTAGATTTGATGCCGGTTTCTGGAGAAATTCACTCAATATCTACAGGCATTTATCATTTAATTAAAATAAATGAAAATTGGTTTATCGCAGGAGAAACATCTTTAACTGACGAATCATCTCTATTATACGGAGATGCAAGATTCATGAATATTGAAATTCAAGCTCCTTCACAAGTTAGCTCAGGAGAAACTTATACAACTACAGTTAAAGTTGACACAGAACCAAATACGTTTATAGTTGGTTCAATAGATAGAGATCCTATCACTTATCCTGCCGGAACTCCTAAAAATGAATTAAGAGCTCTACCTCAATCGCAAATTTTGGAAAGAGTATTAAAAGCTAATACTGATAACTTAAATGAATATACAGTTGCATCTTTAGCTATATCAAAAGTAAAAAATGCTGGAGATAATAACTTTCAAATATATATGGCTGGCTTAGCTTGCATAATGAAAAGAGTAAACGTTACTCCTAAAAATAATTTTATTAAATTAGAGGATAAAAATGAAAACAGCAATAGGTAAATATTTTTTCTTAATAGTTTGTTTTATATTTTGGCTGTTTCTAGCTTTATTTTCATCAAAATTAATTGTTGATAATTTAACTTCCGGTCACCACTATTCAAATGCAGTTTTCCAACTACATTACTTAAAAAATACCGGAGCAGCATTCAGTTTGCTACAAAACGCTAGAGAATTTTTAATCATCGTTTCTATTGTTGCCATTGTTATGCTATTTATGTATGTTCACGACAACATTAAAAATATTCACTTAATTTCAATATCGTTCATATCTTTATTGTGTGCAGGTATAGCTGCTAATTGCCACGAAAGAATTGTTTTAGGTTATGTTAGAGATTATATACAACTAACATTTGTCAATTTCCCAATCTTCAATGTTGCGGACATATTTATAACAATTGGCGTTATTGCACTAGTGGTAATTTTACTATTCTATAAAGGTAGATAAATATGATTTTAATTGTCGATGATAATACCGATGAAACAAGATTAGATGTATATTTAGCCGAATTATACGATGGAATTTCTCGTTCAAAAATTCAAGCTGCAATAAAATCCGGAAAAGTTTTAATCAATGATTCTGTAAAAAAACCTTCTTACTTACTGAGAGAAGGAGATAAAATAGAATTTGAAAACCTTGTTGATGAAAGCGTTTTACAAGTCGAACCTGAAGATATTCCTCTGGAAATAATATGGGAAGATGAAAACATGGCTGTTGTTAACAAACCTTCAGGTATGCTAACACACCCTACAACATTAGAAAATTCAGGAACACTAGTAAACGCATTGCTATTTAAGTATGGACAAAATCTATCTGATGTGAACGGAGAGTTTAGAAGAGGTATTGTTCATAGACTTGATAGAAATACATCAGGGCTTCTTATGATTGCTAAGAATAATAAAACTCATGAATATCTTGCAAATCTAATTAAAAATAGAGAATTAACGAAAAAATATCATGCCGTTTTAGTAGGGAATTACCCGAGAGACAATGACGTGATTTCAGATCCTATTGGCAGAAATAACGTTAATCCTAAAAAAATGGCAGTCAGACCAGATGGACGACCAAGTGTGACAAAACTAAAAGTTCTTGAAAGATTTGGGAACGAAGCAACGTATGTAGAACTAAATCTAGTTACAGGTAGAACCCACCAAATTAGAGTTCACACAAGCTTTAAAAAACATCCTGTTTATAATGATACCTTGTATGGTGCAGGGCAAGGAAAAGTAAAAACAGAAGAACAAGTTCTACAATCGTTTTATTTAAAATTTGCAAAACCTTTTTCAGCAGAGATAATTGAACTTGAAATTGAACCGGATGAAAAACTTTCTAAAGTCTTAAAGTATTTTAGAAATAGGAGCGTTTAATATGAAAAAAGTCTTTTTAATATTAAGTATTATAATACTACTTACAATAATATATTTTATAATCATCAATTTTAATAATTATGCAGCATTAAATATCTTGCATAACAATGTAATTGATTCTCAATCATTAGCTAATTTTATATTAAAAAATGGATACTTCACAAAAGCAATTAGACTTTCTACATATACAACTCTAGTTCTTTTAGGTGGAATTTTTGTTGGTGCAGGAACTGTTTATATGTTTTATGATGCAACAAAAGATAAAGTTAAAGCTTATCAAAGAGAATTGGAAAAAACATCAATTTCAGGCTCTAATAACGCTTCTAGAGTAGAAGTTCTTGAAGCTAAAATCAAAACCCTTGAAAAAGCATTTGAAACAGTAATAGATGAAAGAACAAAACTTGAAGTTCAAATTCAAACACTTAATGCGGAACTTGATAAGTTAAATAAAGATAAATAATTAAATAAATGAGCTGTTAAAAAAAAGGAAAGGCTGTTTTAAACAGCCTTTCCTTTTTACTATATGTTTTTAATTAACATCAATATCAAATCTTTAAATTTTGCTTTTACTTTTGTTGTTGTTTCAATAACCTCTTGATGACTAAGTTTTTTTGTAGAAACACCACTTGCAAAATTTGAAATACAACTAATTCCAATAACATTCATTCCACAATAATTAGCAACTATAGCTTCTGGCACGGTTGACATTCCGGCAGCATCTGCTCCCATATATCTAGCCATTCTAATTTCTGCAGGAGTTTCATAACTTGGACCTGAAGAAGCTATATATACACCGTGTTTGATATCAATTTTTAATAATCTTGCAGCTGCATCTACAATTTTTATTAGATTTTTATTATAAACTTCTGACATATCTGGGAATCTTGGACCTAACTTTTCATCATTCGGCCCTATCAATGGATTATCGCCCATCATATTGATATGATCTGTAATTACCATCAAATCTCCAGGTCTAAAACTTTTATTAATTGCACCTGCTGCATTTGTCAAAATCACAGTTTTAACACCCAACGCTTTCATAACTTTAATTGGATATGTTATTTCTTGCATTGAATGACCTTCATAATAATGACTTCTGCCTTGCATCATAACAACATTTCTACCTGAAATATTTGCAAAAACTAATTGTCCTTTATGACCAACAACTGTTGATTTTGCAAAATTAGGAATTTTAGAATACGGAATTGCAATTTCACAATACGTATCAGCTAAATCTCCCAATCCTGATCCCAAAACGATACCTATTTCAGGCTTAAAATCATCTGTATATGTTTGTATATAATCTAACGTATCTTGTATTTGCATAACTAACCCCTTAACATCTTCTTATTTAATTTTATATTTTTATACTTTATGCAAAAAAATACACAAAAATCCTAAAGACTTTTGTGTATTTAAAAATTTATATTATCCAACCAATCTGTTATCATCAGCTTCTGATGCTTTAACCATCAAAGCGTGTTCAACAGGGTTTTCTCTTGAAAAACTAGTTTCATGAGTTTCATCAAAACCAAAATCTTCACGAGCTTTTCTTGCTTGATTTTCATCAACAATTTTCTTAGCCAGTTCAGCAATTTCATAAACTAATTTATATCTGTTATCAGTATTTTCATTTAAATCCCATGCTACTTTAATTATTTGATCCATTGAATAACCTCACTTTTCTAATTATAAATCTATAATATAATATAAATAATTTTTTCGCAAGTACCAGAATATGACATCAAGTCCTATTCTCTACACTGATAAATCAATAGTCTTAACGCAAAACCGAAACTAATTCTTACCTGTAATTTCTCTATACATATCCATATACTGAACTGCACTACGCTTCCACGAAAAATCAGCTTCCATTGCAGATTTTCTCATTGCATTAAATACGTATTTATCACTATAAACATACAACGCACATTTAATAGCATTAAGCATATCCCAGCCATTATATGCCCAGAACTTAAAACCGTTTGAATTATCTAAAGGATAACCGGTAACAGTATCTTCCAAACCACCAGTTGCCCTAACGATTGGTAATGAGCCATATCTCATAGCAATCAATTGGCTCAACCCACAAGGTTCAAATTTTGATGGCATTAAGAAGAAATCACTTCCTGCATAAACAAGGTTAGCAAGTTTTGCATCATAACCGACATAAGCTCTAATATTTTTGGTATTATTTGACAACCAAATAAATAAGTTTTCGTAATTTTTATCACCACTACCTATAAATACAAAATCGGCATTAAGATTTTGTAATTCATATTGCATATCTCTTATTAAATCAATTCCTTTTTGACCAACAAGACGAGAAATCAATGCAATTAATGGTCTTTCCGGATTATATTCAAGACCGAAATACTTACAAACCGCTTTTTTATTTTCCTCTTTTTTATCTAAAGATTTCACATCATAATTTTTAACCAATGCTTTATCTTTTTTAGGATTAAAAACAGTATAATCAATACCGTTCAGAATACCTCTCAACTTATATTGAATACCTCTTAATGTATAGTCCATATTTTCGCCATATTCAGAACCTAAAATTTCTCTTGAATATGTTGGGGAAACTGCAACTACTCTATCAGAATATTGTATTGCACCTTTCATCCAGTTAACCATACCGTAATGTTCACAACCCCATTCATTGTATACAATATCTTTTCTCATATTTGCAAAATCAATTACATCTTCAAACCAAATACCTTGATATGCTAAATTATGAATTTCAAAAACACATTTAGTATCTTTCCAAAAATCATCAAATTTATAATTTGAATGCAAATACATAGGAATCATAGCTGTATGCCAATCATTTGCATGAATAACATCAGCTCTAAAATTTAGAGCCTTAGCATATTCCATAACAGCCAATGAAAAAGAAATATATCTTTCGTGCTCATAACGAGGATCTAAATATTTTGGATAAACTTCTTTAAAACAAGAAAAATACCAGTCATTTTTCACAAAGAAAACATTTATATCTGTGCCAGGAAGTTTTGTCATATAAAGATTAAACTTATGCGGTTGATTTCCAAAAGTTAACCACATTTCAGAATTTTCAAGTTCTTTTATGCCATATTTTTCTTTATCTATACATCCATGCAAAGGAGTAAAAATTGCAATTTCAGCATCCTTTTCTATTTCCTTAGGTAAACTACCAATAACATCAGCTAACCCACCTGCTTTTGAAAATGGAGCTACTTCAGCAGACGCAAATAAAATCTTCATTTTTCCTCTCTTTCTGAAACTTATTAAACGGATTTATGAGAAAAAGTCTTCAGGATTTATCACATCGCCATCACTTTCATCAAATCCTGAATTTTGTTGACTATTTTCCTGTTCTGATACACTTTGTTGTACTGGCATCTGTGGTTCTACTACATTATTATTTTGTGGAACTACTGATGCTGTATTGTTACTTTGATTTTCCATCATAAGTTTCTTGATGTCAATATTCAAATTAAAATTCAAACCATATTTTTGAACAATATATGAAGCTTGATTCATACAAATTTGCGCTTTATCATTAGCTCCTGTACACATAAGAACTTTGTACATATTTACTTTATTAAGCATTACTAAATATTCACTAATACCACCTGATTTTTCCATTTGGATATTCGAATTATTTAAAATACCATAAGCAATATCAAATTTACCTTCTCGAATATTAACCATACTCATAATATACCAAGCTATATGCATGATTGAATTCATACCTTTATCCTTGGCTGTTTTAATTACTTGATATAAAATTGCAGAAGCTTTCTTAAATGAATTCAATTGAAGATAAGAATATGCAATTAACATATCTGCAAACAATTCAAATTTAAACATGTAAGATTCTTTTGCAATTAATTTTGCTTTATACACAGCTTGAGCAAACCCTTCAGGATTATTTTTAAAATTCACAAACGCATTCATTATATGATAAATAATATTTGTAAATATATTATTACCTGCCATATTAGGATTTACTGCGACTTTTTGACCTTTTATTAAACTTTGTAATTGTATAAATATAGAAAATTCTTTAGGTACAAAATTAAATAATTTGTTAGAAATATCTAAAAATTCACTGACATCTTCCTTCATCGTAACTACATCTACAATGGCTATACAAGCAATACATTCTGTCAGCAATGCCTTGAACTCAGGCTTTGAAATTATTGTAAATCTTATACTATCAATTTTTTGCGAATCTAAAACATTTAATACGTTATAGCCAATATCTAAACAATCTTCATAAGCTCCAATATTAAACAGAATTTTCACATGTATCATTGACATTAAAAGGAAATTTAAATCAAAATTTGGAGCAGCCGGATCAATTGAAACTTTATCCATCGCAGATAAAACTTTATGAGTCAATCCTAAAGCATACAAATAATCCCCGTGAGAAATAGAACCTTGAATCATCTTTGTACATAATGCAACAAAATTAGATGGATCAGATGATTTTTGCAAACTTAATAACGTTTCTTCTGCAATTTCTCTAGTTTTTTCAGGATCATATTCAAACATATTATTTGAAATATTTTCATAAAGAGATAATTTATATTTAGATAAATCCTCTGCAGACCAATTTGCAGCATATTTATCTAAACATTTTAAAATTTCACCTGAACAATTTAAATATGAAGAGAAATCACCCATTGAAAGATTTATATTTGCCAAACTTTCCCATTCGAAAATAACTTGCTCACTATTGCCTAAAATTTCATATAAAAATGCTTTAACAGGACTTGGCATATTTTCAACAAAAGCAATTTCAAATAAATCTTTTGCAACTTCCTTCAAATCATCCGATCTTATAACTTCTAAAATATTTTCTCTTAACAAGTTATAATTTGGGAAGTACATACATTCATTATAAAAATATAAATAACCCATACCCGCTAACTTATCAGCAATAGCTTTCCAGTTAGCAAAACCGAAACTATTTAAAGTTTTATTATCAATCCTTGTACCCAAAAGAACTGCCATTGTTAAAAATTTTATAGCGCGTCTATCATCTTTTAATAAATTTAATCTACGCTTCATCAACTTACTAAGACTTGAAGGAATTATGACAGTTTTTGGATTAACCATTTGAATAGAATACTCTGTATAAGCATATATACCGGATTCTAAAAGATATTGAATAGCATAATCTAAGAATAAAGTACTTCCACAAGCATATTTTGCAATTCTTTGGAAGTAAAAATCTGTCATAATATTTTTATAAAAATCTTTATCAGCTTCAATAATATCTCTAAATGGAGTCGGTTGAAGTGTTATTTCTGTATAATAAGGTCTTGATAACAAGAAATGTGCTTGCTTATGCAATGAAAAATCCTTATCATAAGAAATCATATAACTTACGTTCAATTCTTCAAAATGCTCAAACAATTGTTCCAAGACATACATCGAACTTGCATCAATTTTTTCAAAATTTTCAATATAAATTAACGTATCAGGAATTGCTTGTAATAATGATAAAAATACTTGGAAATAATTATCACGAGTATCATCAATATTTTGCATATCCCTCTGTGTTAATGTAACCAAATCCTTAATTAACCCAGAAGAATCTACATTATTAAACATAGAAAAATCATTAGAATCAAATAATTTTTGAGATACAGTATAATCAAATATTGAAGAAACTAAATCTCTAAAAAATGAATATGGAGAATACTTCATATCATCATGGCAAGTAATCGGAATTACACTGTTATAAACTCCAAGTTCATCAACTGCTGAAAGCAACTTCAATGTATACGGCTGATACATATTAGATGCACGGATTGCCAATATACCTTTTGGAACTTCTTGCAATACTTCCACGACATTATCTAAAACTTTAACATTTTCTGTTGTATAAAACGCACAATTAATTTCTTCAAAATTAATCATATCAATATCATACAAACCATCGTCAACAATCAGATTTTCTTCATCTAAAGTCGCTCTTGTAATCTGTTCTTGATCTTGAATCATTGTTTGTACAAAATGCGGAACTTCACTATCCTCGTTTATCTGTTCAGAATGCTCAGCCTCACTTTGCAAGAATTCATTAATCTTTACAAATTCTTTTAAGTTAATTTCGTAAAACTGTTTCATTTTACCGTTAACCATAGCTGAATTTAAAGTTTCTAATTTATAGCGTTCATGATAATACTCATAAAAATCTTCGTCTGTAATAACCTGAAATGCATCTAATGCTCTCAAATCCTTATTTTGACTTTGGTAAACCATATTGGCTTGAAAACCAGTATCAATATCATAAGGATCTTTATCCGCATCGCGCTTCATAATAGTAAAATTACATTTTAATGCTACATCTTTACGTTTTAACAATTTCACATTTAATTTAGTAATTAAATTTAAAATTTCTATAGTTGCCATAATGGCTGAATTTGCAGAAGCTGATAAAGTATACACTTTATTAAAACGTATAATATAAATTCCACCTTTGACAATTTGACGACGCACATCTAAAGATGAAAGATAACTTGCTATTAAATTATCCAAATTTGCACGGAACTTTGTAAATAACTGATTTGAACCCAACTTAGCTTTAACAACATCACTATTTGGGAATTCTATTTTTAAAACAGCAAAAGTTTCAGTATTAGCTTCTCCTTGAACTGCACTAATTTCTGTCGGATAACCGCATTTTACACACTTAGGATTTTTAGTAAGATTAATTTTACCACACTTAGCACATTTAGTTACTAATATTTCACCACACTTACGGCAAGTATTTTTTGTATTAACAGCACGACAAACTGGGCAGATGATTTTGAGCACCTTTTTACAATTCGGGCACACCATCGCATTTTTATCAATTTCAGCTCCGCACTTTGGACATTCCATAATGAAATTATAACATACTACACCCTTTTTAAACTAATTCAAACAGAGGATATTAAATGTTAAAATTTGTAATTTTACACCTAAAATCTAGCAATATTAAATATTTAGGGACATTAAAAATTTAGAAACATAGGAATTTAGTAAACATGAACAATTCAATAACACCCCAACAAAATATCAACTCAAATCTTATTACATCCGAATTAACAAAGCGTCTAAACGAACAAAGTAAACAAGTATATAGACGCCAAGGATATATTGGCAAAGCAATTGATAAAACTAAATCTATTACAGGCTTAGGTAGAAATCATAAAAAAATCACCAACCAAATTAAAGATTTTGAAAACGGAAAAATTGATTTTAACACTGTTGATAAAGCAATAAAAGATTATAAATATGGACAAAGAGATGCTTCAGAATTAGTATTAGATACACTTACAGGATTAGCTGGATTTGGAATATTTTCAGGCAGCCAAAAACTAGCCAAATTTGTATCTCCATTTTTAGGAAAAGATGTATCAACAAAAGTTGGAAAATTTTCTAAACCTATAGGTATAGGTTTAGCTGTTATTTCTGGAATGACACTAAAACCTGTATTAAGATTTTTTGACAGAATATATTTAAAAAGAAGAGAAAAACGAGATAATAAAACATTCTGGAAAGACACTTTAACAGGAGCTCTTGATGGAGCAATGGCACCAGTATCAATTCTAAAAGGTGCAATGCTTGGTATTCCTCTTGTAATGGCTGAAAACTCATTACAAAGATATTTATTTGTAAAAAGAGATGATAAAAAATCTGTAAATGATTTTCTGGATAAACAAAAAGATAATTTAGTTCTAAAAGGAGCTGCCGTAGGAGTTGCAGCTTATAAAGCAAGAAAACTTCATTTATCACTACAAGACTTTGATAAAGCTATTGCAAAAGCATTTGAAAATGTTAAAAACTTAACTCCTATAGAAAAATCATCTATGGAGAAAGAATTTATGGAATTGTTACAAATGACAACTCCACTTTTAGATGCTAAATTACTTACAGAAGTTTTAGGAAACACTTCAATTGAAAATAAAATGAGAGCACTGGAAACTAAAAATATTTTAATTCCTAAAATATTACAAATGGTTCCTGAAAACACTCTTTCTATGCTAGGAAAAGATGAAATGGAATTTATGGGTTTCAAATTTAACCCTAAAGAACTTGCAGAAATCATCACCCGATTTAAAAGTGATTGTCCTCAATCAAGAACCGTAGAAGAAGCTCAAGAATATATTTCAAAAACATACAACGATAAATATACAATAATCAAAGATAAAGCACTTGGTGTTGGAACAATTGCAGAAACATTTTTAGCTAAAGATAATACAACTGGCAAAGAAGTTGTTATCAAAATGATTAAAAAAGGAATTTCTCCAGAAAAAATAGCACAAGATAGAACAGACTTCATAAACATAATAAAATCTAATACTACATTAAGTGAAAAAAATATCAATTACATGACAAGAAAAGCTGATTCATTATACGATGCTTGGGCTAAAGAATTAGATTTAGCTCAAGAAATGGAAGCTACAAAAATTTTAGGTAAAAATGCAAAACATTATAACACGGCAACCCCAATCGAAATCAAAGATAACATCTATGTAATGGAAAAAGCTCCAGGAATTCAATTCAATCAATTCATAGAACAAATGCAAAAAGAAAACAAAACTCTTTCTAAAAAAGATATCTTCTATTTAATCAAGAATTACTCACAAGTATTTTTTGAACAATTACTATCTGTCCCTAAAAATGGAATGAAAGTAATGCATGCAGACCCACACCCTGGAAACATCTTTATTGACATTACAAATAAAGAAAAACCATTTACATTCATCGATACTGGTAATGTATTAAGATACACCCCGGAAGAAGCTATTGAAAATACTCTAAATCACCTTGATTATCTTATTGGAAACGCTAGAGGTATTGCAAAAGCCCTACTTAGAAATGCAGACTTACCAGAAGGAATGACACAAAAACAAGCTCAAGAAATTGTTGAAAAAGGCTTAAAAGAAAGAGTTTATAATGGTCATACAAGTTTAATCGGCGGAAATATATTCCAAGACGTTAATGAAATTGGAATAAAAATCATGAACGAAAACGGAATTATTCCAAACCAAAACAATACAAATCTTCTAAAAGCAGAAACAACATATTGGACAAATATGACTTGCTTAACTGACATACATAAAATCATCGACGAAAAATCTGGAGATAAACTTTCTCAAGCTGAAATGCAAGATCAATTAAAAATTATGAGCCAAGAAATTAAAGAATCACTGATTAATGCTGCAATTAATAATAAACGTTATACATCAAAACAAATTAAAGATAGACTCAACTACATAAGCGAAAACAAAGAACAATTCTATTCAACAATACTGTCATTTACGGAAGGCGCAAAAAATATTTAATAATTATTAAATATAATAAATTTATGCTATGATAACAATATCGAGGGCAGTATGAGCATTATATCTGACGATAACAATTTTACAAGACAAGAAATTCACAAAAAAAATCCGGTAGTAAAAGCGGAAGTAATTGACTGTGATAAAAATTTTGAAAATTGCATCAGACCAAAATCATTTGATACATATATCGGACAATCTGCCTTAAAAGATACCCTAAAAATTACAATTCAAGCTGCAAAAAAGCGCGAATTACCACTTGACCACTTGTTATTTTATGGTCCTCCTGGCTTAGGAAAAACAACCTTAGCTGGAGTAATAGCTCAAGAAATGGGTGTTGATATAAAAATAACTTCTGCTCCAGCCCTTGAAAGACCTAGAGATATAATCGGAATTTTAATGTCACTACAAGGTGGAGAAATTCTTTTTATTGATGAAATACATAGACTTAACAAGGTTGCAGAAGAAATATTATATCCAGCAATGGAAGATTTTTATCTGGATATGACAACAGGTAAAAGTCAAACTGTAAAAACACTAAGAGTTCCATTACCAAAATTCACACTAATTGGAGCAACAACAAAAGCCGGTGAACTTTCAGGCCCTCTAAGAGATAGGTTTGGTATAATTCACAGACTTGAATTCTATACAGATGAAGAACTTTCTCAAGTAATAAAAAGAACTGCCGGCATTTTAAATATTGAAATCGATGAAGAAGGAGCTTTAGCTATTGCTCGTAGATCTCGAGGAACACCTCGTATTGCAAACCGATTAATTAAAAGAGTTAGCGACTATGCCCTAGTAAAACACGATGGAAAAATTACAAAAGATATAGCAAATCAATCTTTAGACATTCTAAAAATTGACGAATATGGATTAGACTCAACAGACAGAAATCTTCTAAAACTTATTATTGAAAAATATGACGGAGGACCTGTCGGAATTGAAACAATAGCCGCTGCAATTGGAGAAGATGTCAGAACAATTGAAGATGTTTGTGAACCATTTTTACTACAAGCTGGACTTCTACAAAGAACCCCTCGAGGTAGAAAAGTTTCTCCAGCTACATACAGACACTTAGGCTATAGAACTAAAACAAAAGATATACAGCAACAAAGTTTATTTTAGAAAGGTAAAAGGATTCAATAATGATTACACTAAATACCAATACCCCACAATCAAATATAAATTTTCAAGCTAAATTCCTACATAGTGAAGACTTAAAAGATGTAGTTGAATATGCAGTAGAAAAGAACAAATTTGATAAACTTAACCAAGCAAGAAAAAATATAGACTCAGCATTCTTAACCACAAGACTAAAATTAGATATTTTTGAGAAATCTAATGGAAAAAATATTGTAAGATTTTCTACATTCAAACCTAAAAAGAATGCACAAGTTCCATATAATTTAACAGATTATGAACTTATTAAAACTACAGAGTTCACAAACGATAAAAAAATAAACCCACTAAAATTTGCACTTGAAAAAATTATAAAACTAAGTAACAATGCTCCTCATAATAATATGTACAAAAACATTGTTACATCAAAATAAATTAAAAATTATACATTTTAAAAATTGTCTTAATTCTTATTAAGGCAATTTTTTTGTACAAAATGTTTTTATATACATACGGGGAAAATAACACTAGGGGAAAATATTGTGGTTACATTTTTTGACTATTCATTAAAGGAAAAACAGGCTTATTACACACAACAGTACGAAGCTTCTGCTCCAAACAAACAGAATAAGACATCTTATACCGTAAAAAAAGGAGATAATCTTTGGAATATTGCCAAAAAGCAATTAAATAAGAAAAACGCTACAAATGCAGAAATCTCTAATATGATGTACGCAATTGCAAAATTAAACAACAAACAAACAATTGAAGCGGCAAACAATTTAGAAATCAATGATGTTATATATTTACCAGGAACAACAAATAATAAAACTGCACAAACTGTAAATAATAAAACCAAAGTTGTAAAAAATCCAAAAGAACAAGTTTTAAAAACTGCTGAAAAAATTAAAGATATTGTATATCCTCAAAATCCATACGCAACATATTCAGAAAAACAATTATACAAATCAAAACACATAAATGAAGTAGATAATAATTTATACGCTCAATTTGGAGAAGATGGCGCAAACTACTGGGCTGAAACACTAAACAAAGATAACGGTAAGCTCATTATTGAAAAATCTTATACATTCAAAAAAGATCCGACAGGATTAGTCATTACCAAAAAACAAAATGACAAAAGATATGGGGACACAGAAGCGCATTTACTTGTCGAAACAGACGACAATGGAAATGTATCCAGAGTATCATACAACTCACCAGGAGTCTCAATATACAGCACAAACTTTGATTTTGAACTCGATAAAGAAGGTAATCTAAAAAGACCGGATTTCCTTGGTCGATACAAAACAATAAAAAAACTTGATAAAGAAGAATATCAAAGCTTTATCAATGAACTTCAAAAACAAGTAGACCAAAATTTAAATAACAAATAAATGACAAAAAAGAGAACATAATATATAGTTCTCTTTTTTACTATTTGTGTTCCTCTCAATCTTAATGTAAAATTACATATATGATTGAGAACTTAGATAAAATAAAAGCGGCCATAGATATTGAAATAAAATATCGATATATCGATATTCATGGTAAAACGCAAAATTTTTCAAGTTTCATAAAAAAAGAAGCTCAAAAAAATTACAAGAAATCAAAAAAAAATCCACGCTGGGCAGTAGTAATTGAATCTTTTGAAGTTTATCCCTACGCATCAGTTCCCGAAAGACGCAAATCTATAGAACACTTAATTCGTGTTATAAAAGCTGATATTCAGCAAGAAAAAAACGAACAAGAAGAAGAAAAAACAATGCAACTTCAACGTCAAAAACACCCGTCAGAAGTTGATGTTATGTACATAAAAGGTGTAGGCCCAAAAGTTGCATATAAACTAAACAAATTAGGAATTTTCACAGCCCAAGACTTAATGATGTATTTTCCTAAAAAACATATCGATTATTCTTCAAGAACATTAATTAGAGACCTAAGAGAAGGACAATCTACAACCGTTTTTGGATACATCAAATCGGTATCATCATTTAATACAAAAAACAATTTATCCGTAACAAAAGTTGTTATAGCTGATGAAAGTGGACGCTTTGAACTAAGTTTCTTCAATGCAAAAGGTAATAGATATGTGCTTGAGAGAATGAAATCTCAATTTCCTGTAAACGCAGGTATAATGATTTCAGGAATAGTTAAACGCAATAACTATAGTGGTCTGCTAACGATGGATAAACCAACATATTCGATTATGACAGGAGAATTCTTACAAAATCCAGAATCAAACCTTAATCTTGCAAGAATAGTTCCTATATACACGGTTTGTGAAGATTTAAGTATAAAGACTCTAAGGAAAGCCATATTTAATGCTATAGAACTTTATAAAAATGATATAAAAAACATTATTCCTGATTTTATTAGAGAAAGATTAGGAATTATGGACAAAAAAGAAGCAGTTAAACAAATCCATTTTCCTGAAACTATGGATGCATTGGAACATGCCAGATTTTCACTAATCTTTGAAGAATTATTCTTAATTCAGTTAAAACTAATAAGATTAAGAGAAAATACAGCAAAAAATACAAAATCTTATGCACTACAAGTTCATAAAGACGGACTTGTACAGAAGTTCATCAAAAGCTTGCCTTTTGAACTTACATCAGGTCAAAAACAAGCAGTAAATGAAATACTACAAGACATGAATTCTGATGCTCCAATGCAAAGGCTTTTACAAGGCGATGTAGGTAGTGGTAAAACAGTCGTAGCAACAATAATGCTTCTTGCTGCAATTGAAAACGGTTATCAAGGTGCACTAATGGCTCCTACAGAAATTTTAGCACAACAGCATTACAACAATCTTGTACAGTGGCTTACTCCAATGGGATTGAGCGTTGGACTATTTTTAGGAAGTCACGGAAAAAAACTTCGCAAAAAATTTGAAACAGATTTAAAAAATGGTCAAACAAATATTGCAGTAGGAACACACGCACTGATTCAAGAAAACGTAGAATTTAATAATCTTGGAGCAATCGTCGTAGATGAACAACACAGATTTGGAGTAAAACAAAGAAACATCTTAAAGAAAAAATCTCAAAACCCACAAATCCTAACAATGACAGCAACACCAATCCCAAGGACATTAGCCCTAACTGTTCACGGAGACTTAGATTTAACTGTAATCAATGAGCTTCCAAAAGGTAGAAAGCCTATTAAAACAGCACTTACAGGTTCTCACAAACAAGTATGGGATTTAATAAAAAAAGAAGTAGACGAAGGTCGTCAAGCATATATTGTTTATCCTTTGATAGATGAAAGCGAAACTTTATCTGCCAAAGCAGCAACAATAGAAGCAGAAAAGCTACAACAAGAAGTATTCCCAGAATATAAAATTGGACTTCTACACGGGAAACTAAAAAATGATGAAAAAGATGAAGTTATGAAAAAATTCAAAGATGGTGAATACAACATATTAGTATCAACAACAGTTGTAGAAGTCGGAGTTGATGTTCCGAACGCAACTGTTATGGTTATTGAAAACGCAGAAAGATTTGGACTTTCTCAACTTCACCAATTAAGAGGACGTGTAGGAAGAAACAGTTTACAATCCTATTGTATTCTCATAACATCTTCAAGAACTCAAGAAACACGAGAACGACTAAGCATAATGACAGAAACAAATGATGGTTTTGTCATTGCAGAAAAAGATTTACAACTTCGAGGTCCAGGAGAATTTTTAGGAACTCGCCAATCCGGTCTTCCGGATTTAATAATCTCTGATATCGTAAGAGATGCAAAAATACTGGAACTTGCAAGAAATGAAGCGATTGATTTTGTGAAAAATTACGATATTGAACAATTCCCACTACTCAAAAACGTAACTTCACTTGAAATGTTTACAGGTTTAGATATTTAAAACTAATCAAACTTTGTTAAATCTGAAACTGTAGTATTAAGCTTATCTGCAATTTCAATCAATGTATCCAATGATGGTTTAGAAAACGCAACTTCTATTTTACCCATAAAATTTAGAGAAATTCCCAAACAATCCGCCAATTGTTGTTGGGTTAAATGAAGCTCTTTACGTCTATTTTTTATATTTTTCCCTAAATTTTTGTAAAAATCATCCTTCATATACGTACAGTTTATACGTAAATTTTTGTAAATTATACGTACTGACAGTACGTAAAGTGTGCTATTATTTTGTTCAGGAGGAATTAAGTATGAAAAAAGGCTTTACTTTAGCTGAAGTACTAATTACACTAGGAATAATAGGGGTTATTGCTGCAATAACAATACCTGCATTAATGACAGAAATAAATCATATAAAACTTAAATCTCAATTTAAAGAGGCATACTCACTACTTGCTCAAGCAGTAAAAATGTACAACGAAGACTACGAACGTATAGAATATAAACCAAATACCGCAAATCTAATATACAAATCATTCATAAAATATTTTAAAGGTGCTACAGATTGTGGTGACACAGGTTCTAATAAAGGTGGTAAACTTTGTATTACACGAATTGATGAAGAAGGAAACGTAAATAAAGATAGCGCATATAAAAATTACGCCAAAAATACAGAATTTATTACAACTACAGTATTAGATGATGGACAATTCTTTTTAATGAATAATATGCTTGTAATGTTTGACCACAACCAAAAAAATCCTATTATTAGTATTGACCTGAATGGAAAAGCTGGAAAGCCTAATTTTTGGGGACACGATGTATTTACATTTGAACTGCAAGAAAGTGCCAAAGAAGGAGGGTTTGAAATAGTTCCAATGGGCTCACCTAAATCAATATATAAAGACACAAACAAATATTGCTCTAAAAACAGTAATAATACTATGAATGGAATAGGGTGCGCATATTTTGCAATGACAGATAGCGAATACTTTAAAAACTTACCTTAAGCTCTAATAAAGAATTTGCACATTAACTTTTCTAGCTCTAGCCTTATTATCAAAGTCAATTAAAACAACTTGTTGCCATTGACCAAGCTGTAGAACTCCATCTATCAAAGGAATATGAGTAGAATTTCCAACAATTGAAGCACGAACATGTGCATACCCATTTCCATCATGCCACATTTCATCATGATGATAAGGAGCATCAATAGGAGCTATCCTATCTAACGCTTCAGGCAAATCTACTAACAACCCCGGTTCAAACTCGATATTTGTAATAGAAACTGTACTACCTTGTGCATAAACATACACAACCGCATTCTGCAATCTATGATTATAAACTACATTTCGAATTTGCGGAGTTATATCAATAATATCTGTATTACCTTTAGTATGCACTGTGAAAACATCATTTAATATTGTCATAAGCTAAACCTCTTATCACCTTTTTTTACAAGTTTATGGCCTTGCGAATACGTTGAATATGGAACACTATGATTAATTATTGCCTCGTATCCTTCACCTTCATCCAATTTAAACACATTAAAATCTGCATCTTTACCTTTTTCAATAGAACCGGTAACATGATCTAATCGTAAAATTTTTGCAGGATAAATTGTTATGTACTTTAACAACTCAATTAAATCTAAATTAGTATCTTTATTTATTTTTATAGCTAAATTCAATAAACTAAAATCTTTATCTATTGCAAAACTTTGAGTTGATAAACCGAAATTCTTAGAAAAATATTTAAGAACTTTTTCAAATCCAATATCAGTACCAGACATTTCTTCATTATAAATTGGTTGATATACAAATTTGACATTACCTTCTGATAATCTTTCTAAATCTTTATCAGTGGCCATATTTGCATTTGCAATAATAACTTTATTTGATAAAACCTTCATTTTTTCTAAATATTGAACCGGAGTTAATTCCTTATCAAATGGCGAAATTTTTCTAAAACCAAGGAACTTATGCAAAATATCAATATCAGAAAATCCATGTTCTAACCACTCAATTTCGTCAATTGATTCAATAAATCTTGTCATCAAAAGCATATTATGTTTTCTACAATATTTAGAAAATAATTCCCATAGCTTTTTATGAACCCCGGAAATAGAATTCAACATAACACCAATATAAGTATTTGGCCCCTTATGATAAATCAAATCTTCAACTACAGAACGCATATGTTTAAATGTTTTTTTACTTTTCATAGAACTATCTGCATAAATTTCAAAAAACAAATATGTTTTAATTGGTAGTCTGTTTATAACTTCAAAGAATTTCTTCTCTCTGGATACTTGAGCAATACAAGTAGTTCCTGCAGCAATTGAAGCCTCTACACCATCCGCAAATGATTCTAATTTTTCATCACGTGTCATTGAAAAATAATCAGCTAATATTTGTGCCCATTTATAACAATAATTATTTTTACTAATACCTGCAAAATTAAACTTCATTGAAAATGTTATGAAAAACTTCTTCAATTTATATTTAAAACTCTTAGGTTTATTCTTCCCAACATTTGTATATTGATATTGGGTAAATAAATCAATAAAACCTGGAGTTATAACTGCATTTCCAAAATCTTTAACATATTCAGGAGCATAATTTATTTCTGATTGTGGAATTATATCAACAAACTTTCCTTCATCAACAACCAGTGCAAAATTTTCAAGAACTTCTCCTGTCGATGTAATTATCCATCTCGATTTATAACACTTCATAATGCCCCTTTTTATACCCCTTTTCCAAAGATTTTACAAAAGACAAATTCAAAAAGCAATTATAAATCAAGTTATATTACACACGTTTAATTATAATTAGGTTTCTCGAAATTTCTTCTTCTAAAGGTAGTTTATATTCAATAATCTCAACAATTTTTGAATTATATTTTTTTAAGACATTTTTAGCTTCTTCAATTTCCTCCGGAGTTTTCCTAGATTTATAAGCTATAAAATAACCACCTTTATAAAGCTTAGGTAGAGCATATTCACAAATATTTTTCAATGAAGAAACAGCTCGAGATGTAACAACCTCAAATTTTGCATCAATATTTTCAACTCTTGAACATATAGGAATTAAATTTTCTATTTGCAACTTATCTTTCATCGATTGTATTGCACGAACTTTTTTTGCAATACTATCTAATGCTGTTACCTTTATTTTAGGATAAGTAATTGCAATTGGAACAGCTGGGAATCCACCACCAGTACCAATATCTAAAAGAGTTTTTGGTTCTTCATATTTTTCAAAAAATTTCTCAATAGCTAACGAATCAAAAACGTGTTTTTCCCATAAAAACTTTTCATCATTTTTTGAAATTAAATTCACTTTAGAATTTTCTTCCAAAAAGGCATCCATATATTCTTTATAAAATTCTTTATTTTCCATATTTATCCTGTAAAGCTTTAAAATCTTCCACTTTCATTCTTCGCTGAATTTCATCAATTCTAGCTTGAACTCTATCTAAATTATCCTTGCTAAATGAATGTTTTGCAATATCGTATGCTTGAATAAAATTATGATAAGCTTTTTCAAAATCTTTTCTTAATAAATAAAAATCACCTAACTCAACAAGAGCCGATACAATATAATATGGTTCATTAAGTTTTTTAGCATAAGATAACGCTTGATTTAAAAATCCTAAAGACTTTTCGTCATCCTTAGCAGAATAAATTTCAGCCATATGAATTGCAGAACTAAACAAGCCATTATAATTATTCATATCAGCATCAATTTTCATACTTTCTGAATAATATTTAACAGCATACTTAGATTGTCCAACTTCATCATACAACTCTGCCAAATTTGCTAATGAACGAGACAAATACTTGTTAGTGCGAGGATTTGAATCTAACGCAATACATTTTTTATAATACATTACTGCTGACTTAGTATCATTTTTTTCATCGGAAACACCAGCAAACTTATAATACAATTGAGCAACAATAGATTTGTCAGTTCCTAATTCTACTAAATCTAATGATTTTTTGTAATATTCATATTCATCATTCAAATTCGTAGACAATTTAGCCAGTGCTAAATTAACCTTTATTCTGAGTTCATTAGATAAAGTTTTATTATTTTCTAATTCTGTCAATATATATTTTGCATTATCGTGCTTGTATATAATGTAGTAAATATTAGCAATTTCTAATTTTATTTCTGACACCTTATCTAAATTTGAAGCATTAAAATAAAAATCTTGAGCCTGAGTATAATATTCCAAAGCTTCATACCATTGAGATAAATGTTTATAAGCTTCAGCTAATTTAACATAAATTGTCGGCAAAAAGAAATAAAAATTATCATCATCTTTTTTCGTTAATGCACTTTGATAAAGCGAAATTACTGATTTATAATTATAATTTTTCTCTTCTTGTTTAGCTAAATTCAACAATTGAGTTAGTGTTAAATTATTACTTTTTTCAACAAATTGAGTTTCTTCAATTTTCTCAGTAACAAAATCCTTAATTGAATCTGCTATACCATCCAATATAGCTTCATCTTCTATAATAAAACTAATTTTATTAATTTTTTCATCTTTTGATTCTTCAACTACGTTTTCACTAGTTTCCTTTATAACAGGAACCGTTTCAGGAACAACTTCAACAGCAGGATTAACATCAATAATTTGCAACGGTTTTGAATTTATAACAGGCTTTTTAGGTAAGAACATTGAATGATATTCAATTTCATTACGCATAGTTTGACGAGAAAGTCTAAGATCTCTTTCAAGAGGTTTTAATGGTAACTGAGTATTATACAAATCAATACAAGCACTGTGAAGTTTTACTAAAACATTGTCCGGAATTTGATGATCTATAATTTCTCTAAAACAATCTTGCAAGTATAAACATTCACCCTCAACTGATAGAATTGAATTTGTTACAAAGAAAAATACTCTTTCCTCATCAAACAAATGTAAGGACTTTAATAAATTCACATGAATTGGAATACGCATTACTGTTAGCAATCTGAACAAATGTGCACTAACAGGATCAACTAAAGCTAAGGCTTCTCGTAATATAAAATCAGGAAAAGACATTAAACTTTTTGAAAACACTTCTAAAAATTCGACTAAAGAATACCCACGCAAATTCATTATTTTAACCGATAAATTTACGTAATTATAATAACCTTTAGATTGTTTATACAATTCATTAGAAATTATACCAATATTTTTAACACCATTTTCTTTTAGATATTTTTCAAAAATTTGTTGAGAAAAAGCTAAAACAGTAGCTCTATCAAAATCAATATCCGCAAAATCTTCAAAAGTAAAAGCTCTTGATGTTATAATAATTTTCACATTTGGCAACTTTGACAAATGTTTTATAAAACTCAAGATTTCAGGTTTGTTCGATTTTAATATGGCCTCAAAAGAGTGTAAAACAATTACAATTGGGCGACTTATTGAATTAAAATAAGAATTTATCTTCTGTGAAAAATTTTCGGTCTTAATTCTAGGTGGTACAATTTTACCCTGAACAGTATAATTTCTAAAAGTATCAAAGAAACTCAACATCATATCATCTAAAATTGTAGTTTCCAAACAATGATATCTTAGAGTTAAAACACTCGAGTTAAAACAAGTTGAAACAAAATCTACAACCAAAGATTTTCCTGCACCCTTAAAACCGTTAACCAACATTAACTTTTTATCATTTTGCAAGAATTCACATATTTGCTCAATTTGTTTTTCATTATTTTCCAGCAAACATAAATCGAATAAACAATCTTTAGCTATATCTTTTATTACTATTGGTTTTTCTAAAAAATCATTCCTCATGTTTTATTTTTCTTAATTAACCCTATTTCGTCCATTTTCTTTTGCATTATACAAACGCTTATCTGCAGATTCAATAATTTCAGATGGTGTAACCCCATCTTCTCCAAATGTAGAAACACCTAAACTTATTGTAACATTGCTTTCTCTGCCGTTACTTAATTTCATTTTTTTAGATGAAACAATGCTACATAATTTCTGAGCAATTTGTACTGCTTCCTCATATTTTGTATTCGGGAGAATAATACTCATTTCCTCTCCGCCATATCTACATACTATATCGGTAGCTCTTACATTTTTCTTTAATTCGAATGCAACTTGTCTTAACACAGCATCACCGGACTGATGACCAAAATTATCATTGAATTTCTTAAAGAAGTCGATATCTATAATTATTAGAGAAAAAATTGTTTCATAACGATTTGCATGTGAAACTAACCTTTGCATCTGCTCTTGGAAATATCTATGATTATACAATTCAGTTAAACCATCTGTTGTCGCTAACTTATATTGATGATCAAAATCTCTTGATTTAATCAAATATTTAATAATAACAGTTGCAACAAATGCAAAAATTGCCAAACTTAGAGGAGAAACAATTTCCACCCATAAATTATAAAAACGCATCAAATAATAAGTAAGCATAATATATGCAATATAAACTGTCATTGAAAGACCAAATGCCACAGGTAAAGAAGTTAACGCCAACACACATCCAATTGTAATCAATACTAACATTACACCAATCAAAACATTCACATAAGTTGGAACTTTGTGTATTAAATTACCATCTAAAATGTTATTAACATAAGTTGTCTGAACTTCAACACCAGGATAAACCTTATCTACCGGTACAGTTTTTATATCAAATAAACTAGCTGCGGTAGCTCCGAAATATACAATTTTATTATGAAAATCAAATGTTCCTTTTTCTTTTCCTTCAATAGTTTTTAATAATTTATACATTGGGATATTTTCATAAGTTCCAGCTGGTCCATACCAATTTAAAATTACACCACCATCATTATCTACAGGAATTTCTTTACCGTTAGACAAAACTAAATTCCCTTTTTTATCAACAGTAAAATCTTTTTGATTTTTAACTCCTAATGCATTTAATGCAACTTTTAAACCCAACTGTGGATAATATTTATCTTGATACTTCAAAAATAATGGCATTTTTCTTAGAACACCATCATCTGCTCTCAATACATTAATCATACCAATATTTGAAGTATTATTTAAAATTTCATCAATAACAGTTCTGCAATTAGAATATTCTAAATATCCTAAATCAACTTTACCCAAAGAATTATCTTTTATATTTACTGACAATGCCTCCGGCAATTTAGCAGGAATTCTTAAATCCTGTGGTTGATCATCTAAATTCATCGCTGTATAAACATTATCATACTTTTTGAAAACATTAACTAAAGCCTTGTCTTCGGCAAGTGCACTTTTCATTGATTTTACAAACATTAAATCAAAAGCTATATTTTGAGGTTTTTGGGCCTCAATATAATCAACCATTTTTGCATAAACATCTCTTGATAATGGCCATTCCCCATAATTGTCTAATATATATTCATAACTACCATCATCAATTGCCACAATAACAATATCTTTATTAGGAGTCTTAACTTTTGAATTTGCCAAAATACTTTGACGAATATCAAATGTTCTATCTTCCATAGAATTAATAAACGCTATGTAACTTCCATTCTTTAAGCTGAAAAAAATCAACAATAATAATACAGAAACCCATAGCGTGTATAAAATTTTCTTTAACATATTAAAAAACCTTGTTACTTAACTTCTTCAGTATAATTTATCCCTGAAACATAAGCAAGAATATTTTTTACAACGAACTTTTGCTCTAAGATTTTATTATTTAATTTTAAAATTTCAGTAGTATAAGCTAATTCATCTGGATACATCAAATAACGTAATAAACATTGCTCGTGTAAATTCATTCTTATTAATTCCTTTAAACAGTGATAACAAATTTATTATTTCAAATTTTAATTAAAATTAAATCAACCTTTTATAGAATTTGAGCAAATTTATCTAATATAAGTATATGAATTATAAAAATTTATCTAAACTCTAATAAGCTCAAATAAAATTAAACAAAATCAATCCATTGGATTTAGTTAAAAACATTATAAAAATTGAATGACTTTTAAAAAATATCCATTAAAAGATTGATGTAATAAATCCGTTTATACATTATTGTAGATGTGGGGAATATACGTCAATTTCCCGGGGATAAATTAAGGGATAGTTGTAATGGAAGATAAATTAGTAGAAAACTCAATATCCACTGAAGAGTTGTATAAAGAATACAACTGGTATCAAAACACGTTCCCTGAACTTGTTCAAAACTCTTGTGACGAATTTTTTGAAAAGAATTTTACAATAAATTTCATTGGATTGAGCAAAAATATAAATTGTCTTTTAGATAGTGAAGCTTGCTTTGTAACAAAAGTTCGCATAGATGCGAATTATGATATGTTCTTCCGTATTACAGACAGAGCAATTGATATTATATTAAGTAAAGCTCTTGGACAATCAAAAACAAAATTTAACATAAACAAAATTTCCGAACTCGAAGCTAAAGTTATCACTTCATTTAACGGATTTATGTATGATGCAATAAAAGAAAAACTAACAAACAACAATCCCACAGAATTAAAAAGAACAAACTTTGACGTTATACATTTAACCTTTTTAATCAAGGACATAGATGAATACAATAAAGAAGCAGGTAAAATAATACTATCACTTCCTGCAGCATTATTAAGTCCGGAAGCTATTAATTCATCAGGTCCAAAATTTTCAGAAACAGATTTTCCAAATAGCGAAATCACAGCAAAAGTAATTGTTGGAAAAACTAAATTTTCATTATTTGATTTAAAAAACCTGGAAGAAGATGATGTTGTTGTGTTTGAAAACAGTAATCTTTCACACTTAACATTATCACTACAAGGTGAAAAAATGGACGTAAACATTAATCCAAATATGGATTTATTAATACCGGAAACAATTGACGGAGGAAATAACATGAGTGATACTCATCAAAATATATGGGATTCCATAGAAGTTGAAATGAATGCTGAATTTGATGCAGTAAAAATAACATTAGGAGAATTAAAAAATATAGAAGATGGGTTGGTAGTAGACTTAACATCTCTATATGATAATAATGTAACTCTTAAAGTTGAAGGAAAACCAATTGCTAGTGGCTCACTAGTAATAATCAATGATAGATATGGCGTAAAAATCAATAATGTTATTGCTCAAAATGGCGGATCTTCAGCACCTGCTAGAGCTTCTAGTCAAGCAAACAATATGGAAACTCAACAAGAAGAATTCTCATCAAATGAAGAATTTGAAAATAATGCACCAGAAGCACCTCAACAAGAATACCAAAACGAAGGTGGAGAAGGTGAAAACGATGAAGAATTCGATTACAGCGACTTTGAATTAGAAGACGAAAACATCTAATTTAACAAAAAACTTATCTGATATTAGGGAGATAAACAGACTATGGGTAGTTATATAGCAAATTTTACAGTTTATACAATGGCAATGTTAGGTCTAATTTTCTTTGCCATTTTCGTATACAAAAAATTTATGGAAGGCGGCTTAAGCAATAAAAATTCTAAATACTTAAGCATTGAAGAAACTATGCCTATAAACCCAAGAAAATCTTTACTTATAGTAAGAGCTGGGAATGAAAGATTTTTAGTAGCCTCAGATATGGATAGAACTACCCTGTTATCTAAATTAGATTCTGAAACTACTCCAAGACAAACTCAAAAAGATTTTAAACGATTTGAAAATATAATGACAGAGGAATTACCACAAAATATTAACCAAGAAATTGAAAAACTAATTCCTCAAACCCAAACTCGTTTAATAGATATGGATATTGTACAAAACAATAAACAACCAATACATTTGGAGCCAATTCAAGCTCCAAACCCAGAAGGAGCAAAACTTAGAAGAGGAATGGATAGAAGAGAACAAAATACTCCATCTCAAACTCCTACAAACAAACAAGTTATATTAGATTTCTCAAAAAGACAAAACAAAGAATTAACAACAATTAGAGAAATGGCAAAAAAAATTAACGAACTATAGGAATAAATAAATTATGGATCAATTACAAAATCTAAATCCGGTACTACAAATGCTAATAGTGATGTCTATGTTTTCACTATTACCTTTTATATTTTGTTGTATGACAAGTTTCCTAAGATTTGTTGTTGTATTTTCAATGCTAAAAACCGCAATGGGTACACAACAAGTTCCTCCGGCAATTGTAATTATCGGTTTATCAATAATTTTAACATTCTACACAATGGGCGGAACATTCCAAAAAATGTATGATATGGGTTCAGTACCATATCAAAAGAACCACGACATGGTTGCAGCAATTCAAGAAGGATCTAAACCGCTAAAAGAATTTATGCTAAAACAAACCAGAGAAAGTGACCTGACATTTTTCGTAGAACTTGCGCATAAAACAAAACCAAAATCTCCTGATGACATATCAATATGGGAAGTTGCTCCAGCATATATTATCAGTGAATTAAAAACATCATTCGAAATAAGTTTTATAATTTTCGTACCATTTATTATTTTAGACTTGGTTGTTGCAAACGTTCTACTGGCACTAGGTATGTTCATGCTATCACCAACAATTATTTCAATGCCGTTTAAACTCCTGATATTTATTGCAGTTGACGGATGGGCATTAATTGTACAAGGCTTGGTTTCAAGTTATAACTAAGATTAATTTTAGAGGAATAAACAGTGGAAATCTTATTAGAATATTTAGCAAAAGGTTTTTTAATAATGTTAGCAATATCAATGCCATGCGTTCTTGTTGCAGCTGGCATCGGTCTTGTTGTTGGTATCTTACAAGCCGTAACACAAGTACAAGAACAAACTATTGCTGCTGCTCCTAAAATCTTAGGTGTATTCCTAGTTATCATCATAGGAGGCGTAGGTTTCATAAGAATGCTAACAAATTTATTCCAAGAAGGTATGGTTCTTGCATTCAATACAGTTCCTCATAGCGAAAACTTTGTACTAGATGCAGACTATCATAAATATACATCACCATTTGCCGGTGAAATGAAAGACCATTTCAAAAACATAGATTCTATGGATGAAATAATGAAAAACCCAGGAAAAGTTCCTTATATTGATAAGAATCAAAGAGCAAAATACACTCCTGCAGCTAAAACTGCTATGCCTAAACCTGATTTAGTTGAAACAAAAAGATTAATGGGAAGATAAAATAAATGGATACAATTATAGTAGAACTAATGAAAATATTTCCTAAAATGAATACCTACCTTATGGCAGGTGCATTAGTTTTTGCTAGAATGATTGGATTTTTTAGATTTGCCCCAATATTTAACAGAAAAGATTTTCCATCACTTGTAAAACTACCATTTGCTCTTATTGTAACCGTTTTTTTAGTTCCTTTTTTACATCCTGAAAAATGTTTGACTCAATGTGATTCATTCGCACTGTCTTTACTATTAAATATTGTTGTAGGTGCAATGATTGGATATATGGCACAACTTATAACTATCGCTATAGATTGTGGTGCAGAAATGATTAACATGCAAATGGGTCTATCGTCTGCAACTACACTAGACCCAACGACTTCCGCCCAAGTTTCTATACTTACAAAAATGATTTCCCTAATGGGGATACTAATTTTTATAAACCTAGGTGGAGTCTACTGGCTATTTAAAGCTTTGGTTAGAAGTTTTGAAATTTTCCCAATGTATGCAGCACATATTCCATTACCACAACTTATTAAAATGGATCTTTTAATAAAAATGTCTTCAAACACATTATATATGGGGCTACAAATTGCATCCCCAATACTTTTAGCTACACTTGCCCAAGATATTATTTTAGGTGTAATTTCAAGAACTGCACCACAAGTAAACGTTTTCCAATTAAGCTTCCTATTCAAACCAGTTTTAGGAGCAGCAATCATGGTTTGGATTTTACCAATGCTTATGAACGTAATTGAAGAATATTTCTTAAGCTTTGCAAATATTATTTAATTACTTCAATAAATTCATAATCAGCTAAATATGGTAAATGCTCTTCTGTAATCAATTCTCCCGGCAATAAAATAGAAATTCCAGGAGGACATTCAGCTACAACTTCTCCAGATAATCTACCAACAGCTTCTGCTTTTGGCACAACTTCTTTTTCTGAGAAATAAGCCTCTCTTAAACTTCTTTTTATTATAGGAGTCAACATTGGCATATGTTTCTTATTTTCTAAATAATAAATATCTTTATAATCATGAGTATCAATCTTTTTCAAACAATCTACTAAATACTCAAAATCTGAACGTTTATTACCAATATTACTTAAAATTAGAATACCCGCATCAGAAGCACTTTCGACTTCGATACCAAAATCTATTTCTAGAATTGACTCTAATCTTTTACCTGATAAACCATCAGCTTTTATAAACACTTTTGTTACATCAGTTTTATAACCAAAATCTGATTTCAACTGATGAATTGTTTGCATTTTATCAATTTCAGAACGCAAATATTTAGCATTAGCAATTGCTTTTGCTAATTGTTTTTGCCCTCTTTTACTTTGTAAATTTGCTCTAGCTGCATCTAAACTACCTAAAAGCATTAATGATGGACTTGTTGTATGTAAAAGCATTAATGCTCTTTCAACATCATCTGCATTAATTTGTGAATTTTCACTGATATGAAGCATTGAAGATTGGCTCATACTGCCACCGGTTTTATGTAAAGAGTGAACAACAATATCAGCACCTAACTTCAATGATGTTTCAGGTAATTTTTCATTGAAATTCCACAAACAACCATGCGCTTCATCAACAATTAAAGGGACATTATATTTTTTACAAACTGCCGAAATTGCTTTCACATCAGAAACAACACCTTCATAAGTTGGATTAGTAATCCAAACCATTGAAACATCATCATTCTCTGATAACAATTTTTCAACAGATGCAGCTTCAATATTTCCCCAAATTCCCCAATCACTGAACTTTTCAGGAATAATCCATAATGGCTCAGCTCCTGAGATAATCAAACCTGTTAAAACTGATCTATGACAATTTCTATTAACAATAACCTTTTGACATTTTTTGGTTAAACCCATTGCAATTGCAAGGTTACCAATTGTTGAACCATTCAATAAAAAGAAAGTTCTTTTTGCGCCAAAAGCTTGCGCAGCCAACACCTCTGCTTCCTTAATAGGACCAGTGGCTGGAGTTAATGTTCCTAAATTATCAAACTCATCTGTAGTATCTACCATCAAAGCTTTTTTACCAATAAGTTTTCTAAATGATGGCAATGTTCCAAGACCTTTTGTATGACCAGGAATATGGAATTGATAAGTTGGATTGTTATAAGCTACCTTTAAAGCTTCTACAATCGGGGCTTTTACATCTGTTTGTTTATTATTTTTAACTTTGTTCGGCATAATGAAAATATACAATAAAAAAATTATGAAATCTACAATTTTTATGTTATAATTGTAACATATGAAAACAATCTTAAAACTGATACTTTTTTCAGCTTTATTGATAACCCCAATATCCGTAAATGCACAACAAACAGAAGATATAGCTGAAGATTTATTGGCAACTCCTCAAGAAAATGAAATTGTCTTAAAAACAGAAGACGATACATTGTTTGATGAAAAAAATCAAAATCTTCAAAATAAAAAATCAAATCAAAAGACTTCAAAAAAACAAAGTAAAATTTTAGAATATGACAATGATGATTCGGTAATGGATAACACAGAACTTGATTTCGAAATATTCCGAATGTTCGATAAAAACAATGACAATAAAATTGACGAAGATACATTACCAGGGAAAATTTTACACAGTAATATTGTCAGAACCGATATCCAATCATTTTTATTAAAAGATGATTTAACTTTTGAATACGAAAAAGGTCCAATACATAAAATACAAGTATATGGAGGATATAGAGGCTCTATTAACGCATTATTCACTCCTTCGTACTCTACAGAATATGACAATCTAACAACTGAAGTTGGTGTATACGGTTCCTTCAGAAATCCTGATTATAAATTCAAAGTAAACGTTAACCCAATATACAAACACGGAAATAACTTTATTGATGGGTTTATGGGGGATGCGTACATCTTGAACGACAGTATTCCAAACCATCAAATCGTTGCAGGTTATTCAAGAGTACAAACGGGTGTTGAAGGCGGAGCTTCAACATTTATACTTCCATTTGTTGCCCGCTCTCAAATTGCACGTAATTTTGGTAACGCAAGATCTATGTCAATAAAAGTTCGAGGTAACTATAATTATATTGACTATAACTTAGCTTTTGGATCTTCAGGTAGAGACATCACAAGTGGTTTTCCTGGAGCAGAATTCAACGGCTGGTTAAACATAAAGCCATTTGGTAGCCACGATACAAAATACGGGAAATTAACAATAGGCGGAGGTTTTAACGGAGGCCATAATGGAATAAATTACGGTGTAGGTAGTGCCTACGTAGCTTATAAATATAAAAAACTTTGGACAAATTTTGAAGCTGCAATAGCAGATGGCTATAATGGCTCTCAAGGTGTTAGCGCAAATAAAGCTTGCGGCTACGCAGCTACTGTAGGATGGAAATTCACCCCTCACTTACAATTGATAGGAAGAATAGACCAATTCGATCCTAACAGAGATGCCTCAAATGATTTAAAACGCGAATATACAGTAGGTTTAAACTGGTTCATAAAAGGACAAGCCTTAAAAGTTGTATTCAACTATGTATTTTGTCAGAACCAAAACGCAGACGATAGTCATAAATTAATTTTAGCAACACAAATATTATTATAATTATAACTATACTAGACTTTAATATAAAAATAGGATATAATATACACATATAGGAAGTTTATAAGGATTGGTTATATCGTGAAATTTACAAATAAAAAATTTGGCTTTACCTTAGCTGAAATTATGATAACAATGGGATTGATTGGTGTAATTAGTGCACTGACAATACCTACACTTGCATATAATTATAAAGGTAAAGTTTTGGAACAACAATTCAGAGCCACATATAGTGATATTAAAGAAATAGGCTCTAGAATAAACTCTGAAAAAGGTGATGTTGGACAATACGCAAATAGTATAGGCGTCTCCAAATGGGCTGAAGAATTTATCAGTTATTTACCAGGAGGTGGACCATACGATAAAAACGTAAACAGTACTAATGGTATTGCTAATTCAATGAATACTATCTACAAAAACGGTGGCGGCGGTGGTGGCCCATATAGATTTGATATGTCTACAGGGAAACAAAAAGGGGTCATGTTTTGTGATAATTACGGAATATGGATAGATGCCAAAAGTAGAATTTGGACATTCAATTCAGAAAGCAGAATAATCTGTGTTGATATAAATGGAACAGCTCCACCAAACACATACAATATTGATGTCTTTGCATTTATACCAATGAACGCACACCAAGTTGGAACTTGGGTTTATAATGATGAGACACACGACAGTAACTATTCTGGACAGTTAGTTTCATGTGACGCAAACAGATTACAAAGTTCAAGTAACGCATATTACGGTAGAGACTGTCCTCTTCCTGGTAAAAAAGGAGAAGGATGTGCTTTAGATGCGTGTCCATTTAATGAACCTATTGAAAATGTTGCAGTAATGGCTAAAGATAAATTTGGTAACGTTACAGGAAACGGAAGGTCCTCAAAAGGAAAAACCGTTACATTATCTAATAATTACTGGAAAGATTATATAAATTACAAATAAAAAATAAAAAAAAGATGAAGTTTAAAACTTCATCTTTTTTTATTAAAATTTTAATAAAACTTTTAATGTTTCTTTTTCTTTATTTTTCTCAAACCCTTCAATAGCATCATCAATAGAATATGTTGCTGAAATCAGAGGAGAAAAATCAATTTTGTTAGATTTTAACATCCTTAACGCAGCAGGGAATTGTCCGCAACGAGAACCTAGAACTGTTATCTCATCAATTACAATTGGCGCCAAATTAAATTCTTTAGAAGCTGCAACTGTACTTTTTAAAACTAAAACACCACGAGGTTTTGTTAAAGCCAATGCAGTTTCAAAACCTGAAATTGAACCTGTAGCTTCAACAACAACGTCATATATTTTTTCTATTTTTAAATCATTCAATAAACAAGTCTTAACACCCTGAGCTTTTGCAATATCAAGTTTATTCTGATGTTTACCCACCAACATTACATCTATATTTTGAGCATTTAATGCTAATGCAGTAATCAAACCTAACTTTCCATCACCTAAAACTATCACTTTTTCAAACGGCTTTATATGATGTTGTTCTGTTATTTCCAAAGCTGCTGCTAATGGCTCTACAAAAACAGCTTGAGTATCAGGAACATTATCCGGAACTTCAAATAATACTTCTGTTGGCATTGTAAAATATTGAGCAAATACTCCATCTTTTCTCCATATGCCCAAAGTATGTCTATCCGGGCAATGGCGATATAATTTTTCTGCACACCAAGAACAACTTGGATCTTTACATCCGTAACTAATTTCAGGTACAACTCTTTTTCCAACAAGAGATTTATCTTCGCCGTTTACATCTTCAACAACGCCAACAGCTTCATGACCTAAAACTCCAACATATCCCATATAACCTTTAGTTATCTCATAATCAGTATTACAAATTCCAGCTAGAGTAACTCTTACCAAAGCCTCACCTTTTTTAGGTACTGGTTTTTCGTAATCATTGACTAATTTCAATTCATTATTCTTTGTAAATACTACCGCTTTCATTTATTTCTCCTTATTTCAGCTTTAGTTTTCTAACAAACTTCTCCAATCATTTGCAGCTTTATCCAAAATATTTTTTGTAGAATTTTTACCTAACAATACTTCTTGTACCGCTGCATTTATAATATTATTTATATCTTTTTGATTCTTTTGAGTTTTAAATACTGGTTGAATTGTATTTAATTGATTTGCACTAATAACTCTTGCCTTTGCCATTAAATCACTGTCATCATATTTTGTATAAAAATCATCTTTCAACGCATTTTTATTTGTCGCTAAAACATTCGTTAATTTAGCTAATTCCAATTGATTTTTTTCATTGGTCAAAAACAATGCGAATTTCAATGCTTCTTGTTTATGCTTAGCTCTAACAGGAATTACAAAATTCATTAAAGAAAAATCATTTTGTCCTAACTCCCCTGTAATTTGTGGTGCAACATCTGTAACTTTATAAGTAGATGGAGCATTTTCTTTAATCATATTTAAGAAATTAGGACCAGCATTAATTAACATAATATTACCGGACATATATTTTTCTAATGATTCCTGTAATGTCATTGTTATTGATTCTTTTGGAATTAAACCTTGCTTATACAATCTCTTGAACATTTCAAATACCGCAATGGATTTTGAAGAATTTATTTTATCTACACCAGAAACTCCATACTTATTAAGGATTTTTAGCATCGTATCATTTTCAGTAATATTAGGTAAAACAATATATGCATTAGTATTTTTCTTCACTATAGATGCTGAAGTTTCTAAATCTGAATAAGTTTTTGGGATATTTATACCAGATTTCTTTAAAATATCTCTATTATAAATAGTTACAGCACTTGTTCCATACCACGGAATTGAATAAACTTTACCATCAGTTTTTAAAGCATTTAAAATTTCTTGATTAAATTGTTGTGTATTTTCTTGCGGAATTTCATATAGCGCACCCTTGTGAGCTAAAGTCGCAGAAAAATCAGGATTTAAATTAACTAAATCCGGAGGATTATCACTCAATACAGATGCTAAAGTTCTTTTTTCTCCCTCTGAAAACGGAACATCTACCCACTTTATTTTGATAGCAGGATTTTCTTTTTCAAACTCTGATATAACTCCATTTATATACGGTGCAAAATCATTCATTTGCAATGTCCAAAATACAACTTCATTATTATTTTGTTTTTTACCAAATACAAAAAATATCCCCGTTAAAATTATAAAAGTTGTAATTATTACAATCCAAAAATTCTTACTCAAATTTAATATTCCTTTGTAAAATATTTTACCCCTGCTATAATTATACTATGAATAATTTATTTACAGAACTTGAAAATCAAAATAAACAAATTCCTTTAGCTGAAATTTTACGTCCTAAAACAATTGAAGATTTTTTAGGACAAAGTAATGTTGTCGCTCCAAACAGCCCTATTTTAAACTTATTAAAAACAAATAGATTATTCTCACTCATTTTTTGGGGAACTCCAGGATGTGGTAAAACGACTTTAGCAAGACTAATTGCAACAAAAACAAATGCAAATTTTATTGAAATCTCTGCCGTAACTTCAGGGGTAAAAGACATAAAAGATGCCGTTGATAAAGCTAAGGAAGCATTAAGAGCCGGACAAAAAACAATTTTATTCATTGATGAAATTCATAGATATTCAAAAACTCAACAAGATGCTCTACTTCCACATCTTGAAAATGGAACATTATTTTTAATCGGCTCCACAACAGAAAATCCATCTTTTCAAGTTGTACCAGCACTTTTATCAAGAGTTCAAGTAGTAAGATTAAATGCAATAGATGATAAAAGTATGTCATCTATTATAAAAAAAGGCTTCAGTTACCTAGCAACACATTACACATTAATGGAATGTGAAAGTGGAGTTCTAGATTTCATAATAAACTTAGCAAGAGGAGATGCAAGATATGCTTTAAATATTGTGGAAAATGCATATTTTGCAAGTGACCTAAAAGACGGAAAGCGAATGCTTACAGTCAAAATAATTGAAGAAATTTGTCAACAAAGAAATACCAGATACTCACAACAAGAACATTATGATTGCGCTTCAGCCTTTCAAAAAAGTTTAAGAGGAAGTGATCCGGATGCTGCAATTTATTATCTTGCAAAAATGATAACAGCAGGAGAAGATCCAAGATTTATTGCAAGAAGACTAATAACTTGTGCCGCAGAAGACGTTGGGAATGCAGATCCAAATGCCCTTAACATAGCATTAAATGCTTATAAAGCTGTTGAATTATTAGGACTACCAGAAGGTAGAATTCCACTAGCTCAAGCTGTAATTTATGTAGCAAGAGCAAAAAAATCCAATGAAACAGTTTGTGCTATCGACGCAGCACTATCTGATATTGCTCAAGGAAAAGATTATCCACCCCCTATGCACTTAAGAGATGCGCACTATAAAGATGCTTCAAAATATGGATTTGGCATTGGATATGTTTATTCTCATGACGCTCCGGAAATAGAACAACAATTTTTACCGGATGAATTAATTGGAAGAAAATATACAAAATAAAAGGCTACGATAAAAATATCGTAGCCTTTTATAATAAATTTTATCTTTAACCTGAATACATTGTAAATGTTTTTTCAATACATTTTGATAATAAACTTTTAACTGTATCATATTCTGTATTTAAAGAAGAAATTTCAGCATCTAACTTTTTAGATTTCATATCCATTGAATCTTCTTTATAAGTTAATTCAGCTTTTTTAGCTGTATAATCAGCTTCTGCCCTTGAAATAGCATCACTATCGGTTACTTCAACCATATAACCAGTTTCATTATATCTTGTTTGATAATAATATCCATCATCATTTAATGAACTTAGTGAATAACGACCATCTTTGATTACACTTTCAAGATACTCATCATCATCTAAACTTGCATCTTCTCTCCAACCGTGTTCACAGATATTATTATAAATTTCATCATAAAAATCTGCTAATTTTTCATTTCTACTTGGAGCATTCGGATCTGATTGACCAATATAATAATAACTTTTATTATCTGTAACAAACGCAGATGTTTCTACAGTTTTACCAACAACATAATCTGAGGTTCCACCATTCAAACCATTATCAAAATAAGTTAAGAATGCTGATAACATATTAGAAAGGCTTACTGCAGTATATCCCTGAGCTTGAGAAATTCTGTTATATTCTGTAGCATTTAAATATGCACTGTTATCTGTCATTGCATTATCACTACCTCTAGAACCGGTTGTAATAGCATTTCCAGGTTTTAAAAATGTATTTTTAGTCATTTCAAATGCATATTCTAAAGCGTCTTTTGATGCTTGGTCAACATTCAAACCAACTCCAGTTTGTCCAAGACCAAGAGTTTTTGCAATTGCCTCTAATAATTTTTCAACACTTTTAGACATTTCATTGGCCTTATCACCTTGCATCATAATTACAACATCATTTGCAAGTAAATCTCCAATAGTCATACTTTTAATTTCGTCTTCATAGTGATTGATAATACCATTTTGTACTATTGTAAATCCAGAATCTTTAATATCATTATTAGAAACTTGGAAATTATCAGATATTTTAAAGCTTGTATCTACATTTGCTTGATTATTAGCAATATAAGTTTGTTTTTCATTTTCTAATCGTGAAACTTCTGCAGTATCTCCAGCTTTACGAGCCTTATTTATCAAGTCATCATATTCATCTAATTCTTTATCATATTCTGCTTGTGTAATTTTACCAGCATTTCTATCAACAGTTAGCTGAGCCCAATCTATCGTTTGTTGTCCTATAGCTTCGCTGTTTATTAAATCGGATAATTGCATTGCATCAACAGAGCCCTTATCAAGAGGTTTACTACCCATACCTGCACCAGGATTCCAAGCTAAGGAGCCTGATGGAGCAGTGGATTTATCTACCAAATTAACAGAACCTGGAGCTCCTGCTTCATAAATATAATCTGTAGTTGTAATTTGATTAGCTGTTTCTTGAGTAATAATACCGCCAGGTACTAATGCTGCAATAAATTTATCTCTTGAATCTTGAGATCCAACACCACCAGCTTTAGAAATACCAGCGGCTTTAGCTGCTGCAGCATACTCTGAGTTCAAAACAATAGCTCCAGATTTAGTAGTTACTAAATATGGATTAAAATCATTTATTGCTGATGGAGTCATTAATAAACTATATGTAACACCATAATCCCCATCAACAGCATCATTAGACCAAACTAATTTTGTCGCATTTAAAGAATTTGAATATTCTTGGGCTATTGAAGATAATTGATTAGTTATCTCCAATTTTTGTTGCGCAATTTCTGTTGATTGAAATTCACAATCAGCTCTTCTTGCTGTTATTCCTAAAAATCTAGCTTGATATGTTGCAATTCCCATTGATATTCAAAGCCTTTCACTTTTATAACTATACTTATCTATTTCTTCGGCTGTTTTAATATCAAACTTTAGTATACACAACATAATTTTAATATTTCGTTACAAAATAGTACACAAATATTATTTAGTTATTATCAAACAATCATAAATCTTATCAATCTTTTCTTTCATTTCAAAAAACTGACATTTTAAATCTTCATGACTTATTTTAGTAACAAAACGATTTTCTACATCATTCATAATTTCTCTATGTTTTTTCTCCAATTGTTCCGGAGTTACAACTATTCTTTGCTGAATAAGAAAAACCAATACAACAATCAGAACTGGGGAATAATACAATAACGTTTCCATTTATATCTCCTTTTATAATACTATTGGCCAATAAAAATCTACTAAATATGAAGCAGCATCAAATGGATGCGATAAAAACTTTAATTCTTTAGACTGCTTTATCTGAGAATAAGTCGGAATATTTATTTTTGATGAGCCTTCCATGTAACGTAAATTATAAATATTATATAAAAGCTTTTCACACTTTGGAGAAATATATAAACCAACCTCACCATCTGCATTCCTTACTTTTGCATTAAATGCAGCTATTCTATTTTTTATAGGAGGATTAAATGCTTTAATCTTTATATCAACATCAAAACCAAATGATGATAGCTTCTTTTTGATAATAACGTAATTTGTATATTCACTAGTACAACTTCTATTATCTCCTGATGCATCACCGTTAATAATAACTTTTCCTTGATGATCTGGGTAACGTCTATAAAATTCTTCACAAGTTTTTGCCGTTGTAGTATTTTCAAGAACTAACTCATCAAAATAAAAAACTTTATCTTCTGTTTTATGAGCCAAAACCCAAGCCATTGGATCAACGTTGAAATCACAACTTATATGAACATCTAAATCTTTTTGATATTTAATCTCTCTAATATTCTCATCTGTAAAATCTTTAACTACTAAATTTTGATTATAATTTCCAGTTTTACCAAGAACAAAAGTTTCATAATAACTTTTATCATATAATTTTTTCAATTCATCGCAAAAACCTTCAGGCAAATAAATATTCTGAGTTGTTGGAGCACAAACAATTCTATAATTTGGAGGTGGATTTACAAAGAATGTTTTATATATCCAACCTTTTTGAATTTCAGGATTTGTATGTCCAAAAATTCTATAAGTAAAATTTTTCCAAGTAGGAGAAATCCTCTGACGCATTCTCGCTATAAGCATTTTAAATGTATCATATGGAACATCTGACATTTCTTCGATTTCAACAAAACCTAAGTTCAAGGATTTTAATTTATTGGGCTCATCAAAATGTCTAAACAAAATTTCAGATCCATTATGAAATATGATTTTCTGTTCAGAAGATTGCCATTTATAATCAAAACCTTCTTTAAATTTCATTGAATCTAAATGCTCAAAATAAGTCTGTAATGTCGTATCCCTAACCAAAGTATAAGTTTGAGCCCCAACCAGCCCTCTTATACCTGGGAACTTTAACGCTAATAATATACCTAATAATGCTCCGGCAAAAGTTTTACCGGAGCCATAACCACCTTGATAAACCGCAACATCTAAAGAATAATTATGCGGAATTTCTAAAAATTCTCTCTGTGCATTTAACAACTTATATTTCATTTTTTATACCTAATGTATGCAAACGTTTTAAGATAATATCAATAAACTTCATAACTATTCTGCACTATCTACGCGTTCTTCAGTAAGAAAATTATTAGCGTTTTCTACACCGTACTGTTCCATCGCAAATTTAAAACATTCGATCCAATCAATACGTTTTGCAACAACATCCACTTGGGCAAATGATTGGATAACTTCAAATAATTCTTTTAATTTTGCTTTTCTTTCAAAAGTCGCTTTCCTATCGCCATAACGATAAATATAAGCCGAATTTCTTATCTCATCATCTATTTCTACAAATGAAGTTTTGCCTCTGTCATTGACAATTATAGTTTCCTTACCAATTTTAAAATTAGTAATCAATTCTGCAGTTTTTTCTACCATTGGAACAATAATTTTTCGATTAATTGATTCTAATATCATATTCAAACGAGCTTCCTGCCCATTAACAGAATAATTAATTTCTGTAGCTGTTCTATCATAAGTTTGAACATTTCCAGCCATATTTTTAAATATTCCGGTAGCACTTTCTATTGTAGATTTGAAATAATTTAAGAAATCCCACCCTGTCATGGCTTTATCAAATGATAACGGAGTTGGAGGAGTAGTCATTAAAGTCGCATCGTATTCTACAATTTTACCAGGACTAACATCTTGCTGACCAACAAAACAACCTTTTGGAGCCAAATATGGAGGATTCATCATTAATGCCAATGCATCCAATTGCTTATTTAATATCGTTGATGAAATATTATTCAAGATTAATGCTACTCTTAATGGAGAAATCCCTCGTCCTGTTGTCGGACATTCAATAATATTTGCATGAATAAAAGGATTAATTACAAAAGGATTATCCTCTAATCTGATAATTATTCTACGGCCAGCCACAACTATAAGCTTATTCTTTAAAACTTCTCCATTCGATAACTCAATATCTCCCCAATATTCTAAAAGTTCAATCTTTTTATCTGAGAATTTATCATCTCTATGATTTTTTTTATTAGCCACCACTCCTTTCAAAATTTCCAGTTTTTCTAAATTAAGCAAATTATTTGCTTTATTTGATTTGATTTCATCAAACGTCTGGTAGGTTCTATAAATTTTTGAACACGTATCCCAATTATCAACACCATTTTTATCAAACACGAAATCTTCATAACTTATAAATTTAACTTTTGCGTTATCATAAATAACTTTATCTTCAACTACAAAAGCTGAATTTGTATTTTTCATAAGTTGCTCTTCTAAACTCAAAGCTCTACGAACTTTGCGAGTTTTTGTTTCCCAACCGACAAAAAGAGTTACTTCACCTGTTTCAACAACGGAATCAATAATTTTTTCCATTTCATCTTCAAGCTTCATTGATTCAAATGTATTTACTAACATCGCTTTTTGTTTATTGGCAAATTTTTGAGTCTTACTATCCACTCCAGATACATCAAACATACCTTCCGGATGTGAATATAAATTCTGAACAATATGTGATTTTAATGTTTGTGCTAATTCATAAATTTCTGGCAACTGAATCTTACAATTCCAACCATTAACACCAGGAATATCTGAATTATAAATTGAATATCTTATCAATCTATTATCAGCCAACTGAGTTGATCGTTGATCATTATAATAATCATACTTCTCAATAATACTATTCATTAAAACTTGTTCATCATCTAAAAATTTACCAACAGATAAACTTTTCGTTAAATCTCCCATAATTTACCTCGTTTTATAATAATAAGTTCGATATAATGCGTAAACCTCAATATCTTGAGGCTTTCCATTTCTTAAAGTTTCTGCTTTTAATATTGACTCATAAACAAAACCTGAACTTTTAAGTAACGTCTTTACCCTAAAATTATCAGGAAAAATCTGAGCCTTGATTTTATATAATCCCAACTCATCAAAACATTTTTTTAAAAAAATTTTTGCACCACATCTTGTAAAACTTCCCCAAGCCTCTTGTTCTAAACAGGTTGAAATTTCACCACTATACAAACCATTTGCATTTCCAACAAAATTATCTAGAGATATAAAACCTACAAATTGGTTGTTATCATCCAAAACAATCCAAAAATTTGGCGAACAATGCTTTATATAAGACAAAATATCACAATCATAATTTGCAAAATCATCTTGCAAATACTTAGAATATTTACAATAACAAGCTTGAATTTTTGGGATGTAGTGCAAAATAGAGAAAAGATTATGCGAAAAATTAAAATCTACACTAATAAATTTACACATTGTATATTTACACTTTTACTTTTAAAAATTTTATATAATTATCTCCACTAATAAAAAAATCCGTTTGCGCCGATGAAAATTTTTCTCGTGTTATGTTTTGATCACCTAAAAAACCTTCGGCTTGAATACCATTAACATAAGATTTTGTTCTATTAGTTTTATTCATTACAAGATATGTTGCTTCTCGCGAAAATAGCATACCTTTTGGTACTAATTTGATATCTGTTATAACTTCTTTTTTTCTACCGGAACTACCTTTTTCTACCTCTTCAAGAAATTCTTTTTCTAACTTTGAATTAACTAAATCTTCATATGTAGAATCATTTAAAAGAAGTTGCTCAATTTTTTTATCTTCTTTCATAACAACCTTTCTTTTTTCCTAAAGCTTTTCATCATCCAGATTTGAAATAGTTATAATCTTTGCTTCATGATAATCTTCTTCCGTTTTTGAAACTGAAAAACCAAGATATTTACATAAGCTTTCTAAAGCTTTCAAACCCGCTGAAGGATCTCTCAATTTACGTTTCCCTGTTGGAAGACCTTCTTTATCTAAAATATCCTCTTCTTCCAAAGAAAATTCTGCAATCTGCAAAAGTTTTTGAATAACATAACCTTTTTGAACATTCAATGCCTCAATTTGATGCTTCAACTGTATTTTAATTTCATGAATTATCGACTCTTTTGATAATAATTCAGATGAAAAGTTCTTCAGGTTTTTAACCTTGTAACCAGCTTGGATTAAGGCTTTTTCACCATCAAGCGTTTTAATATATTCCAATACAAATTTCTTTTGTTGTGCTGTTAACTGTTTCATCTCTTTACATTTCTTATAATAATTTGTGTTTTTCTCAAATAATTTGTATAATAAACATGCTATTTATATTTCGGCTAGTGTAAATCTTAACAGGGGGGAATGAAAACGACTTCCTGTTTTTTTTGCCTAATCCCTATGTAAAATAACACTTGGGGAACTTAAAACATACCCTGAACTTTTAGATTTTAAGTTTAAAATAGCTTCTTTATACATGCTCATCCAATAGGCAAATTTGATATGCTGAGGATTAGCTTTTACTCGCAAACATGTGCCATAAACTAAAATTTGCTCTGCAAAAGGCATTGGAATTAAAGATTTATCCGTTTCGTTTTCAAAATTTTCTTTTTCTTCCCCATTTTCATCAACTATGCTATATTTGGAATAATATAAAATTTTAACTTCTTTTTTTTCAGGGAATTGCGGCAACAAAATCTTATCTGCACAAATTGAAAATACACCGGTAGGATTTTCCCCTGTCAAAAAAGCTTCTATATCTTCTGTATATTTATATTTTTGACCATCAATTATTAAATACCAAATTCTTCCAGGTATAGTATTTTTTATTTCTGAAGTCTTTTCTGGAAGTGTTAAAGTTGTATTTCGTAAAAGAAAATTCCATTTTTCAGAATTACAAACTTCATTGTTTATCACATTCAAAATACTAACAATTCGCTTATGATCATTTTTTACCAATTCTGAGAATTTGCTAATCTGCCTAAAATTCAACTCTAACAAACATTTATTTATAAGATTTAAAAAATTCATTAATACACCTTTCTCAAAAGTTTGAACAAGGATAAAAAACCTTGTTCAAACTTTCTTCACTTTGCCAAAAACTACTTAATTAAACCACGTTTTACTTGATCCATAATCAATTTTTCATTTTTGGTAAACTCTTCACCACTCATATTGCCGATGTCTTCACGAGTAAAAATCCTACCATATGTATTGCCATTTTGAGCATTCTGAGCATATGCTGTTAATTTACTCTTAGCAATTGTGTTCTCGTCATTCAATGATTTTTCGTGAGCAGACTTTCTCAAATACCCATCAATTGCGGAATTTTCTAATTTTTCAATCAATTGAGCAATTTGAGCTATTTCATCTTTGTCCATCCCATAATTTTTAATATAATTCAAAACATCAGCCCTTCCTTCAGCGTCAAAAAATCCTGGATGTTCCTGATTAAATAACTCAAAAGGATTTTGCACTGTTGCAGTCGGATTTGTAACCTGAGCTTGATTATTCATTTGTGAAACATAGCCTTTGCATTTGTTAATTTCTTCTGCTTTTTTAGCCAATTGTGTCATTAAATATTGTCCTTGAGATTGTGATAGTACGCCTTTTTGCAAAAGCATTTGTAATCTTTGAACATCAAGTCCGATTGCTTGTTCCAACTGTTGGATTATATCGACATAATTTGCCATAATATTTGCCGATGGACTCACGGCAGACGATGAAATATTATTTTGAACTTGTGGATTTATACCACCTACTTGATTTTGCATTTTTAATCTCCTTGTGTTTTAGGTAATGATTTCATATATAGAACTGCAATTTCGACAGCATCATCAATAAAACTTGATAGTAAAATTGAAATAATAGCCCTAACTAAATCTGAAAATGGTAAATTATTAACAATATATTCAATTGCCATTTTCTTTTTTTCTTGTCCAGCCCCAGTACCTAATTTTTCTTCTGCAACTAGAACCGCATTCTTTGCCAGTTCTATAATCTTCGTTTTTATATCATCAAACATCTTTTTCTCCTTACTTATTCAAAGGATGCACCCTCTTTCAAAATAAACAAAGAGAGCACATCCCAGTTCAATACCTAAGCTGCTACTGGAGAAGTAATAACCATTTTTGCTAAAGCTTTAGGTTGAACAGTTTTAGCACCATACAAATATAATCCTCGTACTAAATCTGAAAAACTGTCTTTATCTCGAAGACTTTCTATTTTTGCAAGTTGAGAGGCAAAAGTTATGGCATCATTTGTACCTGCTAAAACATAATATTTACTTTCTACATCTGTTAAATTTGTACTAACTAGAACATCCATGCCTGCAATTCTTCCAATAGCACCTTCTCTTAAAGTTTCATCTGCCACTTTGTAGGCACTAATAAATTCAGGACTTTGCAATAAATAAGATTCAATTGTCGGATTAATTACAACCCAAGGTCTTACTCCAGGATAAATAGCATCAGAATTTTTCAAAGCTAATGATAATTTAACAAAATTTTCATAAATAGTTGATTTATCTAAAGTAATTGGTTCTTCTTCAGTACCAACAGTATTTTCTTCTGTGACATTAGTATGCATTGCTAATAAGTAAGAATCTTGAACCTCTTCAATAGCTTTTTTAGCATTTGCTAAATGAGCTTCCATAATATCAGTGTTAGATTGAACTTTTGCAACATCATCAATTTTAAATGCAAAAAACTTCTTTTGATCAATTTTTAAATCTTGAGATTTTGGAGTTAATGCAGCATATGCAATATTATCAGTTGTTAAAGTAGAAACTGTAACATCAGCTGGAGTAATAATCTTAACTGTATCACCTTGCTGAGTAATTTCACCTTCCCAATTTCTATTAACACACTGCATCATAACACAGTTTTTCTCTAACATTTGATTTAACTTTTTACTCCAAAGTTGTGGAATAAAAGCAGAATAAGTTGTTGAAAACTCTGACATTTCGATTTCCTTTCATTTTTAAATATCCCTATATACAAATGAGTGGTGAACATACTAAAAACATTTATTCATCGTTATATATTTCTCTAAATTGAAGTCCAATAATTGCACAATTTTCATCAATTTCATCGCCTTCAACACAAAGCTGAACAGAATAACAACTACCAAATATTTCAGCTTTTTCTAAAACATCGGTATTTATTGACCAAATTGGGCCGTCAGCATCTTCCAATGCCCAACAGAATTGAGATTCATCTGGCATAGAATCATCCGCCCAAATTAAGTGATTATGATACCTTAAAGTAATTCTCTCTTTATCTTCTGAATATCCACTGTCATAATCTTTAAAGATTGAAAATTTAAAATTATTATCATGCAAATCATCTAATACAAAGTAAAATTCATCAATTAATTTACGATGATGCACATTTCCTAAAGATAAAAACGGAGACTTCCACAAGAACGAAATACTTTTCCCATCAAATGTAGTACCGTAATCTTCGTAATAAATTCTACCTGAATCATCACCTGTGACGATTTTTGAGTTAAAATTACAAGCTGTTGTAATATTTTGAGGTAAAACTCTTTTGTACCAAGCTTTATTAACATAATCATTTATCCAAATTGTATGATAATAATTATCTCCTAAGTATGGAAGAAAAAACCAAGTCTGACTTTTATTCTGATAATGCAGTGCAATTGAATCTTTCAATCTTGGAGTATCAAAATTATTATTAAATTCATCTTTAATCATTAATGATATTTCCGAACCAAGACGAATTTGATTTAACTCACCTACTTGCTCTAATGCAAAAATTCCATTATTACTTAAAAAATATTGCTTATTATCAACGTTAACAATTGATTTTTTAGCTATAGCCCCTTTATCTGCAAATAAACTGATTGAAAAATTTGTAGGATCTGAACCTGACAATAAATATACTCGTTCTTTTTTATAAACAGCAAGATAATCTTTATAAGCTTTCATTACAGTAATATCAGCAGTATCTGTATGGAAGTCATTTATGTATCCTGCATCATTTTCCGTTTCAAAATCGTTGTATGTACCCAAAGCAGAATAATAAATTGTAGAACCCTTAGCACACCATACTCGTCCTTTATAAATAGTTATACTGTCCGGATATAGAGGATTATCACCTAAATCCTTCAAATTGCAATCTACAATTTCAAAGGTTTCATTATCCTTTATATAAAACATAGTATCAGATTCTGTAGAAACTAAAACTCCACGTAGAAAACTTGCAAATAAAACATTTTTACCTGTTATTGTTTTATCCAATTTTTTTAATGTAGAAGATGAACTTGAATAAATATAGATATTACCTGATTCTGTAGTTATAACCAGTTTATACAAACCTTCAGACTCCATTTCGTGAAGTCCTGTAATTTTACTTTCTTCAGGCAATGAAGTAAGTAAAGTATTACCTTTCTGCTTAATAATCCCCTTATTATTATAAATTTCAACATTTTTTGAATCTGACCAATACACAACTTTTGTATTCGTACCAAGTTCTGTTTTTGTTGATGCCTGATTTATACCTCCAGCCAAATTAAAATAATTCACATCCATAAAATTAACCCCTTATACTTTTTCTTTGTACCAACGGATTTTTGAACGAATAAAACTTCCAATATCCTTTTTCGCAACCCAAGGATAAGGAGGTAGATAAATAATATCAATTTTTCCATAACTACTTGTTTTGGGATTTTTTTGTCCAAATTCATAATGTGTCAAAACTGTTTGTGGATTAACATCTAATGAATACTTCTTGCACAATTCAGAACACAATTTCATACACGATTCAAACTGAATAGCAGTAATAGGGAATTGCCCTACATTTTCGGAAGTCCTAAACCCATACATAGAACACATTGCAACCCCAATTGAACCTGTATTTCCTCCACCAGTGTGTGCAGCATAGTTTCCATCTTTACAATCTATATTATCTTCCGGCGTATAAAGTCCTGAATATACCCTACCATCTTTATCTATTAAATAGTGATAATATTGTTTTTCAAATTGCGTAGGATAATATCTACCTGCAGTCCAATGCAAAATAATTCTCTTTATCATACTACATACCTCTCTTCTATTTTCCACTTTGGATTGAGGTGCATATAAACAACCACAGCATTAACTCTATTTCTTGCATTAAGTTTTAAAAGTATTGAAGATAAATGGGATTGTACAGTTCGAATTGAAATATTTAATTTCAAAGCAACTTCTTTATCTGTAAAACCACACGCAATCAGAGTTAACACATCATGTTCTTTCGGCGATAACTTCATCAAACTTCCTTCTGTCTCTGATTTAATTAAACTCATATTACATTAACCCCTTTTCCTATTGTTTAATAATATTTCCGCATTAATAAAAAGAGGGGATGCAGGGTAGATAGATAAGTGGAAATCCCCTCTTAAACAATTAGAGTAAATGATTGAAGGATTGGATCTATAAAATAGAATTTAAACCAATTCGTAAATTTGATAAATTTGAATAACACCTTTTTTTAACACCAAATTCGTTATAATTTAAATAAAAAGTACCCTTATTCACTTTTGAATAATCATATACTTTTCGTTCATAAATAATTTTTGTTTTTATTTTCTCCCAAAATTTTAAAGCTTTTTTATTTGTATATCGTATGGTTGTAATTTCATCCTTGTCATCAATTCTAGTTAATTGAACAACTAAATGTCCACAAACAGGACACTTAGACAAATAATCTAATTCACACATAACAAATGATTCTGTAGGAGCAAGCACAAAACTTCTTGTTTTACGCAGCCCACCACAGCAATGAATATATCCCATAAATACACTCTTCCTATACTGTAGAAGTCGGCAAACAGTTTTACCATCAAAAGATAAATCTTTAGAAACATTATTGTTTCCGGGTTTGAACCTTAACCGATTACATTTTTAGTATAGCAATTTTTAATAAAAAAAAAAGTCCGCAGTTTTACGTACGTAAAAATACGGATAGACAACTGGTAAAAATCACTCCACATAATATTTTTACCAAGATGCTATTTTTTGATTAAAAATTTTAACCTATTTGCCATATTAAATTGACCATTTAAAATATAATTATGGGGAATATATTATTAATTACAGAAAAAGATTCTGTAATTTCAAAATATAAATCTTTATTTGATAATAAGTTGTACAAATTCAATACGTGTTGTACAGCAACTTCCGTATTTGATTTAATTGAAATAGCCCCTCCTGATATCATTGTCATTGACGAAGATATTGAAATCTTAAATCTACAATTAACTATAAAAAAAATAAAATCAAAATTAGAGAATTCACAAATATTACTTCTTACAAATGGAAATAAACTAAGTGAAGATATAACTAAATATCTGAGCGGCTATATAATTAATAACTCGCCAGATAACATTTTAATTTCAACTATTAATACTCATATCAAAACAAAAGAACAATTAGATTTATTATCTGGGAAAAACAAAGATTTAGCAGATAGTTTATACAGACTCAATGTCTTATACAATACCAGTTCTCAATTTGCAGGGACTCTTGATACTAAAAAACTTCTTAATTATATGATAGAAGGTTTGGATAAATCATTAAGTTTTGATTTAACTTGCACAATATCGTTTGGATTTGAACAAGAACCAGTCTTAATTGTTAATTCTTTATATGATATTTCAGAAGAATTAATGAGTGCCTTAAAATTAAGAGCAATCCTAAACTATAAATCTTTATTTAAAAAAGATGACATCCCTTTTGAAATTGATGATAAAAATTTAAAAATAATAAAAAATATAAAAAACCCTAACAATAAATTTAATTTCTCAATATTCCAATATGATAATATGTTTGCTCCGATAGATTTAGGTGATAATTTCTTTGGTTGTATAGAAATATTCAAAGAAAAACCATTCACAACTGACGACGCTACATATTTCCAAACAATTGTTCAACAAGTTTCACTACCTCTAAAAAGTGCAGGTTTATACCACGAAATTATAGAAAAAAACGAAGAACTTGAAAAATTAGAAAGAGTTAAATCTGAATTTATCTCAATAGTTTCTCACGAACTAAGAACCCCATTAACACCAATAAAAAATGCTTTAACTATATTATCTAGCGGACGTTGCGGAAGCTTGGGTGAAACAGCTGTAAAATTTATCGATATGGCAAAAAGAAACGTAGAAAACTTAACGAGTATCATTAACGATATCCTAGATATCAACAAAATTGAAGCAGGCAAAATGGACTTCAATTATAAAACTATGAATATCCACTCTGTTATTGAGAATGTTCGTGCAAACTTCGAGTGCGTTGCAAAAGAACACGAAATTATATTCAAAACCGAAGAACAACCTGAATTACCTGAAATTTATGCAGATTCTCAACGTTTAGGACAAGTGTTAACAAACTTAGTATCAAATGCTATTAAATTTACACCAAAAGGCAAAAATATCACAATAAAATCAGAATTAAAAAATGCACAAAATATCCAGACAAATCAATATTTTGAAAATGAAATTAAAAATCTTGATGGAAATTACATTATTGTTAGTGTTATCGATGAAGGTATCGGTATAAAGGAAGAAAATTTATTAAAAGCATTTGATAAATTTACACAAATCGAAAATAGCTTATCAAGAAAAGTTGGAGGAACAGGTTTAGGATTGCCTATTGCCAAACAACTTATAAAAGCACACAAAGGAGCTATTTGGTGTGATAGCGAAGAGGAAAAAGGATCAAGCTTCCATTTCGCACTTCCGATAAGCAATTCAAATATTGAAGGAAAAACCATACAAAAAGAACTTTTGTAATATAATTATCTTATGAGTACAAAGAAGAGAAAAATTAGTATATTAGGTTCAACCGGTTCTATAGGAACCCAAGCACTTGAAGTAATAGAAAAACTTCAAGATAAGTTTGAAATTATTGCTATAGCTGGAGGTTCTAATATTGAATTATTAAAACAACAAGCTATAAAATTTAAACCTAAATATGTTTGCATAGGAAAAGAAACTACTGAAAAGATAAATATTCCTGACACTAAAATTTTATACGGTTCAGAAGGTTTGGAAGAAATCTGCACAAATAAAGAAAATGATATTATACTAGTTGCAGTTTCAGGGAAAATAGGTTTAAAACCAACACTAAAAGCTATAGAAAACGGCATTGACATAGCTCTTGCTAACAAAGAAACTCTTGTTATGGCAGGAGATATTGTAATGCAAAAAGCAAAAAATGCAGGAGTTAACATCATTCCTGTTGATAGTGAGCACTGCGCCATACACCAATGTATAAAAGATATTGCTCAAGTAGAAAAACTTATTATAACCGCCAGTGGTGGGCCATTTTTACATAAAACAATAGATGATATGAAAAATGCCACGGTAGCTCAAGCTCTAGCTCATCCAAGATGGAATATGGGTAGAAAAATAACAGTCGATAGTGCTACATTAATGAATAAAGGACTTGAAATCATTGAAGCTCATCACCTGTTCAATATGCCATATGATAGAATTGATGTTGTTGTTCATCCACAAAGTATTGTTCACTCAGCAATCGAATATGTTGATGGCAGCGTAATCGCTCAAATAGGTTTACCTAGCATGCATATTCCAATACAATATGCGATAACATATCCTGAGCGTTTTGAAGGTATAAAATCAAAAAGTTTCAGCTTCTCGGAAATAGCAAGACTGGATTTTGAAAAACCTGATTTCGACAAATTCCCAAGTGTAAAACTTGCATATCAAGCAGGAAAAGAAGGTGGTACTGCTACAGTTTGTCTTAATGCCGCTAATGAAGAAGCTGTTTTTGCATTCTTGCAAGACAAAATAAGACTCTATGATATTTATCAAATTACTGAAACAATGATGAACAAGCATAATGTTATCAAAAACCCAACAATAGATGATATATTTGCAATAGATAATGAAATAAGAATAAAAACAAAAGAATTTATTAACAAATAAAAAAGGTTGGCAATAAGCCAACCTTTTTTAAATACTTAAACTAAAACTATTTAGAAACTACAAAAGTACCATTTGATAAACTTCTAGCAACTTCAATAGCTTTCTTCAACTGCACATCATCTTTATTTTTAATGTTTTCTTCAGTTAAATCAACAACTATATCCGGAGTAATACCTTTTTTATGAATATCTGTACCATTTGGAGTTAAATATTTTTGAATAGTAATATTAATACCCGCATTATCCGGAAGTTTGTTTATTTCTTGAACTAACCCTTTACCAAAAGATTGAGTACCAACCAAGACTGCTCTTTTATTATCTTTCATAGCACCTGAAAAGATTTCACTAGCAGAAGCTGAACCTTTATTCAATATCACAACAAGAGGTTTAGTTGTTAAAACACCTTTTGAAGCTCTTTGAGTTTCTTTATATCCGTCTCTATCTACAGTACTTACAATAGCACCACCATCAAGAAACATATCTGAAATATAAATTGCATTACTCAACAAACCTCCAGGATTTGAACGTAAATCAACAATAAATGCTTTTTTATCAGGTGAATTAGTTAAGATATCAGAAAATTCTTTTGCTGCATTTCTGCTAATAAACGAACTTAATCTAATATAGCCTATATCCTTTGGCATTTGTATATTGTCAGGGATTTTTTGCGAAATAGATTTAATTTCGATTTCAGCACGAGTAATTGTATAAGTTTTTGGAGGTAAATCCTTACGTTTTACAACCAAAGTAACTTGAGTACCTTCTTCACCTCGAATTAAGTCTGCAGCCTTATCTACTGTAATACCTTTTGTACTTTTACCATCGATAGATAAGATTTCATCATCAGCTAACAAACCTGCTTTTTCAGCCGGAGTATCCTCAATTGGAGCAATAACCATTAACTTACCATCCTTAACCCCGATTTGAATACCAATACCTTTTAATGAACCTTTTATTGAACCAGTTTCATCAGCAAACTCTTTTGGATCTAAAAACTTTGTATATGGATCATTTAAACTTGCAACCATTGTATCAATTGCTACATAAGCATCATCTTCAGTTTTTAGGACATTATCATATTTATGACGCCATTTCAACCAATCTTGTTCATTATTAGTTTGATCAACATACTTAGAATTAATTAATCTCCAAACATTGTCATATAACTCAGCTGGAGTTGCTGCGTGTACATTTGATCTTATAACCCAGCTAAACATCACAACAAATAAACCTAAAAATATAATACTTTTTTTCATTATTTTTCTCATTCTTACCTAAACCTCCAATAATTCCCTCTGAAAAACTTAGACGTAAATATTCCAAAAAAGTTTCCTAAAGAGATTATTACTGTGCTTATATTATCATATACAAAAAAAAATGTGAAATTTTAAATCCCACATTCATTTTAATAATGTATATATTTATTTATGATCAAATTGTAATAATTTAAAACCTGCGGCACGTTTCTTTGCCTTAACATCAGGAAGCTCATAACACTTAATACATCTAGCTTCATAGGTTTCATCTCCACCAATCATAATTAAAGGAGAATTTTTATCAGCAGGTTTTCCATCTATCAATCTTTGAGTTCTGGTTGCATGCTCACAACCACACTTCATACAAACAGCATGAAGCTTATCAACTTTAGTTGCAATACACATTAACTGAGGCATATACCCAAAAGGTTCTGCTTTAAAATCTAACTCTAAGCCTGTACCTATAACTTTTTTACCTTCATTCATCAATTGAGTAATAACCTTTACGATATTAGAATCAAAAAATTGCAACTCATCAATAGCAACAACTTCTGCATCTTTTACTAAACTCAATATTTGAATAGAATGTTTCACCTTAATAGCATCTAGCCACAAACCATTTCTAGATTCTATATAATCACCCTTTGCTCTAGTATCAACATCAGGAGATATTACCTTAACCTTTCTTTTTGCAATAATACAACGTCTTATTCTCCTTAAAAGCTCCTCTGTCTTACCGCAACTCATAGGTCCCGTAATTATCTCAAAACTATAGCCTTCCATGTCCCTATATCTTCTCCCAAAAGCATGTCAAATCTTTACATTATTAATTATAGACCTTAAAGCTAAAGTTGAAAGTAAATAATTATTAAAAAAATAGCATGCTGCTATTTTTTGTTATAGCTAGAAGTTTTAGTAACAATTTTATCCTTAAGTTTCTTAAACCCACTGCCATAAAAATATTTCAACTGCTCAGGGAATTGTGTATTAACATCCAACAAATACATGTCATGTGTAATATATTGTTTAATCAAATATGCGACATCAACATTTTTTGTCCAAGCAAGCTGAGTTTCAATTCTCCCAAATACACATTCAGATTCGTCTGCCAACAAATAAATCAATCTACTACCCACTGAATACTCTAATTCTTTTGCTCCATCATGCTGATAAGTTAAACCAAAATGAGTTTTTAAATTATCATATCCAACAATTTTTATATCTACACCGCGATCGTAAGCATTTTCTAAAACTTTTTCAATTTGAGCAAAATCCGTAGACCAAATTTCTAAATAAATTGAACGCTTAGCATTTTTTATTACTTCAATAACCTTTGCAATATTAGAATTATAACCAACAATAGTATGAATTGGTTCATTATAATCCTCTTTAACATTAGGTAACTTTTTATCCAGAAAATCAATCGTTGAAGACATTTTACGCTTAAATCTCTGAGTTAATTCTCTTGGTGATACTGGAGTATATTTTTGAGGTTTATCATCGGATGAAAAAACGACTTTAGACACAACCAAAGACTTTAAAGCATCATAAGCCCTTGATTGTGGGATATCAGCAATCTGTGAAATCTCGTATCCGGTAGCTGGATATTTTTTCAATAAAGCAATATAAACTTTTGCCTCATAAGAATTAAAGCCTAATTCTTTTAATTTTTCTACAACTTCATCCATCCCTGAATTTTAACAAATATTACTACAACTTGCAAGGTTTAATACACCAAAATAGAACTATTAACTTTTGTAAACTACTTAAAAGCATTGTCCTACGGGAGTTTCGAACAATACAATCACTTATTTTTTCAAATTTACTAAAGATAAAAACACGAAATACCGACATAGTAATTAACTAAAAAGGTTACTGTGTAATTTTGTAGAAAGGTTCTGTATGCAAAAGCTCAAAATCAGAAGTAAACCATTATAAATGTCACACTAAATATATAAAATGCACTTTCTTAATATTTCTTAACAGAGTAAGAAATAAGTTATATTTGCGTTTTAGATACTTAGTATATAAAAAGTAGATATCAAATGTAAATTTCTACGCACAAAAAACGTTTATAAAAACATAGTGAAATAATGTACAAATTTCTATAAGAGAAAGAAAGGACAAAAAAATGGGTACACAAGGTGTGAATGGTGCAAACCAAACTCAAAGAGCTCAACTGGTAGCTCAACTGAATGCTGCCACTGCAAAAGGAGATTTTGCAAAGGTAAAAGAACTCAGTACTGCAATTTTAAAATTTGATGAAGCAAACAAAACGACAGAAACAACAGTTGAACATACTGATACTCAACCTCTAACTCCAGAACAACAAGAAGCAAAAGCTGCAGCAAATCAAAAAGCATTAGATGAAATTGCTCAAATGAAAGAAAAATCAAAAATGGCATCAGATGCTGGTAAATTTGCAACAGATACTGATATTTTAAAAACACAACAAGAAAACTACAATACTCGAGAAAAAGCTCAAACTACATTTGAATTAGGAGATAAATTCAGAGATAGAAGAGCTGCAAGAAAAATTGCTAAAGCTGCAAATCAAAACATTGAAAGTATGAAAAGCTTTGAAGCATTAGAAAAAATCTATACAAATAAAGATGAATATAAAGCTGCTGTAGAACAAGCTAAAAAAGATGGAACTTGGGATAAAGATAATCCTAAATTCAGATTATTAGATGGCAAAGCATTAGAAGGTGCAAAAGAACTTCAACAAACAGCTGCTAAAAAAGTAGATGATGCATTAAAATCATATAAATTAAATGAAGAAATTTATAAAAATGCAAAAACACAAGAAGATAAAGATGCAGCATTTGAAATTATGAAAAAAGCTGCAACTGATGTTAACAATTACTACACAGCATCTAAGATGTTTGATGAAAATGGCAACCTAGATACTAAAGCATACCAAAAAGCAATGTTACAATATGCAGGTTCTGACTTCAAAGGTAACTTAGATGAACGTAAAGTATTAGCAAAAGATGCTGACGTTAAAAAACGTCATACTGATAATATGTTAGAAGCAGCAGGCTTAGATGCAGAAAAAGATTACACTTGGGCAATGAGAGGCGGAACATTAGTTGCCGGTCTTGGAACAGGTGCTCTAACAGGATTACTTGGAGGTGGCGTAATTGCAACAGCAGTAGCTTCAGCAACAGCAACAGCTACAGCAACAGCTACAGCCAATGCAACAGCTACAGCTACTAACCATTGGACAGCATCAAATGGTGAAGAATTCTTTGATTCAGTTGAAGCTACAGATACACAAACTGCAACATCTTCAGCTACTAAAACAGCTACAGAATCAGCATCTGCAGCAATTTCAAAAGGCTCAATGGCATTGAGAGGTATGGCTGGATCTATATTACCTTCTGTAATTGCAGCTCTTGCAGTTAAAGATAATGGTGGTAAAGATGTATTTAATGGTGCTGCTGTAATGGATGTTATCGAAAATCCAGATCAAGTAAGCGGACGTCAAAACAAAGCAATTATGAACCAATTAGCTGAAATGGAAATCACTGGTGATCCAATTAGAGATAAAGAAATCAAAGCTGCAATCTTAACAACAGCAATGAGTGATAAAACAGGTAAAAAAGTTAATACTAGAGAATTGCTTGCAGGATATTCAGTTGCTGAATACTTAAAAGAACATCCGGAATTAGTAACTCCTCAAAAAGCTGAAGAAGTAACAACTCCTGAACCAGTACCTGATACAACACCAACAACACCGGAACCTGAAGAAGATTGCTATAATGTTCATGAAGAAAATATTCGTTCTGAAATCCCAGTAATCAAATTCGGTGGACCATGGCACTATTCTAAATTATATGTAAATGCTGATGGTACAGAATTGTCAGAAGCTGATAGAAGAGCGGTTCAAAAGCAATTGACATCTGGTGAAAATGCAATTCAGAATGCTAGAGATGACAATGGTAAACTAACAGGTCGAGCAATGATGAATGAATTCACTCTTCCAAATGGTAAAACAGTAAAATTAGCAGATGATGCCGTAGATAGAGCAAAAGGCTTAAAAGGTGCAGGCGGCGGTAAAGATAAAAAATACAATACCGCAAGCGATGGAACTTTAATGTGGGCAACAGATTGCAAAACAGGCGAACCAATTTCTCCAAAAATGACACCTGAAGATTTTGCAAAATGGCAAGAACAAAGAGCTGCTGAACACGAATAGTTAAATAGTTAAACAATAACTAAAGAAGGAGTTGATATACATCAACTCCTTCTTTGTAATTAATAATTAAACTTGCATTATCCCATATTCAATAAAAGACAAATCATTATTTATCCAATAACCATCTGAGTGTTCAAATTCTTTATCTAAAGAAAAATAGGTTGAACCAGACCCTGTCATCATTGAAGTTGGATATTTTTCTTTTATAAACTGTAATTCTTTATAATCACCAATTACAGCCCATTCTAAATCATTTTTATAATCATCTCGTCCTGCAGAACTCACTGCAATTTTCTGTGAATATTTTGTATAAGCTTCTTTAGCAGAAATTCCCAGATTTAAAGGTTTAATCAAATTTACTTTTGAAGATTTAAATTCACAAGGTTCTAAAATTTCGCCTCGTCCTGAAGTTTTCATACAACCACCAACAAGGCAGAAATTTAAATCTGATCCTAATTGAGCACACAAATTATGCAAATCTTTGTCAGCTAAAACATTATCAAATAATTCGTTTAAACCATACAACATTCCTGCAGCATCTGTACTTCCCCCAGCCAAACCGGCAGATACAGGAATATTTTTATCTATATATACAGAAATTTTCTTATTATCAATTTTACAAGTTTCACAAAACAACATTCCAGCTTTATAAACTAAATTTTTTTCGTTATAAGGAATTTCTTTATTATTTCCATCCAGAATAATTTCTAAACTTGTACTGTCTTCTATAGCTATTGATAAATAATCATATAAACTAATGGTTTGCATAACACTTTCTATATTATGAAAACCATCTTCTCTCTTATTAATAACTTTTAAATTCAAATTAATTTTAGCAGGACATTGAATTTTTATTGACTTAGTTTGCATTTTTTAGTAATTCCTCAGACAACTTTCCTAACATTTCAATAGAAAGTTTTTCACCTCTTACATTTTCATCAAGTCCTAAATTTGAAAGAGATTTAACAACATTTTCTCTTAAAAAACCACCGTTTAACAAACAGTTTTTAATATTTTTTCTTCTTTGCGCAAACGCAGCCTTAACTGTTTTTCTAAAGTGTGAATAATCAGAAAGTTTTAATTTTGGTTCTGTTCTAACATCTAACTTTACTAAAGCAGAGTTAACTTTTGGTGCAGGATAAAAACACTTTCTTCCAACAAGGCGCAAGATCCTAACATCAGCCCAAAACTGAGATAATATAGTTAATAAACCATATTGTTTTGCCGGAGAATTTTCATTTGCAACCATTCGTCTAGCAACTTCTTCTTGAACCATAAGAATTATATCTTTAATCTTATTTCTATTTTTATTAGCCAAATCATCCACTTCGCCCAACAAATGAGCAATAATAGGACTAGTAATATAATATGGAATATTTGCAACAACTTTAAATTTATCCTCTGTTAAAGTTGATAAATCCGTTTTCAATATATCATTATGAATAATCTCAAGATTAGGAGCATCAAGTTTTTTTAACTCAGCAACCGCCTCTTCATCCAATTCAATTACAATAACCTTTTTAGCATATTTAACAAGTTGTTCAGTAACAAAACCCACCCCTGGACCAATTTCAACAATTGTATCTTCGGGAGTGATCTTTGCAAATTCAATAATATCTTGGATAACTTCACCATCTACAAGGAAGTTTTGTCCAAGTCTTTTTTTAGTTCTAAAATATCTTGCTCGTTCGAAGTAATTCATCTTACTAATAATAATACCACACATAGGTAAATGTTTACAAAGTTTTATTTGATATTTTAAATAATGTTATAATAATATGAATAAAAAAGAGGTTAGCATGATCAGACTTGAACAAAAAAGAGGACTTGAAAGAGACGAAATCTTACAACTTTATACAAAAGGATACACGCGTCCAGAAGACTTTAAAATTGGAATAGAATATGAAAGATTACCAATATCAAGCACCTCTTTTAAAGCTATTGATTATTGGAGTGAAAATGGAATAAAAAAACTTCTTGAAGCTTTTGCAAAAGAAGAAACTTGGGACTATATTTTAGATGACAAAAATATTATTGGATTAAAAAATTCTCATGACACTCTTACCCTGGAACCCGGCTCACAAATTGAAATTAGTGCTAAACCTGAAACAACAATTTTCCAACTAAAAAAGAAAATTGATAAAATAAATTCTTCATTAGAAAATTTAACAGAACAATCAAATATAACTCTTTTAAACTATGGTGTTTCACCATACTCAACACATAAATCCATAAATTTAATTCCTAAAAAAAGATACAAAATTATGGCAAAATACTTATGGGGAATTTTATCTGATGTGATGATGAGAGAGACCGCAGGCATTCAATGCTGCATAGACTTTAAATCAGAAGAAGACGCAATGAGAAAATTCAAACTTGCAAATAAATTATCTCCATTTATGACTGCAATGTTTGCAAATTCTCCAATTAGAGGGGGAGTTGATACAGGATATAAAACATTCAGAGGTCTAAGTTGGATAAACACTGACAATGATCGTTGTGGATTTAGCGGAAAAATAAGTGAAGAATTTTCATTCGAAGAATATATAGATTGCGTACTAAAAACTCCAATGATATTCATTCAAAGAAACAATCTCCCTATTGAAGTTAACGGTGATATAACTTTTGAAGAATATATGAAGAGCGGATTTTACGGAGAATATCCGACTATCGAAGATTATGAATTACAGGCTAATCTTTATTTCCCAGAAGTTAGAATGCGCAACTTTATTGAAATTCGAAACCACGATTGCGTAGGTGGAGATTTAAAATATGCAATTTTAGCAATCTACAAAGGGATTTTATATAACAATACTGCAATGGATGAATGTGAAGATTTACTAAAACATCTCCAATACAAAGATTTTTCAGAGTTACGTTATAATGTTCCAAAACAAGCTCTTCAAGCTAGAGTAAAAAAAGCAAAAGTCATAGATTATGCAAAAGAAATTATACAAATTGCAGAAAAATCTTTAAAAGAATTTCAAACCGGGGAAGAATTATTCTTAGAATCAATCAAAGAATATACTTACAAAGGTCTTTGTCCTGCCGATATCATTCAAAAGAAATGGAATGGTTCTTGGAACAGAGATATGAAAAAAATGATTAATCATTTAACATCTATGAGTTAAGTATTGTTTCTTCAACTTGCGGTTCTAGGTGAATACTTGCAGTTATATCACCTAGATTTTTCGCTAATTTGTGCTCAATTTCATCACAAATATTATGACAAGATAAAATTGTCATATCTTTAGGAAAAACTAAAGTAACTTCAATACTTTTTTGAGGGCCCAAACGTCTAGCCTTCAAATCTTTAAAACCCACAATTCCATGTGTCTTACATTCTTCTAAAATTGCTTGGATATTTAACATATCTTCTTCCGGCAAAGAACAATCCAACAAATTATCCATAGTTCTTTTTGAAATTGAAAATCCGGCTTCAAAAATAATTAAAGCAACAATAATTGCAATAATAGGATCCAAAATTTTTATACCAGTGAACTGTATTACTAATAGGCCTACAAATACACCTAAAGAAGATAATACATCTGTTCTTAAATGTTCTGCATCTGCAAATAATGAAACTGAATCTGCTTTTTTGGCAACACGAAATAAAATCGAACTAACTATAATATTTGCAACGACTGAAATACCCATTACATACAAGCCCAATGTTGAATCCATGCCAGACACATTTCCGGAAAAAATCTTTTTCAAAGCTTCATAAATAATAAAAACAGCAGCAAAAATAATTAAACCACCTTCAATAAACCCAGACATATCTTCGTATTTACCATGTCCAAATGGGTGCTTTTTGTCTGCGGGTTCCGCTGATTTTATAACAGAGAAAAATGTCAGCACTGAAGCCAAAAAATCACTCATTGAATGAATAGCTTCAGAAATGATACTTATACTTCCTGAATATAAACCTACAACTAACTTTAAAATAATAATAACTGAATTAGAAAAAATTGATAACCCAGCCGCAAATTTTTTTTGAAAATCTAAATCCATAACAACACTAATTATAACAACAACCAAATAAAAATCAATAAGAAAATACCCCCATATATCTATTGCAAAAAGCAATAATAAATGTAAAATAAAATTTAGAATAAGAAAGGATACTTATGAAAAAAATTTTATTATTAAGTACACTATTTATACTTGGGGCCACAGGAACTGTAATTGCAAACAGTAACACCTACACCCCGGAATATGTAGAACATCTAAAAACTTGTACAGTTCACTCTGAAAAATATAGTGCAGAAATTCCGACAGATGATCCAAACACTCCTGTAATACATCTAAAATCTACAGAAAATATTAACGGATGGAAAGATGGAAAATGTATTACTACAAGTACAGTTTTTAGTGTAGATATGAACCAAGATATTCTAACAACAAAATGTGCTTTTTCTGAAGAACAGCTAAAATCTGTTACAAACAAAATGACAGTAGCACAAAAAGGAGATGCTAAAGCTAAACAAGAATTGCAAGCTGAAATGTCAAAACTTGTTCAAGATACATCTGTTTGCCAAGTTAAAAATCTTTTAAAAACAGATTAAAATGCGTCAAAAGAATCATCTTTAATAGGGTTTTTGAATTTAGTAATATTGCCTTGGAATAACAATTTAACCGTTCCAACAGGACCATTTCTGTGTTTTGCAATAATAACTTCAGATAACCCTTTTGAAGATGCTTTAACATTTTCTTCTTCTTCAGATTCGCCTTTATTATAATAATCTTCACGATAAATAAACATTACGATATCAGCATCCTGCTCAATAGAACCAGATTCTCTCAAGTCTGATAACATAGGACGTTTATCATTACGTGACTCAACTGCACGAGACAACTGAGATAGCGTAATAATTGGTACATCTAATTCTTTTGCCAGGATTTTCAAACCTCTTGATATTGCAGAAATTTGTTGTAAACGGTCATCTTTTCCGCCACCTTCCATCAACTGCAAGTAGTCAATTACAATTAAACCTAAATCTTTTTGCTGAGTTTTTAATCTACGACATTTTGTTCTAATATCTGTTAATGTACAACCTGAAGTATCATCAATAAATATTGGAGCTTGGCTGAAATCATTCATAGCCATTGCCAATTTATCCAAATCTTGTTGTAACATATTACCTGTTTTTAATCTTTGCGCATCAACTTCAGCATAAGAACACAACATTCTCTGTACTAACTGTGATGCTGACATTTCAAGAGAAAATATACAAACAGGAACATTTTCTTTTATTGCAACATTTTGAGCAATGTTTAATGCAAAAGCGGTTTTACCCATAGCAGGACGAGCTGCAAGAATAATTAAGTCTGATTTGTGTAAACCGCTCATCATAGAATCTAATTCATAAAAATCAGTTCTTAAACCTGACAACTCATCTTTGTGATTATAACGATATTCAATACTATCCCAAGTATCTAAAACTAAATCTTTTACATGTTTCAAATCAGTTGTCGCTTTACTTGAACCGATTTCAAAAATAATTTTTTCTGCCTGTTCCAAAGAAACATCACTTGGCTCTAAATCATAACCTTTACTTACAATTTCAGAACCCGCATTAATTAAAGCTCTTTTTACCGCTTTTTCTTGAATAATCTTTGCGTAATAAGCTATATTTGATGTAGTAATAGTATTTTCTATTAAATCATTAATATAAGCTCTACCTCCAACAGCTTCCAACTTTCCGCTATAACTTAAAACATCAGAAACTGATACGATATCAATGTTATCATTATTATTAAATAATTGAAGCATAGCTTCATAAATATACCTGTGCGCAGGTTTATAAAAACTATTAGGTAATAAAGAATCAGAAACTTTTGCTAAAGTTTCAGGATTAACCAGAATAGCACCTAAAACTGCTTCTTCTGCTTCTATATTTTGAGGTATTAAACTTTCATCAACTTTTTTTCTATTTTCTTTAGATATTGCAGGCATAATTATTCTCCTACATACTATATTAGTACATAAAAAATCCTATTACCTGAATTTATTAAAAATAATTAAACAAATTTTACAAAGAAAATCTAACCAACTTTATCCAAATTTGAAGACTTATTTACCTTAGTTAATAACATATCAATATAGTCTACACTTTGAATATCCCCACGAGATTCAAAAATTTGTCTCGCTGAAAGTAATTTTTTTGTAGCATCTTTTGGATGTTTTTTCCACGTTAATTTCCCAATTTCAGTTTGAACATAAGCCAACATTTTTTGGTAATCTTCTTTTGTTGCTGTTTTACGTGAAACAGTTCTAAAACCTTCGGTAGCACTTTCAAAGTTCTTAGATAATTTTCTCAAACATTTTTCTTGTGCATACAAAGTTTGAATATAATCATACAACTTATCCGGTTTATCAATATAGACTTTACGTAAGTTATTCAAACGAGCCATCATATGAACATAATCGCCATTGGCTTCTGCAACGGCCAAACCTTTTTTGGCATAAATTTCTAATTCTTTTGGAAAATATTCTGTCAATTTGGTTAAAGCACTATAAATTATTCCAGCAAAATCACCATTTTTTTCAGCAACTAATTTTGTTGCTAAATCATCTGCCTCCTTGCAAAATAATTCACGTTGCTTTGCTGCAACAAATCCTTTTTGAACTTTTCCCAGCTCTTGTGAAAAAATTTTAGGAGTAATTTGTCGCTGATTTTGCAATACAAATTCTGAAAATTTACCAAAGTCCGGCAATACTGTCGCAACTTTATTAACTGTTAATCCCATTTTGTTTCCTTAATATTTCCCCTATTTATATAAACAAATTTTATAAACTTAAATTGCTTAATTTTAAAATATTTATTAATTTATATATTAGGAGAGGGGTAAAAAATAGAGACTTCATAAAGAAGTCTCTATATTATAGCATAAACATTTTTAATTTTATTTAATTGCATCTAAACAATCTTGGCAAATACCATCTTCATTTAATTCACGATATTTCCAACATCTTACACATTTATCGCCTTGAGCTTTTGTAACCCAAACTGTATAACTTTCTTCATTATACTCATTTAACACATCTTCTGGTTTTTCTTGAGATAAATGAGCCTGAGATACAATATATATATCTGCCAAATCAGCTTCATTAGCTTTTAGAACAGAATCATCTTCAGCTTTTACATAAACTGCAACTTCTAAAGAACTTCCAACTTTTTTATCTGCTCTTAATGGCTCAATTGCTCTTGATACAACTTCACGAGATTTCAAAATCTTAGTGAAATCTTCTTCTAACTGAGCATTGTTCCATTCAGGTTTAACTTCTGGCCAATTTGAAAGTAAAATACTTACCAAACCACCTCTTTGTACTTCTGGAACATTTTGCCAAATATCTTCAGCCTGATGAGGCATAACTGGAGCTAATATTCTCACTAATGCCATCAAGTTTTCAAATAAAACTGTCTGACAAGCTCTACGTGATAATGATTTTTTACCAGCTGTATATAATCTATCTTTTACAATATCTAAATAGAATGAACTTAAATCTACAGCTGCAAAATTTTGTAAGCATTGGAAATATTTATAAAACTCATAATTTTCAAATGCTTCTGTAACTTCACCAATCAATTTATTTAATTTATGAAGTGCAAATTTATCGATATTTTTAAGTTCATCGTACTGAACATAATCAACTGAAGGATCAAAATCAAACAAGTTACCAATTAAGAATCTTGCAGTATTTCTTGTTTTCTTAAAGATTTCAGTTAATTGACCAATAATGTTATTACCAATTTTAATATCGTTTCTGTAATCAACAGAAGCTGCCCATAATCTTAGAATATCAGCACCATAGTTTTTGATAATATCATCCGGTCTAATATAATTACCTAAAGATTTAGACATCTTACGACCATCTTCACCAAATACAAAGCCGTGAGTTAAAACCTCTTTGTATGGAGCCTTACCTTGAGTTGCTATAGAAGTTAATAATGAAGATTGGAACCATCCTCTATGTTGATCTGAACCTTCTAAATACATATCAACAGGAGTATGACCTAATTCTTCAGCTCTTTTTTCTACAACGGCTCTCCAAGAAACACCAGAATCAAACCAAACATCCATAATGTCTTTTTCTTTTCTGAAATGTTTCTTACCACATTTAGGACAAACAAAGCCTTCAGGTAATAATTCTTCAGCTGAGTATTTTACCCAAGCATCAGAGCTTTCTTTTTCAAAGATTTTTGCAACATTTTCAATTGTTTGATCTGAGCAAATAACTTCGCCACAGTCTTCACAATAGAATATAGGAATTGGAACCCCCCAAGCTCTTTGTCTTGAAATACACCAATCAGTACGGCTTTCCACCATATTTCCAATACGGTTTTCACCACTTGCAGGAATCCATTTTACATTATGAATAGCATCTAATGCTGTATCTCTAAATTTATCAACTTTAACAAACCATTGTGGAGTTGCTCTGTAAATTACAGGATTTTTACATCTCCAACAATGAGGATAACTATGTTGGATATCTTGTTGTTGCAATAATGCTCCACATTTTTGCAACATTTCGATAACCATAGAATTGCCTTTATAATATGGAACTCCAACTAATTCAGGAATATTAACAACATCAGTCCAAACCCCTCTGCTGTCTAATGGTGAAAATACTTCAATACCATATCTACAACCAACTTCATAGTCTTCTAAACCATGACCAGGAGCTGTGTGAACTGAACCTGTACCTGCATCTAGAGTTACGTGTTCGCCCAAAATTATTGGAGATTTTCTATCTAATAATGGATGTTTTGTATTTAACAATTCTAAATCTTGACCAACACAAGTACCTAGAACTTTAATATCAGCTTCTTCCCATTCAACATCTTTTAAGAAAGATGCTAATAATTCTTGAGCAGCAACATAAACATCACCTTTGTATTCAAAGAATGTATATTCAAATCTTGGGTGCATAGAAATTGCCATATTTGATGGAATTGTCCAAGGAGTTGTTGTCCAAATTATTGCATATACATCTTTACCATTTAAATCTACAATATTTTGAATTTTCTTTGTACTTTCATCATCAAATTTAAATCTTACATATATAGAAGTTGATGTATGATCTGCATATTCAACTTCAGCTTCAGCTAAAGCTGTTTCACAAGATGCACACCAATAAACTGGTTTTAAACCTTTTTCAATATAACCTTTTTTATACATTTCGCCAAACACTCTAACTTGTTCAGCTTCAAAATCAGGATCAATAGTTAAATATGGATGTTCCCAATTTCCTAAAACGCCAAGACGTCTAAATTCACTTTCCTGACCTTTTAAATTTTTATGAGCAAATTCTCTGCATTTAGCTCTTAATTCAGTTTCAGAAATTGCATGACGACCACCTTTAATATTTTTTACAACTGCATTTTCAATTGGTAAACCGTGACCATCATAACCCGGAACATAAGGTGCATAAAAACCTCTTTGAGATTTATATTTGATTAGAATATCTTTTAGAATTTTATTTAAGGCAGTACCCACGTGAATTTTTTCAGAACTTAAGTATGGAGGACCATCGTGAAGAATAAAAGAATTAACCTTATCACGTTGTTCTACCATTTTTTCATAAATTTTATTTTCTTCCCAAAATTTTTGAATTTCTAATTCTCTAACTGTAGCATTTGCTCTCATTGCTAAAGTTGTTTGAGGTAAATTCAACGTATTTTTATACTCAGTTTTAGTACTTTCTGCCATATTATTTTCCCTCTATTTTGTTATTTACTTTTTCATTAATCTTTTTAACTTTGTTAACAGGAAGCTTCCAATCTTCTTTTTCAGCATCACACTGTTTAACAAACAATTTCATTTTATCATAATCAAATGCATTTTCCCAACGAGCAATAACAACAGTAGCAACACAGTTACCAACTAAGTTTACAGTTGTTCTACCCATATCCAAAATTTGATCTATACCTAGCAAAATAGCAACCCCAATCAATGGAATATTAAAACTTGCTAAGGTACCAGCCAGTACGACCAATGATACTCTAGGAACACCTGCAATACCTTTACTTGTTAACATTAATGCTAACATCATCAAAATTTGTTGATTTAAATCTAAATTTATTCCACAAATTTGAGATGAAAAGATTACAGCCATTGCCAAATATAATGTACTTCCATCTAAGTTGAAAGTATAACCTGTAGGCATTACAAAACTTACGATATTTTGAGGAACGCCAAATCTTTCCATAATTTCAATAGCTTTCGGGAATGCAGCTTCAGAACTTGCAGTAGAAAAAGCTAAAATCGCAGGTTCTTGAATTGCTTTTAGCAAGTTTCTAAGTGAAATTCTTGCATATTTACAAGCAATAAACAAAACAACGATTACAAAAACTGCAAGAGCTGTATATAATGAGAAAATTATTTTTGCATAATTTTTTAGAATAGATAAACCATTCATACCAACAGTTGAAGCAATCGCACCAAAAATACCTAAAGGTGCAAAATACATAACATATTCGGTAAACTTAAACATAATTTGTGCAACTGAATTTAACAAATCCATAACAGGTTTTGCTTTTTTCCCAACTGCACAAATTGCAATAGCCATAAATATTGAAAATACAACAATCTGCAACAAATTACCTTCAGCCATAGACTGAACAATACTTGTTGGGAAGATATTCATAACCATTTCGGAAATAGAAGTATGAGGGGTAGTAACAGCCATCAAACCTGCTTCTTTTAACAATTCAGGGTTGGCAACCGTTCCAGTAACAAAACCTCTACCAGGGTTGAAAATATTTCCCATAGTAAGCCCTATAATCAGAGCTAATGTTGTAACGATTTCAAAGTAAACAATTGTTTTAACACCAATTTTCCCAAGTTGTTTTACATCACCATGTCCAGCAATACCGGTAACTAATGTTGCAAACAACAAAGGTGCGATAATCATTTTCACCATACGTAAAAAGATAACTGCAAAAGTACGCATTTTAACCGCAATGTGGGGGCAAAAATGACCAAATATAACACCTAAAATTAAGGCTATAAATATCAGTGCTGTAAGTCTTGAGTGTTTCAAAATTTAACCTCTTGGCTTTGATTATAAAACAAACATGCTCAGCTTAATACTGATACTAATTATTTTGTAAAATTTTTTAAAATTTATTGTTCTTTATTTGACTGATTTCTTCTATTTTTATCGTGTTTCATTTCCGCAAATAACAATAAAATTAGCAATAAATAATTTAAATTTCGCCACAATGGATTTTTAGTAGTAAAGAAAGACATATCATCAAGCCATTCCATTGTATCCAAATAATCTTGATATCTTTCAACATTTTTACTATTTACAGGAACTTTTTTCTTGCCCTGAACCATATATAATTCGCCATCAAAATCTCTACCAAAAATATATTTCTTTTCTCCATCTTTCAATAGAACTTTAAATTCATCTTTTTTATCTGATGGGAATATAGCTTTATACATTACAGGTTTTGAATTGTTTCCAAACCTAACCCTACCTTGAATAGTATCTTTATTTGCACTATCCAATTTCATTTCAAGCTTGATATCTTGTTTATCAAATTTGATATCAAGAGAATATAAATCTTTACCTAACTTTGTAACCTTAGGTCTATCAATATCATATAACTTATTCAATTGATAAAACGCAGAACTTACTCCTTTATCTTTTCGAACATTCTGAAAAGAGTGAACAAATTCCGTTCTATCCAATTCTTCTTTTGACAATTCATTTGACCTAAAAAGATTTTGAACTACCGGTTCATTCTTCAATGTCATCAATACCACTGTGGCAAGCATAGTTTTTCTCGCCCACTCCGGTAAAGGCTTATTCTCGTTTTCTTTATTATTATCATTACGAGGGGGTGTTATTGAAGCTGAACCTCTAAAATTAACATTATTTGAATATGTTTTATAAGGTAAAAATGTAACTTTCATATTTAGTACAAAACACAAAAAAAATAATTTTGCCAGCTTGAAAAATGAAAAATTATAAACTATAATCAACGTGTAAAATCTGAATGGTAAAAGAAAGGAGAGTTTATTATGTGGGAAAAAGACATTAATATCCACGAAGTAAAAGAAATTCGCACAAGAACTACTGTATATTTTGGAGTTGGTGCAATTCAAAAAATCAACGATATTGCAAAAGATATAAAATCTAAAGGTATAGATAAAGTTATCGTAATGTCAGGTAGAAATGCATATAAAGCAACAGGTGCTTGGGATGTAGTAGAAAAAGCATTAAAAGATAACGGCATTGGTTACGTAAACTTTGATCAAGTTACACCAAACCCAACTACTCATCACGTTAATGATGCTTTCAAAATGGCAAAAGATTTTGGCGCAAAAGCAGTTATCGCAATTGGTGGAGGTTCACCAACTGATGCTGGTAAATCTGTTGCTATTCTTCTTGAATACCCAGACAAAACTGCAGAAGATATTTATGACTTCACATTCGCTCCAGAAAAAGCAGCACCTATTATTTCAATTAACCTAACTCACGGTACAGGAACTGAAACAAACAGATTTGCTGTAGTTACAAACTTAGAAAAAGATTTCAAACCTGCAATCGCTTATGATTGTATTTATCCAACCTACGCAATTGACGATCCTCAATTGATGACTAAATTATCACCAAAACAAACCAGATATGTATCAATTGACGCAGTTAACCACGTAGTTGAAGCAGCTACATCTCTTGTAGCTTCTCCATATTCAATTACTCTTGCAAAACAAGTTATTGAATTAGTTGCTAAATATTTACCAAAAGCTCTTGCTAACCCAGAAGATTTAGAAGCTAGATATTTCTTAGCTTATGCAGCTATGATGGGTGGTGTAGGATTCGATAATGGATTGCTACACTATACTCACGCTTTAGAACACCCTCTTAGTGCTGTAAAACCTGATTTATCTCACGGTTTAGGTTTAGCTATCTTATTACCAGCAGTTGTAAAAACTATCTACAAAGATAGAGCTGCAACATTAGCTGATATCTTAGCTCCAATCGTTCCAGGTTTAACTGGCGATCCTTCAGAAGCTCAAAAAGCTGCTGATGGAGTTTATGCTTGGTTAAAATCAGTTGATGTTCCTGAAAAATTAGAAGATATGGGCTTCAAAGCTGAAGATGTTGAAAGATTAACAGATTTAGCATTCACAACTCCATCTCTTGATGGTTTAATCAACATTGGACCAAGTGGCAACGCTAGAGAAACTGTTCGTAAAATTTACGAAGATTCTTTAAAGGCTTAAATTTTTGAAAATAAAAACTTAAGTAATAAAATATACCCTAAGCTCTAAAAAGTTTAGGGTATATTTTTGTAAACATATCGTAAAATACATTACTATTTATGCAAAATTTTATATTTAGGAATATTAAACTATATAAATAACAATGACAAAAGGAATACTTATGCAAATTTCAAAAATTTACCCTAAAACAACTCAACTCAATTATAATTACCAACAAAAAACAAATAAAAATTCGCAAATTGAACAACCAGAACAAACTCAAAAATTACCAATGCCAAATACAAAGCAATATCTTGCATTCACTGGAGGATATAGCCTGAACTTAGCAGATACTATTACAAATTTAGATAAATTAGCCCAAAAATATCCTAATATATACCCTAAAAATGTACGCGAATGGGCTAGCATGATTTTAGAAGAAGGTAACAAACAAAAAGATACCCTCATCTCAATTCATAAAAAACTATACGAAAATATAAAAGATTGTTTTAACTTAAAAGAATTAAAAGAACGTTTCCCAGAATTTAAAGATGTTAAATCGGCATCTGAACTTGATGCAAGAGATGGTTCATTATTAGATGATTTAAGAAAAGGAAAACTTGAATATTTTAATAATGAAGAAGACTTATCTCTACAAATCATAAAATTGTACTGGGGAGAAGGTTTTTCATTAAATGATTTGAAAGCTTACACAAACGGTAAAGACATGAACAACTTAATGGAAAGATTAAATATTCCAAAAGTTAATCGTCATTATGGTCATATTCTAAAATTTTCAGATCCTGAATACAATGAAAGACTAACAAAACAAATGGTTCAAAAACGAATGGAAACTCTTGATATAAAAGCTCAAAAAGCTGACAATGAACCTGTTTACATCAAAAGAGGGCCGCTTTCTGCAGAACATAGAAAACATATTTCAGAAGGTTTGATAAGATCCTATCAAGAACACCCTGAAAGAGCTTTCGCTATGTCTGAACGTCAAAAACAATATTTTAAAGACAATCAGGAAGAAGCAAAACTTTTCCATCGCGTAATGACAAAAGCGTGGAATATATTTGGAGCAGACAGAATAAAACAAGCACTTTCTAAATTTATGCAAGGCAAAGGTTTTAAAGACTTCGATGCATCTATATTAGAAACTCCATACAACATATCTAAAGAACATTCAAAAACAATGAAACAATTCTGGGCAAACAATGAATGGGCTAAAAAAAGTCTATCTAAAAATATGGAATTTGCTTGGAAAAAAGTAAAAGAAGAACAAGAAATGTTCTATGTTGTTGACTTAACTCCAAACCTATTCAAACAAAGATTCTTTGCTTGGGCTGAAAAACACGGTATAGACACAACAGACCTAACTTTTGACGATCTAACATATTATCCTCATAAACCTGAACTAAATACAAACAAAGCATCTTCTGTAAGTCCATATACAAGAATGTATGTAGATTCTTGCGAAGGAGATGAAAGTCAAAAAATGGCTAATACATACCAATTAAGTTTACTTAAATTCGGAAAAGAATTAAAAGCAATAGAAAAATCCAATGCTTCTAAAGACACAAAAGATTTAGCATTATATCTTAGAGCATTTATTAAAGATTTACTATTCGATAGTAAAAATTTAACAAATGGAGTTCCAACAATTCGCAGCTTTGATGCACAAGAAATCCAAAGGATTTATGTTATTACCCTAACTGAATTAATGGACAAACACGAAAACAAACTAATTAAAAAGCTTAATCAATTATTAAACGAATCGTTCAATTATCTTGATAAAAATTGGAAATACGGCCAATCATTAATGTTGCCAAATGATGCTAGTAATTTTTAAAATTTGCATAAAAGAAAAATAAAATGATACAAGCATATTAAAATAATATAAAGGATTTTAATATGCTTTTCATTTGTACTATAATTGATATATTGGATAGTTAAGAAAGAGGGTACATAATGATTGATAAAACAGCAATAATCCATCCTTCAGCAGAAATTGCAGAAGACGCAATTATCGGACCATACGTCGTAATTGGTGAAGGTGTTAAAATTGGAAGTGGAACAAGAGTAATTTCTAACGCACACATTGAATTTGCAGAAATTGGTAAAAATTGTACAATTTCACCATTTGCAACAATTGGTTCTGAACCTCAAGATTTAGGTTACAAAGGCGAACCTACAAAAGTTGTAATCGGCGATGAAACAATCATCAAAGAAAACGTAACAATCCATAGAGGTGCAGCTTGTGGTGATTTTACTACAAGAATTGGTAACAAGTGCTTACTTATGGTTGGTTCTCACGTTGCTCACAACTGCGTTTTAGCAGACCAAGTTATTCTAGCAAACTTAGTAACTCTAGGTGGTCACGTACACGTTGGATTTGGTGCATTTGTTGGCGGAATGAGCGTATTCCACCAAAACATCAGAATTGGTGATATGGCAATCATCAGTGGTTTCTCAGCTTCTCGTCAAGATATTCTACCATATTCTAAAGGTGAAGGCAGACCTCCGGTTCCACGCGGATTAAATATTGTAGCTATGAAACGTAGAGGAGTACCTCTAGAAGTTAGAACAGCTACTAATGAAGCATTTAAACTTCTAATTTCAGAAGATTATAATACTTCACAAGCTATCGAAAAAATCAAAGCTGAAATTCCAATGAATGAATATATTGAAAAAATGATTGAATTTATTCATACATCAAAACGTGGTGTATTACTAAAATCACACAAATCTGGACACGAAAGTTTAGAAGATTAATATTCAAGATAAAAAATAACAAACTCAAAACGGAACAATAGTATATTGTTCCGTTTTTATTATTATATAAAGGACAAGGCTCTGAACGGTGATTCAGAGCCTATTGATGTAAAGCGTATCAAAGTGATTCGGTTCACTTTGACTTTTAAAAGAAAGTCTACATTTTAGAACTAACTCCTAACTATTTAACTACTTAGAAGATGTTAAAATATATTTAGCAGCGTCAGATGCTGGTTCAACTGTTGCATCATGGAACACAATTGGAAATACATCAGTCATATGCTTAGCATCATTTTTTACTGTACAAGGAGTTTGAACATTTATAGTTGCATTATCGGCTGTTCCACCACCATTACGAGCGGAACAAGTTACTTCTTTATTTGGTAATGTTGTACCATTAACATCGATAAAACCTACACATTCCGGAAGCTGATTTGTTAAAGCATCTGAATCCATTCTTCTACCAATAGGTAATTCACATCCTTTAGCAGTTGCTTTAAATGCAATAATAGAGCCATCTGCCAATGTATAAGCTAAAAACTGTGTATAATTTTCAAAAGGAGCTTTGTTAATCACCCCTTCTCCTAAATTCACAATTGAATAAGATGCGGCTGAAGCTTTCCCTGAAGTATCCGTAGTATTTCTCCTCAAGTTAGAAACAGGTCCATTATAAGTTTGCCCAGTTAATGTACCATTTAAAATTGCACAGAAGGACATTATTGAATCAGGATTTTCTCTTGCTGCAGTATCCATATTAGTATTACAAACTTGAGCAGTTCCTGCATAATCAAAATCATATTGAGCTTGAGCCATTAAACCAGCTTGATTTAATGTAGATAATGTCTTCTTAAATTGAGAACGGAACTTTGCCCCATTTGTATTTGCAATCAATGTAGGAATAGTCATTGCTGCAACAACACCAATAATCCCCAAGGTAATTAAAACCTCTGCTAAAGTAAAGCCAAATCTTTTTGTCATAATCTTTTCACCTTTCTTTTTACAACATTATCGTATTAACCCAACTTTAATAATAATACTTGTGGATTAATAACAACTTCCTATGTACATGTTGTCATATCATGCCAATTTTGTCAAGTGTAATTATTACAAAAGGATATATTTAATTCAAATAATTGAGGTTATTCTATAAAAAGAGGAGTATTATATGGCAATTTTAAGTAAATTTCTTGGACAAAGAATAAAAGAACTCAGAAAACGAAATGGATTAACTCAAGCTACACTTGCTGAACTTATTGGAATGGAAACAACTAACCTCTGCAAATTAGAAAATGGTGGACAAATACCAAAAGAAGAAAATATTGAAAAAATTGCCAAAGCACTTAAAGTTAACATTAAAGATCTTTTTGATTTTGGACATATGCGTTCTAAATCTTTTCTTCAAGAAGAATTAATCCAAATAATCAAAGATGCAAATAGAAAAGAACTAGAACTCTATTACAAATTAATTATGGCAACAAAAGAATACTAAGAATACTTCTATCTAGGGATTTACAAGGGTTTTAAAATATTATAAAATTATCTCAAATAAGAAAAGAGGTATCATTTATGCAAAAAACTATTTGGGACAAGTACGCTCAAGTACTTGTGGACTATTCAACAGATGTTCAAAAAGGTGATTTAGTTATTATAAGAGCTGAATCTCAAGAAGCAAAAGATCTTGTTAAAGCTTTATATAAAAGAGTATTAGAAAGAGGCGGACATCCGGTTGTAAGAACAGGTGTTGGAAATTTAGGTGAAGTATTTTTAAAAAATGCATCCGATGAACAATTAGATTACATTGATCCAATGACAAAATTAGAATATGAAAAAGCTGATAAATATATTTCTATTGGAGCTCCACTCAATACTAAAAATATGGCAAGAGCAGATTTAGCAAAAGTTGCCAGAAGAGGAAAAGCAACAAAACAATTATCAGAAATTCTAATGAAACGTTCTGCTGAAGGTACTGCCAAATGGGTTATCGCAGATGTTCCAACTAATGCTTTAGCTCAAGAAGCTCAAATGTCTTTAGATGAATATTCAGAATTTTTATTCAAATCTTGTTATTTAGATTTAGACGATCCAGTTGCCAAATTGAAAGAACTTGACGAAAAACAAACTCGTTGGGCTAATTACCTGAATGGAGTAAAAAAACTTCGCATAGTAGGTGATAGAACAGATATTACATTCAATGTAGAAGGTAGAAAATGGATTAGCTGCTCAGGTCTTAATAACTATCCGGATGGAGAAGTTTTCACATCACCTGTTGAAGATGGTATAAATGGTGAAATTTATTTTGATTATCCACAAAACTATAGAGGAAATTCTGCAAAAGGAGTTCACTTATGGATAGAAAATGGCTTAGTTGTAAAAGCTGAAGCTGAACAAGGCGAAGAATTCTTAAATGCTATGCTAAATATGGATGAAGGTTCTCATGGAATAGGTGAAATTGCAATTGGAACAAATGACGAAATCCAAGAAATTACAGGTAATATCCTATTTGATGAAAAAATCGGTGGAGCTATACACATGGCAGTTGGTGCTTCATATCCTGAAACCGGCGGAAAAAATGTTTCAGGTCTTCACTGGGACTTAATCAAAAACATGAAAAACGGCGGAAAAATATATGCTGATGACAAGCTTATATACGAAAATGGAAAAATGATTATATAGAAACATTTTCACTTCAAAAATCTTAATATTTTGCCACTTTTTAAGTATTTTTTACTACTAAAGTGGCAAAATTTTTATTTACAAGTTTTCATGCAATCAAAAGAGTACAATAAATAGGAGATATTATGCAAATATCAAGAATTCAAGCTAACTATTTTACTAATCCACAAGCTAACTTACCAAAAACCCCAAATAGACAGAATTACACATCTCAAACTATAACTAATACTAATAGTCAAATTCCATCTAATTTTAAATACAATGCAAATATTCACTTTGGTGAATTTTTCGACCCTAATAGAACTGTTCCACACATTGACTATGAAGAATATATGGCAATGAAACCTGCCACAAAAACTCGTTTTAGAAAACGTTATATGACTTTTGATAAACAAGTTAATAAGAGTGAACTTGTTGATTTAAAAATGCCATATTTACCACTAAAAAGTGAACATTCTATGGATGAATTTATCAAAACTTCTCAAATCTATAATAAATACAAAGATCAACCAATCATTTGTCTTGGAAGAAGTCCAAAATGGTTCCTAAATGCCGCACTTTGGATGAAAGATGGTATTGAAGACTACAAATTCGTAGCATTTTCTAAATTCTGGCACAGACCTGATCCTATCGAAGGTATGATAAGAATGGAATCAGTTGCTCCTACAGAAAAAGAAGAAGCTGCTTACAGAAAATATTTAAAACGTATTAAAGCTGATCCACAATCAATCGTTGATAATATGGAAAAAACAGGTAAAAAGACTGTAATTACAGATTACATTTGTTCTGGAAAAGGCGCTTGCTCTTTCTTGGATATGATGTCTAGATACGCAGATGATTTAGGAATTCTAGATAAATTTGCGAAATCAATTCAAATTGTAGGTATAGGTTCACTTGATTACATGGAAGACCTAGATCCATATGCTGAGTATATTTCTACTCCAAAAGTGCCAATGCCAGAAAAATTAAGACCTTATGATAAAGAAATAAAACAAGAATTTTATAACATGGACTATCAAATGTTCAAAGAAATGCTAATAAACCAAAACACAAATGAGTGCAGATCTACATACTACCCTCATGAAACTTGGACAGTTTACAAACCTGATAGATTTAAAACTGGTTTAATTCATGATATGAAAAAAGTTAAAGAAATGGTTAAAACATTAAAAGGTGATAACAAAAGTATGTCTTCATTCACCCCTGCAATGTATGACTTCAGAAACCTTCTAAACTTTAGAATTCTTGATGCTCTTAACGAAAGAGGTTTACTAAAACTTATCCATAAATCAAAAGTTTAATAAACCTAGAGTTCAATAATTATTAAAAAGGACAAGTAATATCACTTGTCCTTTTTAATTTACCAATTTATTTATAAGCTTTTATATGTGCCCCCGCAAAAGCTCCATCCATCTGATTTAAACTTTCTTCTGATAAAAGACTTTTATCAAATTCTAAGCCATTAATTATATCTTTTGTATAAATATAAGCAGGTTCTATAGAAACATTTTTAAACCCAACATCTTCAAGAATTTTTTTATATTCTTCAATTTTTATAGCACCAGATATACAACCAGCCCAAAGTTGAGCTTCTTCTTTTATTGATGGAGAAACATCTTTTAACGATACAACATCTGCGACAGCTATACGTCCCCCATCTCTTAAAACCCTATATGCCTCAGATAAAGCTTTGTACTTATCTTCTGATAAATTTATTACACAATTCGAAATAATAACATCAACACTCTCATCATCTAATGGAATATCTTCAATATAACCTTTGATAAATTCAACATTTTTTACTCCCATTTTTTCTTTATTTTTATTTGCTAATTCTAGCATTTCATCAGTCATATCTAATCCATAGATTTTACCGTTTTCTCCTATAAATTTTGAAGACATTAAAACATCAATTCCACCACCAGAACCTAAATCTAAAACTGTTTCACCTTCTTTTAATTCAGCAAACACCAACGGATTAGCACATCCTAAAGATACCCTTACTGCATCCTCCGGAATATCAGCTAAATATTTACCATCATAATTTCTCTCTGCTCTACTTATTTCCTTGCACTTACAACATTTTGTTTTATTTTTAGCAATATTGCCATAGAAATCTTTTACTTCTCTTTTAACTTCAAATTTCATAAATACCTCCTATTGACTCAAATAAAATTATATGCCACAATTGGAATATATTATAAATAAACTATATTCCATAATTGGCATATTGTCAAGAGGAGGAAAATTGAATAAAAGCTATTATGAAGAAAAATCTGAAATTTTTAAAGCATTATCAAATCCTGTAAGGTTGCAAATTATTGATATTCTATCTGAAGGTGAAAAATGTGTTTGCGAAATTACTCAAATAATGAAATGCGAGCAACCACATATTTCAAAAAGTTTAGCAAAACTTAAAGCTGCAGGACTTATCACAGATAGAAAAGATGGGTTAAACGTATATTATAAACTTACAATTCCTTGTCTAAGTAATTTCATAAAATGTTTAAATAATAACAAATAAAAAGACCGGCGATGCCGGTCTTTTTGTAATTCCATAAGGTATAAAGATTAACGTTTTGAGAATTGGAATCTCTTACGAGCTCTTTTTCTACCATATTTTTTACGTTCTTTAACACGAGGGTCTCTTGTTAATAAACCTTCTAATTTTAGAACGTTTTTGAATTCTTCATTAGATTTAACTAAAGCTCTTGAAATACCGTGTCTGATAGCACCACATTGAGATACTACACCACCACCAACAGCTTTAACTCTAACATCAAATCTATCTTGAGTTTCAGTTAAAACAAGTGGTCTGTAAACTAACATTTCAATAGCTGGTCTGTTACCAATATAATCAGTTAATTTTTTACCATTAACGAAAATTCTACCGCTACCTTTAACCAATTTTACAACTGCTATAGAGGTTTTTCTGCGGCCAGTAGCCATAATTTCTTTATCTGCCATTATTTAGCCTCCTTTTCAAGTACAACTGGTTTTTGAGCTGCATGTGGATGTTCAGGACCAACATAAACTTTCAATTTGTTGAATTGTTGAGCACCTAAAGTATTGTGTTGTAACATACCTCTAACAGCATGTTCAATAACAATTCTAGGATCTTTTTCCATCAACTCTTTGAAGCTAGCTGATTTTAAACCACCTGGATATCCTGTGTGATGTAAATAAATTTTGTCAGTTTCTTTTTTACCTGTAACTTTCACTTTTTCAGCATTGATAACGATAACGAAATCACCAGTATCAACGTTTGGAGTGTATTCAGGTTTGTTTTTACCTCTTAAAATGTTTGCAACTCTAACAGCTAAGCGACCTAAAGTTTCGCCTTCTGCATCGATTACATACCATTTTCTTTCAACTTCTAGAGGTTTTGCTGAATATGTTTTCATTGCATTTCTCCGTTTATTATTTTAATACATTACTTTCATTAAAGTTAATCCATATGGACTAACGGTCATTCCCGCCTTACGACGGTCTTTAGCTTCTAAAACATCTTTCATATGCTCAGGAGCTAAATTATGTCCTTCTATTTCTAGAAGAGTTCCGACAATTGTTCTTACCATATTGTATAAAAATCTATTTCCTACAATATCAATAATAACTTTGTCGCCGACCTTTGAGACTTTTGCCTCATATATAATGCAAATTTTGCTTGGGTTTAGCGTTCCGGAACTTTTGAAACTTGAAAAATCATGTTCCCCTAACAGATAATCTAAAGATTTTTGCATTCTTTCTAAATCTGTTTTGAACTTTACTCTCAACAAATCACCATCAAAAGCATTTTTACAACGTCTGTTCACAAATTCAAACCTGTAATATCTTTTCTTAGCTGATTTCTGAGCGTGAAATGATTGATCAACTTCTCGCAAGTCAGAGACAGATATATCGTCAGGTAGAATTTCATTTATTGAGTAGAGAAACTTTGAAGCAACAATCATTTCATCTGTATCAAAATGAACTACCTGACCAAGAGAATTTACACCCTTGTCTGTCCTACCGGAAAAAATTGCTTTAATCGGCCGTTTATTATTTTTTGCGGATTTCCCGCCTATCAATGTACAAAGAGCTTTTTCAAGTTCACCCTGTATAGTCGGAGCTTCTATCTGTTCACCATTTTCAAATTGAATTTGACTTCCTGCATAGTTCTTACCGATATACTGAACTGAAATTGCATATCGCATCTAAACTACACCAATTGAATAAGTGCCATTTCAGAAGCGTCACCACGTCTTGGTGGTAAGTGGTAGATTCTTGTATATCCACCTTTTCTATCTGAGTATTGTTTTCCAATAACTACAAACAATTTTCTTAAAACTGTTTGAGCTGCTAACTTTTTGTCAGCTTGTGGAGCTTCAAATACTTCACCTGATGCTAAATCCATATATTTACCAGTTTCTTTATTGTAAATATATTTAGCTGCTTGACGAATTGAGTTCAAATCGCCTTTTTTTGCAAGAGAAATAACTTTTTCTGCGTATGGTTTTAATGCTTTAGCACGAGCCATAGTAGTTGTTATTTCACCATGTACAAAAAGTTCAGTAGCTAAAGAACGCAACAAAGCCTTTCTTTGGTCTTGTGCTTTTCCTAGCGTATGTTTTTTACACATATGTCTCATTGTTTTGTATCCTTTACTTAATTAATTTGTATTATCTATTTATAATAATTGGATTAACCAATTAAATCTTCTTCTTCAACTGGGCTTGGAGCTAAGTCTAAACCGAAGTGATGAAGTCTTTCAATAACTTCGTCTGAAGATTTCTTACCGAAGTTTTTAATATTTAATAAATCATGTTCTGATTTTTTCAACAATTCAGCCATTGAATTGATACTTGCTCTTTTTAAGCAATTGTATGCTCTTACTGATAATTCTAATTCTTCAATTGTCATTGTAGGAGCTTCTTCTTCAACACTTTCTTTTTCTTCTACTTGTGGAAGTGGAGCAATTGCAGGTTGACCTGTAATTGATGCGATTTGCATAAAGTGTTCAATTAGAAGATTTGAAGCTTGGCTTAATGCATTTTGAACATCAATTGAACCATTTGACCAAATTTCTAAAGTTAATTTGTCAAAGTCTAAAGCATCACCAACACGAGCGCTTTCTACATTGTAGCTAACTCTTTTGATTGGCATAAATGTTGCATCGATTGGTAATACATCAATTGAAGCATCTTTTGCATCTCTTGGAACATCATGTGGAACATATCCTTTGCCAGTGTCTACAATAACATCAGCGTGGAATGAACCACCATCAGCTACTGTACAAATTAACCAATCAGGGTTAACAACTTTTACACCAGCAGGTAATTGAATATCACTTGCTAATACAGGACCAGGTTTATCCACGTCAATTCTTAAGTGTTGAGATTCTTTAGAATCAGTTTTTACAACTAATCCTTTAAGATTTAACATAACATCAATTACGTCTTCTAAAACACCAGGAATTGCTGTATATTCGTGAGTAATACCTTCGATTCTTGCACTTGTAACTGCAGTACCTTCAAGACTTGATAATAATACACGTCTTAAAGAGTTACCGATAGTAGTACCGAATCCTCTTTCTAATGGTTCAATTACGAATTTACCATATTGTGAACCGTCAGAACTTGTTGCTGTATTAACACATTTAATTTTTAATTCCATTATTTTAATCTCCTAGTTAAAATCTACTCAATTGCTAGTTATTTAAGCTAATGCTTATCCACTTACAATTCCTACTTAGAATAATATTCGATTACAAGTTGTTCCTTGATTTCCGGATCTAATTCTTCTCTTTCAGGAATTCTATCAAATGTAATTTTTAGAGCATCTTTATCGATTGTCATCCAAGCTGGAGCACAAGCCATATCGATCATATTCATTACATCTTGTACATATTTTGCACTTTTTGATTTAACTGTGATAACATCACCTGGTTTTACCAAGTATGATGGAATATCAACTTTTTTATCATTTACAAGAACATGACCATGGTTAACAATTTGTCTTGTTTGTTTACGAGTAATACCAAAACCAGCTCTGAATAAGATGTTGTCTAATCTTGATTCTAATAATTGAAGTAAGATAGTACCTGTAACACCTTTTCTTCTTGCAGCTTCGTTATAGTATCTTACAAATTGTTTTTCACTTACTAAGTAAGTAAATCTAATTTTTTGTTTTTCAGCCAAATGAATTGCGTATTCAGAAAGTTTTTTTCTTACTGCACCATGTTGACCTGAAGCAGTTTGTCTCATAGATGAAGTTAATTTTCTATTTGACAAATCTTTAACTTTTTTATTTCTAAATAATTTATTAGTTGGTCCTGTATATCTAGCCATTTTTTTATTTTCTCCTTTTCTTTTTGCGGGGCATCTATGGTTTACGTATGGACTATTTACGCAAGCCCCCGCAGTTCTACTTAATAATGAATTGATTATATTAATTAATATATCAATCCGAAATTCAAACCCTAAAACTCGAGATTATACTCTACGTTTTTTAGGAGGACGACATCCATTGTGAGGGATTGGAGTTACATCTTTAATTAATGTAATTTCCAAACCTGCAGCTTGGATTGCTCTGATTGCAGTTTCTCTACCTGAACCAGGTCCTTTAATATAAACTTCAACTTTTTTCATACCTTGATCGATAGATTTTTTAGCTACCATTTCAGCAGCAGATTGAGCTGCGAACGGAGTACCTTTTCTAGCACCCTTGAAACCAGAAGCTCCAGCTGTTGCCCAAGCAATAGCATTACCTTGAGTATCTGTTGAAGTTACAATTGTATTGTTGAAAGTTGATTGAATATGTACAACCCCTTGCAATACATTTTTCTTTTCTTTTTTCTTAGTTTTTTGTGGTCTTGCCATTTCTTTATCCTTTATCTTTAATTACTTTTCTAATATATAACCCGCCCTATTCAGCGGTCACATAACTTACCGGTCAACTATTTCTTTTTAGAAACTGGGCCAGTTTTCTTACCGCGTTGAGTTCTTGCGTTTGTTTTTGTTCTTTGACCGCGGCATGGTAATTTACGTTTATGACGCATTCCTCTGAATGAGCCAATTTCTTGTAAACGTTTAATATTCATTGTAATTTCACGTCTCAAGTCACCTTCGATGTGGTAGTTAGATAGTTCATTACGTAATAATTTAATATCTTCATCTGTCAAATCGTCTGTTCTTAAGTCTGGTGAAATACCAGTAGCTTCAAGAATTTTTTTACATCTAGCTGGTCCGATACCGTAGATGTAAGTTAGAGCTACTTCCATTCTTTTGTTACGAGGTAAGTCTACCCCTACTAATCTTGCCATTTATTTTTCTCCTTTATTATTTTTGGTTTGATTGTTGGCTCCAACTCCGAGCCTGTTGTTGTTCTTAGTGATTATCCTTGTCTTTGTTTATGTTTTGGATTTTCACAAATTACGGCAATTCTGCCTTTTCTTTTAATACATTTGCATTTTTCACAAATTTTCTTTACTGATGATCTAACTTTCATTTTCTTTTCCTTTTTATTTGTATTGTACGTGAGATTCTTTGTTATGACTAACTTACTTTAGTCTAAATGTAATACGACCTTTTGATAAATCGTAAGGTGTCATTTCAACCTTTACTCTGTCTCCAGGTAAAATTCTGATAAAGTTTTTTCTGATTTTACCAGATATATGTGCCAAAATTTCATGATCATTTTCTAACTTAACTTTGAACATAGCATTTGGCATAGATTCAATGATTGTACCTTCTAATTCTATTACGTCTTTTGCCATATTTTCCTCATTTTCGGCTTTGTAAACCTCCACATTATACATGCGGATATTTTAATCATACTTGTTAAATATTACTTTGCAAGCTATTTTAACAAGGGTTTTAAGGTATCTTAACAATGATTTTCTTGAGTGTTTTTTTAAAAATACCACACAACTGCATATTTGCACAACATTCCAAAAAGCTTATAAAATAAAACTTTTAGCATGATTGTAAATTTTTATTACAATTTCTAATGTGTGTATTTTTAAATAATCATTCAATATAAAAATACACACAATTTTGTTTTATTTTTCATAAATCAAATTACAATAAATTTCCATTCAAATCATAAACTTTAATATTTAAACCTCTTGCTGAAATCATATCTTTAATTTGTTGTATTTCTTTTTGTGTATAAACCCTAGTTGGTATGATAATTTTTTCAATTGTATTAGCAGGAACCCCAATTGGAACCGCTCTATGCGTAATATAGTTAGAATGTCCTGCCATATTACCATCTTTATACAAAATACTTCCAGCCTCACCTTTAGTTACATTGAATGAATTTTTCATCAATGTTGGAGCAACCCTATTTTTATCCACAACAACTACGACAGAATCTCTTGTACTTGATAGCCCTCCAATAGAAAGTCTTGGTAAGAAATTCGCTTCCCCAGGGTTATAACGCGGACGTGAAAAATATTCTTTTATAGTGTAATTACCAGTCACATCCCAAAAATCTGCGCATAATGGAGTCTGCGTAGCACAACCTGTTCCTGTACCTATAGAACCTCTTGCATCTCCTGTAGTAACACCTTTACTTAATATATCTTCCAAATTTTTATAACTAGTTGCATGAAGCATTGAGTTTTCAGACAAAATATTTCCAGTAGGAGCTGTTGCTAAAATTTTATTTTTAGCACTTATCTTGTAAGCTTGATATGACTCCTCGTACAATTTCTTTTGAGATGGAGTTAACCTTTCTGCCATAGATATACCTTTAACACCATCTGTAATCTCTGTAGACATTTCAATCTTCTCAAAAGGCACCTTATATGTCTTTTTTGGCATAGTAGAATCTAGCCTTCTGATATATTGCTCTATTGTTTCACCTGGCATTTGCGGAGTCCACAAACATTTTTCTTTGAAAGTGTTAAGATAATTCTTCCTTGCTATCAAAATTTCTTTTAAATATTCAGGATTTTTAACACCTGTATTTTCGATATGAGTAAGAGAATAACTCAATTTTCCTGTAGTTGGGTCTATTCCTCCAGCTACATTCTTATACTGAGCAGCTTTATTCACAGCGTCAATTATTTTTTTATCAGGAATTGAGGCTACACGTTCCAAAGATTGTATAAGTTCATCCCGAGTCATATTTGCAAGATAAGGACGAGATTGAGAATATCCATTAAAAAATGAAGTTAATTCTCCTACATTTTCCCCAAAATCAATACCTTTACGTCCTCCCCTTGCTCGATAACATAGAGATCCTCCAACATCTAATCTGGCAGCATTTCCCGCAGACATAACAACGTTACCATCTTTTAGAGCATCCCAATTAGCTAACCAACAATCCATACCAAAACCTTCTCTAACAATTTTTACATCATTAGAATCCGGCATTCCATTAATAGGCATAAACTTAGTTGCAACACCCAAACGCTCAGTATCCGAAGACCAAGCATTTTTGCGCGGAATAGTATATGAAACTAACATTTTCTTTGTAGATGGAATTCCACCTAATTCATACAATTCACCAGCCAATTGTTCAGAACGAATTTGAGCCTCTGTACCATACTTTATGTAATACAAATCATCGGTTCCTTTAAGTAAAGCCCAATAACCTTCATTAGAACCACTTTTAGAACCTTTAAAGACCATAAACTCTTTAAGTGATCCATTTACTTTCAAAGTTGTTGGCTCCATTGAATATCTTGAAGCTAAACTTGAAATTTTTTGTTTTCTCAAATCATTATAAGCAAGTTTTGTACCTGCTTCTTGCCATTCCCTTGGAGTTCCTCCCCAAGGTCTTGATGCATAAATACCAACCTTTGCCTTTTGCTGAGCTTTAATTATACTATCCAAAAAAGCATCATCAATTTTCGCTAAATCATCTAAAATAGATGCCGGTTTTGTTTTTGATACACAATTTCCTATAGTGGAACCAACTTTTAAAATTCCATTCACAGACATTATTTTCCCTTTATATTATCCCCTATACAATATTAAAAAATTTTGCACACTAAAAATTGCCTTCTCTCGTTAGAAAGATGTATAAAATTAACAGTTTTCAATACATTAGGAATTTTTACAATTTGCAAGAGTAATTTCATCGTGATAACATAGAATTATGCACACAAATTTAGAAACCATAGTTATAAAAAAAATGGAAGCGCAAGATGTCGATGGCGTTATTGCGATTGAAGAAAAAGCTTATGGTGAGCATCACTGGTCTAAAGCTTCATTCTTGAATGAATTAAATAATGAATTAGCAAGATACTATTCATTGTTTAACGAAAAAGGTGAATTGGCTGGATATGCCGGATGTTGGCATATATTAGATGAAGCACATATTACAAATATTGCAATATCTATAGATCATAGAAGAAAAAAATATGGTGAAGCATTACTAAAGAGAATCATAGATGATTGTTACTTAGAAAAAATAAAATATATAACACTAGAAGTGAGAGTGAGCAACACTCCTGCAATTAACCTTTATTCAAAATACGGCTTCACATCTTTTGGAACCAGAAAAGGTTATTATCAAGACAACAATGAAGATGCAATAATTATGTGGACTAAAAATATATTTTTTGATGAATTCAAAAATCCGTACGAAGAGACTGTAAAAAATTTAGAAAGTAAAATCAATATACAATGAATGAAGAAGTACTAATCCCTAAAATGAAAAGACTTGAAAAGAAGCAAAGAAAAATAAAAATTCCTTTGCTTAATTTTGTTGTGGTGTTATTTTGCACATTACTAATAATTGCTTCTACTTTTATTAACATTGATTTGAAACACTATACAATCCCATCTTCAATTTTTTCTAAAGACTTATTATCGTCGGCTGACTTTATATGTAGTTTTGCCATAATTCCGCAAATCCCTATACTAATGTTTAATTGTTCTGTTGTCGGCAAAAGAATGGCAATAACAAGTACTATTTTATACATAATACTAGGCTTAATAGGCCTACCTATATTTGCACTTGGCGGTGGAATTAGATATTTTACAGAATTTAGCTTTGGATATATTTTAGCTTACATACCTGCGCTAGTTATAACTGGCAATTTATTAAATTCAAAATACTCTATTAAAAACATATTATTAGCAGCCTTATTTGGAACATTTACAATCCATCTGCTAGGAATGTCTTATATGACAATTATTGCACTTTTAAAACACGAATCTGCATCATTTATATGGAACTGGATAGGTTCTCAAAGCGGAATAAAAATCATCTACGATATTATATTGAGCTTTACCCTAATGTTGATTGGCAAATATTTACACTCAGCTTTTAAATTTATTTTAGAATAATATTTGCCTGAAACAATAAAATATGCTACAATACCCATCAAGGATGGTGAATTATGAACTTTGTAAAAATCATAACTGATATTCCGATATTAGTTGTATTAACAGTATTTATATCTTCTACAATATATTGTTATACTCAATACGCTCGTACCGGTAAAAATTTAAAAAATATAATTGCCTTTATGTCTGATTTTAAAAAGAATGATTTAAACTTCAGATTTAAAGAAATCAATGAGTGGATGAACTCTAATCCATATGTTTCTACCATTTGGGCTGAATTCAAAAATACATTAGTATTTTCAGAATCTGTAGCACTAAAATCTGGTAATAAAGATTTTAAATACCAAGATGTATCATCTACAGTTCAAAATATCCAAACAACAGTTGATCCATTATATTTTTTCAATGAAGAAACACTTGTAACATCAAAGTTCAACGCAAAAATGATTCAAACAATACCAACTGTTTTAACCGGTTTTGGTCCATTATTCACGTTCTTAAACATTGCAATTGCATTTGGTAAAATCGACTTCTCAAGCCAAGAAAAAACAATTGCTTCTGTTGCAGGATTTATGGTAAATATGCAAACTGCAGCGTTAGTTTCAGTTATCGCAGTAGGCTCATCCCTTGTATTCTTGCTAATTGAAAGAATTCTATATAGCAACATGTGTAGAAACCCGCTTGGCAAAATCCAAGAAATTATGGGCTCATTATTTGCAAGTATTTCATCTGAAAAATTCTTATATGAATTATTAAGAGAAACTAAAATTCAAAATAATTCTACTGCAAATATTATGAACAATATGCCAGATCAATTCAAAACAGCATTCAACGCAAGTATGGCTACAAATTTAGTTCCATATTTGGAAAATTTAATTTTTGGCTTGAATCAACTTAATAAACAATTAAAAGAATCAGCTAAAGCTGGAAAATCAGACGTTGTAGACGAATTATTCTAAAAAGGATTCAAATGGGTATACAATTCAGAGCAAAAGCACATAGTGAAGAAGAAGGTAATATCTTTTGGGTAACAATGGCAGACTTATTATTAGGTTTAGCAATTATCTTTATTACCTTATTTGTACTTTCTATGACTGGTTTTTCTCAAGAAGATATTCAACAACAAAAAATTCAAATAGAAGTTTCTAAAAAAATTAGCAACGAATTAAAGGAAGCTAACATTAGTGCCGATATAGATAAAATGACAGGAGACTTAAAGATTTCAGATGTTGAATTATTTGAGCTCAATAGTTACGTGTTATCAGATAACGGAAAGAAACTTTTGGATAAATTAGCACCAATTTATATAAATACAATTTTTGCAGATAAAGAATTGGCCAGCCAAATCGGGAATATCGTTATACAAGGACATACCGATTCTCAAATGTTTGCGGGTGTAACATCTCCGGATGAACAATTTTTAAAAAACATGGATTTGAGTTTAAAACGTGCAAACGCAGTTGCTGAATACATATTTACAACTAAGTACGACAAAAAATATTCAGATCAATTTAGGAAAATGCTGGTTGTTGAAGGCAAAAGTTTTAATGAACCAGTTTTAGTAAATGGTAAAGAGGATTACGACAAGAGTAGACGTGTAGAATTGAAACTAAAAGTAAAAGATTGGAATGTTTCTACTGCACTAGGATTGAGGAAAGATTAAAAAAATGATTGATGAACAAAATATTTTAGAAACCATAAATATGATTAAATTATACAACTTAGACATTAGAACTGTTACATTAGCTCTAAGCCTAAGAGATTGTATATCTGAAGATATAGATAAAGTTTGCGATAATATCTACAATAAAATAAAAAAATATGCTAAAAATTTAGTTGCTTATGCAGATGAATTAGCAGACGAATATTCTATACCGATTATTAACAAAAGAATTGCAGTAACACCAATTTCATTAATTGGTGAAGCGTGTAAAAATCCTGATTATGTTCGAATTGCTCAAACATTAGATAAAGCAGCCAAAGAAGTTGGCGTAAACTTTGTTGGTGGATTTTCAGCATTAGTTGAAAAAGGTTGCACAAAGGGAGACAAGCTTTTAATTGAAAGCATTCCTGAAGCCTTAGCAACAACAGAAAGAGTTTGTTCATCTATCAATGTAGCATCTTCTAAAGCAGGTATAAATATGGATGCAGTTTTAAAAATGTCTGAAATCATAAAAAAAGCTGCAGAATTAACAAAAGATAGAGATGGCATTGGAGCTGCAAAATTAGTAGTATTTTGTAATGTTCCGGGAGATAATCCATTTATGGCAGGAGCTTTCTGCGGAATGGGTGAACCTGAATGTGCTTTAAACGTTGGAGTATCTGGTCCTGGTGTAGTTAGAGCAGCAGTAGAAGCTCTTCCTGAAGGAGCAGATATGAGCGAACTAGCTAATAAAATTAAAGAAATTGCATATAAAATAACATCTACAGGAGAACTTGTAGGTAGAAAATTAGCAAAAAAATTAGATATACCATTTGGGGTAATAGACTTATCATTAGCTCCAACTCCAGCTCCAGGAGATAGTGTTGCAGGGATTTTCCAAGCTATGGGCTTAGAACATGCCGGAGCACACGGAACTACAGCCGCACTAGCTATGCTAAATGACGCTGTTAAAAAAGGTGGTATTATGGCAAGCTCACATGTTGGCGGTCTATCTGGTGCATTTATACCAGTATCTGAAGATGCAGGTATGATTGAAGCTGCTACTGAAGGTTATTTAAGATTTGACAAATTAGAAGCTATGACTTCAGTTTGCTCTGTTGGATTAGATATGATTGCAATTCCAGGTAAAACTCCAGCGGATACAATTGCCGGAATTATTGCAGATGAAATGGCTATTGGTATGATTAATAAAAAAACAACAGCAGTAAGAATTATACCAGCAGCTGGTAAAGACGTTGGCGATAAAATTTCATATGGTGGCCTTTTAGGTGAAGCTCCAATTATGCCAATTAATGAACTTTCTTCAACAAAATTCGTTAAACGAGGAGGACGTATTCCTGCTCCTATACATAGCTTAAACAACTAATGTACTTTAAAATAAGGATTAAGAACTATGAAAGCAAACTCTATTGCAAAATTCGACAACAGTTTAACAGACTTCTTGATTAACGCATTGGCAGATAAACATACTGATGCTAAATCCTATGCTTACAAATACAATAATTTGAAAGTATTTATGGATCCAAGAAAAGTTGATGAACCTCATTTCTTTGTACAAATAGGAATTTCAGAAGCATGTTTTAGTATCAAAGATGGGAGCAAACTTGAAGGCGGATTAGGCAACGAAGATGCCTACGTAAAAAGATGGGCTGACAGATATAATATCCACAAAGAACTTGAAGCACATTGGAAAATAATAAGAGAAGCATTAAAAGACGAAGATGATGATGATTCAACAAAACGTTCAACATCTTCAGCAATGGATAGACTAAGAAGAGCAGAAAAAAGCGATGAAAAAATTGAAGTAGATATGACTTCAACAGGTATCGATAGACAAAAAAGATTCTATACTGAAGAAAAGAAAAAACGCTTTACTGGAATGAAAAAAGACCTAAAACGTAATAAACAATTATAAATAAGGAAATATCCATATGAAAACTCTTCACGAAATGGCTGTTAAATTACAAGAATCAGTTGTAAAACAACAAGAAGATGCTCACAACTCAACTAATTTGAATGTAACAAAATACAATAACCTAAAGTTGAAAATGAGTACAAAGTATACATACCCTCATGTTATCGTTACGATTGGTATATCTGAAGCAATATTCAACATTGCAGACGGAACTAAAACCGATGGTGGATTAGGTCCTGATGAAAAATATGTAAGAAAATGGTTAGCTACAAGTACTGTAATTGCTGATCTTAAAGAAATTTATATTTCACTTGGAGAATTTATTAAAGCTGGAGAAGAAAATAAAGCTGTAGCACAAGAAGGCGAAGCTGACGAAGTCAAACGTGATGCTCCTAAAAAGAAAAAAGTTTTCAAAGAGTTAATAGAATCTGCAATGCCAATAGATGGTGCTCTTGATACTATTGAATCCGAAGATGCTGAAGAAGTTCTCAGCGAAGTTGAAGATTCTCGTCCAAAACCAAAAGACACAGAAGATCCTGAAGCTGAATCTGTTGAAGAAATTAAACGGGATTTAAAATCATATTTAAAAGCAATGTTCAAACCTAGACATTAGAAATACTACTTTTTGAACGAAGTTTTCTATGATAAGTTATCGCAAACCTATGAGCTTCATCTCTTATTCTTTGGATAAGAAATAGAGCACTTGATTCCCTTGGAAGAAGAATTGATTGTGATTGATTAGGTAAAAAGACTTCTTCTTGTCGTTTAGCCAAACTTACAAAATCAATTCCTGATACTCCAAGCTCTTTAACTATCTGCATAACACTTGATAATTGACCTTTTCCGCCATCAATAATAATTAAATCAGGTTTATCCCAGCCTTTTTCACCTAATCTTGAAAGTCTTCTTGTAAGAACCTCTTTCATTGATAAAAAGTCATCAGGTTTACCTTCTGTTGATTTCACCTTAAATTTTTTATATTCAGATTTTTTACTCAATCCATTTATAAAAGTTACCATAGATGCTACAGTATTAGTTCCCTGAATATGAGATATATCATAACATTCAATTCTATATGGAAAATTATTTAATCTTAATTTCTCTTTTAAATATGAGCCAATATTATTAAAATCATCTCTGATTTTAGACATTTTAGACAACTTTGCATTATCCAAAATCACTTTAGCATTCTTATCCGCTAAACTTTGTAATTCTTTACCTTGAGCAGATTTTCCATAACTAATTTTTACTTTTTTGCCGGAAATTATATTTAACCACTCTTCATAAAGCGCTTTATCTCCAATTTCTTCCAATTCGTTAGAAACAATTCTATCCGGAAACTCTAAAGACAAAGTATTATAATATTCCTTAAAGAAAGTGGCAAAAAATTCAGTTTTATCCTCTTCTTCAACATCGTATGTGAAATCTTTTTTATCTATCAAACGACCTTCTCTAATCATCATAATGACAATAGCTAAAATACCATCCTCGTGTTGCAGAGAAATAACATCTTCATTTAATTTTGTATTTTCATAAACAACTTTTTGTTTTTCTAAAGTTTTTTGCAAATCAAAATAACTATCCCTAAGTCTTGCTGCCTTTTCAAATTGTTCTGTTGCTGAATATTTTTGAATTTGCTCCATAAGTTGTTTCATCAATTCTGCTTGTTTACCTGACAAGAACAATTCAGCTTGATGCACAATGGCTTTATATTCTTCACTTGTAACTAAATTTTGACAAGGTGCTAAACATTTTCCAATATGATAGTATAAACAAGGTCTTGTCTTAAATTTTGGAGTTTTACACTGTTTTAATGGGAAGATTTTCTTCAAAAAATCTAATGTTGAATGCATTGCTCGAATATCAGTATAAGGACCATAGTAACGACCTTTTTCTTGATTTATATTTCTTTTTCGAACAATTGAGATTCTTGGAAAATCTTCATCTGTTATTAAAAAATAAGGATATTTTTTATCATCTTTTAATAATATATTGTATTTTGGTTTATGCTTTTTAATAAGATGGCTTTCTAATATTAAAGCCTCTACTTCAGTATTGGTTATAATATATTCCAAATGATCAATTTGAGAAACTAAAACATTAACCTTTACACTATCGTGTTTTCTATTAAAATAAGATTTCACACGACGTTTTAAAATTTTTGCTTTACCTACATAAATTATCTCATTATCAGAGTTGTAATATAAATAGCACCCTGGTAATGATGGCAATAATTTTAAACTTTCTTTCAGTTTCTCATTCATACAGTAATTATAACATATTTAGTCAATATTTAAAATTTTACAAAATTGATAAACTCTAAAATTTTTGCTATTTTAAAAATAGAAAAGGGTAAATAAGTTGAACACAAGAATATATGCATTAACAGATTCACACCAAGAAAGTAACAATCTTAGTCATTTACTAAGTGGGATTTACACACTTGAAAAAGATAAAAATGAACCTTTTTTAATTTTAGATAGTGGAGATTTATTCAAAGGAATTTACGATAAAAATTTGTCAGTTAATGCTTACCTAAAAATAAAAAAATTACTTCCTCAAGCTCAAATTTTTATAACACTTGGAAATAACGATTTTGGATTTAAAAAAGAGGATTTTGAATACCTAAAATCAACAATAAATAAATTTGAACAAGCAGGAATAAATATTATTTGTTCAAATTTGAAAGACGCAAAAACTTCTAAATACACAGACTTGGTATCACGCTATAAAATAATTGAAATACATGAACAAAAATTTTTAATAACTGGATTTTGTGTAAATAACTCTTGTGTAAAAAAATTCAATTTAGAATTAACCGCTCCAGAAGAAACCTTTGCAAATTTAATCAATGAGATAAAAGAACCTTTCGATAGAATTATAGTTTTAAACCATCATTGGTATACTTATAGCAAAGCATTAAAAGAATTTGCTGCAAGCAAAGGAATTACTATTGATTTAATTATTGGAGGACATGAACACTCACCAATAAAACCTGATTATGATAACAATATTTTTTACCCTCTTGCCTTTGCCAGAACACTTTATACAATGAATATTGATAAGATAATCACAGAAGTGAAAGAACTTACAATTAATGAACTTGATTATATTCCTGAATTTCAAGATCCAATTATTGAGTATGAAGAAAAAACACAATTAAAAAAGCCTCTTGCAAAACGAGTATTAGACTTAACAAAAAAATATTCCGAACCCTGTCCCCTAGGAACATTCATATCAGATACAATGCAAAAAGCAGGTCAAACAGATATTGCATTTCATTCAACAGGTTTTACAATGTACCCGCTAAAACTTGAAGATAGTGAGGTGATAACAAAATATGATCTTGAACGAGTAATGTGTGCAACTTCAACAATTGAAAAAATTGATATAACCGTTGAACAATTAAAAAAAGTTTTTGAAAATGCAACTCTAAATAGAATGTACAAGTCTCAAGGAAACTCAAAATTTGTACAATGCTCACGCAATATAACAGTTACTGGAAAAGGGAATCCAAAAGACAAAACCTACAAAATTCTACAAATAGAAATTAATGGTAAAAAACTATTAGATGAAAACCAAAATCCAATAGATAAAACCAAAACCTTCAGTTGCACAATAGATCCATATATTGGAGCTGGCGAACAAGGTTTTGAGGTATTAAAAAATATTCCTAAAACTAAGATTTTAAAAAACGGCGAAGAAATAAAAATGAATGAATTATTTTATACAACAATAATTAACGCTGAAAAAGAATATAAAAATTCCAGCAAATACCCGAGTTTTAAACTAATAGACAATGAATAATTTATATGGAGAATAATTTATATGGAGAATGAATTAGCAAAACAAGATAGATTTAAAAACATAGATTTTTTAAGATTTATATTAGCAATAATAATTATGCTATTCCATAGCAGAAAATATTTTGATATACCAACACTTAACCATGGTAATATATGCGTAGATTTTTTCTTCATAATTGCAGGCTTTTTCTTATTTAAAACATCACATAATATCAGCACAGGTAAATTTGTATTAAAACGATTTTTACGCCTTGCACCTATGGTTTGGATTCTAACAATATTGGTATTAATAGTATCTCCATTTATAAATGAAATGAATTGTTATCTCAATGATAATTTATTAAATTTCCTATTATTAAACAGCACCGGATTAGCCCCATTTACATGGGGTCAAAATACAGGCTTAGATGTCAATTGGTTTATATCAAATCTATTTTGGATTTCCATATTCTATTTCTACCTTCAAAAAAGCATTGATAAAAAACATTTAAACCTACTTGTAGGATTAATTACTTTTTTTAGTTACATACTATATTATAGTAATAATCATTTCGGAACAGGAGGACACTCTACAGTAATTTACAATTTTATTACAATAGGATTTTTAAGAGGTTTAGGAGGCATAGGAATTAGTTATTTCTTAGTTCAATTATATAACTCTACGAAAAATCTTAAAATATCTACAATGAATAAAGTAATAATTTCAGGGATAGAAATTTGCTTAGCTTCATTTTTAATTTATTACATAATTTTTTCAGCAAAACTGCCAGGGCAATCAGGGTTTTTATTTATATCTGCGTTTTCAATATTATTTTATCTTTTCACAATTAAACAAGGTATTTTATCACAAATTTTAGAAAATGATATATTGGCAAAACTTGGCAAGTACACATTTTCAATGTATATTATGCACTACTTCATGAGCTATTTACTACGCTTCACTTTATACCCACACTTCAAAACCTTTATAGCTCAACATAACATAATTAGTATTATCCTACAATCTATACTATTAACAATAATAGGTATTATTACTTATTATTTAATAGAAAATCCAATAAATAAAAGAGTGAAAATTATACTAAATAAAAGTGTCTTTTAAATTTCAAACCTAGTCAAAATAAAAGATTTGTGCTATAATTCGGCTATATATGTTTGAGAAGGAGATTGATTAACATGCATACAGAAGAAAGAACATTTGTTGCAATCAAACCTGATGGTGTAAGAAGAGGTTTAATCGGAGATATCATTAAAAGATTTGAAACTAAAGGTTACAAAATCATTGCAATGAAAATGATTCAAGTAACAGACGAACAAGCTAAAGCTCATTACGCTGAACACGCTGATAAGCCTTTCTTCCAAAGACTTATAGATTATCTTCAAAGTGGTCCTATCATTGTAATGGTTGTTCAAGGCTACAATGCTGTAGCTGGGGTAAGACACCTAATGGGTTCAACAGACCCTGATAAAGCTGAAGTTGGAACAATTAGAGCTGATTTTGCTCAAGTAAAAGAATATAATGTTGTTCACGGTTCTGATAGTCTTGAAAGCGCAGCTAGAGAAATTCCAATCTACTTTAAAGAAGAAGAACTTTTTACAACTGCTAAATCTATGTCTGAACTTGTTGTAGAAAGCCTTGATCAATAAATAAATTTTACAATTTACAATTAAAAAATGAATCTGCAAATTGCAGGTTCATTTTTTATGCTATAATTTCAAATATGAACGAAAAAGATTATTTTAATTACGAACTTATACACGAAGACGCTCAAACAGGAGCTCGAGCAGGAATTCTAACAACTCCACACGGAAAAATAGAAACACCTATTTTTATGCCTGTTGGAACAAATTCTGCAGTAAAATCACTAACTTGTGACCAAATAAGAGACACTGGAGCTCAAATAATTCTAGCTAACTCTTACCATTTGTATTTAAGAGCAGGAACCAAAAGAATTAGAAACTTTGGTGGAATTCACGGCTGGATGAATTGGGACAAACCTGTTTTAACAGATTCAGGCGGATTTCAAGTATTTTCACTTTCTCATTTGAGAAAAATAACCGAAGATGGCGTTGAATTCAGAGATCCTAAAGATGGTACAAAACATTTTATATCGCCAGAAGTTTCAATGGAAATTCAACAAGATATTGGGGCTGATATTATGATGGCATTTGATGAATGCGCTCCATATCCTTGTGATTACGAAACTGCGAAAGCAGCTATGGAAAGAACTCACCGCTGGTTAGAAAGATGTTTTAAAGCAAAAACAAATCCTAAACAAGCTCTGTTCCCTATTGTCCAAGGTGCATTTTTCGATGATCTAAGAAAAGAAAGTGCAAGAGTAATTTCAACATTTGATGCTGTTGGTTATGCAATTGGGGGCGTTAGTGTTGGTGAACCTACAGATATTAAAAATCACTTTACAGAACTAACCGCACCATTATTACCAAAATATAAACCTAGATACTTAATGGGCGTTGGTACTCCTGAAGATTTATTAAATGGAATAAAATATGGCGTAGATATGTTTGACTGTGTTCTTCCAACAAGAAACGCTAGACACGGTTCATTCTTTACTTGGGATGGCAAAGCAAATATTAAAAATGAAAGATTTAAAGATGATGCTCTTCCATTAGTTGAAGGTTGCGACTGCTATGCTTGTAAAAATCACTCTAGAGCATACATTAGACATCTTTGGAAATGCCAAGAATCTACAGCTTCAACTCTTCTATCAATCCATAATATAAAATTCTTGATAGACTTTGCAAAACAATGCAGACAAGCAATTTTAGAAGATAGATACGGAGATTTTTATAACGAACACTATCATAGATTGATAAAATAATAATTATTTTACAGATTGAACAATCTTATCAAAGTAATCACTTTCATTCATAGCTTGATATGCACAAGCTATTCCATTAAATTGCCCACTCCCTTTAGGATTGCAATATTTATTCATATCAATATACTCAGTACCTCTGGCCCCCATAGGTACTAACTCTTCATTTAGCATACAGAAAATAAAAATATCATAACCTAATCTATTGGGTTTACCATTTTTTCCATTTATATCAATAGATATCCAAACTTTCGCATTTGTAGCATCACTTGTTCCAAATGGATTTTCTAACAGAACATTTGCACCATCCATCAAAACAAATTGACCATCATCAAATATATGAGTTGGAGCGTAAGAACCACCATCTAAAGATTTATAAATTTTTTGATTACTCGAAGTATTATAACAAAGTTCTTTACTTTTATCACACCAATCTAAAACTCTAAAATATTCTCGGAAAACATTTTTAAAAGCTAGCTTATTACCAGAATATATACTGGTATCTAAACTTACATCATCATATTTCATCATTTTAATACCTTGAGCTATTTCCGAATAAGCCTTTTGATACTGACCTTTTAACCTTTTTGCTTTACTTTTATTAATAATTCCAGGTAGTGTTAATGCTGCAACAATTCCAATTACACCTAAAGTAATTAAAACCTCTGCTAATGTAAAAGCAAATCTTTTTTTCATAAATTCAACAACCCTTACTATTCTTAAAACTTCCTAAATTATATTGAAATAAAATAATTATGTCAATATATAATACTACATTTATATACTTATATAAGGTTATAAACTTAATATAAGTAGTCATAATATATATATGAACGAAACCGAAACTCTAAAAAAAATAGCCTTTAACATAAAAGTAGAGAGAATGAGAAAAGGACTCACTCAATTTCAACTTGCAGAAATGATAGATGTACATGAAAAATACATTGGTAAAGTTGAATCCGGCAAACAAAACATCACAATAAAAACTCTCATAAAACTTGCTGAAGCTTTAGATACAAAATTAACTAAATTAGTTAATATAGAAGAATAAGAGGCTCTATTTATAATAGACCCTCTTATTCTTAATATTATAAGATTATAAATTTAACTAAACTGTTCTATGACCAACTTTTAATTTATGATCGATAACCGCAGTATTTTGATTTGCATCTAACTTACCTTTTATCAAATGATAAGCTAAAACAAGTCCAGAACCAACACCTGCGATAACTTTACCAGACTTACCAATATTATTGATAGGATGTCGTAATGTTTGCCACAAACTAGGTCCTTCTTTTGAAAATGCTTTTGGTAAAGATTTAAACAACCAAGAGCCTGTTAATAAAGATACACCAGTTAAAGCTCCGTAGAATAAACCTTTCAAGGCTGCATTTGCCATTTGATTAGCTACAGAAAAGAATTTCCAAAAACTTGCAACACTTTCATTGAAAGATTTTCCGGATTTTTGATTAGGAACACTCTGAGCTGAATTCGTAAAAGAATCATTTTCAGCTTTTGAAACACCTTCCATTACCGGTTTTTCTTCAGCTTTTTTCATATTATTATTTTGCATAACAATATTGTCATCTGCCTTGAAACTTACCGGACTAAAACCTACTTTCATCATAAACACACTCCTTGTTGTTTATTTTAAAACACTAAAATTTAAGATTTGCTACCACTACACCATTGTCGATATAATTCTTTACATTCCAAACAACGATAATTGCGGAACTGTATCTTCATTATTTACCATTTTCTTTCGAGTTGCAAGGTTATTTGAAAAATCTTTTTGCATTTTTATCATTAATTCTTCAGAACGCTTAACAACAGCAGACGGCAACCCCGCCATTTTCGCTACTTGAATACCATAACTCTTACTTGCACCACCTTGAACTATTTTTCTTAAGAATTCAATTTCACCATTATTTTCTGCAATTGTAATTCTATAATTTTTTATTTGTGGATAAGTTTTAGTCATTACATTAAGTTCGTGATAATGAGTTGCAAAAATACATCTTGCACCAATTTTTGTTGCAATATATTCAGCAACTGACCAAGCTATAGCAACACCATCATAAGTACTTGTACCTCTACCTATTTCATCTAATAGGATAAAACTTCTATCTGTTGCAGTGTTTAAGATATAAGAAGTTTCAATCATTTCAACCATAAATGTTGATTGCCCCAATGTCAAATCATCACTAGCACCAACTCTTGTAAACACTTTATCAACAACACCAAGTTTCACAAAATCCGCTGGGACCCAAGAACCTATTTGAGCTAAAATTGCAATTAAAGCATTCTGCCTCATATAAGTAGATTTACCAGCCATGTTAGGACCTGTCAAAATCATAAATTGAGTAGATTCGCCACCACTAACCTTTGACTTTAATTCTAAATCATTTGCAACATACTCACCTAAGGGTAATATTTTTTCTAATACTGGGTGTCTTCCATTTTTTACAACAAAATCATCTGATTCATCTATTTCAGGTTTGCAATAATTATTCTCAACGGCAATTTCCGCTAATGAATTAATTACATCCGCTCTTGCAATACAATCTGCTATTTCTCTGATTTTTGAAACGAACTCTTTTGAATATTCTCTAAAATCTGTAAATAACTTATATTCTAATTCTGTTGACTTAAATTTTGCTGATAAAACATCATCTTCGTGCTTTTTAAGTTCATCAGTAATAAATCTTTCAGCACCGGTTAATGTTTGTTTTCTAATATAAGTTTGTGGAACCATATTAAGATAAGAATTTGTTACCTCAATAAAATATCCAAAAACTTTATTATAACCAATTTTAAGATTTTTAATACCTGTACGTTCTTTTTCAGTTTCTTCAAAATTACGTAACCACTCTTCTCCACCGGTTAGCAAATCTCTAAAATAATCCAATTCTCCGCTAACACGTTCTTTAATAATTCCACCTTCTTTAAGCAAAACAGGAGGATTATCAACAATTGTATTTTCAATCATTTGAGTATAATCAGCAATTTCATCACGATATTCTCTAATTATTGAAAACATATCATTTTTAAGATCTTCTGTGCAATCTAAAATCTGAGGAAGCATTAAAAGAGATAATTTTAAACTTACAAAATCTTTAGGACTAGCAGAACCATTACTCATACGAGTAGCAAGTCTTTGAATATCATAAATCTTTTCTAACGATTCAGACAAATTAAATCTAATTTCACTTTTTTGAACAAGTTCGGATACTGAATTTTGTCTTTTTAAAATATCACTTACATTTTTTAAAGGCTGACAAATCCAACTTTTTAAAAGTCTTGCACCCATATTGGTTTTTGTCTTATCTATAGCCCATAATAATGAACCATATTTATTCTTTTCTCTCAAAGTTTCAACAAGTTCAAGATTTTTTCTTGTTGAAGCGTCCAAAATCATATATTCAGATAGTTCGTAAGATTCAATTCTATCAAACTTTGGCATATTACCTTTTAAGGTTTCCCAAACATAAGCAACCAAAGCTCCTGCAGCTCTAAAACCTAGTTTATACTTTGAATACCCAAAACTTTCTAAGCTTTGAGTTTTAAAAACTTGTTTCAAATTATTTTCAGCAAAATTAGTTTCAAAAACTGATGCTGGAATTTTTGAACAATTATAGCGATTTGTAATTAAATCAGGTAAATTTACGACTTCATCAGGTACAATCTGAAAAGGCTTAATGTCTTGTTTTAAACTTGGAGCAACAATTTCAGAAGGATTTAGCCTTGCAAGCTCTGCCATAATTAAATTCAAAGGAGCTTGAGTTACTTTGAATTCCCCGGTTGAAATATCAGTATATGAAAATCCAAAGATTTCACTTTTCTCATCCTTATAAATCGCACAAATATAATTATTTGAATTTTGATTTAATAAATTACTTTCAGTTAAAGTTCCTGCAGTAATAACCCTTGTAACACCTCGTTTAACAAGTCCTTTGGCAAACTTTGGATCTTCTAATTGTTCACATATTGCAACTTTAAAATTTTTCTGAACTAACTTTTCTAAATACCCATCCGCAGCCTTAATCGGAATACCTGCAAGAGGAATTCTACCTAATTTTGGACCGGCTTCTCTACCTGTCAAAGTTAATTCTAATTCTTTTGACATAATAAGAGCATCTTCAAAAAATGTTTCATAGAAATCACCTAAACGATACCATAAAAGGATTTCCGGATTCTCTCTCTTGATTTGAAGATATTGTTGCATTACTGGAGTTGTATCTTCAATATTAACTTCCCAACTGTTTATGTGATTGATTTCAGATTTGCTCATATTATAATATTCTTATAAAAATGAGAGGATTTCAACATGGGTTGTTTAAAAAACGTAACAAGAGCAATATTTTTAACCGTTATAATTGTTGGCTTTATGACACTTGGCGGCCAAAATTGGGTTAAATATCAAGTTAAAAATTTTATCAACCCAAGTAAAGATGTAGTTTTAGAAAGAGCACAAAAAGTCGGGGATTTTTCAAAAATAAATAAAGAATTTGAAATCGAAAAAGCTGCTGGCGTTTTAGGCTACAATGCAGTGCTTGCAGAACATAAAGCTTCTGGTCAAAAAATGGTAATCGTTGATTCCGGTAAAAAAACAATATTATCGACAGAAGATATCAAAGCTCCTGATGCAGAAGATAGAATTAGAGCGGCAATAAATAAAATTAAATATCAGTCAGCTGCAGTTGAAGAATTTAGAGTTACTGAAAAAGGTACTATGAAATCTTACGGACAAACAGTGCCATACGTAAAATTCACTGCAAAAATGAAAAAACTTCCAATTGGAGAAATTTCAGGTATAATTTCCGTTGTTAAAGATGAAAATGGAAACGATAAAATTTTAGTATCTGCAAATGAAAAAGAAAGATACTCTCAACTTATTACAAATGAGTTTTTTAAAGAAATAAAATAGTACAATTACCCATTTACATATTGTAATAATAACGAAGCCTAAATAAAAGTATGTTATACTGTAATAAAGATTATAAAAGGATTAGGGGATAATATGAAAAAAATTCTTATCGTTGATGATGAACAAGATATAGTTGAAAGTCTAAAATTCGTATTAGAAAATTATGATTATACTTGCTATTGCGCATATAATGGCGAAGACGGATTAAAATTAGCCCGCGATATTATGCCTGATTTAATAATTCTTGATGTAATGATGCCTAGAATTAACGGATACAAAATTAGCCGTCTATTAAAATTCGACAATAAATACAAAAATATTCCAATACTTATGATTACCGCACGTTCTCAAGAAGAAGATAAACTTATCGGTGAAGAAACCGGTGCTGATGAATATATTACAAAACCTTTTGATCTTGATGATGTAGTTAAAACAGTTCAAAAATACTTGGAATCAGATAAATAAAATGAATATTATAACAAATAAAACACTAGAAACATTAAAATACGACCTCGTTAGAGAAGGGCTTGTTCAATATGAAGTTGTTGAACAAGCAGAAGAAATTGCTAATGCTCAAAATATAAATATCGGACAAGCTCTAATAAATTCAGGCTTTTTAACAGAAGAAAAACTAATTAAGTTTTTAGAATCAAAATTACATACTCCTTATGTTAATCTTGATGACTATCAATTAGATCCAAAATGCTTGAAATTTATTAATTATTCAGATGCAAGGCGATACAAAATTATTCCATTATTCAAAATAGAAAACACTCTAACTGTTGCTATGGCAGACCCAAGAGATTTATTCGCTATTGATAAGATTATGGAATCTGCAGAATGCGAAATCGACCCTGTTTTATCATCAGAAGAAAGTATTTTGAAAAAAATTGATGAATACTACAAAATAGATGTTACTGTTGGAAATATTTCGACCGACGCAAATACAGGATATGATTGGCAAGATGAACTTCATAAGGAAGACTTAAGCGACAACCATATTCAAAAAATTATACGTGCAATTCTAAAACAAGCAATACTTGAAGGAATTCACGAAGTAACATTCCAAGGCGAAGATGAAGGTCTAGGTGTTAACTTTAAAAAACAAGGAGAGCTATTAAATAGAGGAATTATTCCAACAGTTTTAGTTTCTTCATTTGTTGCAAAATTAAAAACTCTATCTGAGCTTGATCCTTCAGTGTCAGAAGTTCCTCAGTTAGGAAAATTATGTTTCAAAGTTGATAACATTATTGTTATTGCTAGTGTATCAACATTCCCTACCATTATGGGTGAACGTATTTTCTTAAAAATATACAAACCTCCAAAGGCTTTAAACGAAATAATTACATCAGGTTCTGAATTAGCAGAAGTAAAACAAGCACTAAATAAACCTGGAATTATATTAGTTTGCGGCTCTTCACTAAGTGGAAAAACTCATGTGATATATTCACTTTTACTTGAAGCTGCAAAAACTAAATCTAAAAACATTATGACACTAGAAAGTATTTCAAAATACGAGTTAGCAGGGATAAACCAATGCGAATTCAACGAAAACGTAGGTTTCAATATGGATAAGGCCGCAAGATTTATTGAATTCCAAGCTCCTGACATTATCTATTTAGAAGGTATTAAATCTAAAGAATCTTTTGATTACTTCTCTAGCCTTGTTTATAATGACAAAACCATTATTATGGAATTTCTTGCAAACAATATGGATGACTTGAGAAATAAAATGGCATTTTCTGACTTTGATACTTTAAAAACTATCATAACTTGTATGATATTTATTCACTCTAAAGATAGTGTAGAAGTATTTAACAAAGAAACATTACAAAAATATTTAGGATAAAAAAAAAGCCCCGCATTGCGGGGTTAAAATTTTCTAGGAATTAGGAATAGGAATTAATCGTCTCTCTTTATTTAAACGGAAATTAAACTCTCTTTTGTTTACTCTTAATATCTCTCGTGTTTATTTAATGCTTACATATATATAAAGTATATACAAAGTATCTAATTTCAGAGTTTGTATTTTTTGTTACATTTGTTAACATAAAAAAAGAGAGGAATTACTCCTCTCTTTTTACAGTCTATAGCGAAAAACTTATTTCAAAGCAAAAGTCATATCTGCTTCTACACAAACTTTTCCGTCAACTTTACCAACACCGTGAGCCTTGCAGATAGGTCCTTTAACTTTAGTCAATTCAACTTCCATTTCAAACTTATCGCCAGGTCTTACGATATTTTTAAATCTTACACCATCAACTCCAGCATATAAAGTCAATTTACCAGCAAATTCCGGCATTGTCATTAAAATTGGAGCAGAACATTGTGCCATTGCTTCAAGTTGTAAAACTCCAGGCATAATAGGATTTCCAGGAAAATGACCTTGGAAAAATTGTTCATTCATTGTTAAATTTTTATAGCCTCTTGCATATTTACCTGGAACACATTCTGTAATTCTATCCACTAATAAAAATGGATATCTGTGAGGAATCATTTCCATAATCTGTAAAGTGTCAAAGCTTAAAACTTCTTTTGTTTCTTCTGACATTTTTCTCTCCTTATACTTCTATCAATTTGTCTTTTAACATTTTTGCAACCTTAACATGCACAGCATGACCAGCTTCTTTTGCTAGGATTTGACATCTTAGATTTAGAGGATTTACACCAGTTAAATATAAATCACCGACTAAATCAAGAATTTTATGCTTAATTTGTTCATTTTCTGAACGTAATTCTGTAGTATAACCGCCATCATCTGTAAAACCAACAGTATTTTCTTCAGTTACACCTTGAGCAAAACCTAACATTTGATATTTCTTTAAATCTCTATAAAAACCAAATGTTCTTGCTTCTATAATTTCATCCTTATTTTTTGGATTATAATTTACAAATCGTCTTGTACAATCCGGATGGTCATAATTTACAGCATAAGAAATAAATAAGCTATCGCTTGGCAAAATTACAAGACTAGTTTTTCCATTCAAGTAGTAAACTGGTTCTGAAACCGTATAATATTTTTCTTTTGAGAAAAATGATTTATCTGTACCTACAGATTTTATAGCTTCAACCCAACCCTTTGAACTACCATCAAGAATAGGAACTTCCTCTTCAGTCATACAAATATCAACTGAATCAACATGACAAAAAGCTAAAGCCGCAGATAAATGTTCTGTAAGCATTGCTCTGGCTTTTTTAGTTCCCATAACTACGCAATGGTCTGTTGAAACAACATTATCCACACTTGCAGTGAAAGAATCTTTATCTTTAACAAAGTATCTTATCTGCCCAGAATTTGAAGGGAATAATGTTAACTCACAAGGTTTATTTTTCATTAAACCATTGCCTGTAATTTTAATTTCCTTTTTTAATGTAACCATTTTAAATTATTCAACCTCTTGATGTGCTTCTTCGAAAGATTTCAAGATTGGCTCAAATTTTCTAAATTTTGCAAAAATTTCTTGAGCATCTTTCATAGTTTTCAATTGTTTAATAAAGTCTTTTCTTGGAACTGCAGGAATACCTACAATAATTGATTTAGCTGGGAATGATTTAGTTACACCTGCTTTTGCTGTAATAATTGTATCAGAACCAATTTCAATATGATCAGCCAAACCAGCTTGACCTGCGATTACAACTCTGTCACCAATTACACAGCTACCAGCAATACCAACTTGAGAAACAATTAAACAACCTTTACCAATACGACAGTTGTGGCCAATCATAACAAGGTCATCAATTTTTGTATTATCACCAATTACAGTATTTTCAATAGTACCTCTATCGATTGCAGTATTAGCACCAATTTCTACATTATTACCAATTACAACAGAACCTATTGAAGGAATTTTGAAGATAACTTGTTCAACATCGCCTTCTTTAATTTCTCCTTCTTTTCTTGCATTTTCAATATTATTAGGATTTTCTGTTACAAAGCTAAATCCATCTGCACCTAAAGAAACACCGTGTTGTAAAATTACATCATTACCAATTTGAACTCTATCCCCAATATTTACGCCTGGGTGGAAGAAACAATTATTACCGATTTTTACATTACTTCCGATATATGAATTAGCTAAAATTTTTGTATTATCACCAATTACAGCATTTGGAGAGACTACTACGTTTGGTCCAATACAAACATTTTGACCTAATTTTGCTGAAGGATCAACAACTGCTGATGGGTGAATATCTTTATTCACTACAGGAGGAACATAGAATAAATTTAACAATTTCATCATAGCAAGTCTTGGTCTTTCAACCTCAATAGTAGTGAAACCATCAATCTGTACACCTAGTGGAACTAACGCTGCTTTTGCTTTAGATTTAGCAAGATTTGCAATTTCTTCTTCACCTAGCGCTAATGCTAAAGTATTTTCATCACACAACAAAGGTGGTGCAATTTGTGTAATACTTGGGCTTGCAACTTTAGTTAACATACCGCCTACAATTTGTGTAATTTCATCTACTGTAAATGATCTCATTTCCTTCTCCTTATAATAAATATTTTCTAAGAATTTTTCATTTTATTAATTGTATTTGTTGTAGATTTGCCTTCTACAAATTTTATAAATTCAACTCTTATATTATTTTTCTTCATAATATCCGCTTCCGGCAAAGTTTCCATAGTATAATCAGCACCTTTTGTATAAACATCTGGCTTGATTTCATCTAATAAATCTCGCGGACTATCTTCATCAAAGAAAACAACATAATCAACACAAGATAATGCACATAAAACTTCTGCTCTATCTTGTTCATTATTAATGGGTCTTGTCGGACCTTTTATACTTCTAACAGATTTATCTGAATTTAAAAGCACAATTAAATAATCTGCAAATGTTTTTGTTTTTTGTAAATACCTAACATGTCCGACATGTAAAATATCAAAACAACCATTTGTAGCAACAACAGTCTTTCCACTTTGATGCAGTTTTTTTATAAAATCAGCTACGTTTTCTCTACTAAGAAGTTGTCCCATAAATATACCCTCTAACTCTTAAATTATACATAAAAAGAGCCAAAAAATCCCCGAATATTAACAAAAAGTAATATAAAAGGCACTGTTAAAGTGCCTTTTATTACATTCTAAAATTATATATCCATTGAAAATTTACGCTCACCTGAAACTTTACAATCTTTATTCACAAACCCTTGTAAAGATTTTGGTAATTTTCTAAATACTCTTGCTGTTTTATCTTCAATAGGTGCTACACTTAAGCGCTCATTCATCAATACTTTTGCCATTTGAGTTGTTGGCTTCTGAAAAACTTGGCTTTGCCCATTTGAAATCCAAGGGGTAATTGTTAATTTTGAAACATTCATAATAATATCTCCATTCAAATATAATCTTTTCTATTTATTCAAGCTCCATGGAGCCCAAACTGAATCTGTAATTTCTAATTTTGAAATATATGCAGCAAATACGTTACGCATATTTTCAGAATTACTCTCATTACCAACTTTTACTATTGGCATTTTCTTTAACGGTAATACCGACTTCGCAGTTTTTCTATAACAATCAACAATAGGTTCTTGTAAATTTTGAATATTTACATTAGAAGCTCTTTTTGATGAAAGTTTAGATTTTAAAGAATTTGGTATACCGGTAGAAATTCTATTTACAATCATTACGTTTCTACCTTTCAAATATTATAAATCCTATGAAACGAAATTAGTACAATTCCATTTCAATAACTTTTTTGCAAATTCTAACAGTATTCAATGCTGCTCCAATTCTTAAATTATCAGCAACACACCATAGTGAAATACCATTATCAAAAGCTAAATTTTTTCTAATTCTACCAACGAAAACAGGATCTACACCAGACGCATCTCTTGTTGTTGGATATTCAAAATTATCAGGGTTATCAATAACTTTTACTCCAAATGATTCAGATAAAATCTTTCTAACTTCATCTGGAGAAACCGGTTTTTCAAACTCAATATCAACAGCTTCAGAGTGTCCATTATACACTGGAACCCTAGCTGCGGTACAAGAAATTGGCAAATCTGCAGGTAAGTGCAAAATCTTTTTAGTTTCATTTGCAACTTTCATTTCTTCTTTTGTATAACCATTTTCACAAAATACATCAATTTGTGGGATTACATTAAATGAAATTGGTTTTTTGAAAGCTTCATTTTCAAAATCCTCACCAGCTAAAGTTGCTTTTGTATTTGCTGTCAATTCATTTATAGCTTTTAAACCAGCTCCTGAAACAGCTTGATATGTTGAAACTAAAAGTCTTTTAATACCAAACTTTTCATGTAAAGGTTTCAATACCAACATCAACTGAGAAGTTGAACAATTAGGATTTGCAATAATGCCTTTATGCTTTCTCAAATCTTCATCATTTACATAAGCAATAACTAATGGAACATCTTCATCCATTCTAAATGCTGAAGAATTGTCGATTAATACTCCACCTCGTTTTACGATTTCAGGAGCAAATTTTTGTGAAGTTGAACCTCCTGCTGAAGCCAGTACAATATTAACACCATCAAAACTTTCAGGTGTAGCTTCTTCTACCGTGTAGGTTTTACCTTGAAATTCAATTTTCGTACCTGCGCTCTTTGCACTAGACAAAAATTTGATAGTATTAAAATCAATCTTTAATTCATCAACTATCTTTGTAATTTCTCTTCCTACAACACCTGTAGCACCTAAAATTGCAATATTTGCTTTTTGTTTTGACATAATATTATACTTCCCTTTCTCCTCTACAAAATTCATCATACTACAAGAATAATATCATTGCAGTAATAAATATTTAATATTAAAATATCTTAATTATTTTAACATTGTCATCCAAATTTTAAATAAATTAGGAGAAATGTCATTAAGAGAACATGTTTCTTGCAAACCACAAAAATTAGGATCTATAATTTGAAACATTTTAGATTCTGGATCATAAGATTTTAGTTGCATTGCATGCCCATTATTACTTCTAGGATTCAATACTCCAATATTACAAATCACATTTGGAGCTGTATTATTTTTCTCAAAGAAATTATTAATACCATCTGCGCTAACTTGTTTTGAACAAGTATATGTATTTATCTTCATTTTAGGATTATGCTTTTGTACATTATTATTAAATAATAATACCTCTTGCATTACATTGTTTACATGTCCTGCTTTATTTCTCTGAACAAGATAATATAAATCTTCAGTAGTTAAAGAATTTTTACCAATTGGAGTTCTTGACTCATTTCTAAGAGCAGTCCTAGCATAAGTTTGCTCAACCATTTGTATATGTTTTGCTCCATCTGCATTCAAATCTATTAAATTAACCTCTCCATTAGGAAACTTTATTTCACCTTGAAAATTTTTATATGCGGGAATAGTTACATATATATCATTTCCTTTTTGCTCGAACATTTTATAATAACTACCACGACTCTTTGGATTCTTATATAGAGAATCCATTGCACTAATTAAATAACAATCATCAGCACCTTGACGAGTTGTAAATCTATCAACAAGAGGGAATAAGTCATTGAACTTTTCTTCTGTCATATTCCAACGTTCTAATTTACCGTTGTTATTTATATATAGTTTGCCTTTTACTGAAACAACATCTCCAGCTTTCGTTTTTATTAATATCTTATCGAAATTATCAAATTTTTTAATTAGGCTTTCACTATTTTGCAACATCCTTAAATCTTCATAAACTTCTGGAACAAAGTCTTTATTGGCACGTAAACCTAAAACAATTCTAGGATTTATTTTTTTCTCTTTAATAAGATTTAATATACCTAAGTCTTCTAATTTTTTATATTGTTCAGGATTTGTTCCTCTCATTTCTGCTAATAAAGTGGCAATATCTCGACTTGAAAAATGCTTATTAGTAATATCTAAATTTTTAAACGGCAAATATGTTTCTTTGTATATTTTATCTGCAATAGACCAATTTTGTATATCTTTAAATTTCTCTTTATCTTGCATTATTTGCATTTTTACAAAAAATTCTTCACCTAAATTTCCTTGCTTAATATTTTCTTTTAAATATGCTAGGTTATTAGGTGTTGTTGAATATATTAACTCTCCTAAACTTACGTTTTTATTTTCTTCAGTAACTCTTAATAATGATTTTAATAATTTTTCATCTTTATTTGTTACTCGCAAAAATCTATCTATCCCACCAATCATATATGGACGTATTAATTTAGGATTTTTTTGCTGATATCTAATTATACAATCCAACATTTCATCTGATATAGTATTGGATTTATCAGCTAAAGAATTTAATATATAATTTGCATCGAAAGCATCAATATCTTTCATTTCTAAAATTTTATTTGCTAATTTTGGATTCTTATCAAAATGATTTATAACTTCTTTAATTTGTTTACCAGAAACTACTAGATCACTTTCAAAGTTTTTTAAAATTTTATTTAATAATTCTGGATCCTTTTTTTGTTCTAAATCTTTTAACAATTTATCTAAAAAACTACAATCTTTACAAATTTCATCATCAAAACTTTTAACATATCTTTGAGCTAATGAAGCATCAAGACCTTTTATTTTATTAAGTCTAAGATTAGTACTTTTCTCAATATTATCAAATAAATCATAGAAAAATTTATCATCAATTTTTGTTGATGGGGTAATATCTTTCAAATATGCTACATCTAATTTTCCACTAAGAATTTCTTTATATCCCTTTGAAGTACTAAAAGTTTTTAAATTTTCGGGATTATAAACGAACATCATTGCTAAGTTCTGTCTTATCTGTTCAGGGATTTTTCCTTTAATTCCTGGAAGAAACTTTTTATTCAAATTAAATTTTGCTAAAATATATCGTGTAAAATCATCAGTATTATTAACTAATTTAGTTATATATTCATAATTAGGATTAATCTCCACTAGAGAGCGCAAGAAAGACAATCTACTATCATCAAAATTATCAGAAAACTTCTGACAAGCTTGACGAAGTTCATTTTGAACTTTTTCTGGATATGAATGTAATAGTGCATTTTCACTAAATCTAACAGGAACTTTATTTCTTGAAGCCTTTTCAACAAAATTTATAACATTACCACTACTTGATATCCCAGGCTTAAGCGGAATAGTCACTTTCGTAACATTTTTAAATGAATTACTTACATTTAATATTTTCCCAATATTAACCATAAATCTTAATAATCCCCTTATATATATAAAAAATTGTTGTTGTCAAAATTTTACATATACAATGGAGTTTATTAAGATTTATCAATTATTTATTTCTAACTTTTATTCTTACAGGCTTACATTTGTTTGAGTTGACATAAATACCCATATCAGTACCCATACCAACCGGCTCTGGATTAGTACTTTTCCAAAGTGTATTTCTACGAGGAGAAGGATCACTCCAATTCAAACAATAACATTTCCATGCACCACCAGGATAATCCATACACATAGCATTTGCATAATCATGTGGAACTGGAGTTTCTTTAAAATTATGAGCCTCTGCAACTGATATTGAAAATATCAAACCGAAACAAATTCCCAAAAACCAATATTTACTCATATATTTATAAACCTTCCATTATATTTTCTAAACCATAAACAAAACCTTTATGATTATATACATATCTAACGGCCATCAAAACTCCGTCCATATAACATTTTCTATCAGTTGAATCATGACGAATTTTTAATATTTGACCAGCTGAACCAAAAAGTACTTCTTGAGAGGCCATATAACCAGGCATTCTAACTGAATGGATCTGAATATCCGAATAAGATGAGCCACCTCTAGAGCCTTGAATAGTCTCAGTTTCAGCACAATTACCGGTTTTGAAAGATTCTTTTGCTTCTGACATCATTAAAGCTGTCTTAATAGCTGTTCCTGATGGCGCATCTTTCTTTTGATTATGATGCATTTCAATAATTTCTGCATTATCAAAAAACTTTGCAGCAAGTTTTGCAAATTGCATCATTAAAACAGCTCCTGTTGAAAAATTAGGTGCAATTAAGCATCCCACTTTATATTCTTCTGATATTTTCTTTAGATAACTAATTTCTTCATCTTTCAATCCTGTAGTACCAATAACCATATTAATGCCATTTTTTAAACAATATTTAGCATTTTCATATATTGATGAAGGTTGAGTAAAATCTACTAGAATATCTATTTCGCTATACTGTTTTGCTTCTTCAATAGATCTATAAGCATCGCCTTTAATATCAATTTTAGCAACTAATTGCATTGCTGGATCTTTTTCTACTGCACTGCAAACCTCTACACCCATTTTTCCATAAGCACCACATACAGCTACTTTTATCATTTGAATCTCCTTATAATATTTATTTTCTTTAGTTTAGTAATCTTCAATTGAAGATTCTTCATCATCCTTTAATGCTGATAAATCATCTTTACAAACAGTATCAAAACCATCAGGCATCATATCATCATCAGGCCATACTGTATCATTATCATATCTTGCAGATGCTAAATTTTCAGAAGCGGTTAAATCTGAACTTGTAAGCACTGTCTCTGATAAAATACAACCAGCCATATCACAATCAGTAAAATTACAATATGTCATTTCTGCATAACTACAATCTGCACCTGTCAATAAACTTTCAGAAAAATCACATTCCACAACATGTGATCTTGTAAAATCTACAGATGTTAAATCTGCACCGGTAAAATTAATCAATGCTAAACTACAATCTGCAAAAGAACTTGAATTCAAATCAACATCTGAAAAATCAATTTCTCTTAACGTCATATTTGAGAAATCAACTTCACTTAAATCAACATCATCTCTATCTCTTTTCCATTCATTAAATTTTTCGGGGTTACGTTCTAATAAAGATAATAATTCTTCTTTTGTATAGTCTAACATTCTTATCTCCTTAAATATTGTTTATGTATATCTATTTATTTTCTACTAAATTCATTTGCATTGCAATTAACACAGCCTGGGTACGATTAGTAACATTTAATTTCTTAAAAATACTGTTTAAATGACTTTTTACAGTAACTTCACTCAACACAAGTTTATCTGCAATAGACTTATTACTCTCACCCTGCGTAACTAATAATAAAACATCTTTTTCCCTCTTAGTCAAGGAATTAAAATTATTAGCTTGAGCATTTGTAACATTCTGGATTTTTTCATTATCCTTATTACGTTTTGCCCTACGAAGCACAGCTTCTATTCTAGCTAAAAGATTTGGTAAAATAAAGGGTTTTACTATATAATCATCCGCACCTATTTTTAATCCCGAAACCATTTTTTGATCTTCGTTAACTGCTGTTACCATTATTACTGGTAAATCTTCAGTTTTAGGATTTCGTCTGATCAACTTTAATGTATCCCAACCATTCATATTAGGCATCATTACATCCAATAATATCAAATCGAAAACATTATCACCTTTTTCCAAAAGATTAAGAGCCTGTACACCATCTTGAGCACAAACAACATCATACCCGTAAAAAGGTAAAACATCCTCTAAATATTTAGGGTTATCATCAACTAATAATATTTTAGTTAATTCAGGCATACAAAATCCTTACAAGGTTGTTATACAATTTGATATTTCAAAGCTTTTAAGGCTGCTTGTAAACGATCGTCTACCTCTAGCTTTTGCAAAATACTAGCCACATGAGCCTTTGTTGTATTAACACTTATTACAAGATGTTGTGCAATCTCCATATTGCTATAACCTTCTGTCATTAATTTTAAAATTTGAGCTTCACGAGCGGTTAAATCATAGTTCTTATATGTAGTTTCAGTCTCCCCTACAGTTGTATTTGTTGTTGCTTGCAATACAATATGAGCAATGCTTGGATCAAACCAAGCAGCTCCATCTGCTACTGATTGAACTACTTGAACTAATCTTTGTAAATTTATCTCTTTTGAGCAATATGCATTTGCACCAGCTTTTAAACTGTTCAAAACTTCTTTTTCATCATTATGAGACGTTAAAATAATAATCTTTGTATCTTTATTAATCATATGAATAGCTTTTGTTGCCTCAATACCATTCATATTTGGTAGTCCCAAATCCATAATAACAATATCTATTTGATTTTCTTTAAAAATCTTTAATGCATCTTCTGCTGAAGCTGCTTCATAAATTTGTTCAATATAATCAACATCTTCAAATGTTGTTTTTAGGCCAAAACGAGTTAATTCATGGTCTTCTACTATCAGTAAATTTTTCTTCATATACTCAATTCCTTTTTTGCTAAACTATAATCAGGATTTAGGTTTAAACTTTTTTCAAAGTTTCTATTCGCTTCAGCCGTTAAACCTTTGTTTTTCAAAACAAGTCCAAAATAATAATAATATCTAAAATCATTTTCGTCAATAAGCTTTGCTGTACTCAAAAACAATGATGCCTTATCAAAATTACTGTCACCAATAGCAATTCTTGCTAAATCAATCCAAGCATCTTTAAAATCCGGATTTATAGCTATAGCCTTTTTCAAATATTCAATTTCTCTATCTTTTTCTAGCAATGCCATTTGATAGTATGCTTCACAAACATTTGAACTAGATCTTAAGATTTTTGAATAAATATCCTTAGCTTTTTTGACATTATTCAGCATTTGATAAGTTTTAGCTAACTTAATGGCAGCTTCATGAGATTTATCTTTTCCTGCAGCTTTTTTATAATATTTTTCTGCCAATTTATAATCTTTATTTCGGAAAGCAACATCCCCTAATACAGTTAATGCCATTACATTTGACTTATCGATATCTAATGATTTTAGCGCATAATCCTGAGCCTTTTCAAATTCTTTTAAATCAAAATAAACTTTTGCAGTTAATGCGTAAACTTCTTTATTTATATTCTTTTTGCTGGAAATAGAAGTTTGTAAAACTCTCAAAGCTTTATTCAATTCATTTTCATCGTAATAATAATATGCTAAATAATATTTTTTCCAATAATCATTTTTTGCAGCTTTGTATAGAATATATTGTTGCGATGAATGTAATTTTTTATCAAAAATTACAGTATTTATTTCTTTAGAATTTAAATCACTCAAATATTTCAAACCTTCTTGAGGTTTATCTGATTGAGCATAAATTTCTGCTCGCAAACGTTTGTAATTTATATTTTCAGGATTTTTTGAAATAGCTTCTTCTATAAATTTTTCAGCTTGCTTTACGTCTCCATTTTTCATACTACCAAACGCTACTAAATAATTTGCATAATCTGACTCCATCAACAAAGAGGATTGTTTCATCAATTCACTTGTTGCTTCGCGACTTTGGTCATTATACATAATATTTGAATAGATTTCGGCCAAATACATCTGATCTTTATGAGTCAATTTATAATTTGGGAAATAAAATTTCTTCACATCTTCTTCCAATAAAGAAGAAACTGAATCATCAGCAATTTTAGAAATTGCAAGCTCTGCTAAACTAAAAAATCCGATAGATGCCATTTCTTGAGTCAATCGCATATAAACATAGTCGTTCGGAACAACATTATCAATTAATATCCTAAAATCTTGATAAGATGAGCGAACATTACTTTGCATAAACTTATCCATCGCAATAGAATATTGATTTTTTATTGAATTTTTTGTCAATGACATCTTCTTTAATTCAAAAGATGGTTGTTCAATATCTTCTTGGTATGTATTAGTATTATTATTTAACGGATTAATATAATTTATACCACTCATATCTATTGCCAAAGCTTGGGTAGACAAAGCAAAGACAACAACCAGGGACAGTAATAAAGAATTTTTATTAAATCTACTCATTTTCCTTCTCCTCATTTTGCCCCAAATAATATTTGTTAAACAAATCTAAAATTGTTTGTTGAGCTTCTGTAATATTTTCAGCAGTGACAAATCTATAGATAGCCATTAAATCATACTGTTTTAAAATATCCTCATCTGCTTGCAAAATTTTGCCGTGAGATTCAGATAAAAATACTTTGACAATTTTATTCACTGGAATTGATAAAAATGTATCTACTAAGTTTTTATCAAAATGAGAACCTGCACCACTCATTAAAATATCTAAAACATTTGCAATTGGCATTTTATCACGATAGTGTCTTTTTGATGTAATAGCATCAAAAACATCTGCAACAGCTAAAATTCTTCCACCTAAAGTAATTTCTTCACCCTTCAAATGTCTGTAATAACCTGTACCATCCCATTTTTCATGGTGGGAACAAGCCATTTCCGTAATTATTCTAAAATCTGGAGACATATAAATTTTATTCAGAATATTATGAGTAATTCTCACGTGTTCTTGAATATGTTTATATTCTTCTGCGGTCAACTTACCATCTTTCTGCAATACAGAATCACGAATACCAATTTTACCAATATCATGAAGTATTGCAGCTTTTTCCAAAAGACTTCTATCTTTAGCATTCATACCTAAAGCTTCTGCAATAAGTGTTGAATACATACGCACTCTTGAAGAATGACCTGCTGTTATCTTATCTCTGGCATCAATAGAAGTTGCAAGAGTATCAATAAAACTTTCAAAAAGTACTTTTTGCTCATGATACATTTGAAGTTGTTGATCAAATAATTGAGCATTTTCTAAAGCTATACTTGCACTACCTCCAATTGCAATTAGTAAATCTTCATCATTCTTAGTAAATACACCATCAATTTTATTCAATACCTGAAAAGCACCAATAATTTCTCTATTATTGTTCATAATAGGCATACATAAAATTGTTTTAGTACGATATCCTGTTTTCACATCAACATCAGGGTTAAATCTAGGATCCGCATAAGCATCTACAATATTTAAAGTTTCACCTGATTTAACAACATAACCAGCTAAACCTTTATCTGCAGGGAAACGGATTTCTTGACTCGAATCCATACCTAATGCAACTTTTGACCACAATTCATCAGTATCTTTATCCCATAAAAATACAGTACATCTATCTGCTTGAATTGCATTTTTTGTTTCTTCTGCTATTACTCTTAATAACTCATCAATATCAGTTAAAGCCGTAATTGAACGACTTATTTTTACTAATGAAACCAAAGGGTCACTCTTGGTAGGTAACGAATAATCCATACCGTTTTGTAACTGTCTAATTCTTGTATTTATTGTATCAGCTAAAGAATACTTATCTTCTTCTACTGTAAGCTTAAGTGCATTATTATAATGAATAATTGCAACATCTTTGTTATTTTCAGAAAAATGAATATTACCTAAAACTAATTCATTAACTAATTGAGCAGAAACACTTTGAGCCCTTAATGCCATAAAACTTGCATCTTGAATTAGCGCTAAACAAGTTTCTAATTCAGTTTTATGTTCCGAATAATTCAAAAATGCAAAAAGGCTTAAACAAATAGAAATGCCCTCTACAAAATTTCGCTCCTTAAAAACCTCATAAGCCTCATTTATAGATTTTTCAGCTTCTGTGTAATTCTTTTCATCTAAAAGATGAAATCCTGTATTTATAAGTTTTTCAGCCCCAATTATTTTTGTGTTACTCTCTACCATACAATATATGACCTTTTTTATATATTGTACAATATTTTTGCAATTATTTCAAAATATATTTACATTTTTTAGTCATATTTAAAATAATGTACTTATATGATGAATTTTTTCTAAAAAATGCTACAGTTAGAATGTGTAATAATAATATTTTAAGAGGTATCAAATGGCTGACACATTAAAAACACTAAGATGTCCTGCTTGCGGCAAAGAAATGGAAAAAGTTTTTATCCCTTCTGAAGGCATAAATCTTGATATATGCACAAACGGCTGCGGAGGCATATATTTTGATAACAGAGAATTCAAAGAATTTGATGAAAAAGATGAAGATATTTCGAAAATTCTAGAAAAAATAGAAGGTAAAGAATTTGCAAAAGTGGATTCTTCTGCCGAAAGATTTTGTCCAAATTGCGGAGCAAAAATGGTAAAAAACCATTCTAGTGTTCACCAAACAATCGAAGTTGATGATTGCTATGGATGCGGCGGGAAATTCTTAGATAGAGAAGAATTAGTAAAAATTCGTGCAGAATACGATACTGAAGAAGAAAGATCAGAAGACGTATTAAGAGAAGTGTACAAAACTGTTGGACAAGAATTAGCTGAAGTAGATAGAAAATATGCTGATGCTCAACTTAACAGAACAAAATTACAAAGTCTTTTCTATAAAATTATTGGTCAATAAAACTTTGAACAACGCTTGTAAGTTCTTTATAGTAACCGCAAGCTAACAAATTAAAAAATCGTTTATATGTATATGGGGCTATATTTTGAACAACTTCAGAATTCAAATATAGCCCTTCTACAAATCTAGCAAACAATTCTGACGGTTTATTATAATATTTATTCAATTTATTAATTCTGGCTGAAACCCTAGACTGTTTCTTTTGATAAGATTTTAAGCGAATATATGCAGCAAATTCCATTGGCATATCCGTAAAATCTTTTTCAATATTATCTATCGAAAAAACTTCAACTTTTTTAAAAAACATGCCGGAAACGAGCTTTACTCTATCATATTTTAAAAGATATCTTGCTTTTGATTTTTTTATATATTTATCAAATTCTTTAAATTTCTTAGAACGCAAGAACTTTGGATATTTTTGTTTAATCACTTTTTCATATTCTAGAATTTTACCTTTTATAATATCCTTATGAGCTTTTAACTTTTCACACTTTGAATGCTTATCTACAAAATTAGTAACTCTTACAAGCTCTTTTGCATATAACTCAACATTATCATCATCAAAGATAACTTCCAAAGAACCACCAGTTCTTTCCATAAAAGGTTCTATTTGAGCGTGAATATAATGTGTAAATTCATGCAACAAAGTCGGAACTACTCTTTCTTGAGGTATATTCTTAGAAATATCAATACGTTTATTCAAATAAAAACCTTGATGACCACGAGCTTTTGTCGAGGTATGCACATCTATCCCTAAACTTCTAAAATATTTTATTAAAGATTTAGCTTCTAAAACCATAAAATAATTATATTACAATAAAATAATCGGTCATAACATAAATAATTATAACCGATTATTTTTATCTATAAAGATTATCAATATTTAATTAGTCTTCTTTTTCGAATTGGTCTTTACCAACACCACATAAAGGACATACATAGTCCTCTGCTAAATTTTCAAATGCTACATTATCATTTTCTGCTGGATCATAAACATAACCACATACTGTACATACCCATTTTTCCATAATTTTAATTTTCCTTTCTATTTTGTTTTTTACATTCACTACATATTCCATGAAATACTATATCATGACTTGTTATATCAAAACCTGTAGCCTGCTGGGTATTTTTTATTAACTCAGGAGCTACCCCAGATGGAATATCAAATACTCTTTTACATTTTTCGCATATAAAATGATAATGCTCAAAAGTATTATGATCAAAGTGAGCTGATGGTTCTAACCCATCAATTTTTTTTATTATACCAGCTTCAGCTAATTGATTCAAGTTTCTATATAAAGTTGTTAAACCAACATTTGAATTATCTCGTTTTAAAAATGATAGCAAAGTTTCTGCAGTTGGATGTACTGCATTATTAGTTAAAACATCTAATATTTTTTCTCTTTGCTTAGAATAATTCATTTTTCATTTCCTAAACTGATAACTATTATCATTTTAGCGAATTTTATTAACTTTGTCAATAGTTTTGGTCTAAGCTTGGGTTCCCATTGACTTACTTAATTGTTTTTCTATATCTTTTTTTACTTGATATTCAGGATTCATTTTTCTCATCATAAGCATTATTGCAGGAGCTACAACACCCAAAGCTCCAATACAAGCACCTATATTTTTAATAACAGAAGCTCTTTTTAACTTTCTAACTGCCTTAAAGAAATCATCTAGATTTTCTCCTGAATTTTCATATTGACCAAGCAATTTTTCAACCTTTTGAGCAACACCTCTTAGTTCCTTTAAGTCAATATATTTTCTTGTATCAACCTTATCTGAACCTTTTAGCAACTCAATGACATCAGATTTTTTAGCCATATCAATAATCAAATTATCTTTTGATTGCACTGCAAATTTATACATATCTAAATCTGATTTATCAGCATTTTTGAAAACATTTAAATGTTCTTTTATTGATCCATTTTTAAATGCTTCTTTGAATTGTTCAGATTCAATAACTCTGGCGTCTAAATCAATAGACTTATTATGTTTCTTCTCTGCGCTTGATTCTAAAGCTTTAGAAATCAACGGACCTGCAAAATACATAAATGCCCAGAAACTTCCTTCTTTAATTACATATCCTAAAAAGTCTTGAGGATTTCTAGAATGAGTAAGTCTTTCACCAGTAATAGAAGCATCCACTATCATCAAGTTTTTAACCGGATCAAAAATAAAATCTTCAAATCCGCCAGTAAAACTTACCTTATTATTGTTTCCCTTCTTAGATTGATGTACTTGTGAAAAAGCAGCTGAAAACGGAACTTGTTGTGAAGTTTTATCTTTAAATGAAATATGTTTATGTTTTTGTTTTTCAAAATAATCTTTTTTAATCTGATCTTCTGTATATTTATGTCTATACTTCGTTAAACCCAAATAAGTTATAGAAGTCAGTAATGTTGAAGCTGCAAATTTTATTAAACTTAAAGTTTTAAACTTACCTTTATTTAAAGAAACATTTTTCAAACTATTTTTTATAGCTTCAGTTGGAGCCAACTCTTGAGCAGCTTGAAATATGTTAGCATCTTTTAAAATTCTTGTATCTACTTTAGGATCTAACCCTGCAGATTTGAACAAAGTCAAATCCAACACCTTTTGATAAGCAGGAATACCCCAAAGCCAAATAGCTTGAGTTCCAAACTCATCAATAAATCTATCTTTACCTTCTACATTATCCCCTGCCATATAAGAAGCTGCAGTTAAACCACAACTGTTTGCAATATCTTTGATTGCTAATGGGACTTTTGAACTATTATTACCTAATACTGAATATACTGTACTTGCTGTTATATTTGATATCATTTTCCTTTACCTATACAGAGCACACAGCACTCTGCCTCAACTTGTGTATTACAAGCCCCAAATTAAATTCATCAATTTCACGATTGGAGCATTCGCTTTTACAGTTGAGTTTCGTCGAATATTTTTCTTATTATGCATCATGTAAACCTTCACCTTTATTTTAACTTTCGTAAAAACTAATAATTGCCTTTTTTACAATTTATTTTTACCTTTTGTAACAATAAAAAAACAAGATCCAAATAAAAGATCTTGTTTTTAAACTTTATTTTGACATCGCAAATATCTCGTTTATAAAAACAAGTCTTTCAAGTTATATCTGCTACGTCGGATCTGTCTATTCATAAAAACCTTTATATATTTTACAAAATTACAATATCACAACAAACTTACAAAATCAATAGTGTAGCTTGTACAAGTATTAAACAGTTTACATAAATCAAAAAATACAATATAATAGAATATATTGCTTATTAAAAAGGAGTCATTATGTCTTTTGAAGATGATAATTCAAAACCAGAGAATTACAATCCGAATGGATATGAATCAGATGAAACTACAATTGAAGATTTTTTAGACACAATCACTATAGAACATAAAGAAGAAAAAAAAGTATTTATTGTAAAACCCGATAACACATCTGGAATGGGCGAAGGTGCTCCTGAATCAATCTCAAAAATATTCAATTGGGGTGCATTTTTGTTTAACTGGATTTGGGGTTTAAAATATCAAAAGTGGATACTTTTAATTGCATTAGTACTCCTTTTTATACCTTATGGTTTTATAGGAAGTTTTATCATTAGCATATGGGCAGGAGCCAAAGGAAATCAATGGGCTTGGGAAGAAGTTCAATACAAAAACGAAACTGATTTCCATTACGCACAAAAGAAATGGGTAAAAGCTTGGTTTATATTATTTGGTATAACACTTGTTTTGGCGGGCATACTTTGGTTTACACTACCTAAAAAACAACTAGAACAAATTTCTAATACAAATTATTCACTATTTGTTTCAGAAGAAAAAAATATGCCAGAAGAAGTATTTGAAAACACAGAACCAGAAGATAAAAACTACAATATCTTAATATCACCTAAAATAACTGTTTACTGGCAAAATGAAAATAATGAATTATCTGAAAAAAATGCTAAATATATAGAAGAAGAATTTGAGAAATCCAAAGATTTACTACAAGATAAAGTAACTATTCTTTCTGAAAACATACAAAAAGAAACCGAAGAAACTAAAAATAACACACCTGACGAAAACAAAAATCAGCCTAAAAAATGTAACAATGGTAGTGATTTATGTATAAACGAATGGTTAAATGATACTTGCAAAGACGGCTACTGTATTATAAATCCTAACTTAAAAAAATACTATAAAGTAAGAGGCAAAGAAAACGTAATTCCAAAAGTAATTAAAGTTCTAAAAGAATGGGAATAAATAAAATAATCAATAATAAAAAAAATAGTAACATAAAATTTGTTACTATTTTTTTATTATTCAACTTATACAAATGCTATATTTTGCACTAAAAAAGGAGGCTTATTGCCTCCTGCTTTTAAAATGGTACCCCCAAGCGAATTCGAATCGCTGTCTACACCGTGAAAGGGTGTTGTCCTAGGCCTCTAGACGATGGGGGCTTGACTTTTGCCTACGAGATTTATTTTATCCCAGAAAAAATTAAATGTCAACCATTTTATTTTATATTTTGTTACTTTTTATTGAAGCCTTGATTTCGTCAATAATATCGCGAATTTCCACTGATATGTCTTCCGCTGATAGAATATTTTTTTTCACCATCTGTGCAAATTCTACCTTTTTAAATTCATGCATGCCACGAGTTTTAAAAACTTCTTCCAAAAATTTTACTCGCGGCACATCTTCATTTAATTTTTCTTTTTCTATTATCGAAATATTTTTTAGTTCATATTCCAGTGTTCTTTCTACTAATTCTATTGGAAGTAGATCCTCAAATTCTCCACATTTTAACAAATGAATTCTATCAATACTTCTTAATTTTGGTTTTATCTCTTCCAAATTTTCCTGTGCATCTTTATCCAACAATATAAAAATAGGAAGTTTCAAATTTTCTACCAATTGATAATATAATTTAACAACTTGATTTTTGCCTCCGGCAGATAATACATATATTCCTTCTTTATCAAAATCTACTCCACAGTGTTTTGCAAATTCAGGTAACAAAGTTTCTTCTGTAGCGCCTTCAGCAATAACAACTTTCTCTACCGGGAAACGTAATGAATGTATATTTCTTTCTTCCTTGATATCCCCAGATAAACCTAAAGCTTTTAACCACTGAAGATTCTTAGATGATGAATTATCTATATATTGCAAACAAGCCTTGTAATTAATTTTATTTTTCAACAACTCTTGTACATTATCATCTAAAACGAAAACACCATTTTCATAATCCAAAAGTCTTTGATTAATTAAATAATCACCTTCTAAATCATTTCCTAAAAATTCTAGAGAATAATTTATTACATACTCCGCCCATTGTTTTAAATCAGAATACTTCATAACTTCTAACTCTGATTTTTTAAATTTAGGATAAATCAAATTATTTATCAAAATATCTCTAAATACGCGTAAATACTTCACTTCCGTATTTTTAAAACGTGTTAATCTATCTATTGATATAAGAATTTGTTCTTTGGTTAATGGTTTGACTTTTGAATCTTTCAATGATAACCTCTTTTTAATATTTATTTACAAAAATCATAAATTCCTAGCAATTTTTTTACAGTTCATTTTTTATTATATGTGTGGTGTTAACATGGTAGATAAAATTAGTTCTCGTATCCAACAATATAATTATAACACAATTAACAGTGTTAAGAATTCTGCACAGGTTCAAAATACTCAGACTCAACCTATGCAACCATCTTTTACTGCTGCAAAAACTATTTCCATGGTACCTGCAAACAACACTCAAAACATCTATTTAAAAACCGAACTAAGTACAAAAGATGAGAAAAATAAATACACAACAATAACTGCCAGACTTGATAAAAATGGCAGAAAAATAATGGAAACACTGTTAAAGAACGGAATTTTATTAAATTCAAATTCTAATGATAGAAGTACAGTCTTAGACAATTTATATAAAATCACAACAGAACCTAGAGCTGAAGGATTAAATAACGATATCATCTTAAAAGATACAATTGCAACAATCGCTTACCCATATTTAATTACTCAGCAATTTGGAGATATTCCAAAAGAATTTGAACAAAAAGCAATTCAAGCAAATAATGCAAATAAATCAAATCTTTTAGATATAAAAATGGGTCAAGATGATATAAATGTAGAACACTCAGGCACCTGTGTTGCTGCTAGTACAGAGTTTAAATTAGCAAAACAAATGCCTGCTGAATTTGCAAGATTTGCACAGGAACTTAGTTCACCAAAATTATCTGTATCAAAAACCATAGGATTAAAAAACTTAGCAGATAATACTCTTAATGCTGTTTGGTTATTAAACGCATTTGAAGTTCCATTTGATATGCAAAATTATGACAATGCGACATTAAAATTTGCACCAGATAAAAATGCAATTATTCGTGCTCAAATTCAAACTGTAGATAAAGATCCTTATGAAAGAACTCCACTAGATGTATTAATGCAATCTACATTTATGCAAATTGGTTCTCAACAATCATATAACTCTTTAACTGATAAAAGAGCCGGAAAGTTCAATCAAAACGATAAAGGACTAATTGAATTTGAAAAAACATTTACAGAATCAGTTGTATTTGATAAAAATATCTTATCCGTAACCTACCAAACAGTTGACGAAAATGCCAGATTAATAGGTTATGAAACAGATTTAGGTACTATGAAACGACATCTGGTTGAAGCTCTTAATCAAGGTGAAAATGTTATTATCGGTTACACACAAACCGATGCAAACAATATAATCGTAAATGGACATGAAATAACCATCGTTGGTTATAAAACAGACAACAAAGGTAAAATGACTTTCATTTGTAACGACACAGATGACAACATTCCTAAACCTATTGAATACTCAGAAGATTACTTACTTCCAAAAATCCACCATGCAGCACTTCCTGAAAAAATTGTTGCAAATGATTTAAATATCGTACCAAGCTGGATAGAAGGAATTAATATGTATAAAGATATGAAAAAGCAAGCAGCATAAGAATTCAAATATCTTAATAATAAACGATACAAAAGCAAAATTTATTTTTAGAAGGTTTATACATTATAAAAAGGTAAAATATGATAAACGTACCAAACATTAATTCAACATCAATTAATCCAGGCACAAAGTCTTTACCAAAAGAAAAACTGCCTAACAATGTTGAAATGAATTCAACAACAGTACCTCAATATACAACAAACATTTATCCTAAAGAAACCATCCCTGTTTACACAAAAACAACAACAGAACCTCAAAAACTTTCAGAACCAAAATTAACTCATACAAGTTGGTTTTATGTAAATGACTTACACGGAAAAATGACAAATATGGAGCGTATATATAATATGACTAAAGAGTTTGATAAAACTCAAGCGTCAGAAATTGCTCCATCATTTTGGACAAATTCAACCTCTGACATCTCCAAATTTAAGGTTTCTTCAGGTGATATCATCTTAGGTGCAAACTATACACACAACCAAGTTGCAAACAAATTCTTAAACTGGAGTGGATTTATTGCTTCAGCTCTAGGAAACCACGAATTAGATGTAGTTGAACCTGGAAATCTTGCAAAACTAATTAGTGATTCTAAATATAAAATGCTTGCAATAAATGTCGATATAGATAAAAATTCACCACTATATGGCAAGATTGAAAAATCAATGGTTGTAGAAAAAGATGGTGAAAAATATGGACTTATCGGCATTGCACCTCCTGACATGCTTGAACGTGTAAAGATGAATAACACACTTAAAGATGTTCATGTTGAAACTGCAGAAAAAACAAGACAATTAGTTCAAGATGAAGTAAACAAATTAAAAGAACAAGGAATAAATAAAATCGTAGTCTTATCACACGAAGGTGCAAAAAATGATATTAAATTAGCTCAAGAAACCAGTGGTATTGATATAATCTTCGGTGCTCATACTCACGATTTAATTGAAGGAATTAAAGAAGGTAAAAACTTATTCTATTCCAAATCAGGAGAACCAACAATTATAACTCAAGCCGGTAAAGACGGTGAAACTGTAGGTATCCTAAACGTAGATTTTGATGAAAACGGTGTAATTAAAAAAGCTCAAAATAATGTTATTAAAACTAGAGCTTATAACAGACCTTTATTCATAAAAGATTCTGTAGAAAGCATATTAGGAAAACCTGAAGTTATAGGTAGAGTAAAAGCTGCAGTACCTCCTCCAACAAAGAGATTAGCAGAAAACAATCCACATGGAGATTTAATCGCTGATGCTATGCGTAGCGAATTAGGTACAGATATTGCAATTCTAAACGCTGGTAATATAAGAGGTAGCTTCTCACAAGGACCAATTGATACAAGATTAATTTCAGACATTACACCATTTGAAGATCATATGATGATTTTAGGTTTAACTGAAAAACAAATTGTAGACTCAATTAAAGTCGGATGTAAATCTATTCCTAGAAGCTCAAATAAACCAGGAATTCTACTTGTATCAGGCTTAAAATATAAAGCAAATAAACAAGGTGAACTAATTGAATTAGAATTCATTGATAAAAACAACCAAACTCACAAAATCGATGTAAATAACCCTGATCCAAATAAAAAATATACAGTTGCTGCAGATGACTTTTTCGCAACAGGTGGAGATGGATACCTCGAAAGCAATAAAAATCCTGAATTTGTTATTCAAAAATTCGATGTTGATAAAAACAAATTAGCTTGTGATTATATCAAAAAATTAAATCAACCAATCGAAATTACTGATGATAAACGAATTCAAATAGTTGATTAATATAACTAATAAGACCGAAATCAATATATGATTTCGGTCTTATTTTTATTAAAATTTAATACCCATATTGCTCGTGTGCATTTAAATATTCTCTAACCGTATTTAATGATGATTGAACAATACGCGTTACACGAGACGGTGATAAACCTATTTGAGTTGCAATATCCTTAACTTGCATATTTCTATAGAAACGGTATTCGACAACTGTTCTTTCTTTAGGTGGAAGTTTTGAGATAGCTGCACGAATCATTCTACCCATTTCTGAAATTTCAGCATTCTCATCTGGCATTGCATGAGGATCTTTTACAAAGTCAAATGGTGAATCATTATCACTAGCAGCAGCTGCCAAACCATCAATAGACAAAACTGTTTCGTAAATAGCTTCACGAACTTTTGCCTGCTTCATGTCCATACCTTCTACTGCTTCTTCCTCATCGTATTCATCTTCAGCTTTATGCTTCAAAGAATACCATTTATATCTAATTCTCAATTCGTTTCTTATTGCCCAACGAACCGCAGTTGCAATATATGCAGAATTATATTTAGCCAATTGTTCAGGAGTTTTATTTTTTACCATAACTTGGATAGCAATAATCCCAATTGATAATAATTCCTCGTACTCTACCATGTGAGAAGGAATTCTTCGGTGCTCTACGCGTGCAACCTTTTGAACAATGTCTATATAATGTTGTAAATTTGTTTTATCTTCTTTAGCCATAACTTTACTCATCAATAATACTACAAGATATTAATTTCGCGGTCGTTTATTTGGTGGATTTTTCATTTTATAAACAAATAACAAGATTTCAGCAACGGCTTTATATAATTCCGGAGGAATTGACTGGTTGATATCTACCATTTTAAATAATGCTCTTGCTACAGGTGGATTCTCAATAACCGGAACATTATGTTCTTTGGCAATATCAATAATTTTCTTGGCAATAAGCTCTGTTCCTTTCGCAATAAGCATTGGTGAATCCATTTCTTCAGCAACATATTTTAAAGCACAAGCTACGTGAGTCGGGTTTGTTACAACGAAATCCGCAGTCGGAACTGCATCCATTGCACCTTGTTGTAGCATTTGCATACGACGTTGCCTTAATGCTGCTTTAACATTTGGATCACCTTCTGAGTTTTTATATTCATCTTTAATTTCTTTAAAAGACATCTTTTGGTCTTTTAAAAATTTCCATTTAGTAACTCCATAATCAGCAGCTGCGATAATCAAAAAGGCAATACAAGCTTTGAAAATAAATTCTGTAATAATCTTACCAAATTCAATCATTACCGCAAAATTGTTATCTACAGAAGCCAACATCAAAATAGATTCAATGTGATCTTTATAAACCATCCAACCAATATAACCAAGGATAATAACCTTAACTATATTTTTAAACAATTCAAAAAGAGTTTTAATAGACATGATATTTTTGAAATATTTTGTTGGATTAAGCTTATCAAGTTTTGGCATCAAAGGGGCAACTGCAACCAACGGACCAACCTGAACAAAATCAGCCAAAACCGCAACCAGCCATGCAATTGCAAGAATAGGACCAATAATTAACGCAGCACCCTTTACCGCAATAGTTAACACATACATATAACCTATTTTGTCGACATGAGCATTTGGAATTTGTTCATAAAGCAGAGTAAATACTTGTACTATCTGGTCCCAAATAAAAGGAGCTAAACCAAAGATAACAGAAAATAAAACAAGCAAAGATACAGCAGTTGAAAAATCTTTTGATTTTACAACTTGTCCTTCTTTTCTTGCCTGTTCCAACTTTCTGGGGGTGGCGTCAAACTGCTTGTCTTCATCACCCATGTTAGCTTGCCTTTCTTAACTGAACCTATTTTATCAAAATAAGCTCAATCTATCCTTTCTGTTTGAAAACATTATAACATGGATAATAATTATATTTTTAACAAATTCAAATACAAACTACTTGATAATCAGTTCTATTTAACCTTGTACTATTTTAATACCGGAACTTGTCCCTAAACGAACAGCTCCAGCTTCAATCATTGCAATAGCAGCTTCTTTATCTCTAATTCCACCTGAAGCTTTTACTTGTAAGCCAGCCTCTTTAACAGTATCAAACATAAGTTTAACATCTTCAGCTTTTGCACCAACACCATTTTTTACAAATCCTGTTGATGTTTTTACAAAATCTGCTCCTCCTTTTATTGCACATTCACAAGCATAAACTATTTCATCTTTAGTCAACAAATCTGTTTCAATAATAACTTTTAAATTATGCCCACCACAAGCTGATTTTACCAATTTAATTTCATCTACAAGAAAATCTGTTTCTTGATCTTTTATTTTAGTTACATTAATAACCATATCAATTTCATCTGCGCCATCTTTTACAGCTTGAATTGTTTCAAAAATCTTAGTTTCTGTAGTATTTGCACCCAAAGGAAAACCTATTACTGTAACGACTTTTACATCAGTATCTTTCAAGTAATCTTTAGCTAATTTTACATAACAAGGATTTATACATACTCCTAGAAATTTATGTTCTTTCGCTTCGTCAAACAACTTTATTAAATCTTCTTTTTTTGCATCTTGTTTTAATAATGTATGTTCAACATATTTATTCAAATTTTCCATATTTAGCTCTCCTTTTATTTATAAAATATTATCTAAAATTTCTGAAACCATATCAGAATGGTTAAGTGTAAAAAAGTGTAATGCATCTACACCATTGTCAATCAAATCATGACATTGAGATATCGCAAATTCAACACCTATTTTTTTTGCGTCATTTGGAAATTTTTCCAATTGTTCTCTTAAATTTTTAGGAACATTAACATTTGCCATCTCTATCATTTTATCAATTTGTTTTAAACTTCTGACAGGCATAATCCCTGGAACAATAGGAACATCAATCCCAAAATTTCTAACTAATTCAACATATCGATAGAATTTATCATTTTCAAAAAACAATTGTGTGAAAATTGCACTCGCACCGGCATCAATTTTCTTTTTTAAATTTTGAATATCTTCTTCTAAAGTTTTAGCCTCGATGTGACACTCAGGATAGCCCGCAACACCTATAGATAAAGTTGTTTTATGATGAATAAATTCAACTAACTCGTTAGCATACTTAAAATCATTTTCAGACAGGTCATAACCACTTTTTGGAATATCTCCCCTTAGGGCTAAAATATTTTCTATTCCAAGATTTTCTATTGCTACAATATGCCTTTCGATTTCGTCCTTTGTTGATGACATACAAGTAAAATGTGGCATCAAATTATACTCTAACCCTATAATTGATTTTAAAATTTCAATAGAAAAATTTTTTGATGTCCCATTTGCACCATAAGTCAATGAAACCAATACCGGATTATATTTTTTTAGAAGTCTTAGTTCATCAAATAGCAAAGATATATCATTATCTTTTGGTGGAAATACTTCAAACGAAATTTTTGGACGTCTGAAAGTTAATCCATTAATTTTATGATATTCTTTTTCACTATATATTTCCTGCAACTCCATATTGAAATTATAACATATATAATAAGACTTGTTGCAAAATTTACAACAAGTCTTATTTTGAAAATATCTAAATTTAAATTACTATTTATTTTAAACCTTTGTCTACAATAACTTTTGCTAACACGCCATTAATAAAAGATGCACTATCATCTGTTGAATATTTTTTAGCTAACTCTAAAGCTTCATCAACAACAACTTTCATCGGTGTTTCTTTAATATACAACATTTCAGAAAGCGCAATTCTCAATATATCTTTATCCATTTTAACAAGTCTGTCAAAATCCCAACCTGTTGAATATGTTTTAATAATTTCATCAATTTCTTCGTGATTTTTTTGGAAAGTTTCAGCAATTTGAATTGCATAATTTTTAACATCACCTTGAGATTCCAATGTTGTAAATTCTGCAATTTCTAAAGCTAATAAAGCTTTTTCTGCAACTTCCATCATTTCATCAAGTCTATTTTTCATATCAGCTGTCATTGGAAGAGGAACTGAAATATTTGCAGCTTCCATTGGTCTATTCAAATTAATTTCGTGTTCTGCTTCATAATCATCAATTTTATTTTTCATATCAACAAGTGCACCTAATGAAATTTTTAAATCATCACTAGCACTACTTGATAAGATTCTTACAGACTTGATTATAATGTCATCTAAATTTTCTTTAGAATAGTTAGTTATTGTTTTGTCAAATTGTGAAAATAATATAAATGCTAATTCTCTAGCTGCTCTGCGGGCTTGCATATTTTTACCTCATAAATTTTTCATATTTTACATCTATGAAATTATGCTATCATGAAAAATCTTTAACCTCAAGAAATTAATCTAAAGCTCTACTTCTATAAAACATTACTATCATAATTTTATTTAGTATGTATTTTCAAATTGTAATGCTCAATATTAGTATCAAGATTTGGATATTCTTTTTGTAAATTATTGAATGCGTCTTGTAAGCAATCTTTTACATTTCCTTTTGCTCCCGGATTATAGAACAAAGAAACATCTCGTAAAATCGTTAAATTTTCGCCCTTTGCTCTATATGGCAAACGGTCAAATCTAGAATCACTTATCTCTTCATCATCCACATAATACGACACAGAACAAAGTAATCCTTCATTAGAACCATGAACTCGTTGTACACTTTTTATTTTATGTTGTTCATATTTTCTATATAACCTACCAAATTGAAATTTACACCAAAATTGATGTAGTCTTCCATCAAAAAAAGTTTCACAATAAGAATTTTTTGCACTTTTTCTGTACATTGGAGAAAAATACTTAGTATATTTTATTCTATCTTTTGGAGAAAATAATGTATTTTCATTATAAGAATATAAAAATTTTCTTTCTTTAGTTTGCTGATAAACACCTTTTGCTACTACAGAACTTCCTACTAAGACAAATAAAAACAAAAATATAAATATACTAAAAAAGCTCTTTTTCATAATAAACACCTTACTCTTATAAATTATTTATAATTTTCTTACACTTTACTTATGGGCCAATATTATCATGAATTTTTTTTTGCGTAAAGAAAAATTATGATTCTACAGATTTCTTTCCAAATTTCTTAAAAACACTTTTGAATAAATCCTTATAAAAATCAGCAAAAAGTTTCAGATTAAATTTCACTATATCTAATCTTGATGATTTTTCAGGACATACATTTATTTTTCCAGGAGCAGTTCCAAATTCTCTACAAATTGGCGGACGGTGTTCATATACACTACATTTTCCAAAATCGGTAATAAATGGACAGTAATTTTTAAATTTATCATATTGATCCATCAATGCCTGAATTTGTTCCTGACTTTTTATATTCAATTCTTCCATAACTTTCTTTGGAATACCCATAAGCTTATTTCCATACTGGTCAAAACCTATTATTTGAATTGGATTTGGAGTCGTATTATAAATTATAGAATTAAATGTATCTCTAGGATCATTTTGTCCAATATTGATTCCACTATAAATCTTACGCTGAACACGACTTTCAAACCTAGGCAAAAAATCCTCAGGCAAAGGAGCATTTATACAACATTTTGCATTGCATTTTGGAATATAACACTTTATTGGAGAATTTAAATATGATTTTATTTTATTTAGCTTAACCATATAAATACTAAAACTCAGAAAAATATTTTTTGCTAACAAAAAAGGTTATACATATAATGTATAACCTTTTTTAATTCGATATAGTGAAAAAACTATTCAGCAGCTTCTTCTTTGTTCATATCTTTAATGCTTAAAGCAATTCTATGTTCTTGAGGTGTGAATTTCTTGATAAGAACTTCTACACTGTCACCAACTTTGAATTTGTTGAATGGGTTAACATTTTCTTCAGCCATTTCAGAAACTGGTAATAATGCTTCAACACCAGGGAAAATGTTAATAAATGCACCAAAACCTGTAACTTTATTTACTGTACCAGTAATAACTTGACCTTCTGAGAATTGACCTTCGATTTGTTGCCATGGATCTTCACCCATTCTCTTTAATGATAATGAAATTCTCTTTAATTCAGTATCAATTTTAATAATTTTAACTTCTAAAGTTTCACCTAAAGAAATAACATCTGAAGGGTGTTTAATTCTTTGCCAAGAAATTTCTGAAATTGGTAATAAACCATCGATACCATTGATATCTACGAAAGCACCAAAATCAGCAATTCTTACAACTTCACCTTTAACAACTTGATCTTCTTGTAATTCTGATAAAATATTATCAACAACTTGATCACGTTGTTCAGCAACAGCTTGTCTTTGAGATAAGATAAGTTTGTTTTTCTTAGGATCAGCTTCTAAAACTTTAACTTCGATTTTTTGATCTAATAAACCATCAAATGGAGTTCCAGTTCTAAGTTGAGAAGATGGAATAAAACCTTTTAAATCTGCAACATCAACTAAAACACCGCCTTTAACTACAGAAACAACTTTAGCTAAAATTGTATCGCCTTGAACTTTAGCATCATTAAGTTGAGCCCAAGCTTGAGCAAATGCAAGTCTTTTCAATGATAATAACATACCATCTTCATCATTTTCTTCTTTCAATACGTAAAATTCTTTTACATCACCAACTTCAACAGGTGAAGCTTCTTCTGATGATGAAATTTCTCTGTTTGGTAAGAAAGCTTCAGTTTTAGCACCACGAATACTTACTAAATATCCGTCAGATTCTTTCTTTAAAACTGTACCTTCTACGATGTCTGCTACTGAGTGACTATTTGAAAAACTTTCTTCTAATAATTTTTCAAATTCATCTAACATTGCTTGTGTCATTTTTTATTCTCCTTTTCTTTATTTTATTTTGATAAGAGGCTGACATTCCTCTGTTCAATCTTATTTATTACTCTTTCTATAACACACTGAGGAGTTGATGCCCCTGCTGTTATCGAAATATTATCCGATTTGTCTATTAAATCTTGATAATTATCTAATTCTTTTTCTGTTTCTATATGTATTGTAGAAGTTATATCCTTTAGTATTTCAGCTAAGTGTGTTGTATTTGCACTTTTCTTTGAGCCTACAACTATCATCAAGTCACTATTTTTCGCCAATTCTTTAGCTTCAGATTGACGCATTGCTGTGCTTTGACAAATTGTATTTGCAATGTGCAACTCTTTAGTTAGTGGAGTTAAATATTCTACAATACTATGTAATGTTGAAATCATCTGGGTTGTTTGTACTACAACACCTATTTTTTTCTGATTTTTCAATTCTTTCTCAAAAGGTTTTAATTGCTCTATATCTGTTGCTACAAGGACATTTTTACTGTATTGTTCTGCATTTGCTTTTATTGCAACAACTTCAGGATGCGACGCCTTACCAACAATAACAAGATAATAACCTTCTTTTGCCATTTCAATAGCTTTTTGCTGAACTTTTTTAACATCAGGACAAGTCAAATCAAAAACTTCAAATCCCGCTTTTTCTATATTTTTAAACACTTCAGGACTCTCGCCGTGACTTCTGACAACACAAATGCCATCACCTTTATCTGGTAATGCATCCAAAGACTTTATCCCTAATGAATTCAACTCTTCAATAACTTGAGTATTGTGAATTAACTCACCTAACACACAAATGTTACGATTAGGATTTTCTATCTTTAATTTTTTTACAGTATCTACGGCACGTCTTACACCGTAACAAAAACCTGCAAACTTAGCTAATTTAATATTTTTCGGCAATTCTAAATTGTCTTCTTTCGTTGGACTCGCGAAAAATTTCGCTGTAATAAAATTACAACATAAAAATCTCAGAAAAGCAAGATTTTAGCTAAGATAAATTAAGCATTCAAGAAGAATGGTCCACGTTTTTTCATTTTATTATACTGTCCACGCATAGACAATTTATTAGAACCCATAGATAAACCATCTGCCATTGAAGGAATAGAATCTAACAGACCTTCATCAACAAAACCACTTTCATCTACAGCTTGAGATAATGATGGAACATCTGAAATTACTGTTCGCATATTTTCTTGTTGAGCTAATAACCATTCATCTGAACCTTTTGTATTTTTCAAAATTTCCATCAATGCATTTCTATCGGCCAATGACAAATATGACATATATTTTTTCATATCTTGAACACTCATTGAACCTTTATTTTTATTGATGAAATCCAATATGACATTTGATTCAACTTTATTTTCTCTTACTAATTTATCAAAATCTGTCGCAGTAAGTTTTTGAGTAGATATCAATTCAGTTATTGAACTTGATGGTAACATCTTTAATAAGTCAAACTTCAAAGAATCACTTTGACAATAACCGATTAGTTTTAAAAGTGTATCAGGATTACCCTTGTAATTTTCAGCAAATGAACGTACATTGGCTTCTTTACCTCTTTGTACGAAAATTTCTAAGAATTTTTCTTTACCAGATTCGCCAATTGTCTCAATCAATTTCGAATATGCTGCAGAAACACTATTCTTTTGGAATATATCTTCAATAACAGCTTTTAATACTTCTTGCTCATCTTCTGATAAAGCAAGTTCTTCTGCAGCAGCCTTGGTTACTTCTGCTTCTGTAGCTTTTACATCATCGTTTTGAGAAGTTATTTCATTATTTTTTACATTTACTTTATCTTCAGATTTTTTAGATTTTGCATTTTCAGCTTTTTTAGTTTCATAAGATGCAATTTTATTTAATAATGCTTCTTTCTTTTGTTGTAAAGCACGAGAATCTGCTTTAACATCAACACTTTGAGTAGTTTGAGTTTTTGCAGATACAACAGTTTGAACAACACCTTCAGCTGTAGGTTGAGATGAAACTATAGTTTTATCTGTATAAGTATTAATACCAGAATTATTTGCAGCACTTGAAGTTACTTCTGGTCTTGAAGCTCTACTTGATGTTTTTGTTACATCTGAAGCTCCATTGTTGCTTACAGAAGTTTTTGATAAAGTTTCTTGAGAAATTTGACCACTTTCTCGTGCTGAACGCATAACTGATTGTTGTTCCGGAGGACACTTAGCTATAGCGTTATCGACATAAGAATCATATTGACTTCTAACACTTTGGTCAACAGATTTCGATGCAGCAGCTAAACCTTCTGTTACTGCAGCATTATTGATTTTAGAGAATGCACGACCATACTCCAATTGTCTTTCTGGAGTTGGAGAAGTTTCTATTATTGATTGAGTAAATAATGATTTTCCAGCATCTGATACATCGCTACGAGAAAGTATTTTATTACCATAACTTACAGGATCCGGTTCAAAATCATTAATACCTTTTGTTAATGCAGGAACATATTTTTGATGTTTATTAATAATTCCAACAGCAGCAATATCTTTAGCTGCGCCTTCTAACATTTTTGAAGTATTATAAGCACCAATGTTACCAGCTCGTTCATCATTAATTTTGTCTGCCAAATCAATTGCTTGAGTATAAAGATTACCATCATTATTTATAACAGATTTTACCATTGCTTGATGGTGCGCTTTAGATTCTTTTATAGCCTGATCAATTAGCGCTTCAGAATACCCAAGTTCCATCGCTTTTTCTTTAATTAATGATATTAGTTCTAAATCTCCGCCAGTTTGACACATCATTTTAGAAATCTTGGCATATTTCTTTTTATCATCTAATTTTGAAAAAGCATTTATATCATTAAGAATCAACTTCTCTGGAGTCGTCTTATTTGCAGTTGCTCGATCTTGATAAGAAACATGTCTTTTTACAACTGAATTTCTGTCATTATTCAACTGCATTTCAGTTTCTATACCCTTTAACAAGCCCCTTTTTTGCTCATCTGTTAAAGATTCATTTGACAAAATTGCATTTTTCAAATCATTATATGTTGGCTCTCCACCGTGCTCTTGGGCACAATCATTATAAACTTGTTGATAAATAGTATCCATCAACGAAACTTCATAATTATGATCCTTTTTATATTCCAGTTTCATAATTGTACGATCAAGCAATGACATCTCATGGTATTGATCAAAACTCATGTCGTTTTCAATAAGAGCATCAATAGTAACTACAGTATCAGTTAATATAGCGTCTTTTGCTTCTGGACTCTTTATATCTTTCCAGTTAGGTATAAATTTAGATGCAATTTCATTTGATTTTATTTCTATATATTTTTCCTGTTCTTCCTTACTTAAGGACACATAATCAGGATCATACTTTTCAAGAAATTTTTTAGCATATATTCCAAGCTTTTCTTTTGGGCTTTTAGTTTCCCAACGTAGCTTTTCTTTATCTTTTTCAGTAACTATATTTTTTAATGATTTCATTGTTTCTTTTTGAAAATTTCTATAAAAAGTTATTTGAGCTTCTTTTGGCATTTTTTTATAATCTTTAACAGAAATGCCTGTAGCATCTAAAGCTTGTAATAATTCTCCAACCCTTGCATAATCACCATTTGTTAAATGATTTCTATCATTCTTAGACAAAGTTGCAGCCAAACTAGAAATCAAGCGATCTTTTGCTCTTGTTTTCTTTTCGCCAGACAATTGAGCATATCCTTCATCGTTTTTAGAAAGATACTTATCTGCTAACGCATCTCTAACTTGCTCAGGAGTTTTTTTCAACCAATCTTCACTAAGCATTTCTTTGACAGATAACAATGGTTCTTTATTTAACTTCTCTTGAGTTTTATTAGAAGGTGTATTGAATGATTCTTGAATTTGATTGAAAAGTTTTTCTTCTTCAGGAGTACGATTTGATTTTGATGCAAGCAAACTTCTTAGGCCATCAATATTAATATTTTTATCCTTTAAACCTTGCTTTTCAATATATGCATATGCAGCTTTTTCAACTTCGCTCTCATCACCAGATAACTGATAAGTTGAACTTTCATCTGTACTATCAGTAGTCTCTGTAGTAGTCTGAATTGACTGCTTAGCTATTGAAATAGTTTTATTAATTTCTTCAGGCGTTGCATTTGGCATAAAACGCTCTTTTAAAACTTTAATCTGAGCTTCCGGTGGTAAAGTTTTAAATTCTTCAGAATTAACAAACTTAATAATTTCACTATCTAATTTTTTTGTTTTTTCTTCAACTTTTGCATCTTGTGCTTTAAAATCAATTGGTTTATTTTTTGTATCACTAGAAACAGTAGTAGTCCCAGCAACTACTTGCGTACCTGCTGGGCTCACTTGGGTATTTTTTAATTTTAAATTATCTGCTTCTAATGACATTACTATTTATCTCTTTTTTCACTTCTTATTATAAGAACAATTCTTATTTACGGCTTTTTCAAGAACCTTTCTTTTTTTTACATTTCTTAACTTAAAATACATAATCTTTAGGTTCTATTTTTTCTGGCGCAAACAAATCGGCACTCGTTGTTTCTAGCCATTTTAATTTCGCTGTATTTTGAAATTCACTATCATCTGTAACCAAATGAATTAAATCATTTGCAGCTTCATCTGCAATTCTATATTCTTTATCTAAATAATAACCACCTTTCGGATGATTAGAATCTTTAACATAAGTACGAGTTAAAACACCACAATATTCCTTATCTTTACCAATATTATGATATATTAACAAACGAACAGTTGGAGTTTCAAAAACATTACCCTCATAATTACTATCACCTGGCAAATACTTAATAAATTTAGCTTCATCTGGTTTTGTCAATTTTTCAAAAACCAAAATTGCACCATTACCAGCATCTTTCTTATAAACAATAGAATTAGCACGAAGTTTAAGGTATTTTCTTTGACCAGATGTTAGATTACTTACAGATTCTGCTCCTGACATGCCCATAACATATGTAGCTTCGTCAACATCTGAAATCCTGCTATTTTCTGCAACCATTTCAGTCAAAGCTCCCGTTTCTAAAGGTGCAGCTTTTACCGCGCTTGCAGTATTTAATAAACCTGGATTCATAGCCATCAACACAATTACCGGAACAGTTTTTACTGCAGAGGCCTTTGGTAATCTGGTATCTAATGATGGTTTTTCTTCATTTCTTCCACTAAAATTAACCATATTACTATGATTTTGTCTAACACTAATGCCGTTAATAGGTACTATAGCCATACTAACACTCCTTTTTTGTATTCAATTTTTCTTTTTCTTGGATTAACCCCTTAATCCACTTCCGTTCATTAACCTACAAATGATTATATCAATCGATTTGCATTTTGTAAAGCCGAATGTACAAATTCATACAACTCTACGAGGTTGATATGATATTAAAACCACAAATCGAAAATTTTGCTACTTTGCATAACTAATTTTAAGAAATATTAATAGCAATACAGTCTAAAATTCATCCGTATGAGAGGTTATACCTAAAGTTGCATTATTATCTATATCTATAACATTTTTTATTATTGAATGAGCCATCAATAATAAATATGGGTTTATTTCTGTCGTCTGAGACATATTAATATTTGCTGAAGCCTTATCAGTAACCGGTTTGAGTTCTTTTTTAACATCAAAACTCAAAACCGAATCCATTGCATATAATTTTTGTTCTCCCTCTAAACGTAATTGAAGCTCAGACTTAGGAAAAGCTTCTCCACATTCAATAGATACTTGCACAGAGTTAGAAGTTTCCAATATTAGAGTTGCAATAACTGAACCAAAATTAACCGTAGTAACAGTTACCGTTAAAATGCTATCACTTTCATCTCCAGTTTGTGACTTACTCTCAACTTCCAAATCAAACCCTACTCCATCTTCCAATGGTAACCACGGTAAATAAAGCATTAGCAAAAGCTTTAATGTTTTTTGAGGGTTATTTTCAGCTGCCACTGAAACACTTGCATTTATCAACTTCGCCATTTCTTTTAGTTGTGACAAATCCGATACTCCAGATTTTGAAGCTTCTGTCATTGCCATTATTATCTTTGTGATAGCTTCTTTCCCATTTTTTTGCAAAAGAATTGATAAATCTTGTAAATTTATCATACCTCCTGATAAAATTTCCAAATCTTTTAATGAAGCTCTTAGTTGTGTTGTTAATTGCGTATTTACAATTTCTCTTGCCGTTGAAATATCTAGCCCTTGAAGTTGGGCTAAAATTTGAGCTTGTAATTGCGAAAGATTATTTTTTTGAGCGGCTAATTGATTTGCAAACATTTGATTAAACTGACTTTGAGTCAATCCTCTTTGAACCATATAAATAAATTCATTTATATTTTTAGGCATTTGCATCAAATCTTTTACGTATATCGCCCTATCAATACTCTGAAGAGTATTTAATTGTATATTCTGCTGAGGTACGTTTGATAGAACCTGATTTGATATATTCTGGCCTACATTTGACGAAGCAGTTTCCGGGACTTTTCCGGCCTGTGCAAGTGTATTTTGAGGAGAAATATTTGCACCACTTTTAGCAGCAAACATTCTTGCCTGCTGATAATTTTGCCCAAAACTATTCAGAAATCTTCTAATATCTATTCCTGACATACCTGTAATTTAACTGATTTTTTACAAAAAGTCTAGTTTGAAATAGGTAAATAAGACTGTGGATAACTATAATCTTCAATAAATCCAAGATTTTTATACAATCTTAGAGCTTGTAAATTATTAGTTTCTGTTGTTACATTAATTTCTGATATTGGACTATCATAGATATCAATTTCTTTAAATATCACATCCATTGAATGTTTCAACATAATTGTAGATAAACCCTTACCTTGATGTTCAGGTTTTATTCCAACAAGAGGAATATTTACAATAGTTTTACTTGTAACATTCATAAATGAAAAACCTACAGGTTCTCCTTGATATAGTAAAACACTTGTAGCTCTAGGCATAAACTCAGCATATACGTGCTTTACAACCTTGGTAATAATATCTCTTGTTCCTTCAATAGATTTAAATCGAGGATCAAACAACGCATCTGAACTATCATTAAATGCATACTGAATAATATTTACTGCATCTTCAAAATACTTGTCATCCCAAGGCACAATCTCGTAATCCTCAGGAAGCTTAACAACTCTAGCTCTTTTAAAAATTTCTCTGGATGGAGTACCTTTCATCATAAATCTTAGAACTTCAATTCCTACGAATTTGAAACCTAACTTAGCTATTACACTAATTAATGATTTTTGCTCTCCTAACATAGGATAACATACAATCTTTTCCCTTCTTAAATTTTGTGTTAAATCTAAGAATTTAACTAATAAATCTCTAGCAGCATCTGCAAAATGTTCTTTATCCATACAGTGAATAATATTTAATTCAACAGCTTCTGAAATCGCAGTCGTATAAACAAGAAAAGCTTTTGCATTTTCATTCTCATCATATAGAACAATACATTTTATCAAATCTTTATCAATTGATGCCAAAAAACCATTATAATCCAATGGATCAAGCTCAAAATTATATTCAGTTCTTGCCTTCATTTGAAAATCTTTATATAAATTTTCAAATCCTGCATAGTTATTTGTTGTTAATATTTTTACATTGTACATATATTGCTCCTTATAAAGAGTGATGCATCTTTTCTTTCTTAGTTTCTAAATATCTTTGGTTATATGGTGTAACTTCTGAGGATACTTTAATGGTATCTAATACATTAAGCCCATAACCTTGAAGTCCTACAATCTTTTTCGGATTATTTGTGATCAAATTAAAGTCTGTATAACCTAAGTCTACAAGAATTTGAGCCCCAGTACCATAATCTCTTAAATCAGATTTAAAACCCAAAGACAAATTGGCTTCAATAGTATCTTGGCCTTCTTCTTGTAATTTATAAGCCTTAATTTTATTACATAAACCAATACCACGACCTTCGTGATCAGTTAAATAAACAACAGCACCTTTTCCATAATCATTAATATATCTAAGAGCATTATGCAATTGAGAATTACAATCACATTTAAAACTATGGAAAACATCACCAGTTAAGCACATACTATGAACCCTTACAGCTGGAATCTTATCTGAGCCGTCATCTTTAACTAAAGCTACATGTTCTGTACCATTAACCTGATTTTTATAAGCATAAAGTTTAAATTCACCATACGGAGTTGGTAAAGTTGTTTCAGCTTCTCTAGTTACAAGCTTTTCTGATTTTAATCTATATGCAATAAGTTCAGCCACAGAAATAAACTTCATACCATGTTCATCTGCGAATTGTCTTAAATAATCTCTTCTTGCCATATGACCGTCTGGAGCCATCAACTCACACATAACACCCGCAGGTCTATGTCCGCAAATTCTTGCTAAATCTACAACTGCCTCAGTATGACCGGTACGTTCTAAGACTCCACCCTTTCTTGCTACACAAGGGAACAAATGTCCAGGACGTCTTAAATCTGAAGGCTGTGCATCTCTTGCTGTTGCAACTTCAACAGTTTTCGCCCTGTCATAGGCTGAAATACCTGTAGTAACACCATATTTTTCGGCAGCATCAACACTTATCGTAAATGCGGTTTTCATACCCTCAGTATTTTGCTCTACCATCTGTGGCAAATCCAATTGTTGTGCAATCTCTGAAGAAATTGCTAAACAAATTAAACCTTTAACTTCTGAAGCCAGAAAATTTATTTTTTCTGGAGTAACTTTTTCAGCTGAGATAATTACATCACCTTCATTTTCTCTATCTTCATCATCAGCAACAATAATAGGCTTTCCTGCTCTAAAGTCTTCAATTGCTTCTTCTATACTGTCAAATCTAAACTTTTTATCTTCCATTACACAAATCCATTCTCTTGTAAAAAACTCATACTTATATTACTGCTATTATCTTTCACTGATAATAATTTTTCAACATACTTCCCTAAAATATCAGTTTCAATATTCACAATATCGCCAACAGTTAAAAACTTCAAATTAGTATTTTCAAAAGTATGAGGAATAATTGCAACTTTGAATACATTACTTTCAATATCTGCAACAGTTAAACTTATACCATTGATTGTAATTGACCCCTTATAAACAACATATTTTGCTTGTTCTTTTGGAATTTCAAACTTTAAATTATAAAAATCTGCCAATTTCTCACAATTCAACAATATTCCTTTACAATCAATATGACCGGAAACAATATGACCACCCAATCTTGAATTAAGAGTTAAGGCTCTTTCTAAATTAACAGAATCACCTTTTTTAAATTTATCAAAACTAGTTACAGAAATAGTTTCTTCACTAACTCTCGCGGTGAAAGAATTAGAATTCATAGCTACAACAGTTTGACAACAACCATTAATAGCAATACTGTCACCTAATTTTGTATCTTCCAAAACAGTTTTGCATTCTACAACAATAGTTGCTCCTCTACTATCCCTTTCAAAAGACTTAATTATACCTACTTCTTCAACAATTCCTGTAAACATAAACAAAGTTTAGCATATTTTATAACGTATTTAAATAAAAATAAAGAAACATTTACAAAAATAAAAAGACGATACTCTTTCAAATACCGTCTTTCTATTCTATATATTATTATCTTAAACTTTCAGGAACTGCCATTGGAATTGGGGCTTGATTAGATTTTGGAACCGGAGCACTTTGTTGTTTAAAACTTTTTACAACATCAGCTGGAGTAGAATCCTTAGTAATATTATTCAAAGGTTTAGGGGCTTCTGCATGATGGTTATCAGCCTTTTCTGTAGAAGCTTCTTCTTTAGACTCCTCAGTCTTAGCCTCTCCCTTAGGGTCATTTACAGGATTTTCATCATCTCCAATAACTTTAGGTTTTCCAAAAGAAGCACTGTAATTGTCTAAATCAATTTGCGGATAATCAAAATCTTTTGAACCATAATCCTTAGTTGCGACAATCATAACGTCTTTCCAAATTCTTGCAGGAATTGTACCACCTGTTAAGCCACTCATCTTGTTATTGTTATCATCACCAACCCATACACCTGTAACAACATCTGGAGTATAGCCAACAAAATAGGCATCTCTATAATCATCTGTTGTACCAGTTTTACCTGCTGCGGGTTTTCCAATATTTGCGGCTGTACCAGTACCTGATAAAATAACTGTTTTTAACATTGCTGTCATTTCGGCAGCAGTTTTTAAGCTTAGCTGATGCGAAGATTTAGTTTTCGGAGCTCTATATAATACTCGACCCCTAGAATCCTCAATTCTTTCAATTGCATACGGTTGAACAACGTATCCGCCATTTGCAAATGCACCATAAGCTCTTACAAATTCAAAAAGCTTAACACCATTTGAACCCAATGAAATTGTATAATCATATTCTAATGGAGTTGTAATTCCTAAAACTCTTGCGATTTGTATAACTGAACGGATACCAACTTCTTGAATAACTCTTGCCGCACAAACATTTGACGAAATCATCAAAGCTTTGTACATTGGTATTTTGCCTCTATATTTAGGACTGTAATTGTGAGGTGACCATTTAGCAATAGTTATAGGACTATCATCTACAAGATCATTTGGGGTAAAACCTTTTTCCATAGCTGCTGCATATACAAAAGGTTTGAATGAAGAACCAGGAGGTCTTACCGCTTGAGTTATACGATCATATTGTGATTCACCATAATTTTTACCACCTGCGTAAACTAAAATTCTTCCATCAATAGGACTATATGAAAATACAGCTGCTTGTTGTGATTTCTTAGTTAAGCCCCAAGCTCTCATATTCTTTAGTATTGATTCATTTGCTGCAATTTGAGCTTTTGAATCAAGAGTTGTTACAACTTTATAACCACCATGAATAATATCAGTTTCTTCAAAACCAAGTTTTTCCATTTCTTTAACTACATAATCGCTAAAGTAAGGAGCTTTATTAGTTGTATATAATTGCGGTACTGAACTCAAATGAATTTCAGCTTCTACAGCTTTATCATACTCTTCTTGAGTTATATACTTCATTGTCAGCATACGTTTCAAAACTTGATTACGTCTTTGTTTTGCTAACTCTTTATTATTATAAGGATTATATACTGACGGGGCTTGAGGTAAACCTGCAATTAGCGCTAACTCTGGTAGAGTTAGTTGATTCAATTTTTTATTGAAATATATTTGAGAAGCCGCAGCAACACCATAAGCTCCTGCTCCTAAATAAACATTATTCAGATACATTTCCAAAATTTGATCTTTAGAAATGGTCTTTTCAATTCTTGAAGCTACTTCAATTTCTTTAATTTTTCTAGTAATAGTTCTTTCATTAGATAAGAATAAAATTCTAGCTAATTGCTGAGTCAAAGTACTTGCCCCTTGAACAGTATGACCAGCTAAAACGTTTTGAACAGAAGATCTTATGATACCTAACATATCATAACCTCTGTGATGATAGAAATTCTTATCTTCAGTAGCAATAAGAGCTTCTTTTAACTCCTCTGGAACATCATTTAAATCTACTTTACTATATGTATAAGCAGTAAATGTTTTGATAATTTCGCCATCAGCTGAATAAAATTTAGTTACAATATTTGGTTTAAAATCTTCTAAATTATCAATAGGCGGTAACGATGATAAATATAAATTTAAAGCAACGAAGCCAGCTAACATTAAAGCTGTACAAGTTAAAATAAACATTTTTAAATTGGTAAAAAATTTATTTTCCGGTTTACGAGTATAACGTTCTCTAGCCGAATCTTTCGCAGCTCGCTGCCTTTTGTATCTTTCATATGAACTTGACATGTCATTCTCCCACTATAGCGATTAATATTATAACACTTAATATATTATGGCAAATTGTTTACATTCTACCTATGCAGGATTGAATTTTAAAAACTTTTAAGATACACTAAAAAAGCTTGAGAAAAACTGGAGATAGAAAATGATGTACAATGTAGCAATTATTGGAGCTGGTCCTGCAGGGATTTTTGCCGCTTTAGAAATTATGAAATTAAAACCTGAATGGAAGGTTGTTTTAATAGAAAAAGGACAAAGAATTGAAAAAAGAAAATGTCCTATTCGTGAAGGTTCACCTAAATGCGTAAACTGCAAACGTTGTGGTTTATTATGCGGTTGGGGTGGAGCTGGCGCTTTCTCTGACGGTAAATTAACATTAACTCCTGATGTTGGTGGCCACCTTGTTGATTATATGACTAGAAAACAAGCAGAAGATTTAATTGGCTACGCTGATAAATTATATTTAGATTATGGTGCAACAGAAGAAGTTTTCGGAACTGATATGAAAGTGTTTGAAGAAATCGAACATCAAGCAGTTCTTGCTGAATTAAAACTTGTTCATTCACCTGTTAGACATTTAGGTACTGAAAGAAGTTTAGATGTCTTAAAAAATATGCAAGATTATTTAGATGAAAGAATTACAATACTAAATAATGTTTCTGCTAAATCATTAATTGTTGAATGCGAACAAGTAAAAGGTATTGAACTTGATAATGGTGAAGTAATTTCTGCAGAATACACAATTATTGCACCAGGTAGAGAAGGTGCAGACTGGTTAACTCAAGAATTTGCAAAACATAAAATTGGTATGGTTAACAACGCAGTTGACGTTGGGGTGCGTGTAGAACTTCCAGCTCCTGTTTTCGAACCATTAACCTCTAAATTATATGAATCTAAATTAATCTACCACTCTCCAACTTTCGGAGATGAAGTTAGAACTTTCTGTATGAATCCAAACGGAGAAGTTGTTCAAGAAAATTACAGCGGTATTGCAACAGTTAACGGACACAGTTATGCAAATTACAAAACTCCAAATACAAACTTTGCATTACTTGTAAGTGAAAAATTCACAGAACCATTTAAAGAACCTATTCAATATGGACAACATATTGCAAGACTTGCTAATATGCTTGGCGGCGGTATTTTGGTTCAAAGATTTGGAGATTTACTTGACGGACGCCGTTCTACTCCTGAAAGAATTAAGTCTAGTGTTATAACTCCAACATTATCTTGTGCAACTCCTGGCGATTTAAGTCTTGTTATTCCTTACAGACAAATGACAAGTATTATCGAAATGCTTCAAGCTCTTGATAAAATCGCTCCTGGTACAGCTTCAAGATACACATTATTATACGGTATTGAAGTTAAATTCTACTCTGCAAGAGTTAAACTTACAGATAAACTTGAAACTGAAGGTGTTAAAAACTTATTCACAATTGGTGATGGCGCTGGTGTTACAAGAGGTTTATTACAAGCTTCTGCTTCAGGTGTTTACGTTGCAAGAACAATCTGTGAAAGATAATTTAATAATAAAATTTAGACAAAAAAGAGACTGCAAAATATGCAGTCTCTTTTTTACAAATTAAACTATGGACTATAACCTCCACCATTATTCGTACCTGGAGTACATACCCCAAACTGACATCCTGCGTTATATGGAGTGTTCGTAGATTTATTTTCCGGATCATCATCAACATCCATATTTATTGTTGGTGGGATTGCGTGTGGCGCAATTTTAAACTCTCTTGAACTGTTTCGCGTTGGATTAATCATTTGGTTTAAGTGATTTGGCAATAACTTATCATTGATAACTTGATTCTGTCCCTGCAACCCAACTTTACAGCTGCCTAAATCCTCGATTTTGCAAGCAGCATTAACACTGTTTCCACACAAAAAAACGAAAAGCGCAGATATTATAAAAACCTTTTTCATCATTACACTTTCTCCCTATATATTGTATATCTCTACTATAAAAGAGTTTGACCATAGTTTCATTGGAGAAAAGTATAATCTTTTTTTATTAAAACCACTTTCTGATGATTTTTTTATTCTGATGTTTTTCAACGGTTTTCAAAACATCTTTAAATGGAATTATCGGTTCCATTTTATATCCGCAATCTTCAGATAATGTTCCACCCATTGAAAACAGTTCTTCTTGAGGATAGCGTCTGCATATTCCAGGACGCCAAAAATGGATTTTGCAACGCTTAGTTTCCTTATCTAAATTTTTACATTCAAAAATTAATCCTAATTCATCCTTGCCAATAATCTCCAAATCTGAATAAAACTTATGAAGATATTGAAGCTTCTTAAATTCTTTTTCATCTTTTAATACATGTTTAAAATGTTTCACATAAATATGTGTACAACATTGCCCACAACCTTTACACTTTCCTGTACGCCAATAGTGCTTTTTCAATATCTTTGCATATATAAATCGTTTAATTTTATCCCACATAAAATCATGATAATATAAAACATTTTAGCGAACATTAAGATTTGTAAATATATAATTAAAAAGACGCAAATATAAATCTTGAGGAGAATTTATTCAAGTACCAAATACAGAAAAATATATAACCTATATACAGTTTTTTAACTGACATAATACTATAACATAACCAAAATAACCAACCTTGACCTCTTAACCGAGGTCTTTTTCTTATGCGTTAAAAATATAATATGTAACAAAATATTAATAATTACTACACTTGTACTAAAGTTTCAAAAAGATATGCCGAATATATATTTGTAAGGAAACAAAGGGATAAGTCTAATGAGTTTAAATGTTAATTATAGTTCATTATACAAAAACGGCATCGACACATCTATCCTTAAAGATGTATCTCAAGAAATTTTACGCCGTGCAGCTGAAAAAAGCACCCAATACCAAGTTTCTAATAACACAACTCATCAAGTTCGCTCAATCGCTAAACCTGTTGAATTAGGTGTTGATTTATATCAAGGAAAAGTTGAAACAAGCGTTCAAAAAAGAATCGCTATGAACAACGCATTCCAATATCAATTTAATGAAGCAACTTTAAATTCTATAAAATACTTGAACACACAAGCTGCAACTTCTATGACTAAAAAAGTTGATGGTAAATATATGCCAGCTGTTAACGAAGTTGTTGCAGAAGCACCAAAAACAAATGAAACAACTTCTGCAAAACACTTTATGAATATTTTTGCAGCAGCAGCTTCTAAAGACAAAGATGGTTCTAATCCTTTCTATCACGGTGAATTACTAATGGGCAATTCTAAAAATGAAGAAAAGAAAGAATCAGATTCTTTGAAAAGTATTTTTGCATAAGTTTTTTAAATAGATTTCTCAATTAAATTTCTTTCCTTTTCCTTTTGTTTACATCTTACAAATAAATTTAAATTCCTCTGATGGAGGAATTTTTTTTTAGCCAGAAAGATATTAAAAAAAATCTTAAAAAGCTGTAGGATTTTAACATCAGAAAGGGTAGGGATAAAATGAAAAATAATATTTGGTTTATTATTGCTTGTGTTTTAGTATTTTTTGTTGGTTACAACATCAACGACGTTGCAGTATCTTCATTTACAAAATACAAAGTAGCAGTTGTAGATGTTCCCACAGTATTATCTAATTCTTCAGAAATTCAATCTTTAAAAATTTCACAAAACAAAGAAATGGAAGAATTAAATACACTAATTTCAAAGGCTCAAAATGAAATAATAAATGAGCCAGATAGAACAAAAGCTCTACAAATGGAAGCAACATATAGAAAACAAATTGAATCCAAGAAAAACAAAATGGATGAAGAATACAATAACAAATTAGTAAGCATCACAACTAAAATAAAAAATCTAATTTCGAGTGAGGCTAAAAAAACAAATTATAACCTAGTATTACCTACAGGAATGGTAATTACAGGCGGAGAAGATATAACTAAAGATATAGTTAGCAAAGTAAAATAAAAAATCATCTTCTGTTTTCATTGATTATATAAGACTTGCGGCATTATAAGAACTTCTAACAAGAGGTCCGATTTGCGAATATTTTATTCCAATCGATGCTGCAAGTTCTTTGAGTTTTTCATATTCTTCTAACTTATAATATTTTGCTACAGGTAAATGATCTTTTGATGGCTGAATATATTGACCAATAGTTAAAATATCACATTTTACATTATGCAAATCTACAAGAGTTTCTTCAATTTGCTCATAAGTTTCACCTAAACCGATCATCAAACCTGATTTAGTTTTAATGTCACTATTTTCTTTTATGTACTTTAAAACACTCAAAGAATTATCATAATTTCCCTGAGGACGAGCAGTTTTAAAAATTGCTTTCACTGTTTCAATATTATGATTAAATACATCAGGATGAGCTTCAATTATAATATCCAAAGCTCTTTTATCATTTTTAAAATCCGGAGTTAAAATTTCAATTTTTGTTTCTGGAGAAAGTTTTCTAATTTCATAAATACATTGTGCAAAATGATTCGCACCGCCATCAGGTAAATCATCCCTTGTAACTGAAGTTATTACCGCATATTTTAACCCTAATTCTTTAACTGCGTTTGCAATATGCATAGGTTCTTCAACATCCAATGGCTGAGGACGTTCACAAGAAATATTACAATATCGACAATTTCTTGTACAAACATTACCCATAATTAAAAAAGTAGCTGTATGTTTTGTATAACATTCATTCTTGTTTGGACAACGAGCGCCTTCGCAAACAGTATTCAAACAATTGGTCTTCAAAATTTTACGAACTAATCGGGTTTTATCTGTATCAATTATTGGTCGCTTTAAATATTCCGGTAATCTTTCTCGCATTATTTTTCCTTTTTTTCACATTATATAACAAATTTTTTTATATTTGCTTTTTGTATAATTACGTTATATAAGTATAATATTAAAATGAATATACAATCATAGGAGTTATACAATGAAAAAAACAGCATTATTATTAACAATGGTTTTATTTTCAGCAGTATCTGCAAGTGCAGCTGAACCTTTATTATTAGAACCATTAAACACACCTGTATTATCTACATCTCCAGCTACAACTCCGGCTACAAACATTCAGCCGGCAACAAATAATACTAACGCTGCTGATAATACAAAAACAAATGAACCAAAAATTTCATTCCCAACTCAACCTGGAGTTTACGAAGCTACATTTACACCAGCTAGCAAAATGGATTCAAATATGGTTCCTCAAAACGCAGCTGCAGAAGGTAAACCAGTTCCAGAAAAAGAACTTCCTAGAGTTAGAATTCAAACTAAACAAAGAAGCCAAGGTAATGCTTATTGGAACGCAGGTGGTAAAGGTACAAAATCATTCTTTTAAGAAGATTTTTCATAATAAAAAAAGACCTCAATATATGGGGTCTTTTTTTATTGGAAAAGTTTATAATTTAAATAAAGCTTCAAATATTCCTTCTGAATATGTTGGATGTGCAAAACATATTTCCTTTAACTTTTCTACTGGTATATCATTTTGCATAGCAATAATTATTTGTTGTAATAGCGAAGAAGCTTCTGATGAAACAATATGAGCACCAACAAGCTTTCCATTTTGTTCTAGCAATTTTATAAAACCGTCAGTTTCTCCATCACAATGAGCCTTACCCAATGCTGAAACCAACACATTAGATTTTTTGTAATCTTGTCCTTCTAAATCTTGTTCTCTTTTTCCAACCCAAGCTATTTCAGGAATACCATAAACTACACTAGGTACTAAATCTTTATTGAAATCAATATTTTGAACTCTTTCTATAGCTTGTTTAATAGCAAAATGTGCTAATTGAATTTCACCAGCAACATCACCAATATAAGTTACACCATCAATCTTATTTACTTGGTTTGGAGTTCTTCCAATTGCAACAAGTACACAATCAGGTTCTAAAACTTCACCATTAGTTAATACAACTTTTTTATCTTCAATTTTTTCTACTGAAGTTTCTGTATAAAATTTAATCTTCTCAGCTTTGAAAATTCTTTCAACTCTCTTAGAAACTTCAATATCTGCTAAAGGTAAAAGATGAGATGCCAATTCTACAACCGAAGTTTGCACCCCGAAATTTGAAAATATTCTAGCCCATTCAATTCCAATAGCACCTGAACCAATAATTAAAACATTTTTAGGTAAAACTTCTAATTTTAAAACATCATCTGATGACAATAAGAATTCTCCGTCAAATTCTAATCCTTTTACAATTCTTGGAGATGATCCTATCGCACATATAACACTTTCGCATTGGTAAGTATTACCATCAATATCTTTTATTTCGTTCTTATCCAAGATTTCTGCTTCAGAATAAACAACTTTAACCTTTGCATTTTTTAATGCTAACTCTATACCTTTTCTTAATTTTTCAATTGTCTTATTTTTTCTCTCAATAACTTTTGAATAATCAAGTTTTGGCATATCAGTTATTATTCCGAATTCTTGAGAATTAGAGATGGTTTTATAAACTTCGGAAGATTTAAGAATACTTTTCGTAGGAATACAACCTTTATTTAAACAAACCCCACCAATGAAATCTTTTTCAAACAATAAAACTTTTTTACCAAGACTTGCCGCATGCAAAGCTGCAGTATAACCGGCAGGTCCACCTCCTACAATTCCTAAATCAAACTTTTCCATACTAACCCCTTATCGTGTATAAATTCTTGGTAATCTAACTTTTAATCTACAAGTCAATTCATAATTAATTGTGTGCAAAATATTTGCCCAATTATCAATTGAATGTTTTTCATCATCTAATAATGTAATAACATCCCCAGCTACAGCGTCAACACCAGTAATATCAAACATCATTTGATCCATAGTTATGTTACCGACTTGAGGAACTTCAACCCCATTCAAAGTTCCTGTAATTTTGTTTGATAACAACCTTGGAACACCATCAGCATAACCCAAAGGTACAGTTGCAATTACTCTATCACCTTTAGCACTATATGTATGACAATAACTTACACCTTCACCATCTTTTGCGGTATGTATATTTACAATTCTAGCTTTTAATGATATCAACTGTTTTAATTTTGGTTTATTAAATTCTATATTCGGAAAATCAGGATATAAACCGTACAAAGAAATACCCACACGACGCATATTGGAATTTGGAACATCATAACAGATTGTTCCTGCGGTATTTAATATGTGTAAAAGAAGCCCTTTAGTATCAACATTATCAATTACACTATTCCACTTCGCAATTTGTTCTTTTGCCTTATCTAACTCTTCTGCCGCAGCTAAATGTGTAAAAATCCCACAAAGTTCAACATAATCAACACTTTGAACTTTTTTAATAAACTCTACAGCCTTATCAGCTCTAACTCCAATTCTATTCATGCCTGTATCAATTTTTACATGAACTTTCGGCTTTTTACCTGTTCTTATATAAGCCTGTTCACAAGCTTGTAAATGTTCGTCTGTAAAAATTGCAATACTAATATCATTTTTAACCGCACTTTCTACAGCCCAAACTGGGACAGCACCTAGTACCAAAATATCGCAATCGATTTTTGCTTGACGCAAATCTACGCCTTCGTCAATAGAAGCAACGCCAAGCACATCAATACCGCTTGCTAAAATTGTCGGAGCCAACATAACAGCTCCATGCCCGTAAGCATCAGCTTTTACAACACCTAAAAGCTTAACTCCTTCCGGTACATTTTTTCTTATCTCTCTAATATTATTTTCTAAATTTGAAATATTAATTTCAACCCAAGCATCTCTGTGTATATTTATATTTGTTTGTCGTGTATTTTTCATAGCAAGATTAGTATATGACAAAATTTTTATATCATCAATTATTATTTTATATATCATTCAAGTACTTGATACATCTTTAATTTCATTATGTTAATATGTAAAAAAAGATAGGATAGGATAATTATGGAAGAAATTTTACAACACATTCAAGAAGTTCTTAGCGTACCTGAAATTTTAATTAATCATTGCAACTTTTTACCTCAATATATAAGAGAAGCACTGATTTCAAGTATAAACTTTATACCTTGGTTATACATTTTATATTATGGAATAGAGTTAATTGAAAGATTTTTCTTAAAAAATATAAATGTATTTGTAAGATTTCTTCAAAAACTTGGACCTCTATTTGGTGTTGGAATTTCAATAATTCCTGAATGTGGATATCAAGTTATCGCAAGTACTTTCTATTCAAGAAAAATGATTACTAGAGGTACTCTTCTTGCATTTTTCATTTCTTGTTCAGATGATGCATTACCTCTATTATTTATGGATTTAAGTAAAGCTATCGCGATTATCCCAATAATTGTTATAAAAATAGTTGTAGGTATTATTGTAGCCTATTCAGTAGACCTTTTTGGAATTATCCTACACAGAAAGAAAAGAATATTAGAAGATATAAATGCTATTAATACAGATCTTAATGAACCGGCTTGCTGCCACCATAGAATTTGCACAATCGAAAACCCTCCATACTGGTGGATGCATCCATTAACTCATACATTTAATATGTTTATGTTTACTTTTCTAAGTTTAGCATTATTAAATTGTGTAATTTTGGGATTCGGTTCTGCTGAAAATTTAGCTCAATTTTTAATGATTGATACACCTTATCAATTAGTTGGAACTGCAATACTTGGTTTAGCTTCTAATTGTGCTATATCAGTATTTCTTGCTATGGCTTATGTAAAAGGGATTATCGGATTCCCAGCATTTTTATCCGGACTAATCTCTGTTACAGGTTTAGGTCTAGCTACCCTTGTTAAACGTCAACAAAACAGTAACGATAATACACTTACAGTAATGTTATTACTTGCAACTTCTATCATTACAGGTTTAATTGTTTTCTATAATTTAGCTGTTGTTGATATGATTAAAGAATTCTTTTTAGGATAAAAAATTTATGAATATTCAAATTATCGATTATATATTACATCTACCAAATCATTTAATTGAACCTATAGGATTTTTGCCGGAGTTTTTTAAAGATGCTTTGATTGATAGTATTAATTTAATCCCATTTTTATTCCTAGTATTTTTACTAATTGAAATCATTGAACAATATTTCACTAAAAAAAGACATCTATTTGTATTTTTTATAAAAAAAATAGGACCATTGTGCGGAAGCTTATTAGCATCAATTCCTCAATGCGGATTTTCAGTAATTGCAAGTACACTTTATACAAGAAGAATTTTAAGTCGCGGCACTCTTTTATCTGTATACCTTGCAACATCTGATGAAGCTATTCCTATACTTTTAACTAATCCGAGCAAAATATATTTAATATTACCAATAATATTAATCAAAATAATTGTAGCTATAATTGTTGGTTATGCAGTTGATATATTAATAACATACAAAGCGAAAGAACCTATTATAGAAGAAAAACCTATTGAAATTAAGGATGAACACGGATGCTGTCAACACAAATTAGCAGAAGCTACAAAAACAAAAGATTTTTGGTTACATCCACTAAAACATACACTAAACATTTTTGCATTTATTTTAATGGTTTCTGTAATTCTTGGATTTATAATTTCCAAAGTAGGAACAGAAGAAAACCTTGCAAAATATTGTTTAATGAATTCACCAATACAACCATTTTTAGTATCTTTAGTAGGTTTAATCCCTAATTGCGCAATATCTGTTATGTTAACAATTCTATTTGTAAAAAATACAATCAGTTTTGGTTCATTACTTGCAGGATTATGCACATCAGGAGGTCTTGGAATACTTGTATTACTAAACAAAAATGGAGACAAAAAAGATACAACAATAATCATATTAACTTTAATTATTGTTGGCACAATCCTTGGACTTATTTTCCAATACAATGTATTTAATATAGATAACTTATTCAATGTTTTCGGTATCAAATTATAAAAAGGATTTTATATGGCACAACAATCTGAAAAATTTCAATCAGCATTCAAATACCACCAAGAAGGCAAACTAACAAATGCCCGAGATTTATACATGGAAATATTACAAGAAGAGCCTAAAAACTCAGAAGTTTGGGATTTATTAGGTCTTTTATACTATCAGGTAAAAGAATTATTTGAAGCTGAAATGTGTATAAAAAAAGCTATAGAAATAGAACCGAATTTATATTATATAGAAAACCTAGCTCTTGTTTATATGCAAAAAGGTGAATTTTCTAAATCTCGAGAACTTTACGAAGAATTACTTAAACATTCTACAAAATATGAATATTGGTTCAACTTAGCAATGTCATACAAAAATCTTCAAGAATGGGACAAAGCAAAAGAAGCTTATTACAAAGCTATTGAATTAAATTCCAAAAGTCACGAATCTTATTTCAACTTGGCATACCTTTGTTTTAATGAAAACAATCCTCAAGGAGCAGTAGATTGTTATAAAAAAGCACTTGAAATAGATCCTGAAGATTGGGAATCTTCTTACTTCTTAGGACTTGCATATATGCAAACCAAAAATTATAAAGAAGGTCTAAAATATTTTGAATCAAGATTATGCAGAGATAGTGCAATTATCTCTCAAGGCAAAACTTATCCTCACTTAATCCAAGAAAAACCAATATGGAATGGTGAAGACTTAACAGACAAAGTGTTATATACATATTATGAAGCTGGATTTGGCGACATAATTATGAATTATAGATTCATGCCTGAACTAACTTCTAAATGTAAAAAAGTAATTCTAAAACCTCAAAAGGAATTAGCGCCTTTATTTAGAGAAAATTCTTATGGTGCAGAAATTATGGAAATGTACGATTTTGAAAAAGATCTTGATTTTGATTACCATATTCCATTTTTAAGCATCCCATATGTTTTAGGAAAAACTGGAGAAGATATGTTTATCCACCACGATGATGGATATATAAAAGCAAACCCTGCCAAAATAAATTATTACAAAGAACGTTATTTTAATAACGATAAATTTAAAATTGGCATAAAATGGCAAGGAAATACTTATTATGATAAAGAAAGAGTTCTAAAAGTAGAAGACTTCTTCAGATTATTTGAACTTGAAAATACGCAATTCTATTCTTGTCAAACATTTGAAGGTGCCGAAGAATTTGAAAAAATAAAAGATAAATATAACGTAATAGATTTAGGCAAGACTTTCTCTAATTTTTCAGATACTGCAGGTGCTATTGAAAACATGGATTTAGTAATTTGTAATGATACATCATTAGCCCATCTTGCAGGAGCAATGAAAAAACCTTGCTGGGTACTTTTACCATACATTTATAATTGGCGCTGGCACGAAGATTTAAGTCATTGCGATTGGTATGACAGTGTAAAATTATTCCGTCAAAAAGACCACGATGATTGGAATAGTGTATTTACAGAAGTTGAAAAATCCCTAAAAAACATACTTACCTGTAAAACTAAATAATTATAATATTTCAATATAATTTACGCGTCATAATTATATTTCCATTTTCATCATAACAATTTGCACCAATCCAATGAGCAATTAGTTTTTCATTGGTATCAAATATAAAAGTTTCACCCTCTGATACTCTTAAACTCATATTGACTAATTCTCCGTTTAGTTCATATTTGTATGATTTATAAGGATATTCCAATGATGAACGCCGCTCAGTATTTATCAAAAAACCACTTTCATCATAATAAAAAACAACTAACGGATTCTCCAAATAATTCACCCCATAACTTCCGTCAGAAAAATATGCCAACTTTCTATCTTTTAAACTCGTTTGCCCAACTAAAAGTTTAGACAAATTTTCATTTCTATTTACATCAAAGATATTCTGCCTAATAACATCTTTACTAACTGGTTCTAGAACAGAGTTAGCAACACTATCTCTTGCTTCTTGAACTGAATACTCAACACCACCGGTTATTATTGCAGAATTTGCTGATAGATTAAAAAATATTAGTAATAATAAGAGAATAAAATATTTCATATTTAAATTTATAATTATTTTTATTACAAAAACCACTTTTTAGGTTTAAATTTTTAAAATAATTTGATATAATACACAATAATATAAAATTAAGTGTAGTTGGGAATAAAGGAAAATTATTATGAAAAAGATTCTTGTGTCATTACTAGTATTAGGAATTGCAGCACCGGCATTTGCAATTAATGAACAACCAAAACTTAGCAGAAAATGTAGAAAACATCCTGAAAAATGTCAAATTCAAATGACCACACCTGTAAAAGAACAACAAATGACATTAGGACTTGTTCAAAAAGATATAAAAGTTGGAACATCTCAAGCTGAAGTTGCAGCAGTTTTAGGTTCTCCAAATATCGTAACTCAAGATGCAGATGGCAATGAAACTTGGATTTATGATAAAGTATCTTCTATTGTATCATATGGTAGCTCAGGATTTGGAGTTGGAGTTGGTGGCGGAGGCTTAGGCTTTGGTGGCGCTGGCTTCGGCGGTGGGCTTGGAAATATTGGATACAACAAAAATGGGGGAACAGTTCAATCTGTTCAAAAAACTCTAACAGTTGTTCTAAAGTTCGATAAAAACAACAACGTAGCATCATTTTCATATCACATGAGTTCATTCTAGGAGACAAAAATGCTAAAAAAAATATTACTAATCTTATTTGTACTATGCCTTTCGGTACCGGCATTCGCAAAAAGACAAGCTGAAACTATTATTACTCCAATGACCCAGCTTGAAAAAAGACAATTCCAAACAAGAACATATAGTTCAAGTGACAAAGCTCTTGTTATGAAAGCTATGCTAAACGTTCTTCAAGATGAAGGTTTCATTGTTTATAATGCAAATCCATTATTAGGATTTATTTATGGGGTAAAAGACTTCGATACATCTGATCCTAATATCGATATATCAAAAGAATTTGGACTATCTAAATCACGCCTAAGCTGGAATGGCATAAAAGTTGCAACAATAGAAACTACAGCAAATGTAACTGAATACGGGAAAAACATGAAAGTCCGTGTAAACTTTAAAAGAAAACTTCTAAATATATACGGAAATGCTCAGTTTATAGATGATGTAAATGACGAAAAATATTACCAAGATTTTTTCTCTAAAGTTGATAAAGCAATATTTATTCAAAAACAAAAAATATGATAAAGAAAATTTTTACAATATTATTAGCAATAATATTTTTCTCTATGACACCAAGTTCATGTGTATATGCAAAAAAAGCAAAACAATTAACACAACTTGAACGTAGAGAAATGGAAACTCGAGTATTTGAAACTTCTGATACAAATCGAGTTTTCAAATCTGCTATAAATACTCTACAAGATAGTGGATTTATAATTCAAGAAATAGAACCGGAACTTGGTTATATTAGAGCTAGAAAAACTTTCAAACAAAAACATACTCGTAAACTTAGAGTTTTTGGATGTTCACTTTGGTTAGCTGCAGCAACAGCTCTAGCTGTGTTGTCTTATGGCTCTTCTTCATACGAAGTTTTTCCACCAACAATGCAGTTAACTAACGAACTCAAAGCTAAAACAGCTGTTGTAGATTCAAACATTAATATAGAACCATTTGGTAAAAACAAAACAAAAGTAAGATTTGTTCTTGTACAAAAAATATTGCTAAATGCAGATGGATATTCCTATGTAAAATCAGCTCCAATTAGGGCTATTCACATATATTCACCTGAAGTTTATCAAGAATTTTTTGCACAGTTAGATAAAAGCATTTTTTATGAAGGAATATAATTTATGCAATATATAGCAATTAAAGAAGAAGAAAAAAATGGAGAAAAAGTTTTTGTAGTAAATGCTATCTCTCTAAAAAATAAAAACAAGTCAGTAGTTCAGCAAATTCCACACCCGCTAGGGTCAGATGCTCTAATATTCAAGGACCTGGAAGAAGCTAAAAATGCAATCTCTAGAGCAGGTTTTTCATACATATTACCAAATGGACAAAAAGAAGTTTCTAAACCTCAAGTAAAGATTCAAAAAAATAATAGCCAAAACTCTTATGATGAAATGATTTTAACAGCTATAAAAGATAAAATAAATTCATCAAATTCAAATGTTTCTGCAGCAGCTCTACAAGCTCTATGCGAATTTCCAAGTGCTGAAACTTTCAAAATACTATTTGACAAACTGGGAGAAGAAAATGATTCAATAAGAAAAATTGCAATTTCCGGAATTTGTCGCTATGGAAAACTTCTACAAAAACAAATTATCGAAGCTCTACAATCATCTAACTGGATTACGAAAAACTCAGCAATAAGCTGCATCGTAAATCTGCTAGACGATGAGAGCATAAATTTGGAAGAATTTATCGAACCGTTAATAATTGTAAGTAATGATGCGAATCCAATTGTCCAATCCTCTGCACTTATTGCATTAGGAAAGGTTTATCAAAATTATCAAAAGAACAAAAAGATTTAGTAACTACCTTTTCTCATTAACTCTGATAGTCTTAATTCTTTTGGTGTTCTGTAATTTTTTTTTGCAGTTTTTTCAACCGGAGTTTCTACTTCTCTAAATTCAGATAAACCAACTTTTGTACTATTATCTTCTTTTAGCATAAAAATTTCTTGTAACAGTGATATAATATTACCCATAATGTATCTCCTACACTTTATTATAGCGAAATCTTTACTTCGTATATCATACATTTAAACGATTTTGAACTAAAAAATCATTACACTTTATGTTATATTGGTTTTACAAGAATATAAAGGAATAAAATTTGAATAATAGTTACTATCAAACTTTGGATGAAAATTTTACACAAGCCTTGAATCTTTATGAAACAAATTACACTCATGAAGAATTATTAGAATTTCTCAAAAACGGTAATATTGTACAAAAACAATTTGCCGCACTAAAGCTTGATACAATAAATTCTGTTGAAGATGCTCAAATTCTTGTTTCAGATTTAGTCGGACAAGATGGTAAAATAAGAGAAGCTGTATCTTTAAGATTAAATGAATTTATGTCAAATAAAAATTTAATCCAATACTTTCAAACAACAGATAATTACAATACATTTCTACAAGCTATTATCGATATAAATGCAAATATCTGTAGAAATGTAATATCAGCAATAATCAATTTAAAAAATAACGATGAATTTTGCAATAAATTTTGCAAAGATTTGGTAAATTTATCGTACGAATTACTTGATACAATAGAACAATTTAACTTTCAAGATGGCAAATATAAAGTTAATAAAGAAGTTTTCAAATTATACTGGTGCTTAGAAACTATCTACGAATTTTGGGACAAAATAAATTTCACAGATTTAAAACAAATAATTTTACGCTCAAAAGCAATTGAAGAATACACAATACGTGAAAAAGCTGCTAAAATATTAAGTAGAGGTTTTTCAGATGAAGATCTGATTTCTGCTCAAAAAGAATTAAAAAATGATAGAAATTATTATGTTAGAAGATTTTAGTATTTTGTAAAAAATAAAAATTTTATGTTATCATATAGCCATGTTTGGATTCTTTAAAGATAAATTTGATAACCTAAAACAAGCTGTTTCAAACACTGCGCAATCTCTTGTTGGAAACGTATTATCTAATGTTGATACAACAGAAGAAGAATATTCTGAATTTGCACTAGATGATATTGAGGATACACTTATCAGTGCAGATTTAGGAGTATCTTACGCTGCGGAACTTGTTGACAATCTACGTTCAAAGAAAAACGCAAAACCATCTGAGCTTAAAAATTATTTGCAAGAAGAATTTAAAAAAACTTTGTCTAATGCAGGTTCTACAGAACTTAACTACAAAGATGGCGAATTAAATATCTACTTCATTGCAGGAGTAAATGGAGCTGGAAAAACAACTCTAATAGCAAAAATGGCTTACCGTTTCAAACAAGAAGGTAAAAAAGTTTTAATTGCAGCAGGCGATACATTCAGAGCCGCTGCAGAAGAACAATTAAATATTTGGTCAGAAAGAGCTGGTGCTGATATTGTACGTAGAGATAAAGCAGATCCTGCATCAGTTGTTTATGAAGCAATTCAAAAAGCAAAAAATGAAAAATATGATGTAATCTTAGTTGATACAGCAGGCCGATTACAAAACAAATTCAACCTGATGGAAGAATTAAAAAAGATTAAAACTGTTATAGATAAACAAGCTCCGGAGGCATTAAGAGAAAGTATTCTTGTAATTGATGCAAACACAGGACAAAATGGTTTACAACAAGCAAAGGTATTTTCAGAAGCTGTAAATCTTACTTCAGTAGCTTTAACAAAGTTAGATGGAAGTGCTAAAGGTGCTATAATTATAGCTATCGCTAAAGAAATGAATTTACCTGTAAAATTGGTTGGTGTTGGAGAAAAAATGGAAGATCTAAAATCATTTTCTCCAGATGATTTTATAACTGCGATATTTGAATAATAGAGGGCAAAAACTTGGTAGATGTTTTAAATTTAGTAACGACTAAATTAGGAAACAAAGTATATTTACTTGGAAATAAAACACACAATAATATTCTAATAATTGGAGTTGTTCACGGAGATGAACCACAAGGAGAATATTTAATTGCAAAATATTTAAAAGAAAATCCAAATTCTCCACATCTGTTTATCCCTTGCCTGAACCCTGATGGAAAACAACTTGGCACAAGAACAAATGCTTCAAATGTTGACTTAAATAGAAATTTTCCAACAAAAAATTGGGGAGAAAACAAAGGAGAAAACGCAACATGTGATGACGCGACCTCAAACTATTATGGAGGAAAATCTCCAGCAAGTGAAATTGAAACGCAGTTTCTTATTGATACTATAGAAAAATATAACCCAAAGCTAGTCATAACATTACATACGCCTTATAAAGTAGTAAACTATGACGGACCAGCTAAAGAAATCGCGGAAAAGATTTCAAATATAATAAATTATCCTGTTGAAGAAAGCATTGGATACCCAACACCGGGAAGTTTTGGTACTTATTGCGGAGTAGAAAGAAATATTCCTACTATAACACTTGAAATGGACGAAACATGTCCAATTGAAGAACTAGTTCCGCCCATTTTTAAAATATTTGATGATTTAATCTAATCAAATAAATCGCCGAAAAAGCCTTTTGATGGATTAAATGCATTAGGATCAATTATAAAAACATCACCTTTATTAGCTTCTGCCGCATCCCAATCATTTGATCTAATATAAGTATCTATATTATAGTTACTTCCCGGCTTATATTTTTCGGTAATACTAGGATTCATTTCTCTAAGGTGACCACCTGGAAGCCTAAAATCACTTCTTATATCACCTAGTTCTTTCGCTTTTTTCAAAGTTAAAATAATATTACCTGATTTTGCATCTACTTTAAAAGAATAATCTTCATTATATTCCAAATCGTTAGCTTCTTGAATTTTAGCTTGAGCTAGCTGTGTTTTTTGCTTTAACGCTTGCGCTTGTTCTTTTTTCCATTGAGCTTCAATTTTTGCTGATTCTTGCTTTTCGAATTTTTCTTTTGAATCTATATATGCATTCCATTTTTTATCAGATACATATGGCATTTTTAAAACTTGACCTTCTCTGATTTTATCAGGATTTAAACCCGGATTAGCCTTTAAAACATCTTTTATACTTACATGATATTGTGTAGCAATATCAAAAAGAGTTAAATTAGCTTCTACTGTTACATCTTTAATACCTTCTGGGGCTGGTCTTTTAGGCTCTACAGAATTTTGCTTTTGCGTATTTTTTTCAGCTTTTTTTTGCCCTATTGGAATAGGTTGCTTCTTTGAATTAGATTTAACATTAACTGCTGATTTGTGATAAGCTCCCGTAGTTACAGCACCTACAGAAGTAGCATTTGATACATTTTGTCCTTGCATACGTACTCCTCAATTGAATATCACTATTACTGTATATACTATTTAAGTATTTCGTATATATAGAATTGCTTTACTTTTTATGATTGTTTACAATCGTTAATATTACACTTATGTTTGTTGTAAAATTATCATAGGAAAAATGAGGATTTATTATGAAATTATTTAACTCTTACACAAACACTATTGAAGAATTTAAACCAATTGAAGAAAATAAAGTAAAAATGTATGTATGTGGTCCTACAGTATATGATTATGCTCACCTAGGACATGCCAGATGCTACATAACTTGGGATGTTTTATACAGATATTTAAAATTCAAAGGTTATGATGTTACTTATTGTCGTAACGTAACAGATGTTGATGATAAAATTCTAAAAAAAGCAGATAAAGAAGGTAAAACACCAACAGAAGTTTCTCAATATTGGTATAAACAATTTGAAAACTCAATGAAAGCTTTAAACACATTAAAACCAGATATAGAACCATTTGCAACCAAAACATTAGGAGAAATGATTTCAATCATTAAAGACCTAATTGCAAACGGATATGCTTACGAAGCTGGTGGGGATGTATATTTTAGAGTTAAGAAATTCTCAAAATATGGTCAATTATCAAAACAACCAATTGATCAACTTGAAAGTGGTGCAAGAATTGAAGTTGGAGAACAAAAAGAAGATCCGCTAGATTTTGCACTATGGAAAAAAGATGAAAAATTTGGTTATAACTCACCTTGGGGTGTAGGTCGTCCAGGTTGGCACATTGAATGCTCTGCTATGAGTAGAAAATATTTAGGTAAAACAATTGATATTCACGCAGGTGGTGCTGACTTAATCTTCCCTCACCACGAAAATGAAATTGCACAGTCAGAATGTGCTAACGGATGTAAATTCGTAAATTACTGGTTACACAATGGCTTTGTAACAATTAACAAAGAAAAAATGTCTAAATCTTTAGGTAATTTCTTAACAATAGACGATATGTTAAAAAATTATGATGCAAACACTCTAAGATTATTCATTTTAACAAACCACTACAGAATGCCGGTAGAATTCTCAGATGAAGCTCTAACAGCTGCTCAAGCAGGTGCTAAACGTTTAACAAATGCTAAACAGACTCCAATAAATGAAGATTTAGATATTACTCAAACTGAAGAATATAAAGCATTTGTTGAAGCAATGGATGAAGACTTAAATACATCAAAAGCTCTTGCTGTACTATTTGATTTAGCAACAAAAGCTAACAAAGGTGAAGAAAATGCTTACACAATCCTATATAAACTTGGTACAACATTAGGTTTTACTTTTGAAAAAGCCGCACTATCTGAGAAAGAATTATCAAAAGCTACAGAACATGTTTCACAAGCGCTTGGTCAAAAATTTAATTCAATGGATGAAATTATTGAATTAAGAAAACAAGCTAGAGCAGAAAAAAATTGGGATGTTGCTGATAAAATAAGAATTGCTCTTGATGAATCTGGCATAGTGTTAAAAGATACCAAAGAAGGTACTACAATAGAAGCTAAGTAGCATTTTTAATAATCTATAAAATCCTCTACTTAATTTTTAAGTAGAGGATTTTTATATCGGAAAATATGACGCTATATAATGTTTGTCATATAATAAAATTATGAAAAAGATACTTACAACCTTGTTAATTAATATAGTTGCACTTAGTCTTCCTGCATATTCAGCATATTATGTAAATATTCCACAAAAGACATTACAAATAGCAAAAGATATTATTAATAATCCATACATTGATGCCCCTCATTCTAAAATTGTAAGAGTTGGAATTGGCTCACAAGATTTCTCTACTTACGAGTGGTCTAATACTTCAATATATGGAACAGAAGAATTTGAAATTTATAACAACAAAGAATACATAAATACCTACGATAGCCAAAATAATATAAAAATTTCAATGGTTGGTAAAATCTTTGTGTTAAAAGATGCAGAAGACAAAGTTATTGCAAAAGTATCAGGTCCTATAATTTTCAAAACAGATTATGGTTTCTTAGGAATAAAAGGTTTAAAACGAGCAGGAAAAGATGCTCTTTACAGAGGACAAATAGAACTAGTACCATCAAATAAAGATGGTAAATTTTATATAGTAAATTCTATTTGGTTAGAAGATTATTTAAAAGGTGTAGTTCCTAACGAAATGCCTGTACGCTTTGGTTTAGAAGCTCTAAAAGCCCAAAGTGTGGCTGCTAGGAATTATGTTCTATCACCTAGAGTAAAAGCAAATCCAAATTATGATGTAGTAGATTCAGTAGCCAGTCAAGTATATTTTGGTGCAAATACAGAAAAAGAACTTTCTAATAGAGCGGTAGAAGAAACAACAGGGATTGTTGCTATATATGATTGGGACTTAATCTTAGCCCAATATTCATCAACAGCTGGAGGTTACACAGAAAGTTACCAATATTCTTTTTCTGATCCGCTAACTAAAAAATTTCCATCAACACCAAAACCATACTTAATAGCAAAACCTGATTGTGAAAATTTTGGACCGCTAAACACTGAAGAAGCAGCTGCAGCATTCTATAAATCGAAACCTGATTCTTATGATGTTAATTCAACATACTACAGATGGGAAAGAGAATGGAATGGGCAAGAAATTCAAGACGAAGTTCAAAACCACATAGCTGCACAAAGTGCTGCAGGATTTGTTCACCCTGAAGTAAAAAAAGGTGAAGTTATTGGCATAATTAAAAGATTAAAAGTTTTACAACGTGGAGATTCCGGAAAAATTGTTAAACTTGAAATCCAAACAGATTCAGGAAATTATACAGTTGAAAAAGAACTTGTTATAAGACGATTATTAACAAATCACGGAAAGGCTTTACCTAGTGCGAATGTTGTTTTTGAACACGAATACAATGAAAATGGTGATTTAATATACATAAAAGCTTACGGTGGAGGTTTTGGACACGGTGTTGGAATGAGCCAATACGGCGCAGGATACATGGCAACAGAATTAAAAATGCCTTATGAAAAAATTTTACAACACTATTACACTGGTATAAGTCTAACAACTCAACCTTTTATTCTTGCATCTAACAGTGAACAGAATAAAATTACACAAACTTTCTTTTCTAAAAATAGAAAAGCATATTTGGTTGTAGATAATAAATACAAAGTAGATTATATTGAAGCTAATATCAATAACATCGAAGAAAAAATAATTCTAGACACGTCTCAAAGATACAATAGAATTGATTTATCTGAATACTTAAAACATGGATTGAACACCATAACTTTTTATTACCCAACTGCTATAGGCAGTAACAAAGGATTAAGAATGTATATAGAAGTGGCAGGAAAGAATGAGTACAGCAACTAAGGAAGATAAAACACCAAGCTTATTAAAAGCAGCTTGGATGATCGCAGTAGTTACAATTGTTAGTAAGTTAATTGGATTTATAAGAGATATTATTATTGCAAATTATTATGGCGCATCATTAGTTTCAGATGCTTATTATTACGCTTACCAAATTCCATCATTATCTTTAATTTTATTAGGTGGAGTTGGAGGTCCTTTCCACAGTGCAACTGTTGCAATATTTTCAAAACTCATACCTAGCCTAAGTGAAAAACCTTCAGAAACAGTTAACAAACTATATTCAACATTTATGACTGCAACTATAATATTTTTCTTGGCGTTGTCAGTTATAATGTTTATTTTCCCAAGACAGATTATGAGCTTAATCATCTCCAGTGGTTCTACTGAAATGATTAACTTAGCTGCTGCACATTTAAAAATTATGACCCCTCTTCTTGTAATTGGAGGAATTGTCGGAATTTATTATGGAATTCTAATTATATATAGACAATTTATGTTACCAAACTTATCACCGATTATTATGAGCTTAGCCATAATTGGTGTTGTTATGGGAGTTCCAAATGATCAAAAAGGTTATGCTCTTGCTTGGGCAACAACAATAGGTGCAATTTTACAATTAGTTATACAATATCCTAACATTAGAAAATTAGGATATAGATTAAAACCTAATTTCAATTTCACAAATAACCAATATTTTAAAGAAATTTGTGAATTATTATTCCCTGCAGTTTTAAGTTCAACTGTCGGACAAATCCATATTTATGTAGATATGTTTTTCACTTCTTCTATTTCTGAAGGTGCTTGGACTGCTATCGGATATGCCAATAGAGTATTCCAATTCCCTGTTGGAATTTTGGTTACAGCCTTTTTAGTTCCATTATTTCCTATATTTGCCAGATTAGTTGCTGACAAAGATTATGATGGAATAAAAAATTACTTCAATAAAGGTGTAGGCGTATTATTCTTTGGTGCAATACCAATTATTATCGGAATTTTAGTTGTTGGTATGGACGCTGTTAGATTAATTTTTGAACACGGAGTTTTTGATTCTAATGCAACATTTATGGTTACAGAAGCTCTTTGGTTCTTATCTGTATCTATTATCCCTTATGTATTTAGAGATTCCATAACAAGAGTTTATTATTCTTTTAACGACTCTGCAACACCTTTTATAGTTGCATTCTCATCTATTGTCTTAAAACTTTTATTAAACTATGTTTTAATCTCAAAAATGCACTTTGGAATAGGTGGAATTACACTCTCAACTTCTCTGGTAACATTATTCAATGCTTGCGTTTTAGGTATCTTGATTACTAAAAAAATGAAAATGGATTACAAAACTCTTTTTGTAAACTTGTTGAAAATGATAATAGCAGGTGTTATAACAGGAATAGGGTGCTGGATTTGTGCAGTAGAATTTGATAAACTTGTGCATCTTCCAAAAATTCCATTTGAAACTATCAAAATCACAATGGTTGCAATAGTATGTTTGGCTATTTATATTCCTCTAAATTTACTATTCAAAATGGAATATGCTAACGAGTTATTTAATAGATTATCTGCAAAATTTATAAGAAAGTAAGGCACTTTTATTTTTTCAAATAAAGAGTTAAGCTACAAATATGAAATTGCAAATAGTACAAAACTTAGAAGATGGGAGAGTTAGACTCGACTACAAATCAAGTCCTAAAAAACCTGCAAATGCGCCTAGTTATAGCATTGCAGAAGATAAAGCGGACGAATTCGTAAACAAATACAATGAACAAGCAGAAGATTTACATAAAATAACAACGGCTTGTACCGTTGCAGGTGGAGTTGGAGGATGGCTAATTGCACTACACAAAATAGCTGCCAAAAGCAAACATTCATTAGTAAGTGCAATATTTGGAATTCCTCTGGGTATAATAGCAGGTTCTATAACTTCAGCCATTATTTCTTACGAAAAGAAAAACAATTTGATGGATAAATATAATGTAAAAACTTACATTGGATAAAATAATACGGAGCTGGTATGAAAGAATATTTAAAAGCAAATATAGATGAAAATCCGAATATGATAATTATGGGAATATTTTGCTTTTATTTATTAATCGCCGGCTTTATCGCGTATTTATACTTCCTACACAGAATTACATTATTTCCAACAATTATTTCTATCGTAATTTTTAGTATTATTTATATTCCACGATTTCTAATAATAAAAAAATTAAAATACAAAGATAAAATAGAAATTATCGACGATTATATTATGATAAATGGTATTGGTATAAATTTTGATGATATAAAAGACTTTAAAGTCCAAGAATTTAAACCGCAAGTTGTATTTTTTCTAAATAACAAGATGATTGTATTTAATGAAGCTAAATTTCATTTAAAGTTAACAAAAGAGCAAATTTCCTTTACCGTCATTGGAGCGGAGAAAATAAACTTACTCAAAGAATTTTTATCTAAAGTAATTCATTAATATTTAATGAAAAAGGCCTCTTTTCAGAAGCCTTTTTTATTCATTTAGATTATATCTTGTAAATTTGTTAATTTTTCCATGGTCATATTTGGGATCAATTTTTCTTTACCTTCTGCATTTCGTCTTACAATACCTGATTGTGACGGATAATAAGTTTCAATTTGACCAAAAACTTTATCTACAACTTTTTCAGGATAACCTAACGCATCTTTATATATTTCCCTGATACTATTCTCATCTCCCATTTTTGTAATAATTTCGGTAATATGTTTACCAGTTTTTAATTTATATTCATTTACTGTAATTGCATTTCTTGTACTTGAATTTAATAAACATCTAATTGGTTCTACCATAATATTCTCCTTTTCTATTTTTAGTAAATATACAAAAACTAAAAATATTTTTTTTTGCGGAAATATAAAATATATTAAAAATAAAAAAATATCAAGTTAAGACTTTCCATATTCTTCCGGATTAAACATTCTATACTGCAATGCTTGCATAAGATGAATTTGCTTTATATCCCCCGAGTTATCAAGATCAGCAATGGTTCTTGCTAATTTCAAAATCCTATCATATCTTCGTCCGGATAATTGATATTTTACAATAGCCATTTTTAAAATATCTTCTGATGATTTATCTAATTTACAATATTTTTTTATTAATTCCGAAGTTAATTCTGAATTCGTTAAAATACCATCATTTTTATAACGTTCAATCTGAATTTGACGAGCTTTAACAACCCTTTTTCGAATTGTTTGAGAATCTTCTTCTTCACTATCAATATTTAATAATTCTTCAGGTGTTAATCTTGGCACATCAACCTGTAAATCAATTCTATCAAGCAAAGGGCCTGATAATTTCGCTAAATATCTACTAATTTGAAAATCTGAACAGGTACACTGTTTTTCTTTATCTCCAAGATATCCACAAGGACAAGGATTCATTGCACCTAAGAGCATAAATTTCGCAGGATATTTTATTGAATGTTTTGCTCTTGAAATAACAATTTCGCCATCTTCCAAAGGTTGTCTTAACACTTCTAAAACTTGGCGAGGAAATTCAACCATTTCATCTAAAAATAAAACCCCTCGATGAGCTAAAGTTATCTCTCCTGGTTTTGGAGTTGTACCACCACCAATAATACCATTAGCTGAAGCGGTATGATGAACAGGACGATATGGCCTTTTAACCATAAGTGGTTCATCTTCTTTTAACAATCCACAAATACTATAAATTTTTGTCAACTCCAATGCTTCTGATAACTCTAATGGTGGTAAAATTGATGGGAAACACTTTGCCATCAAAGTTTTACCTGAACCTGGAGAGCCAATCATAAGCATATTATGAGCCCCTGCAGCAGCAATTTCTAAAGCTTTTTTAGCTTTATGTTGACCTTTTACATTTTTAAAGTCATATAAATATTCCTGCTCTGAAACTTTTGACAAATATTGTTTTATATCAAGCTTTGTTTGTGGAATTTTAGTTTCTATAAAATGATTAACCACATCTGTTAAATGCTCTGCACCATACACATTAATTCCATCAATTAAAGCAGCCTCTTTCACATTAGATTTTGGAACAATAATATTTTTGATACCTAATTCTTTTAGCCCCAAGACTAATGGTAATACCCCATTCACTCCTCGAATCAACCCATCCAAAGACAATTCACCAATAAAAGCATACTCCTTAACCTTTTCCCACTCAATAACATCTTCTTCTATTAAAATTCCCACCGCAATCGGCAAATCAAAACTTGTACCAACTTTTTTCAAATCTGCAGGAGCTAAATTTATAACAACCTTTTTAGCAGGAAAAGTATAACCTGAATTTTTTATTGCAGATTTAACCCTATCTCTAGCTTCATTTACAGAAGCATCCGGCAAACCCACAATTGAAATAGATGGCAGTGAATTTACAACATCTGTTTCCACCCAAACTTCATATGCATTAAGACCAATAATAGTTCCAGTTTTTACTCTATTAACCATATGGGTAGTATATCACGAATAGTAATTATTTGTATTTTCCTTAAAACTATGATAAAATTCGGACAAGAAGAGAAAGTAGAGATAATATGACAAAAACAATTTCAAAATTAAAAAATAACATTGATTATGTATACAAAAAAAATGATAATACCCCAAGAATGGCATTATGCCTAAATTTATCAATAAATGAAGCTGAAAAAATTCCGGGAATATATTCACTTATGTCACGTCTTTTGCTTCAAGGGACAAAAAATTATTCATCCGAAGAACTTGCAAACGAATTTGAAAAATATGCAATAGATTTTTCCAGTGAATTATTTCCAAATTATTTAAGATTAAAGTTTGTATGCCTTAACGAAGATTTTAATAAAGCAATAGAACTAATGAATGAAGTCATAACAAACTCTACCTTTGAAGAATTTGAAAAAGAAAAATTAAAGTTAATTGGCGAAATAACTGCAGAACTTGATTCTCCTAGAACAACAGCTTTAGATGCATATTGCAAAACTATGTTTGAAAACCATTATTATGGGAATTCTATGACAACAATATTAGAAAACCTTGAAAAAATCACCAAAGAAGATGTTATAGAAGCTTATAATAATATTTTACAAAACAGTAAAAAATGTCTAGCCGTTGTTGGAGCATTGCAAGAAGATGAAACAATTCAAACAGTTGAAAAATACATAGGAGAATTACCATCTTCAAAAGACTCAACTTTCAATATACCAGAACCTAAATTAGATACTAAAAAAGAAATAGAAATCAATCGTGCTGATTTAAACCAAGCACATATAATAAAAGGTTGGATGGTTCCTTCATATGAAAGTAATGATTATCCTGCCCTAATTTTATTGAATATTATCCTTGGAGCTTGTGGTTTGTCTTCAAGATTATTCCTAGAATTAAGAGATAAAAAAGGCTTGGCATATGTTGTAAGAAGCTCTTATGAAACATTAAAACTTGTTGGAAACTTTATGATTTATATTGCAACAGAACCTAAAAATATTGAAGTTTCTCTAAATGGTTTTAACGAAGAAATTGAAAAAATTAAAACAATTCCTGTATCAGAAGCTGAACTAAAGGATGCAAAAAATAATCTTATTGGAAAATATGCACTACTTGAAGAAACAAATATTCAACAAGCTTGTGGATATGCTAAATATGGTGTTCTTGGATTTGGTTTTGATTTTTCAGAAGAATTAAAAGAAAAAGTTAAAAACGTAACTTCTGAACAAATTTTGGAATGTGCTCAAAAATATTTCAACGACAAATACGTTATTTCAATAATAAAACCATAACACATTAGCTAATAGATTATTTTCTTATATTTGAAAATAATTTCAAATATGAGGAGATGTTTTACAAAAATAAAAATTTTATTATACTTGAGCTTATTTATACAACTAATAAGCTCAAGTTGTTTAGCTGAAGAATACCCTCCAAAAATAAAAGTAAATCTTACTCAAACCCAAAATATAGAAACTACAAAAATAGAAAATATATTTCAGCAACAGTTAAATTCTAATAATGTAATATATACAAGAGTTCCAAGAGGACTCATAATAAGCTTACCAAGTAATCTATTCTTTGAAAATGGAAAAGACATTCTTCTCGAAAATTCAAAACCTGTAATTAATCTTATTTCAACAATTTTAAACACCCAAAGTTATAAATGTATGATAGAAGCAAATACAGAACCTGACAGTTGGACATCTTCAAAATTCGCATACAATTGGGAACTTGCAACCTCAAGAGCCGATAATATCGTTAATTACATGATAAAGTTTCAAAAAGTTAACCCGCAAAAAATTCGAGCTATAGGCTTCGGCGAAATGGAACCTTTTTACGACAAAACTAAAGGTTTTAATTTTATGAATGAAAGAATTGATTTTATAATAATCAATTATGAAAAAACAAAACCATTAGATTAAACAATAGCTTTTTGCAAACGAGAAGAACGGTTTTCGTTTAATATATTCTTCAATTTCATAATACCTTGAGCATGAAGCTGACAAACTCTAGATTCAGACATACCCAAAGTTGCACCAATTTCTTTCATTGTCATATTTTCTTGATAGTAAAGAACCATCAAAACTCTTTCTCTTTCCGGAAGTTTTTGTAATGCTCTTTGAAGATCTGTTTTTACATTTTGTTCTTCCATACGCTCTTGAGGATTTAACTTATTTGAATCTTCAATAGTATCAATAATTTCCATACTATCATCAGAAGAACCGCGTTTGTCATAAATAGATGTAATCGTAACATCTTCTGACATAATTTGACTAACTTTTTCCGGCTCCATATCAAGATAATTTGCAATTTCTGTATTTGTTGGAACTCTACCTAATTCTTGTTTTAAAACTTCTGCAGCTTGTTTAATATCTTTAATTTTCTTTCTAACACTACGAGGTAAGAAATCTTGTGCTCTAATTTTATCTAAAATAGCACCTCTAATTCTAATCAATGCATAAGTTTCAAATCTTGTATTTTTTTGAGGTGAAAAACGTTCAACCGCATTGATTAAACCTTCAACCCCATAACCCGCAATATCTTCTATTGAAATAGTTACAGGTAATGAAACCTTAACACGTCCTACTACATATCTTACAAGATAAATATATTGAACAATAATAGCATCACGTGAATGTTTATCTGATTTATCTGCCAAATATCTATTCCATAATTCTGTAAGCTCGTCTTCTGACAAACGTTTTATATTATTATAAGAAGAAAAATCAAAACTCTGTTCCATTAACCTACCCAATTCTATTTCTCTTACATTTCTATTCTATAATATCTGATTTTATAAACATCATTTAAAAGTATGAAAAGGTTTTATAATCGCTAAAGCTTTTCTAATACATGTAATTGAATATAAAATTTAAGCATGGTAAATAGATAAATATTTTTCTTGTATAATAAAGTTATGAATAAGGATAGGGATGATATGAAAAATATACTTGCAATAAATTTTGGTGGGATTGGTGATGAAATATTCTTTCTTCCAACTCTAATTTCACTAAAAAAAGAATTTCCGGAATCAAAGATTACACTTGCACTAGAACCAAGAAGCAAAAGTGTTAAAGATTTAACTGACGTCATTGACGATTTAATACTAATTGATGTAAAAGGTAAAAATAAGTATTCCGAATTATTTAAACTTATCCTAAAAGCCAGACAAGGTAAATTTGATTTGGTTATATCTTCAGGTGGAAATAAATTAATCAGTTTATTACTATTTTTAACTGGTATAAAAGAACGTTATGGATACAATACAGGTAAATTAAGTCAACTTTTATTAACTGGCGCAATGCCATTAAATAAAAATCAATATGCATGTAAGATGTACCATGACTTAATTAGAAATATAACTAACCAGAATACAGAATTACCGGAAATTAAAGTTGAACAGAGAGAAAAAATCTCAAATTCCGTACTTATTCATCCAGGGGTTAGCAAACTGAGCATTCAAAAGAATTGTATAAAAACAGTTCCTGCAGAAACTTGGGCCAAGGTAATAGATTTATTAGTTGCAGAAGGTAAAAAAGTAAGATTAGTTGGTGGACCTGATGATAAAGATTGTATTGAAACTATTCTAAATAATGTCCGAACTCAAAACTTTGAAAACCTATACGGTACAACAAAAAGTTTAAAAGATTTAGCTGAGTTAATTTCTTCTGCTGAAATATTTTTATGTTCAGATTCGGCACCTTTACACGTTGCAGTAGCCCTAAAAACAAAAACATATGTAATATTTGGGCCTACAGATGACAAAGCTCTAATTCCTCAAAGTGAATTAGTTACCCCAATAAAAGCTAATGACAAATGCGAATTAAAACCTTGTTTATGGGCAAGACGTCAAACAACTTGTGAAAAATTAGACTGTCTTAAAATTACAGCAACACAAATAGCTTCTGTAATATGCAACAAATAAATTTTAAAAAATGTAAACAATTCATTAACATCTGCAATTTCACACAAAAAAAATACTTTATATAAATGTAAGTGTAGTGTGAAAGGTTATATTGTTTTATGTACAGTGGCGTAGCAACAGGTATATTTGCAGTAAGAAATGCTGATAAAACAATGAATGATAATATCGGCAGACTTCCTGTGACAGTAGGCCAAAGTGCAGCACTAATTAAAGCTGGAGCACAGTATTCTAACCCTGCGAAACATGTTTTAAACACACTAGATGAAATCGCAAAATCCGACAAAATCTTTAATGGTATTTCAAAGACAGTAAAATTTGCTGCGGATCATGTAAACCCATTAATTGTAGCTTCAAGTGGCTATACAGTATTAACAGCAGAAGATAAAAAATCTGCACTAATTACTGAATCTGGTTCTCTTGCTGGTATGTTTATTGGTGAAGGATGGATGAAGAAAAACCTAGATGGAATTCTAAAAAAACTTCCAATTAATAAAAAATGGTTACCTGTAGTTAAAGGAATATTATTTGTTGGAGGTTCTATTGGTTCTTCTACTATTGGCCAAAATATAGGTAAATTTGCAGCTGATCATTGGGATAAACCGATTGTAGCTAAAGCTCAAACAAATAATGAAAATTTTGCACCTAAATCAATTTCTTACAAAGCATAATAGGCTTTTTCTATGTTATAATCTGTGCAAGAGAGGATAAGATTATGACAACAATTAAAATAACAAAAATGCAAGGCTGTGGAAATGATTTTGTCGTATTAGATTATTCAGAATACGAAAAATCAGGTCTTTCGATGGAAGAACTAGCTCAAAAATTATGCGATAGACATTTTGGAATTGGAGCTGATGGAATGATTATTCCGGACACAAAACCTAATGGAGAAACTGACATTGCGTGGTTTTTCTACAATTCGGACGGAACCACTGCCCAAATGTGCGGCAACGGTATGAGATGCTTTGCAAAATACGTATATGATAAAAAACTTGTTAATAAGAAACAATTCAGCGTAAAAACTCTTGCCGGTATTATAAAACCCGAAATCCAAGAAGATGGAACAGTAAAAGTAAACATGGGTACACCAATTTTAGAAGATGAAAAAATCCCATTTAAAGGAGAAAGAACTGTTCACGTAAAAGGAAAAGAGTTTAATATAATTCCGGTATCTATGGGTAACCCTCACTGCATAATCTTTACTGAAGAAGACACTATGCATTTGGCAAAAACTTATGGACCAGATATGGAAGTTCACCCATATTTCCCAGAAAAAACAAATACTGAATTTGTAAAAATAATTTCTAAAAATGAAATTGAAATGCGTGTATATGAAAGAGGATGCGGCATAACTCTAGCTTGCGGAACAGGAGCTTGTGCCAGTGTAGTGGCTTGTGTTTTAAATAACTTAACAGAAGACAAAGTTAAGGTAAATCTTCTTGGAGGGGCTGTAAACGTTGAATGGAGCGGAACAAAGGATAATCCAAAGAAAGATATTTTCCTTATAGGTCCAGCGCAGTACAGTTTTACCGCAGACTACATGTTGTAATAATTTCTATTTTCATGATAAGATTTAATCATACATCATAGGAAAATACTAAAAGGAGACAAATAAATGAAAACTTATGAATTAATGGCTATATTCAAACCAAATTTAGATGCTGAAGAAGTTGATAAATTAATCGACAAAATCGGTGCTATAATTGTTGAATTCGGTGGAAAAGTAGAATCTACAGACAAAGTTGGTAGAAAAAAATTAGCTTATGAAATCCAAAACTTCAGAGATGGATATTTCTCAACTTCAATTTTATCATTACCAGCTGACAAAGTTGCTGAATTCAAAAGACAACTAAGACTAAACGATAACATTTTAAGAACAATGTTTATGGAAACATCAGCTAAAGCTTCAGTTTAGTTATAGTTTATTTAAGGAAAACAAAAATGACATTAGCAAAAGCAGTAGTTACAGGTATAGTATATAAAACTCCTAAAACAGGATTTACTTCAAACAATGTTGCAGTTTCATCATTTGTGCTAAATGTTGGTCAACAAGAAGAAACTTTAGTTAGAGTAATCTCTAAAAGACAAAATCTTGAAGAAGTTGTAGCTGGCTTGTCTAAAAACCAAAAAGTTTTAGTAGAAGGCAGATTACAAAACGGCATTAGCAAAATGGATGATGGAACAGAAAAGAAAGTTTTTGAAATTGAAGCTGCAACTATTGAATTGATGGGTGGTGCATCTTCAAGTGCTGATTCATCAGCTAGCGAAGATGGCGATATCCTAACATTCGGAGATATGGAAGCTGATTCTTCTAATGCTGATGTCCTAATGGATGATGAAGAAGTACCATTCTAAACTCATCTAAAATAAAATGATTTAATTATAGTAAAAAATAAGGCTAGAAAGGCAAATAAAACAAATGGCAAGACAAGACGAAAAGAAAAAACGTAAAAATTGCAGCTTATGTGCAGATAAAGTTACATCTATCGACTACAAAGATGCTGCTAAATTAAAAAGATACTTAACAGAAGCTGGTAAAATCATTCCTAGAAGAATTACTGGTAACTGTGCAGCTCACCAAAGAATGATTGCTAAAGCAATTAAACAAGCTAGAGAAGCTGCTATTATCAATTACGTTTTTGACTAATTGAATAGTTTAAAAAAGAGCCTTGCAAAAATATTTTTGCAAGGCTCTTTTTTTATCATTAAACTTATTCAGAAATATAAATATTATTATTTACAATAGTTTTATATTCCTCATAATCAAGATATTTATTGTTATCCACATCATATCTTTCAAACTCATCAGACAATTCTTGAATTTTCTGCATAATTGCATCTGGACCTTCTTTTTCCAACGATTTTATATCATCACCTAACATTTTGATAAAAGTTAACATCCATTCATTCTTTGAAATCATGTAATCTTTATCCATATCAATACTTAGGTAATCTTTAATAACTTCTTCATCTGTCAAATTTCTGTAACCTTCAGGAACATTTTTGCCATCATCTGAAATAATCATTAACATAAGCTACTCTCCTATATTGCCATTATTACACTTTTAATATTTTCATTTGTTACCAGTTTTAATGCTGACAATTTATCTTCATTTGATAAATTATTTAAACGCTTCAATGTTTCAAGAGATTTTAAAATAATTGTCTGATTATCAACACTCAACAATTCTCTCACCCTTTGAACATTATCAGTTAAATCTAATGCAGTATAAACAAATAAGCTATCTGAATTAAGCTCATTATCAATTTTAGAAAGCAAGAAATTCTTATCTAGAGCATTTAAAAGTTTTTTGATATCCAAAACTTCTTGTTTTACATCCTTTGCTTCATCAAACAAATACTCATCATTTTCGGTTAAAGTTTCAAACTTATCTAGAGCATTTAGTAACACAACCGCCTTCGAAGATGTTATATCAGAATCCATCAAAGATTCTAAAACTTCGTACAAACGGAAATCAAAAACTTGGGCTAGCCCAAGAATTTCACCTAATCCATTAAGAACTAAATTAAGCACAAACAACCCATCATTTTCAGAAGTTTTAAGCAAGTCGAATAAATCTGTTAAATATAGCAGCTCTCCTGCCATATTTTCAGCCATAGGAGAAACCTTCATAACTGATAATATCTCTACTATTGCATCTTTATTTCCATAAGATACTAAAAACTTCACCGCATCTAACTTTTCAAAATCATCAACTGATTTCAACTTTTCTAATGCTTCATTATAGATTGAAATTTCACCTAATTGAGCTAATGTTGAAGCACAATTAGAACTTAGTGCGGGATTTTCGCTATAAGCATTTGCTTTTAAATAATCTATAGCCAAAGGATCTTGAATATATGAAAAGAACTTTGCACAATATGTTTTTTCATCATCAGAACCATTTTCAAAAAGATCTAATAATGTATCCGTTAAATCTTCATCAGCATATTCAGCTAATTTTGAAACAATAAAATCCTCATAAGATGGAGAATAATATTTTAATAACGGAAGCAAATTCATATAATTTGATTCGTTACAAACTTTCGCAAGACGGGAAGCCACGTTTTGTTTAACAAAGTCAAACAAATAATCATCCTGCTCAACCAATTCTGCAAACAAATCAACATCAGGATTATTTATAACACTATACGCAACAGGCTCAAAATCTTTTGGATTTTTGCCGGTCAATTTTTTCAAATTATCACTCATAAGGATGAACCTTATTAATCTAAGTAGAATACAGTGATAACTTTATGACCTTCTTCAGCGTATTGAACTGCACTATGAAGAGTTTTACTAGTGTGAGATAAGAAACAAATCAATTGATTACATTCATCAATAATTTCTCTGTTACAAACTCTAGAAGCATCTGCCAAAGTCATCATAGCTCTATCAGCGTGTTCAATAATATTAGGAACACCAATTAACTGATCTTGTACGTCTGAAGGTTGTTGACCAATAGTTTGAGGTAAAACAACACTTAATTTTTCAGGATTAGCTTTCATAGCACCACGAATAGCAGCAGCGTTAGTACCAGAAGAACCACCAGAAGTAATAATAGTATTACCTTGCATAACAAGAGCTGTTGCAAGAGTTTCAATCATTTGCTGATGAGTGATTGGAAGATTTCTACTCCCGATAATAGCAATTTTCTTAGCTGATTGTTTAATTGTTGCAAGCTCCATAGCTAATTCATCAACTGTATTTGGGGCATCAGACTTAACTGTATCCATATCATCATCAATAGGAACAACTATTGATTTCTGAGCATCTTCATTTTTATCGTCTGAACTTAACAAAATTTCCTTATCACTATCTGTCATTTTTTCATTTACCTTCTAATTGCATTAATTACATTTTTCGATTATGCTTAATTATAGCATATTTTTTTTTATTTGGGAAGAGGTCATGGAAAATCTATTAGAAAATCTTAATAAGGAGCAGGTTGAAGCTGTTCAGACAACACAAGGTCCTTTGCTGATTTTAGCGGGTGCTGGATCTGGAAAAACAAAAGTACTTACTACACGTATTGCGTATATGATACAAAATGGCATAAGACCTAGAAACATACTAGCCGTAACATTTACCAACAAAGCCGCTAAAGAGATGAAAGAACGTATCGGGAAAATCATTGGTGAAGATACTGTAAAATATATGTGGGTGGGTACATTCCACGGTATCTGCGGCAGAATTTTACGTGAAAATATTGATAAATATAATACCGCTACAGGAAAAAATTTAGACAAAAACTTCACTATATATGATGACTCCGATACAAACCAAATAATTACAAGAGCTATCAAGAAATTAAATTTAGATGATAAAGTATATCAAACAAAGCTTGTAAAATCAGTAATTTCTAACGCTAAAAACAAAATGCAAGATGCTACAACGTTTGCAACTTATGCAAGAGATTTCAAATCTCAAAAAATAGCATCTATATACGAAGAATATGAAAAAGCATTAAATGCAAATAATGCAATCGACTTTGATGATATGCTAATGCTTACAGTAAAACTTCTTGAACAAAATGAAGAAGTGAGAAAACAGTACTATGAAAGATTTCAACACATAATGGTTGACGAGTACCAAGATACAAACTTAGCACAGTACAAATTAGTAAATATGTTATACACCAATTTACTAGCACCACAAGAACTTCCAAAAGAACGCTCATTATGCGTTGTAGGTGATGTTGACCAATCTATTTATTCTTGGCGTGGTGCAGATTTCACAATCATTATGAATTTCCAAAAAGATTATCCAAGTACAAAACTAATCAAATTGGAACAAAACTACCGTTCAACAGCTCACATTTTGAATGCTGCAAACGCAGTTATTGAAAATAATAACGAACGTTTAGACAAAGTTTTATATTCAAATAAGGGCGAAGGTGAAAAACTTAGTTACTACATAGCAGACGATGAAGCTGATGAAGCAAATTACATTATCAGCAACATAAGAAGAACTGCTGGAGGTAATTATAATAAATTCGCAATTTTATATAGAACAAACAACCAATCACGTGCCTTAGAAGAAGCTTGTATGGCTACAGGTGTTCCTTATAGAATTTACGGTGGTACAAAATTCTATGATAGAGCTGAAGTAAAAACCGTATTATGCTATTTAAAATTAATCAATAATACAGATGATTCTCAAAGTTTACGTAGAGTAATCAATATTCCAAAACGAGGAATTGGTGATACTACAATGCAAAATCTAACAAAATTTGCATCAGATAGAGATATCAGCCTTTATGAAGCAATAAAAATTTGCGAAGAATCTGAAATAAACGCAAAAACACAATCTAAATTAAAAGATTTTGCAAGTCTTATTTATAAATTCCAACAAGCAAAAGATTCATATACATTAAAAGAATTTGTAACACTTGTTATTGAAAAATCAGGATATCTTGCTGAATTACAATCAAAAGCAGCAACCGATCCGGAATTCCAAGATGATATAAATAACTTGCAAGAACTTGTTAACGTAGCCGAAGAATTCGTGCCAGAAGAAGAAAATAATGTATTAGGAGAATTTCTACAACAAGTAGCATTAGTATCAGATTTGGATTCAATGGAAGAAGAATCTAATAATGTTACAATGATGACACTTCACGCGGCAAAAGGTCTTGAATTTCCTACTGTATTTATTGCAGGAATGGATGAAGGTATATTCCCAAGCCAAAGAACTCTTCAAGTTCCATCAGAAGTGGAAGAAGAACGTCGACTTATGTATGTAGGTATAACTCGTGCAGAAGAAAAATTATACCTTGTATCCGCAAAACGTCGCCAAACTTGGGGTGAATATAAATACTATAACCCTTCCAGATTTATTGAAGAAATTCCACATAACTTAATTGAATCTATGGAATCTGAGGGTAGAACATCTGGCTCTTCAACATTTAGAAGCGCAGTATCAAAAGCAAGAGAATCATACGCAAAAACAGACACTGATGGATACGTAAAACCATCATCTGGTTTTGGCGCAAATTTTGTTGCTCCACAAAGAAAAGGATTAGCTAGTGGAGGAAAGTCTTCTTCTTACTCTCAATCTTCATCAAATAGCTATTCTAAAACTTCATATCAAAAACCTGCGTCTAACAGAACGCCTCAAAGAACAATTATTGTAAAATCTGCAATAAATAAAAAACGTGAAGAAGAAAAAATTGCAGCATTCTTCAAAGATAATGCAATAAAAAGAATGGCTGAAGAACGTAGACAAAGACTAGCTCAAGAACAACAACAAGCTAAAGAAAGAGAAGAACAAAGAAAATCTTCTCAAGTCTTAGGTGATGTATTTGATGTTGGTCAAAGAGTTTTCCACGATCAAATGGGAATAGGACACATTACAGATGTTCTAAACGTTGGTGAAAGCATAATGTATACCGTAGACTTTGGAGCTAAAGGTAAAAAAGCAATGGATGCAACATATGCTAAATTGAAAAAATTCTAATTAAAAATTAAAAATACTAATAAAAAAAATCTCCAAGAATAAATCTTGGAGATTTTAATTTTACCAACTGTTATAAAGAACTTATCCTTCAACTGCAACTGCTTTTTTAGCGCCTTTTCTTTCTTCCCAGAAATCAACAAGCATACTGCAGAAGAAAATACTTGAATAAGTACCAACTACAACACCTATCATCATTGCCAATACGAAATCTTTTGTAGTTACACCACCAAAGAAATATAAAGCTGCTAATGTAATAAATGCTGTTAATGAGGTATTAACACTTCTTGCAATTGTTTGATTAACAGAAGCATCAACAATTTCACCATAAGTCATTTTCTTACCATAATAACGTAAGTTTTCTCTTATTCTGTCAAATGTAACAATAGTATCATTAATTGAGAAACCAATTAAAGTTAATATTGCTGTCAAGAATAAACCATCAACTTGAACATTACAGAACAAACCTAGAATTGAAAATACACCAAGAACAAATAATACATCGTGTACCAAACCTAGAATTGCGGCAACAGCATATTCAAACTTGAAGCGGAATGAAATATATAAAATCATACCAACAATAGCTAAAGCTAATGCTAAAATAGACATCTTAAATAATTCTTTACCTAAAGTAGGTCCAACAGATGTTACTTGAACCAATTCTGCGTTCTTATATTCTTTTTGAACAGCATTAGTAATTTCAGCAGCCAAATCAGAACCTTCATCAATAAATTTTGTTCTGATTGAAATAATTGATTTCATATTATCATTTTCTTGAGTTGGGTTTACATTCAATACTTGAAGATAAGCATTTGTAACACCAATCTTATCTAAATTTTCTCTAGTTTTTGCCAAATCATTACTAGATACAGCTTCCTTTGTTCCATACTGCAATATTGTACCACCTGTATAATCAATACCAACTTTAACAGGAGTGTGAGTAGGATATGTAATCATTGAATACACCATAGAAATAATTCCAGGTAATAATAAAATTGCTGATATACACATCCATAAAACTCTATATTTTACAACATGCACTGCATTATTTTTAAAATTAAACATTTTATATTTACCTCTTACTTTCTTAGTCTAAAATACCAAAACGAGCTTTTTCACGTTTTGTTTCCTGAACTTCATAGCCTTTGCCGATATCGTTCTTAGAAAGACCGAATAACGCAGGATATTTTAATTCACCTGTACCGAAGATTAAGTGCATGAAGTTTTTAGTAACAGTAATTGCTGTAAACATTGAAACAACAACACCTATCGCCAATGTTAACGCAAAACCCTTAACAACACTTGTGCCTAAGAAATACAAAATCACACAAGTTAAAATTGTTGTCATATTTGAATCGAAAATACTTGTAAATGCTCGATCAAAACCTGAATTAATAGCTGTAAATAAGTTTCTACCAGCTTTTAATTCTTCTTTTGTTCTTTCAAAAATAAGAATGTTAGCATCTACAGCCATACCAACAGATAATACAAAACCTGCAATACCTGCCAATGTTAAAGTTACAGGAATTGCTTTGAATAAAGCAAATAGAATTAAACCATAAACTATTAACGCAACGTCAGCAATCAAACCTGGTAATCTGTATGCAAATACCATGAATAACATTACGAAACCAATACCAATCATTGCTGCAAATTTTGATTTTTCAATACTGTCAGAACCTAAAGTAGGACCCACGGTATTTTCTTGAATAATATCTGATGGAACTGGTAAAGCACCTGCATTTAACAAGTTAACCATTTTTTCAGCTTCTTCATATTTAAATCCGCTGCTACCACCAGAAATTTCAGCTCTTCCACCAAAAATAGCTTCTCTAATAACTGGAGCTGAGATTTCTTCATTATCAAAGAAAATTGCCATTTGCTGACCAACTAATTTTTGTGTTAATTCAGCAAATTTTGTAGCACCTTTTCCATTAAATTCTAAAGATACTGTCCATTGACCAGATTGGTCTGAACCAATTGATGCAGATTTTAAATCTTCACCGGTCAAACCTGTAGGTTCCCACATTAACATACCATTTTCATCTCTTTTTGGTTGTTTGTTTGCATCAAATACAGGTTGTTTGAATTCCAATTGAGCAGTTTTACCTAGAAAAGCTTCTGCTTCTTTTAAATCTGTAACGTTTGGAATTTCTACTAAAAGTCTTTTATCTCCAACTTGAGCAACACTTGTTTCAGATACCCCAAGTTTATTAACACGACTTTCAATAGCATATTGCAAACGGCTCATTACTTCTGGAGTAATTTTTCTGACTGTATCTGTGGTTTTAGCTTCAAGCATAATTCTTGAACCACCAACAAGGTCAAGTCCGAGTTTTGTAGGTTTTTTATAAATTGTCACAAGTGAGGCAATTACAATTGCAACAATAACCCAAAACATAATAATCTTGTTTTTCAATTTTTTACCCTCTTATATATGTACTACTGATTAACAAATCCTTTTTAAATTTCTTTTATTATTTATAACATTAAACAAGTAAAAAAGTACTAACCCTACTCGCTTAATTCTTCACTAACCTTATCAACTATTTTGAATAGTTCAATTTTTTCATCTTCAGTTAATGTTACCAAAGGTCTTCTCACATAATCTTCTATTATACCTCTATAAGCTAAAGCTGCTTTAATAGGTGTAGGATTAGGTGCCATAAAGAAACCTTTAAATACCGGATATAAAATCTTATGCATATTTCTTGCAGCTAAAACATCACCAGTTTTAAAGTTTCTAATCATAGATTTCAATTCAGAACCAAACAAATGAGATGCCACAGAAATTACACCGTGAGCACCAAGTGACATCATTGGTAATGTTAAACTATCGTCACCTGAATATATTGCAAAATTATTTGGACATAACATTCTCATTTCTGTAATTTTATCCATATCAGGACAACTTTGTTTAACCCCTACAATATTTTCAAAATTTTCAGCCAAATAAGCAACAGTTTTTGGTTCCATATTCACCCCTGTGCGAGATGGAATATTGTATAAAATAATAGGTAATGTTGTAGATTTTGCCACAGCTGAAAAATGTTCTATAATACCTCTTTGATTTGGTTTGTTATAATAAGGTACTACTGATAAAATCGCATCAACTTCTTCCTTTTGAGCAAATTTAGTAAACTCAATAGCAGTTTCTGTTGAATTAGAACCTGCACCTAAAATAACTTTTGCTCTATTTGCAGCTGCACGTTTTACAGTACTAACAAGCTCAATTTCTTCTTCGTTAGTTAACGTAGGAGATTCCCCTGTAGTACCGGCAACTAAAAGAGCATCACTGCCATGTTCTATCAAATGATTAGTTAAACTTTCAACTCTATCATAATCAATTGAACCAAAACGATTCATTGGTGTAACCATAGCCGTGATAACTTCACCACAATCATATCTAAGTACCATATAAATATCCCTCTATTTCCTAGTCTGACAATGTTAATTATATTACAAAATCAGATAACATGCTTAATTATTAAGAATAATGACAGCAATATTAAGATATTTTTAAATCAAAAAAATAGATTTTAACATTACATTATTTTGTGCTAAAATCCTAGGTATGAACTGGAAGAATTTACCAAAGAAAAAACGTTTATATTTTATGGTGTTCTTAGCTCTAGGCGGAATCTTAGCTTGGGCTTTCATCACCGCTGGAATAATTACCCATGATTTTAACAGACAACAATTACAAAATCAGGGAGACGAGCAAGAAGCAGTTGTTCAAGGAATTATTTTAACCGAGACAAAAGACGAGCAAAAATACTGGGAAATATATGGCGAAACAGGTAAATGGGACAGTAAAAACGGAATTGCTCAGCTAAATAAAGTTATTGGAAATTTCTATAAAGATAATGAAGTATCTATGAGTTTTGAATCTTCAAAAGGAACTTATGATTCTAAAGTTGGAGATATTACACTATATGCAGATACTTTCATTGCTCTAAAAGATGGTATAACTTTAAAAGCGGACAAACTACATTGGCTAAATTCACATTCGCCAATTATCGCAGAAGGACACGTTAAAATCCAAAAAGGAAAAGAGCTTGTATCTACAGCTGATAAAATCGAAATAAGTCCAGATTATAATAGTTTCAAAATTAGTGGACACACTGTATCAAAAGTTTATGAGGATAAAAAGTAATATGAAAAAAATATTAATGGCTTGTATTTCAATGTTATTATTGACAGGTATAGCAGTACAAGCATCAGATTTAGTTATAGAATCTAAAACTCAAACTTTCAATGAAGCTGATAATAAAATTAAATTTAACGGTAACGTTAAAGTTTCAGTTGATGACCTAAAAGTTGTTGGAGAAAATGCTGATGTAAATCTAACAAAAGATCAAAAACTTGATACAGCAACTTTCTATGACAAACCTTATGCTTTTGAAGTAAAACAAAACAAAAAAAGAGAAGTAAAAGCTAATATTCTAAAAGTATCATTAATAACAAAGATTATTAGAGCAGAAGGCGATACTCAATCTATCGTATTTGAAGGTAAAACTCCTGTTGTAGTTATAAACTCTGATGTACAAGAATATGATACAAAAACTGGAGTAATGACAGCAACCGGAGCTGTTACAATGTTGTATAAAGAAATCGAAACGTTTTCAAATGCCGCACAGATTACAACAGATAAAAATGGAGACATAAAAAGACTTGTTTTAACAGGTAATGCCAGAGTAAAACAAGACAAGAATGAATCTTATGCCGACAAATTTGTCTATGAAGCTGCATCTGGAAACTTAACCGCATATGGAAACACAACATCAAATGCTTCAATGGATGATGGTTCGAAATTAACTTTAAAATCTAACTACCAAGAATATAATCAAAAACGCGGAATTTTCAATGCTAGTGGTAAAGTTAGAATTTGGTACCAAGATTACTATGCTGAAGGTCCAAAAGTAACATTATACCCTGGACCAGATTCAAAACCAAATGAAGCATATTTTACAGGTCGTTCAAGTATAACAGAAGGTGTTAGAACAATTTATGCAGATAGAATCAAAATGACAGTAAAACCAAAAAGCTTTGATGCTCAAGGCAATACAAGAACTGTAATTAGAAACATTGGTTCTGGTTCTGATGATGACAATATGACTTTAGGATTATAAGAAAATGAAAGAAAAAATTGATAGAGCAATAGAATGTTTTAAAAAACAAGATTGGAACGGTGCAATAGATTTATTTTCATCTATTTTAGAAGTTGAAACAGATAATGCCGAAATTTATAATAATTTAGGCTTATGTTACGCAAATACTGGTAATGATGAAAAGGCCGAAAAAAATTACCTAAAATCTATTGAATTAAATCCAAAAATTCCACAATGCTATATCAATTTGGTGGATATTTATTATAAACAAAGACGCCTTGGAGAAGGTATAAATATTTTATCTTATGCAATTGATATGCTACCTGATGATTTAATTTTCAGACATTATCTTGCAAGATTTTATATGGAAGATGCAAAAAGAGATTTGGCTATTGATGAATTGGAATACATTTTGGATAAACAACCAGATAATTTTGATGCATACTATGACTTAGCTAAAACTTATTTTGAACTTGGAAACTATGATTCAGCTATCGAAAATTTTGAAAATGTATTAAATTACAAAGAAGATAATGAATGGATTTATTATTATTTAGCAGAAGCATACCAAGCAAATGATGAGATAGACAAGGCTATTTCTAACTTTTTGAAATCTATAGCTACAAATAATAAATTTCCAATGCCATATAAAAAAGTGGCAATCTTATTTATGGCACGCGGCGACTATGATGATGCTATTGAATATTTAGAAGATTATTCAAACTTTGATATTCCGGAAGAAGAGAAAAATAACGTTACTGCATTAATTGAGAATATAAAAAAGAAAAAAGGAACAAATGAAGAATAAATACTGGATAGCATTTTCTTCAATTGAACAAATAGATAGCAAATTCATCCAAAGATTATATAACTACTTTGGAGATATTGAAAAAGCATTTAATTCATCAATAGAAGACTTAAAAAACATAGATGGATTAAGTGTAAGAAAAGCTGAAAATTTTATAAAAAACAGAGATAAAGTTGATATAGATAGAACCTTTACAAATGTTGAAACCAGAGGAATAAATTTTTTAACACTAGAAGATGAAAATTATCCAAAGTTGTTAAAAAACATAGAAAATCCACCTGCAGTTCTTTATTATAAAGGTAAACTTTTTGATTGTAATTTAGAGCGCACATTAGCTATTGTAGGCTCAAGAAAGGCCAGTACTCACGCAAGAGACAATTTAAAAAAAATAATTTCAGAATTAAGTAACACAGATATTTGTATAGTATCAGGGTTAGCTTCTGGAATTGATACAGTTGCACACACTGCAGCAATCGAGAATAATATTAAAACAATTGGAGTAATAGCAAGCGGTTTTGATTTTGTATATCCAACAAGCAACAAAACTCTTTATCAAAATATCGAAAACGGATATGGCGCTGTAGTTAGTGAATACTATCCTACATTTGAGCCTATGAAATTCAGATTTCCACAAAGAAACAGAATAGTATCAGGGTTATCTTACGGAACACTTGTAGCTGAAGCATCACTAAAAAGTGGAGCTCTTATTACAGCCAATTTAACTTTGGAACAAGGCAGAGAACTAATGTGTATTCCTGGTGAAATTTCAAATCCAAATACTCAAGGAATATACAAACTTCTAAAAAATGGTGCAACAATGGTCACGGAAAGTGCAGATATTCTAGATGCACTTAATTGGGAAATAAAAAAAGAAACAAAGCAACAACAATTAACATTACCAATGCTAACTCCTGATGAAGAAAAAATATATGAAAATCTTCAAATTGAAGAAAAAGGAATTGATGAATTGCTTACCCTAACAAAACTAAACCTTGAAGATTTACTTATGAACTTGACAACAATGGAGCTTAAAGGCATAATAAAACAAGGTAACGGGGATAGATATAAAAGAGTATAGAGAGAAATTTATAAATGGCAACGGCAAATAAAAAAGAGAAATCATTAGTAATAGTCGAATCTCCTGCAAAATCTAAAACTATAAAAAAAATTTTAGGAGATAGTTTTCAAATAGAAGCAAGTTACGGACACGTTAGAAATCTTCCGACTAAAGATGCTGCAACTCAAAATTTAGGTTTTGATGTTAATAATAACTTTGAACCAAAATTTGAAATTATCCCCGGCAAACAACAAGTTGTAAAAAAATTAAACGACTTAGCAAAAAAAGCAGATAAAATTTATCTTGCATCCGACCCCGACCGTGAAGGAGAAGCAATTGCATGGCATGTTAGACAAATTCTAAAAGTGCCTGATGAAAAAATTTGCAGAATTGTATTTAACGAAATTACTCCAAAAGCAGTTAAACATTCCGTAGAAAATCCTCGCGGTATTGATATGGATATGGTTCAAGCTCAACAAACAAGACAAATCTTAGATAAGCTTGTAGGTTTTAAATTGAGCCCTGTACTATGGAAACAAATAGGTAATAGAAATCTTTCAGCTGGTCGTGTACAATCAGTTGCTCTACGTATGATTTGCGAAAGAGAAGAAGAAATTGAAAAATTCATACCTCAAGAATATTGGTCTATTCACGCAAATTTAGATAAAGATGGGAAACTTTTTGAAGCTGAATTGTCAAAAATAAAAAATAAATCAATTGAAAAAACAATAAAAAATAAAGAAGAAGCACAAAAAATTGTTGACTATTTAACAAATCCTGAAAGTAAATTTGAAGTTTCAAAAGTTACTAAAAAAACTATAAAAAGAAAACCAACAGCACCATTTATAACTTCAACAATGCAACGTGCAGCATCATCAAAACTAGGTTTTGGAGTTTCAAAAACAATGCAAGTTGCTCAAAAATTATACGAAGGTATTGAAATTGATGGTACTCCAGTCGGTTTAATCACTTATATGAGAACAGATAGTGTCAGAGTTTCAGATGATGCTCAAAATATGGCACACGATTTCATATTGCAAAATTATGGTGAAAAATATTATCCAAAAGATCCTAATGTTTATGTAAAAGGAAAACAAAATGTACAAGATGCCCACGAAGCAATTCGTCCATCTTATCCTGAAAGAACTCCTGAAAGCATAAAAAAATATTTGGATAATGACCAATATAAATTATACAAACTAATTTGGGAAAAATTCATGTCATCCCAAATGGCACCTGCTGAAATTGCAAATAAATCGATTGAAATCAATTCAGGAGACTATACCCTAAAAGCTGGTACAAGCAAAATTATGTTTGACGGTTTCCTAACATTATATAATGATTCTGAAGAAGATGAAAAAGAATCGGATGCAAAAATTCCGGATTTAGAAAAAGGTGACAAAGTTGTTTGTAAAAAAGTTAATCCTAAACAACACTTTACACAACCTCCACCTAGATATAATGAAGCATCATTAGTTAAAGCTTTAGAAGAATATGGTATTGGCCGTCCGTCAACATACGCAACAATTATCACGGTTATTCAAACTAGAAAATATGTTGAAAAAAAAGATAAAGCTTTAAAACCAACATTACTTGGACGTACAGTTTCAAAACAACTTGTAGAACAATTTGCGGATATCATGGATTACAAGTTTACTGCAGGTATGGAAGAAAAACTGGATAAAATTGCAGAAAAAGAAGCTGTATGGGTAAAAGTTTTACAAGACTTCTATACACCATTTATGGAAGAAGTAAATTCTGTAATGAAAACAGCTGAAAGAGTAACAATAGAAACAAAAATAAATTGTCCAAATTGTGGAAAACCAATGGTTTTACGCACAAGTAAAAAGGGAACACAATTTTTAGGATGTTCAGGATACCCTGAATGTAAAACTGCAATGTCTCTAAATGTTATGCAAGAAATGGAAGCTGAACAACAAGGAGAAGAAAATTCAGAAAAACCGCAAGAAATTTGCGAAGAAAAATGTGAAAAATGTGGCTCAGATATGATTTTTAAAATCGGACCTTACGGAAAATACATGGAATGTACAAATCCAGAATGCAAACACCGTAAACCTTTCAGAAAATCAACAGGTGTAACTTGTCCAAAATGTGGAAAGGGAACAATTGTAGAAAGAAAATCTAAACGAGGTACAGTATTCTTCGGGTGCGACAAATACCCAGACTGCGACTTTGTGCTATGGAACGAACCTACAGGAGAAAAATGTCCAACTTGTGGTAGTTTATTAGTAAAAAAAGTTTTGAAAAAAGGAACAGTTATAGCTTGCTCTAACATAAAATGCGGATTTAAGAAAGAAGCTACCGAAGAAGAAACAACAACTCAAGAAAACTAACATAAAGGATTCAAATTATGGCTGTAAGTAAAGAATTATTAGCACGCTACAAAGAAATGAAAGCTGCCGGCATAAGTATTACTTTAGCAGAACTAAAAGCACAAATGGAACAAGAAGAAAAATCTTCCGAAACTAATGTGCAAACTCAAAACACAACAATATCTGCTCAGCCTAATATTGAACCACAACAAAATGATTATCAAAGCGAAAATAATCCTGTAAATGATTATACATATCAGCAAGATAATCCAATAAATAATTACGCACAAAACCAAACAAATTCGTTTTCTTGGTCAGATAATAATGCGCAAAATTATCATCAACCTCAACAACAAGAATATGTAACTCCACAAACAACATATTCTAGTTTTTCACAACCAGAACCACCTAAACCAGAAAACGAAATTATACAAACACAAACAAACAATTTGAATAGTACCTATTCATCAACTTCAAATATTCAAACAACAACATCTCTAGATAATAATAACAATTTTTCAGAACACTATTCAAATTATTCAAATAGTTTTAATGCAAATTTTAATTGTATGAATACAGCTTCAACTCCAGAAAGCTATTCAAACTCATCAAATATAATTAACAATTCTAATCAAAATATATATCAACAAAATCCAACAATAACTGAATCTGTAAGCCGCGAGACTCCAGTAATCATGCCAGACACTCTAAATGCACCTACTAGAAAATATGCAGTAATAGGTTATCCTTTAGGGCACTCTCTATCAAGCTGTATGCACGAAGCAGGATTTAAAAGTCTTGGTATAAAAGCTAGTTATGAAGTTTTAGAAACTCCTCCGGAAACACTTGTTGATAGAATAAAATTTTTCAAAACACATAATTATAGAGGTTTTAATGTAACTATTCCATTAAAATTACCGGTTATTATGTTTTTAAATGAAGTAGACCAATCTGCCGACTTAGTAAATGCAGTAAATACAGTTACAATAAATCCTGAAACAAAAGAATTAAAAGGTTATAATACTGATGTAATAGGATTTAGAAATGCTATCCCAGAAGACTTCACTTTAGTAGGAAAAACAGCTGGAGTCCTAGGTACTGGCGGAGCTGCAAGAGCTGCAATTACTGCACTTGCACAAAGCCAAATGAAAGAAATAAAACTCTATACAAGAAACATTCCAAATTGTTTAGAACTACTAAACTACTTAAGAAAAACTTTTCCAAATGTAGAATTTTCAGCACATCAAATTGAAAGAATCAGAGATTTGTCAGATGTGAATATATTAGTAAACACAACACCAATTGGAATGCTAGGTCGAGCAGCAGATATGACACCTGTGGAAGAAAATGAATTAAGAACACTTCCTCAAGGCGCTTTAGTATATGATGTAATATACAATCCTAAAAAAACAGTACTCTTAAAACTTGCTCAAAAATATGGTTATAGAACACTTAATGGTGTTGATATGTTTATCCACCAAGCTGTGGCGGCAGAACAAATATGGACAGGACGTACCCCAGATTTTAAAGATATGAAAATAGCGGTTCTTGAAAATCTATAAAATTAATTATACATTTCAGCTATTGATTTTGATAATCTATTCATTTCTTCTGTAACTTCAGGTGTCCATTTTTTATTTCCCGGACAAAATTGAGATCTAATTTGTTCTATTGTAACTAATTTTTTACCACCTTTATGAATGTATAAACGACTGAGATTTGAACCTAATTTATCAATACTTTCCGCAAAACTTTTGTGTTGTTGGTATTTACCAGAACGTGTTTTTAAACCTGCCACATTATATTTAGTTCCATGAGCTGGAGCTGCACCATAGGCTGATTCAGCTTTAATCACACTCATTAAAAATAACGCATTTATACCGTATTTTTCTTGAGCATCAAGAAAGGCTTTGCCTTGACCTTTCATTGGAGTATTTTTTAATAATTTATTTAAATCCTCAACATCACCATCAAATAAATTCTGAGTAACATTAGAATTTTTATTATAATTGGTTTTTAAATGAGGAACTATTTTTACATCCTCGCCAACTAATTTAATTTCTCTATTATCTTTTGGAATATCCAACGGTTCTATAATATCTACCTTTGTAGAAACAGGCTCACAAATGTATTTACCTTTATTTATAATATCCTTTTGAATATCTTTTTTATAACTTTCAAAGATTCCACCTTTATCCAGAGGCATAAAATCTGTTTTTAACGAATCTGAAGAAAGATTAAAAATAGGTTTAAATAAATTTGATGACGCAGTAGTATCTTTTACCTGCCAAAATGGTACATATTTACTACTATCATTATTGAATGATTTATCATCATTAATTTGCATACTTCAATTCTCCACTTAATATCATATATATATAAATGATATAAGCGCAAGAAAATTGCCCAAATTTTTAAATTTATAAATTAATGTAAAAGATTTTTACCCAAATTTTTAACTGTTTCAATATCTTCTTTTGGTTCTTTTCCTACAGTTGTTAAATAATTACCTATCAAAATACCTTCTACACAATTTTTCAAAGCTAACTCTTGGTTTTCTTGAGATAATCTCATTCTACCACCACAAAAACGGATTACAGCTTGAGGATTAGCAATTTTGAAGACTGCAAGAGTTCTTAATACATTTTCTTCGTCTATTTTATCGTGATAATTTTCAAAAGGTGTTTCAGGAATAGGCATTAAAATATTTATAGGAATAGAATCCGGTTGTATTTCGGCTAATTCCATAGCCATTTCAACTCTTTGTTCAACACTTTCGCCCATACCTAAAATAACACCACAACACAATTCCATTCCATATTTTTTTACTAATTTACAAGTCTTTAATCTATCATCCCAAGTGTGAGTTGTACAAACTTCAGGATAATATGAACGACAAGTATTTATATTATGGTGAAATCTCTTTAAACCAGCTTGAGCCAATTGTTTTGCTTGTTCTTCATCTAAAATACCAATAGACGCACAAGATTTCAAACCTTCAATTTTATTCACTTCTTTTATCATATCAAGTTCTATTTGAAAATCTCTACCTTCATCAGGAGTTTTTCCACTTGTTACGATAGCAAATCTTGAAGCTTCATGAGCTTTAGCTTCTTTTGCAACTTTTACAACTTCTTCAATCTCAACTAAAGGATAAGACTCAATATTAGTACAGTAATGTGAACTTTGAGCACAATACTTACAATTTTGAGAACACTTACCATTTCTGGCATTTATCAATGAACAAAATTCAACATTGTTTGACATATACTTTAAAGATTCTTTCAATAAATCTTCCAATGGCATATTATAAAATGCCAATAACTCTTCTTTTGTATAAACTTTATTTTTATTAACTGTACTATTCATATCCCGTATCCTTTTTCTTAATTAAATATATACAAATAGTATGCCGAAGGAAGCAAATTTTCAAGAGATTATGTTAAAATTGAGTTAAATAAGGAGTAAATTATGGTAGGAATTTTAAATATACAAATAAAACCTCTTTTAAATAAGCCTGAAATCAATTTAAAAAAGATAGAACATTATATAAAAAAACATTCAAATAAAAAATTAGATTTAATAGTATTACCGGAATTTTTCTCAACAGGGATAAATCATGAATATTTTTTAACCCATCCAGTAGATGAAAATGGTGGAGAAATTATTGATTTTATTAAAGAACTAGCGAAAAAATATAATACAAATATCATCGCAGGAACTGTAATTGAAAAATCTGAAGAAAAATTATATAACACATCTTTTGCAATAAATCGTAGTGGTGAAACAATTGCTAAATATAGAAAAATCCATTTATTCAATTATATGGGCGGTACAGAAGGTGATAGAATTACAGCTGGTGACCAAGAAATTGTAGTAGATTTTGATTTTGGAAAAGTCGGAATGGCAATTTGTTTTGATATTCGTTATCCTTTACATTTCAAAAAATTAGCAAAATTAGGAGCCGATATTATTGTATTACCAACAGCTTGGGCTATCCCAAATGAAATATATAATGATTCTGAAACTCTAAAATATGCCCAAGAAATGTGGATTGCAATGAATAGAACAAGAGCATATGATAATATGGTTTATCTTGTTATATCAAACCAAACAAAAAAATCTAATGACCAATTCAGCTGCATTGGAAATTCTCTTATAATTTCACCAACTGCCGAAGTTATTGCAAATGCTAAAGATCAAGAAGGTGCAATATATTCTGATATAGACTTACAACCAGTAAAATATTTAAGACAAACATACCCTATTGCACAAATAGACTAATTATTTTATAAAATATCTAAAGGATCTACATCAATAGTCATTCTTATATCTTTAGGCGCCGTAATTTTATTCAAAAAGCTTGATACAAATTGATGACCTTTATCTTCCAATTTATTCTTAATAATAATTTGGAAACGATAATATCCGTTTATCCTTTCTATAACACATGGAGTTGGTCCTAAAACTTCTAATCTTTCACCAAAACCAAATTTTTCAATCATTGTACACAGTCTTAACGCAATTTCTTGAGCAGCTTTTTCTGCTCTAAAATTATTTGTTGAACTCAAAATTAAACGAATAATTTGACTAAACGGTGGATAATCAAAATCTTCACGAGATGCTATTTCCTGTTTATAAAAATCAAAATAATTTTGAGATTTAGCACTTTCTAAAGCATAATAATCAGGATTATAAGTTTGGAAAAATACTCTTCCCTTGAATTCTCCACGTCCTGCTCTACCTGCAACTTGAGTTAATAATTGGAACCCTCTTTCTGATGCTCTAAAATCAGGTAAATTAAAACTTGCATCTGCAGAAATCACACCAACCAAAGTAACATTAGGATTATCCAAACCTTTGGCTATCATTTGAGTTCCAACTAAAATATCAATATCTCCGTTTTGGAATTTTTCTAAAAGTCTTATATGTTCTCCTTTTCTAACCAAAACATCGCTATCAATTCTTTCTACATTGTAATCAGGATACAAATCCTTTATATATTGCTCAATTTTTTGTGTTCCGGTGCCTGAATTTTTCAATCCATCAAATCCACAATTTGGACAAACATCTGGGAAATATTCAACATGGTTACAATAATGACACTTGAGCATATTATCTTTTGCATGCCAAATCATTGGGATTGCACAATTTGGACATTCAATAACATGTCCACACCCCTGACATTGAGTATATGTAGAAAAGCCTCGACGATTTATAAGTAAAATAACTTGTTGCTTATTATCTAAAGTTTCTTTGATTGCAGTTTGCAAAGGTTTAGATATTAAACTTTTATATGCCGCTCTACCGTACTCTTGCATATTTATAACCGTAACCGGAGCAACTTTAGCATTATTATATCGTTTCAACATTTCAAATAAGTGATTTGAATTTATTGCTCTATAATAACTTGAAATATCAGGCGTTGCTGAACCCAAAATTAACGGACAATTATTAAACTCTGCAAGCTTTCTTGCCACAAGTCTTGCATCATACCTTGGAGCTGGAGAAGTTTGTTTATATGCACCCTCGTGCTCCTCATCAATAATAATTAAACCTATATCTTTTAACGGTGCAAACACTGCAGAACGCGCACCAGCCAATATTTTTATTTCATTCTTATAAAGCTTTTGCCAAACATCATATCTTTCACCTTCAGAGATACTACTATGCCAAATCGCAACATCTCTTGTTCCAAATTTTTTGGCTAACCTTTTAGTTAATTGAGATGCCAAAGCTATTTCAGGAGCTAAAAATAGAACATTTTTCCCTGATTTTATAGTATCGTCTATAAGTTTGAAATAAACTTCAGTCTTTCCACTTGCTGTAACACCATGCAATAAAATTTGAGGAGATTTCTCATTTCTAATTTGCGCAGAAATTCCTTCATAAACTTTTTGCTGAGTTTCTGATAACTCGTACAAATCTTCTTTTTTATCAATTTTCAAAATATCCAAAGGATTACGATAAACTTGCTCTTCAATCAGTTTTACACAACCTAAAGCTTCTAATTTTTTCACAGTTGCTCTTGTTGTTTTCACAAGTTTTTCAAACTCAATCAAAGGCATTTTACCTTTTTCCCTAAGAATTTCTAAAATTTCTAACTGCCTTTTGGTTGCACCATCAGTTTTAATAAATTCGATAGATTGCTCGGTTTTTAGAGATTTTTCAATAAGTTTTAATGGAATTGCAACATTCAAAACCGTAATCAAATCGGTACAATAATAATTAGCAACCCATTCCAATAATTTTAAATATTCTACAGAAAACAATGGGGTTTCATCTAAAATCTTACTAACTCTTTTAGCCTTAATTTCAGAAGGTAAATAATCAGAAAAACCAACACAAAAAGCATTAATTAACCCTTGTCTGCCAAAAGGAACCAATAAAGCCTGACCGATTTTTATTTTGTCTTGCATCTCTGGTGGGATTAAATAACTAAAAGTTTTTACACCCAATGCCTTAACATTAACCAAACAAACCGCATATTTATGTTGCATAAAAGAAGGATTATCAACCACTTCAGACGGTTCTCGTTTTTTTAAAGTTAATTTACGAGAAGGAATTTCAAATAATTTATTTTGAATACCATCTTCCATTTATTGATAATCCTTTTTAAACATTTAATAAAATCTGCTTAAATCAAGCAAATTATTATATTTATTTTATTTATCCCTCAGCTTCTGCAGCCATGAATTCTTGTTTAGCTTCTTCAATAGCTTCTGTTAACAAATCTAATTGATCTGGAGTGAAAGTAACACCTTTTTTAGTTGGAAGCCAAGTTGCACCATCATCTGTAGTGTAAAATATTCTCATATTTAAGTAACTTCTGCCTTTATATTCACTAACAGAAATTTGTAATTGTTCAGTATCAGATCTTTCAATTGTTGCTAAAATTTTTGAATCAGCCATTTTTCTCTCCTTATAAACTACGCAAAAACATATTAACATAAATCAAATTACACGTAAATAAATTGATACAAAAAAAGAGTGGCAATTTACAAACCACTCTTTTCTATATAAACATTTAAAATTTAATCTACTCTTGAGAATCACCATCCAACAAGCTTGTCTGTTGAACTTCTTCTGCTGGAGCTTCAGTTTCAGATTTTTGAGTTTTAATAGTCACATCGTCATCATCAGGATTTAAAATCTTATTAACTGAACAAACTGTATCATTTTCAGATAAGTTTTGAGCTCTAACACCTGTTGCCGGACGACCCTGTTGAGATATTGAACCTGCATTTAATCTTGTTACAACACCATTTGATGTTACTAACATAATATCATCAGATTCTTTTACAATAGTTAAAGCTACAAGTCTTGAAGCAGAAGATTTAAACTTGGTTGCAATTAAACCAATTCCGCCCCTGTTTTGAGTTCTGAATTCTGATAATTTTGTACGTTTTCCAAAACCGTCAGAAGTTACAACAAGTAAGTCCGCATCGTAATCTTGTGGAACGATATCACAACCTACAATTTCATCTCCAGAACGTAACTTCATAGAGATTACACCTCTTGCACTTCTACCTAACGGTCTTAAATCTTGAATTGGGAATCTTATTGCCATACCACAAGATGTACCGATAATAATTTCATCTTTTGCAGTAGCAAGTTTAACCCAACATAAGCTATCACCTTCATCAAGACCAATTGCAATAATACCATTACGTCTGATATTTGAGAAATTATCTAACTCAATACGTTTGATATTACCCTTCTTAGTTAACATAATTAAATTCAAATCTTTAGAGAATGAACTTACCGGAACAACCGCAGTAATTCTTTCATCTTGATCGATTGGAAGAACGTTAACAATTGGTAAACCTTTTGCTTGACGACCACCTTCAGGGAAGTCATATACATTCAAGCTATATACTGTACCTTTTGAAGAGAAGAACAACACTTTATCATGCATCATTGCAGTAAAGAAATGTTGAATATCATCATCTTCTTTAGTCTTCATACCTGATTTGCCACGAGTAGCACGATTTTGACGTTCAAAAGTATCTAAAGGAATACGTTTCAAATATCCTTGGTGAGTAATAAATACAGCCATTGGAGTATTTGGAGTTAAATCCTCAATAGTTACTTCACCTTGTTCAGGTAAAATTTGAGTTTTTCTATCATCACCATATTTTTCTTTATCTTCAAGAAGTTCAGCTTTAATGATATCTAAAATCTTTTGACGACTTGCCAAAATAGATTCATATTCTGCAATCTTTTTCAACAATTCATCATATTCAGCTTTAACTTTATCTTGTTCCAATCCTGTCAAACGTCTTAATTGCATTTCAAGGATTGCATTAGCCTGATCAACATCTAAACCAAATCTACTCATCAAACCATCACGAGCATCATCAGTTGTTTTAGATTTTTTAATCAATTCGATAACTTCATCAATTGAACCTAACGCAATGATTAAACCTGCTAAAATGTGAGCTCTAACTTTTGCTTTTTTCAAGAAGAAAATAGTTCTTCTTGTTACAATTTCAATTCTGTGTTCAACAAACTCATTCAATACTTCGTACAAGTTCATTAATCGAGGTTGTTTACCACACAAAGCAACCATATTAACACCAAATGTAGTTGCTAATTGAGTATATTTATATAAGTTATTTCTTACAACATCAGGTTTCGCATCACGTTTCAATTCGATAACGATTCTCATACCTTCACGGTCAGATTCATCTCGAATATCTGAGATACCAGTAATTCTTTGTTCTTTAACCAAGTCTGCAATTTTTTCAATCAACATTGATTTATTAACTTGATAAGGAATTTCTGTAACAACAATAGCAGTTCTAGCTTGACGACCACCGCCACCTGCGATTTCTTCAAAACCTGAAACAGCAGACATCTTGATAGAACCTCTACCTGTTTCATAAGCTTGTTTAATATCATTTAAACCAATAATGGTTGCAGCTGTAGGGAAATCTGGGCCTTTAATATATTCCATCAACTCAGGAACTGTAATCTTTGGATTATCAATCAAAGCGATTGTACCATCAACAACTTCACATAAGTTATGAGGTGGAATATTAGTTGCCATACCAACAGCAATACCGGAAACACCATTTAACAATAGCATTGGTAATCTAACCGGAAGAACTGAAGGTTCTTGTAATGAACCATCGAAGTTTGGTTCAAACTCAACAGTTTCACAATCAATATCAGCAAGCATTGATTGAGTAATTTTATGCATACGAGCTTCTGTATAACGCATTGCAGCAGCACCGTCACCATCAACAGAACCGAAGTTTCCATGCCCGTCAACCATCAAATATCTTGTAGAGAAGTCTTGAGCCATACGAACTAAAGCTTCATAAACTGAACTATCGCCGTGAGGGTGATATTTACCTAAAACTTCACCAACGATACGAGCACATTTTTTAAATGGCTTATCTGGATACATACCCAATTCGTTCATAGCATATAAAATACGTCTATGAACAGGTTTTAAACCATCTCTTACATCCGGTAAAGCACGTCCAACAATTACACTCATCGCATAATCAATATATGAACGTTTCATCTCTTCCCTAATATTAACAGGAACTATTTTCCCGTGATCAAATATATTTTGCTGAGTCAATACTCTTCCCTCCAGTCTATAATCTTATTGTAATTATAGCATAAATAAACTCTTAAAGGCATTTAATAAACTTATCTTTACAATAAAACAAATTTTAAATCTCAAATTAGTGTTTCATATATTTTGCAAAATCCTCTCGGCGCCATTCAATATCAGAACGGATTTTTTTAGCTGGAGTGCCGGCAATTAAAATATTTTCTTCATCAAATTTTTTATTCACCAAAGCACCGGCACCAACAACAGAACCTCTTGGAATAACTGCACCCTTAAAAATAAGAACGCGCATCCCCAACCATACATTATCACCAATAATAATATCCTCAGGAGGATTTAACAATTCGCCTGTTTTTCTATCAAGAATAACGTGTCCATCATTGTTTCTTATCATAATTTCTCGGGCAAACATACACTCATCACCAATAGAAATATCTTTACCATTTTTTGCAACAATATGAACATCTCGATAAACAGAAAGTCCGGATCCGACTGAAATTTTAGACCCACCTTCCATTCCAAATGTTGTATGGCGAATTATTCTATGTTTTGTAGGTTTTAAATGAAATTCATTATTATCACCATCCATAACAATGGATACATTTATAAAATTTGATGGTAACTCTATTTCTACTTTATTATTATTACCATTAATCGTAATACTTAACCCCTTAACTTCTAAATCTGAATAAGTTTCACCATCTTTTAAGAAAACAATTTCATTACCTGAACCCTTAACATTATATTTAGAATTTATCTGCATATAAAAACCCTCATTTTTATTTTATGTTAACACACTTAACAAATTATAAACAAGAAAAGCAATTATTTTTTTGTTTATTTTTACAATATAATAGGAACACTAATAAAGAAAGTTTAAAAATATGACAATAAAAGTAGAAATAAATCCTATACCTAACAGTAACCAAAATAAAATTTCTACATATGATGAAATAAAACAAAACCCAAATTCTAATCAAATTAAAAAGAATTTGAATAGAACTTTTATTGTTCCACAAGAAAACACCGATGAATTTGTAACTAAAATCAAGAAAAAAGAAAAAACAGGCTTACTGGCAATCGGACTTGGAACAATTGCAGGAGCTCCTATAGGTGTTGGGCTTAGCCTAAAATTACTAAAAAAATACCCCAAAATAGAATACCCAGTTCTAGGAGCTATAACCTTAGCCTCAATGTTTTTAACTGCTCTTATACCTTACAGCATAAAAAATATACAAGAGAAAAACTTATTCAAAAAATTAAATGTTCAAGAAATAAAAGAATAAAAGTTTACTTATCTGCTTTGTGAAGAGCTTGTTCAGTTAAATGAACCCATTTTGCATGATTATAATTCTCATAGCTTTTAGCAAAATTTATTAAAGCTGTAACCAAAACTCTTCCACTATCTGATTTCCCAACTATTAAATAATCACCGTTTTCATTTTCACAATATAAAATTTCACGGTGAACAATTTTATCAATGTTATTTTTAGGATTTTTATTAATAACTGCACGCAACCATTCGTGTAATAATCGCATTGGGGTAGTCTTGCGAGTAAGTAATTCTTCATTATGTTCTTGTAAATATTTAGCAAATTCTGAAATTATCATTTTTCTTTTAATTCTATATTATTTTATTACTCCCACGGAGTTGTTGTTGCAAAACAAGTTATATCATAAATACCAACATTATTAAACTCTTTAATCATTTCTTCAAAAGTTGAACCTGTCGTGCAAATATCATCTATTATTAAAATTTTCTTGCCTTTTATTAATTTATCCTTATTTACCTCAAAAGCATTTGATAAATTCATCGTTCTTTGAGATTTATTTAATTTATATTGTGGTTTTGTATCTTTAACCCTTTTTATTAATTCAAAATTAACCTCATAACCTGACAATTTTGCAAATTCTTCAGCCACTAATTCCATGTGGTTATATTTTCTTTTTTTCTTACGTTTAGGAAAAATTGGAACGGGAACAATTTGAAAATCCTGAGTTAATCCTAACCTTTGCCAATATAGCCACATAAATTTTGCTTGATAATATGCTAAATCTTTTTGTCTATGGTACTTCAAACCTCTTATCATTTTTTGAAGATTTTTCGAATAAACTCCTGCACAATATATACTTACATTGTTAAATTTTCGATTAACTTGAACAGGTAAAAATTCTAATTCATTAAAACATTTTGAACACATTTTTACAGATTCGTTAGAACTCTTACAAAAATAACATTTCTTTTTATATATCCAATCCAATAAACTTAACAAAAACATTTTCATAAGTTTACCCTAACATATAATTTAATTATTGTAAAAATTTATGTTTTGAAATCTTATTGTGATAAAATTTTCTTTATGAAAAAGATTTTATTAATTTTACTAACATTATTTACGCTACAATTAGCAACAAATGCACAAACTACTAACTTATCATTTATGTACATTAATGGTTCTAACAATAATGATACAAAAATGAAAGATTGGTATATCAATGGGGTTAATAAACTCCACCCTGTTATGAAAGAAAAATTTGAGAAAAATTCTACAATAAAGAAATGGACTAAAACTAACCAATTAGTTATTGATGAAAAACCTCAAATATTTTTCTGGGGATATGATAGCAAAACAGACTTAGATTTTGTTAAAGAAAGATTAAATATCTCTAAAGCCATAAGTTCAACTTTGGCTTACGAAATAAGGAGTTTATTAACCCAATTTATGCACGATGCAATTTGGGTTCAGAAAACTCACAATATGCTGCCAATTTTAGATGGATTAAATGATAGGGTAAAAGAACAAGCTCAACAAGGTAAAAATGTAATTTTATTTGGTTACTCAGCGGGTTCGTTTGTTACATATCAATATATGTTATACAAACTTCCATACATCAAACTCGAAAATTTATTCCAAGTATTAAATGCTGATGAAGATATTATAGAATTTGTAAAAAATAATCCAAAAGAAGATACTTGTCTTTCAGCATTATCCTATGATAAAGGAAACTTAGGTGTCATAACAAATACTGGGCATCTTGTACTTAACCAAAATAAAGAATTATTAAAAGAAAATTACCTAAAAATAGATGAAAGCACCGAAAAATATTGTGCTCCAAAAGGTTTTGTAAGAGGGGTTGTTAACTTTGCAAGCCCAATACCATTGTTTTATTCTGATATGGCAGATCCTAATTACGAAATCACTTATTATAATAAATATGTTACTAAATATATTTATGAAAATGGAATATATTTCTTAACAGTAAACTTTAAAGAAGATCCGCTAGGATTTCCTACAAGCAATAATTTAACAGTGTCACAATTGGAAGAAATTTTAAATTTAAAAATCAACAATCCAAAAGGCGTTATCTATGATAATTCAGGCGTTTGGTCAAGACGTTCTGCATTTATCGCTCATACTTCCTATTGGTCTGCAAGAAATATCTTTGCAAAAGCTGTTGTAGAAGGATTTGTAGATGGAACAAAATTCCAATACAATAAAAAATATCAAGAAAAAGTTTTAAAAAAGAAAAGTAAAAAATCAGAGGTAAAATAATGACAAATACTAAAATTAATTCAGTACTATTTGATCCGGGATACGCTCAACACACAACAATTTTATCCCTAAGTTTAGAATATATTTATGCGGGTATAAATCAATTCAAAAATCTTGGTCAAAGAAAAATGAAGTTTAAAATGATGTATCCACAAATTACACAAATAGTTGATAATAATGTTGGTTTTTGTCTTGGAAGTTTACTTTGGGCATCATACATAAAAAGTTTAGGCGACTCTATCCAAATAGAAGGGAATCCTTGTATTGGTGGAACTTATGATGAAGCTGAAACTGTTGAAGAAGCAGATTATTCTATAGAATACTTCACTCAACTAAAAAAAGATGTAAAATATTATCTTGGTAAAGATTATCAAATAAACCAAATATATATAACAATTTTAGAATTATACAAAGAATTTTTAACCTTAAACAAAGGTTTTGTTGATACTAAAGAAACTAAAGATGTTATACTTCCGGAAAAATTAACTATTCCAAATTCAGAAAATGCAGATAAAATTCATGAAAAAATCCAAGAAGTAATAAAAACAGGAAAACTTCTTGACCTATTAGAAGTATTTAACTTAATTTATGAAGGCTAAAATGACAGATTTAAAAGAAAAATTAAATCAAATGTTTATCCTTGGAACTGAGGGTGGATATTATAAACAATTACTAAAAGAAGGATTAGGAGGGATAATATTTTTTACAAAAGATATCCATTCTTCTGACCAATTTAAAAACCTTGTAAATGATATAAAATCAATTTCCAAAATTCCACCATTTCTATCTATAGACCAAGAAGGCGGGAGAGTAGAAAGAACAGAAAACATTCATCACGGCAAAAAATATTTATCTGCAAAATTTGCCTACGAAAAGGGTGAAAACTTTTTAAAAAATCAAACCCTTGAAATAGCTCAAGAGTTAAAATCATATGGAATTAACCTAAACTTTGCACCTTGTATTGACACAAACACAAATCCCAATAATCCAATAATTGGAGAACGTGCATTTTCATCAAATCCTGACGAGGTAATTAAAGGTGAAAAAATAGTATCTGAAGCCTATAGGCAAAACGGGATAATACCTTGTGCAAAACATTTTCCAGGTCATGGAGATGCTAATGCCGACAGTCATTTGACATTACCTGAAATAAACCTATCTCTTGAAGAAATGGAAAAAACTCATATAAAACCATTTAAAGCTGCAATTAAAAATAATATCGAAACAATTATGGTTGCTCATTTACACTGTACGTGTTTTGAAAATGAAAAAATTCCTACATCTTTAAGCCAAAACGCGATAGATTATTTGAGAAATAAATTAAACTTTAATGGAGTTATAATCTCAGATGATATGGTTATGAAAGGCGTAGCAGAATTTGGAGACACAAAAGCATGCGAAATGGGAATACAAGCAGGAATTAACATGTTTATATATAGATATTCCGATAAGAAGACTTTCGAAATAATTGAAAGTATATATAAAAAGGCTAAGCAAGATGAACTATTAGCAGAAAAAATTGATGTTTCATATAACAAAATAATGACATTAAAAAATAGATATTTATTATAGTTCTTCACAAATTTGCGAAAAATAATTTACTTATTATAATGATACATAAAAAGGGAGAACATATGAATTTAGAACATATAAAAAAGATAGATCCAGAAGTTGCACAACAAATAGAATTAGAATTGCAAAGACAACAAGAAACAATTGAACTTATCGCAAGTGAAAACTGCACATCGGAAGCTGTAATGGAAGCCTGTGGCAGCGTATTAACCAATAAATACGCCGAAGGCAAACCTCATAAAAGATATTACAATGGTTGTGAACATATCGACGTAATTGAAGAAATTGCACAAAAAAGAGCATGCGAATTGTTCCATATGGATCATGCTAATGTTCAACCTCATAGTGGTGCTCAAGCTAACATGGCTGTATTTATGGCTACAATGAAACCTGGTGATAGAGTTTTAAGTATGGATTTATCTAATGGTGGTCACTTGTCACACGGTTCTCCTGTAAACTTTTCAGGTATGTATTATGACGTGAAAAGCTATGGTATCAATGAACAAGGTGAAATTGATTACGAAAACGTAAGACAAATGGCCCTTGAACATAAACCTAAATTAATAATTTGTGGAGCAAGTAATTATGCTAAAATTATTGATTTTAAAAAGTTTAGAGAAATTGCAGACGAAGTTGGTGCCCTACTTTTAGCAGATATTGCACATATAGCAGGACTTGTAGCAGCAGGGGAACACCCATCACCAGCTCCTTATTGTGATTTTGTAACAACAACAACTCACAAATCTTTAAGAGGACCTAGAGGCGGTATTATTATGTGCAAGGAAGAATTCGCAACCGCTATTGATAAAGCTGTATTTCCAGGTTTGCAAGGCGGACCTTTAGAACATATTATTGCAGGTAAAGCTGTAGCATTATTAGAAGCCTCAAAACCGGAATTCAAAGAATATGCAAAACAAATCATAAAAAATGCCAAAGCTCTAGCTCAAGGCTTAATGGATGAAGGCATGGATATTGTTGGTGGTATGACTGAAAACCACTTAATGACTCTAGACCTTAGAAAAACAGGTAAAACCGGTAAAGACATGGCTAATGTATTAGAAAGAGTTGGAATTACAGCTAATAAAAATACTGTGCCAAACGATCCACAAAGCCCATTTGTAACAAGTGGTATCAGATTAGGTACTCCTGCAGTTACAACAAGAGGCTTCAAAGAAGAAGACATGATTGAAGTTGCAAAAATTATTGCATCTGCAGTATTTTCGTCAGATAATGAAATTGCGCTAAATAATTTAAGAGAAAGATCTCTAAAATTATGCAAGAAATATCCTTTATATAGTTAAACCACAAGGAGAATAATTATAATTATCAAGTTAACACATGCTCATATTATTGGAACCGTAATAGCCTATATTTTTGGGGTATTCCTAGTTCCTATGGTTATCAATTTTTCAAAAAAAGAAGGTTTAGTAGATATTCCTAATGAAAGAAAAATACATACCAAACCAATATCCAGAATTGGTGGGGTTGCAATTTGGGCTAGTACAATGTTAACTTTCTTGTGCTTAGTATTAATGAGTTACTATCCTTACGGCAAATTAATGTCAGGAATACTTTTAGGTAGCTCATTAATGTTCTTATTAGGACTTATTGATGATGTTTACTGCTTAGGTGCAAAATTTAAATTATTTATGCAATTATCTATTGCAACAATAGTTTATTTATTAGGTGTACAAATAAATAGTGTTCCATTCTTTGGTGGAATTGATTTAGGCTGGTTCTCTTATCCAATAACATTACTTTGGATTGTAGGGATTTCTAATGCTTTAAACTTTATTGACGGTGTAGACGGCCTTGCTGGTTCTGTTGTTACAGTAAACGCTATTACACTTGCAATTCTAGCAATAACTCTAACTCCTCCAAATCCAATTAGTGCATTAATCGGATTTATTTTAGCAGGTTCAATGTTGGCATTTTTAACATTTAACTTTAACCCTGCAAAAATCTTTATGGGAGACAGCGGAGCGCTATTTTCAGGATTTTTATTAGCAACAATCTCAATTACAGGTGTTATGAAAGTTGCAACACTTGCAATTTTATTACCATTTGTAGTTTTAGCAGTTCCAATTATTGATATTACATATGCAAGTTTGAGAAGAATCTGCAAAGGACAATCTCCTTTTGTTGCTGACGCAGAACATATTCACCACAAATTATTACATGCCGGATTTTCACAAAAGAAAACCGTTGTGATCTTAACAAGTGCAGCTATTATTGCTGGTGGTCTAGCCTGTTTATTTGCTAGCCACAATGCAATTAAATACGACTTTTTCTTAACTTTGGCACTTGTTGGCATTATGCTTTTATTAAATTTAATAAGAGTATTGACAAAAAAATAATCTTGATTTATAATGCAAAAAAAATAAAACTTGATTACTCAGTTTTGTTATGAGTTTTTCAACTCTAATAGAATATTTAAGTGCAAGTTTTTTCATAGATATTCAGTTAAGTTAAAAGGGATTTTAGCGAACTTAACCAGATACACGTATAACCAAACCGGATAAAAGGATTTGTAAGAATGAAAGTATATGCAGTAGAAAGTAATGACAGAAGACGTAGTTGTATAGGACCAATGGCTCAAGGTGCACTTATTGGGGGAGTAACAGGTGCAGTTTTAAAATATCATCCATTAACACCGGATGAAAAAAATAATCCTGAATACAAAAAAGTGATTGACAGAATTAATAAACAAAAAACAGAATTCAATCCAAAAACAGAAGAATTTTTAAAATCAATAAAAAGTAAAGCTCAAACATCAGTAGCTGAAGATGTATTTGTAAAAATGTTTGATGGGATGAAAGATGGCGATAGAGTAAAACCAGGTACTATCAGAAATGCTCTTAAAACATTACAAGAAAAGAAACCTGCTGAAATTGTTGAATTCAAAAGAATTTGTAAAGAATCAACAAAAGTAGCAGAACAAACTGCTAAAAAATGCATAGATGCTTACAATTTAGTAACAAAACACATCCGTCCAACATCATTCTATGTAATAACAGGAGCTGTTGTTGGTGCATTTATCGCATTGATTAAAGATATTCTAAAAACAGAAGTACAACACTAATTTATAAAAAATATTATTGAGTCTAAAAAAAATAAGACAGGATACAAACCCTGTCTTTTCTTTTGTTTGAATAACCCCTAAACTAAGGATTCTTCAAACTCACTTTGATAACCAAAATCCTTGAACAATCTATACCGATTTTCTGCCATATCATCTTTCACTTTTAATTCATAATTTTGCAGTTTTTTCGCTAAATCTTTATCTTCTTTTGGAAATAGCTTAAATAATTGATTTAAATCAAATAAACAAAAACTAATTTCAGGCATCATCACATCTCCTCATATACTTCATATATATAAAGTATATAGAGCTACTAAAAATGCAGAAAATTAGAAAATATATACAAAATGTAACAATCAAATTATGATTTTATTCTTGAATTCTTTGCAACAACAAATAATAACCCAACCAAACCAATAATAAATAATACGACAGAAACAATTTCTGCAATAGGTAAACTACCAACATTTAAGGCACTATCAACTCTAATTTGTTCGATAAAATATCTAATTATAGAATACAAAATTAAATATGAAAAAAATGGAACACCTTGATATTTTTTACCAAATTTTAAAATAATAAATAGCAAAATGAAAAAGCCGCCAAAATCCAAAAGACTTTCATATAAAAAAGTTGGATGAAACAAGCTATAATCCATAAATTCCGAAACCCTTTTAGAAGCGGGTATAAACAGTCCCCAAGTTTGTGAAGCTACAGGTAATCCATAAGCCTCGGAATTAAAATAATTTCCCCATCTACCAATTGACTGACCTAATATAGTTGCCACTGACATTGAATCTATAATACTCATAATCGGAACTTTAACTTTTTTTGCAATGGCAATCATGCTAATAACGCCACCAATAATAGCACCGTGTATAGACAAACCACCTTGTCTAATATCCAAAATCTCTATTGGATGAGCAAAATAATAACCAGGATTTAAAGTACAAAAATATAATCTCGCACCCAAAATGCCAAATAAAATAATAAATGGGGCATATTCAATTATAACGTCTAAACGCAAATCTTTATTAACAATATTATATAACTTGTTAGCTACAATCATAGAGACAAAAATTGCAGTAGCCATTGTTACTCCATACCAGTATATTGGTAGTCCGAACAAATTAAAAGCTATATCATTTGGGGCAGGTATAATCATATTTATTCCACTTCTTGTGGAGCATTATGCTCATTTATTGTTTTTATTTGAGTTTCAACAGCTTCTTTATCTTCTGCATTAGGACTTAATTCTAAATATTTTTGATAATTTAAAACCGCAGAATTATAAAGTTCAGCAACAAACTGTTTTTCCTTATCTGTAAGTTTATGTTCTTCATCAAAATCAATATCATCAGCTTTTGGAGTGTAAAGCGAACCATCCTCTTCGTTCATACGAACTTTACCTTGTTCTAAATCTACAGCCAAATTATTTTCTGCAGTAGCCAACGAATAGTACAAATCAGGAACATTATCTTTTATTTTCAAAGCTTTTTTATACTCTTCAACAGCATTAACATAATCGTCTGATTTAGTATAAGCAACTGCTAAATTATAATGAGTTTCAAATAAAGAAGGATCTAAATCTATACTAGACTTAAGCCTCTCAATTGCTTGAGCATAATCTCCTTTTTCCATAAACACTTGAGCTCTATTATTCAAATCTTGTACAGCAAGATTGTTAATACAAGCAGTAGATGCAACAGCGACAAAAAGAATGCTCGCAATCAAAAGTACTTTCTTCATATTAAGCCCTCATTAATCCCTTATAACATGTTAAGCTCTTGTTAAAGTAATTATAATTTAATAATAAAAATATGGCAAATTTCATTAATTTAAGTTACAATAATTGAGTAAAAAGGAGAATTATATGTCAGAAGAAAAAGTAGTCAGCCTTGGTGCAAAAAGACACAATGCTGATGAAACCCATAAAGAAGATAAAAATGGTTCTAAAGACTTAGTTTACTGCAGTTTTTGTGGTCGTCCAAATACAGAAGTAATAAAAATGATACAAGGACCAGGAGTAAATATTTGTTCTGAATGCACTATGATTGCTGTTCAATACTTGATTTTACAAGATAGAATGCCATCAGCAGAAGCTCAACATATTCTAGATGCATTTTGGGGAAAGGCAAGATAAAAATTTATGACAAATTCCCAGTTCAAACAACTCAACCCTTTTGAGTTAAAAGCCGCATTAACCAGTTTATTATCTAAAATCAATTCAGTAGAAGATATTCAAAAATGTCTTGCGGATTTTGAACTGCTCGATAATCAAGAGGACAAAAAAACTTTATCAAAAATTTTATTTAAAGAATTAGTAAATTCAACAGTAGAAAAAATTCCTATAATTTGCTTTTTACTTGAACACTATACTCCAAAAGATGAACTTGTAAACAAACTTTGGGAAACTTTAAAAAATCAAAACCTACAAAGCGAAGTAAAAATAACAACATTAAATCTTCTAAGAGAACTTGATTCTGACTGGTCGTATGAAACTTGTGAAGAATATCTTGGAGATGACACAGATATTCTTGATGAAAATACCAAACAATTATTAAACAGCGCAATAATAAATCCTGAAGTTCAAATTGATTTTATGGACTTTTTGGCATCAATTAGAGTGCAAGACAAATTAACACTATTAAACTCTTTTGGCAAAGACTTTTCTGATGATGCACTAGCAAATATTTTAATACCAGTATTTGTATCAGAACCAAATAGTGCAGTAGGTCAAGAAGCCCTAAAACTTTTAGGAGAAACAAAATCTCAACTTGCACTTCATATTCTAGAAGAAATGCAAACTGTAACCAAAGGCGAATTATATCAAAATATCAGAAAAAGCCTTTCTACATTAAAGATTGCAGGAATTAGAGAAGATAACACAAAAGAATTCTACCAAAAAATTCTTTCAAACAGTAAACCAAACAAATTTTATATCACCTATCCTGACGGACACGGGGATCAAGCTATGATTTTTACTCGCAAAACAGAAAATGAAAGAATTCGTTTTGTTTCAGTAGTTATCAACATAGAAAATGGTATAAAAGATTGTTTTGGATTTTTCGATATCTCACAATTTGAATGTGACAAAATCTTAGAACGATTCTTGAGAGATGAAAAAACTGTAGATATTCCGCCTGAAACATTTAAAACAATTCTCAATAACGCAGAAATGACAACAATCATAAAAAATAATAATGATTGGAAATTACCTTATGAATACGTTTGTTGGAAAAATTTACTTGTAGATATAGATTCTGATAGCGAAACGATTGAACAACTTTTAAAAGAACAAATTCTACCGGCAAAAGTAGACTCAAATATTATTGAAAAACTAAATTCAATGAAAATTTCAGCTCACTGGTTCTTAGACGCAAATTATAGCGACGAGTTTGAAGGATTACTCTCAGAATTACAAAACACTGAAGATTTAACAGAACTCACAAATAAATACTTAGATAAAGTATTTTATCCTGAAGAAAAAACCTCTTGGATAAACAAACTAATAATGACAGCATATATTAAATATTCAATAGGTAAAGATGATGAAGCTTCAGAAATATACGGGATAATTCATAATGATGAAGTTTTAAAGGAATTATTACAAAACATTCTACAACGCAGCATTTATGAATATTTAATGACAATAAAATACAACAAAGACTTAAATACAAACCACTTATCAATAGATGACATTGAAGAAAAACTAAAATACATTGAAGAAAAGTGGGTGCAACATGTATAAAGTAATGGCTCTTGATGTAGGTACAAAAAGAATAGGAATTGCGCTAAGCGATTATCTTTTGATGCTAGCTAACGGTCATTCTTATATCGCAAGAGAACCAGAAGAAAAAGCATTGGAAACAATTCACAAAATTGCAAAAGAAAATAACGTAAAAAAAATTGTAGTCGGAATTCCACTAAATATGGATGGGACTAAAGGCTTTCAAGCAGAAAATTGTGAAGAATTTGCATCAAAAATTCAAGGCTATGAAATAATTTTTGAAGATGAAAGATTAACTTCCGACACTGCAGAAGAAAATCTAAGAAATAAAAAAATAGACTTTCGTAAAGACAAAGGATTAGTTGATATTGAAAGTGCTTGTATTATACTAGAACAATACTTATCGAGAAATAAATAAAAAGGAGAAAAGACATGGCAGAAGAATTAGATAACATAATTGAAATCACAGATGATGATGGTACAGTAATCAAATGTGAACTATATGATATAATTGAATTTGAAAACAAACAATATGCTCTTTTAGTTGAAGCTGATTCCGATGAAGAAGATCCGGAAGTAGTTTTAATGAGATATACAGAAGAAGGCGAAGAAAGCTATTTTGAAACAATTGATGATGACGAAGAATTTGAAAAAGTTTCAGAATACATTGAAAGCCTAGAAACTGAAAATGAAGATGATACTGAAGAAAAATAAGGAATAAGATTTTGTTTGAAAAGTTCACTGAAAAAGCACTAAATGTAATAGTTGAAGCACAAAATATAGCAATATATGATCACTCAGACAAAGTATTAGCTGAGCATCTATTATTAGCTATAGTAAAAGAAACCAAAGGTTTTTGTGCAAAGATTTTTAAATCATACAACCTAACATATGAGCGTTTGGCAGAAGAAATATATTTAACTCTAAATATAGAAGAAGCAGACATGAATTCTGCCATTCCTTTCAGTGAAGATTTCAAACGAATTCTTCAACAAACAATGGATCTTGTTGAAAAATCAGGAAGTCCAACAGTTCACTATGAACACATAGTCCTTGCAGCAATTAATGACAAACACTCAAGAATCCAAGAATACTTGGAACACCTTAATTTCGATATAGAAAAATCAAGACCATTAATAGAAAAACTTGTTCAACGTAAAGCAAAAAAAGATTTACACCCTGAACTTGATGAAAACAAAGAACCGGAAATCAATTTAACTCAAGAAACTGATGCACTATTTGATAACAAAGAATCTGCAAAAGTATTCGAAAGAGCTGTTTCTAAACTATCAACTTCAGGATATGAAATTCTAGGAACAGAACAAATTATTTCATCAATTTTAGAAGACAAAAACTCAAGTCTTACAAAAATTCTAAATGACTTTGGTATAACCGAAGAACTATTTGAAGAAAAATTATCAAAAGTACAATCTCGTCAAGCTGAGTATGAAGGACGCCAAATTGTATTCACTCCAAACGCATTTTTAGCAATGAGCTTAGCCCTTCAAACAGCAAAAGAACTTGGTTCGTCTGAAGTTCTACCTGAACATATGATATTAGGGCTTCTAAAAACTAAAAAAGGTGTAGCATATAACATTTTCAAAGAATTAAAAATCAATGACGATGATTTAGCTCACGGCATTATAAAACCTATTGAAAAACAAATGCCAGAAACGCTGACAATCCTACGTCTTGCAAAACAAGAGGCAAGAAGACTTGGTAGAGGCGTTGTAGGTACTGAAATGTTTTTACTTGGTATTATTGGCGAAGCAACAGGTATTGGGGCTATTGTACTTAATGAATTAGAAATCAACATAAGAGATGCAAGAATTGTTGTAGAAAAGATTATAGGCTTTGGTAACGATTATTTTGATAATGAAATAGTCTTTACAAAACGAGCAAAAAGAGTTTTGGAAACAGCTTGGGAACACGCTAAAAAAGCTAACAAAACTAAAATTGAATCTTCTGATCTTCTATGGGCAATAACAACAGAACCAACATCTCTAGCTATGCAAGCTCTTGAACAACTTGGAACTGATGTTGTTGAAATTAGAGAAGGTATCAAAAAACATTCTGCAAATCAACAATAAAATTATGAATAAAATTCATCAAAAAATTGAATTATTTTTGCAAAAATATGAGTTAAATAACCCAAATGAAACATATCTTGTAGCATTTTCAGGCGGGTTTGATTCAATATGTTTATTAGACTCATTAAATAAAATTACTCAAAACAGAGTTATTGCAATTCACCTAAACCATAACTGGCGCGGAGAAGAAAGCGATAATGAAGAAAAAAATTGCCAAAAATTTTGTCACCAAAATAATATTGAATTTTATAGCGAAAAATTATCAAAAAATATTCCACATACAGAAACAGCAGCAAGAGAAGCCAGATACGAATTCTTTGAAAAGTGCGCAAAAAAGTTTAATAGTAACATAATATTCACAGCGCACAATAAAAATGATAATGCTGAAACACTTATCTACAGGATTTGTAAAGGCACAGGGATTTCCGGACTCCAAGGTATCGCAGAAAATAGAGGAATTTATTACAGACCTCTTTTAGAAATTTCACGAGATGAAATCGAAAACTATTGCAAAGATAATAACCTTTGTCCAAATGATGATAGCTCAAACAAAAATACAAAATATAAAAGAAATTTTATAAGATCTAATATTCTGCCTCAAATGATGGAAGTTAATCCAAACATTCTAGATACAATTGAAACTTTATCAAAAGTAGCAAACGAAGAAACTCAAATCGTAGAAGAATATCTAAATAAAATTACAAAAAAAATAAGCAAAGATAATAAAATAAAAACCGCAGAATTTTTAAAGCAATCAGATGCCATTCAAAAAAGATTAATTTATAACTTATTCATACAAAATAATCTGGATTACGATAGAACCAAAATTTTAAATATTCTACAGTTTATCAAAGAAAATTCAAAATCAAAATCCGGGAAAACCTGTTCACTTACAACAGATTTGTGGATATTTACAAGTGATAAATTTATTGAAATAATAAATCAGAATGAAATCCAATTACCACATTTTACAATTACAAAAGAAGGAATTTTTGAAAATAGCGGCTATGTATTTGAACTTCAACAATACACTAATGAAGTTTCTAAATACCCAAAAGAATCTGATAATTTTGCTTATGTAAATCTGGGAAGTTACAAAATAGATTTTGAAATACGTCAACGCCGAGATGGTGATATAATAACACCATTTGGTATGAATGGAAGCCAAAAATTAAAAAAATTTCTAAATGCAAAAAAAATTCCTAATCATGAAAAAAACAAATTATTATTTTTAACCCAAGGAAAAGAAATTTTATGGGCAATAAATTTAGGGATTAGTGATAAAATAAAAGTAATAACAAAACCAACACATATAATCAAATTTTATAAAAAAGAGGGCGAATAAATGGAAATTAAAATTGAAGATTTAAAAGTATTATTCAGTGAAGAACAATTACAAACAAGAATAAAAGAACTTGCAGCTGAAATGAATAAATTTTATAATGGCGAAGAAGTTGTTGCTATTTGCGTTTTAAAAGGTGCTGTAATGTTTGCAACTGATTTAGTAAAATATCTTGATATGCCATTACAAATGGAATTTATAAGACTTTCTAGCTACGGATCTTCAACTACAACATCAGGTAAAGTTAATGCTGTAGATATAAAACTTCCAGATTTAAACGGTAAAAACGTACTTATTATTGAAGATATTGTTGATACAGGGTTAACTGCAAAATTCTTAATGGATTTTATGCATTGCAATTTTAACGCAAAATCAATAAAATTCTGCTCATTATTAGATAAAAAAATCACTAGAAAAGTAGATATCGAACCTGATTACTACGGATTTGAAGTTGATGATAAATTCGTTGTTGGTTACGGACTAGACTATGACGGATATTACAGAAACTTACGTTATATCGGATATAAAGAAATGGCATAAACAGTGTTTAAAAATGCAGTAGAAAAATTTAACAAGTTTTATGAAATTAATTTCTCGCAAAACTCTCACGCTGATGAATTGTTTGATGTTTTACAAGAAGTTATATCATTTAATTCTGCTGCAATTTTTTATCTCACTCCAAATAAACTGACCCTTGAATTTGGAAAGAACTTCGAAATATACGAAGATATAAATCTTGATGATAGTATCTCTTCAAAAATATATGATACAAACATTGTTGAACCTGTTAATGAAATAAAAAAACTTTTAAATATACAATCAAATATTCTGGTAAAAAGACTTATTGTAAAAGGAGCCGTATTTGGGCTTTTAATTATCGAAAGAGAAGCAGAATATAGTGAAGATGAACATCTTATCTTCAACACATGTAGTTCTATTATTGCAAATTTGATAAAAGATTTAGAACTATCAAAAGTGCTAAAAATGCAAGTTGAAGCATTACAAGATGGCATAATCAAAACAAACCAAGCATACGAAACTATAAAAAAACAGAATAAAAAAATTAAAGAAAATGAAAAACTTCAAAATACATTTATCGCCAATATATCACATGATTTAAGAACCCCATTAAATTCAATAATAGGATTTTCCGAATTATTATCAAACAAAATTTTTGGAGAACTTAATCAAAAACAAAGTGAATATCTTGAAGATATTAGGATATCGGGTCTAAAACTTTTATCCATGATAAATGAAATTTTAGACATCTCTAAAATAGAATCTCACACGATTAAATTAAATATCACTAATATTGAAATTAATATATTAATTGACGAAGTTTGTAACATACTAAAACCTCTTTTTGAAAAGAAAAAAATAAAATTTTCAAAAACAATAAAAGGTGAAATAAAATTTAACGGAGATTATATAAAATTACAACAAGTTTTATTTAATATATTAGGTAATGCAATAAAATTTTCTCCGGAAGATTCCGAAATAAAAATCTCTGCTGAACAAATTGGAAAAAAGATAATAATAAAAATTCAAGATAACGGAATTGGTATAGAACCGAAATATCATAAAAAAATATTTAACAAATTCTTCCAAGTACAAGATACTCTATCAAAAACAGAAACATCAACAGGACTTGGGTTAACCATAACGAAAGAATTTGTAAAACTTCACGGCGGTTCAATAGAAGTAGAAAGTGAACCAAATAAAGGTTCAACATTTATAATAACTCTACCCGCCGTAAACAGTTAATAACACCAGCTTACTAACTTGCTTAAATAAATTATTTATTATAAAATTAATCCAAAAAGGAGAGCTAACAAATGGATCAAGAAACATATATGAAGATTATGGGCTATGTTCCAACAGTTATTGAAGCATCATCTCGTGGTGAACGCTCATTTGATATTTTTTCAAGATTACTTAGAGAAAGAATCATTTTCTTAGGAACAGAAATTGATGATGAAGTTGCAAACTCAATTGTAGCGCAATTACTATTATTAGATAGTGAAAATTCAGAAAAAGACATTATGTTATACATCAATAGTCCAGGTGGCGTAATAACTGCAGGTATGGCAATATATGACACTATGCAATTAATTAAATCAGATGTTTCTACAATTTGTCTTGGCGAAGCTGCTTCAATGGGAGCATTTTTACTTTCAGCAGGTGCTAAAGGTAAAAGAATGGCATTACCAAGTGCAAGAATTATGATTCACCAACCTCTTGGCGGAGCACAAGGTCAAGCTACAGATATCGAACTTGAAGCTAAAGAAATTCTAAGAATGAAAGATATGTTAATCGGTATTATGGCAGAAAACTCCGGTCAACCTTATGATAAAGTAAAAGAAGACTGTGAAAGAGACCACTATCTATCAGCATTCGAAGCTAAAGAATATGGCTTAATTGATAAAGTTGTAGAAAGACATTAATCAATAATACAATTTAACAAAACTTAATAAATGGCTAAAAACATGCAATACCTTGGTGTTGCATGTTTTTATATATATGTAGGTTAAAAAATTAGGTTAGTTATTAAAATTGAAAAGGTAGGGTTAGAATTATGGGCTTCCTGATGTTCACAGCCAGAGTTCATGACTTAATGCATCGCAAATTTGCAATTGAGCGTGAATTCGTAAGGATTACAAAAAAATTAAGAGATACGCAACAATTTGCAACCTTAGTTGGTAACGGTAGTGTTTCAATAGGAGATTTGTTAAGAGCTCCGGGATCAATGATGGGTAGAACAATGAATTATTTAGCATTTGCTCATAATAGTTCATTACAGTATATGCAACAAAATGCACCTTATATGCAACAAATGTATATGCAACAAATGGGTCAACAACAAAATGCTCAGCAACAACAAATGATGCAAAATTACATTTTAAGATCATTGTATATGCAAGGTAGAGAACGTGCAGCTGAAATTGAAACAAAGAATTTGCATCAAGAAGAAGAACGATTAGCACAAGAAAAAGAAAGATTAGAAACTCTAATGAAAGAAATCGATGCTGAACTTAAAGCTGCAAAAGAAGCTCGTGATAAGGGCATTCAAGATATGGCTCCAAAATATACAGCATAACAACAAATAAAATAACTTAACCCTAAAATATAAACTAACCCTCATGATGGGACTTAAAAATTTAAGTCCCATTTTTTATGCAAAAATTACCTCATCAACGCTTTTATCATATCCATCAACTGGCAATTTTCTTACGTATAAAACCTTCGGCACCACTACAACAGTTTTGAAATCCCCTTCATACAATGATAAAAATCTGTCATAAAATCCACCACCGTAACCCAATCTAAAACCTTTCTCATCTGCCATCAATGCAGGTACTATAACCAAATCTAAATCTTTAGCAGTTATAGGATTTGAACACGGTTCTAAGATATTAAAACAAGATTTTTCTAATTTATCATTACAACAATAAGGACAAACTAATAAATTTTGCCCATCAACCTTTGGCAAATAAAATTCTTTTTTATCCTCCAATAAATTTAACAAATTAATTTCATATTTTGTCGGATAAAAAATCATAACTTTCTTAGCTGCAATATAATCAGGATGTTTCCTCACTAAATCAACTATTAAAGCTGAAATATCACTAATATTTAATGATTTCCTGATATTCTTTGCTTTTAACCTTAAATCTGCTTTATTCTCCATCTTTTTAATATATAATAAAATGGTAAATATTGCTACCAAAACAAACTAAAAGGAGCAAAATGGATAACTGCAACAACAATAATCTTATAAATCCTAATTGGGCACAACACGGATATATCCAAGTTTATACAGGTAATGGTAAAGGAAAAACAACTGCTTCTCTTGGACTGGCAATGAGAGCACTCGGAAGATCTTGGAAAGTTCTAATCATAATGTTTACTAAAGGAGGAAATGATTATGGAGAATTAAATTCATTTAGAGAGCTTTCTCCAGAAATTTCCAATAATTTAAAAATCGTTCAAGCTGGATTAGACAGAATCATTTATAAAGATAATAAAACTGAAGATGATATCAAAGCAATCAAAGAAGGTTGGGAACTTGCTAAAAAAGCAATAAAAAATCATGAATATCAATTAATAATTTTAGATGAAGCAAACATTGCAATAGACCTTGGCATACTTGATGTAAATGAAGTTGTAGATGTTCTAAAAAATAAACCTGACGAAATGGAAATCGTACTAACCGGCAGAAATGCGCATCCAAAAATTGTTGAAATTGCACATCTTGTATCAAACATTGAACCGGTAAAACATTACTGGGATACAGGTATTGCCGCTCGTAAAGGTATTGAATATTAGATCTAACTATTTTTCAAGATGGTCAGAATCAACTTCTACTAAAATATCTTTTATTTTACAATTAAAAAATTTACAAATAGTTTCTAATGTACTAAGCCTAAAATCATAGTACTTACCACTTAAAAGCTGATTAACAGTTTTTATACTCAATCCTGTAGCCTCAACTATTTCTTTTTGAGTATATCGCTTTTTCCAAGCAACATTATATAAATTCACAATATACATAAATTTAGTATATTATTTATTAAAATACCTTGACACAAATTACCTTATAAGTTATAATAATTATATTATAATACAATATTTTCAATATTTTGATACAAATTATTTAAAATATAAGATATTGTTGGAATATGAAAAAGATGAAAGCCTGCACCAATCGACAGGCTTTTTTTTATAAAATAATGGCTGTAATATACAAATATTACAGCGCTAGATTAAATAAACACGAGAAATTTTAAAATGCTATTAACCAATATAACAAGATAATAATGCTCCACCAGACATTTTCATCTTTTTGAGTGCTCTTAATTCAGTTTGGCGAATACATTCTTTTGTTACACCATAAATATTTCCAATTTCTTCTAAAGTATATCTTTCTGTATCATCTAAACCATAACGCATTTTAACAACTTGCTGTTCTCGTTCTTTTAATGTTGAAATAACATTTTTTATATCATGTTTTAAAGATTGGTATTCTACATTTGCTGAAATTAATGTAGTATCATCTGCTAAAATATCAGCAACATTCATTTCTTTACCATCATTTCTTTCTAATCCGTTTTCAATAGATATAGTTTTTGTATATGCAGATAAAAACATTTCAATTTTATCAGGAGCAATATTCATTTTCTTAGCAACATCTTCTGTCTTAACTTGAGAATTTGAATTTTGTTCCATTTGTGATTTAACTTTAGAAAATTTTGATAATGTTTCTTGAATATACACAGGAATTTTCATGCAATGAGATTGTTCAGAAATTGCTTTAAACATAGCTTGCTTAATCCACCAACCAGCATATGTTGAAAATTTATAACCCAAACGATAGTTAAACTTATCTGCAGCAATCATTAAACCTAAATTACCTTCTTGAATTAAATCAATCATAGGTAATCCTGACATATGTATAGCTTTTCTTGCAATAGTAACAACTAATTTTAAATTAGCTTGAACTAACAAAGTTTTTGCCTCTAAATCACCTTGTTCAATTCTTTGTGCTAATTCTCTTTCTTGTTCCAATGTTAATTGAGGGTAATCTGCAATTTCTCTTAAATAAACTGTCAAAACACTGTCATTTGAACTATCTAATACTTCATTTCTACCTGGATTAGAACTTTGTGGCTCTAACTTCACTTCAACAAACTCTTCACTTCTCATAAAATTAAACTCCTTCATATTTGCAACGGAAATTTCTGGTGGAATCTGGCAACCACCTTGTGTGGGGGGAAAATGTAACACGAGATAAACATCTGTATATAAATAGTATATACTATATGATATATTATTTAAAGTCATGTGTGAAGAATTGTTAAAAATACATTTTATTAAATATTGTAAAATATCTATATCCTAAGGATTTTCGTAATATAATGGAATTAGAAAGATTAAAAAAAGGAGAGAAAAATGAGCTTAAAAGAAAAATTTCAAAATCTTAATAAAAAAAATATAGCAATAATTGCATCAATCTTATTTGTTATAGCAATTTGTTCTATATGTGGTTATGAATATTTCCAAATGAAACAATTCCAAAATAAAATGACAGAAGCAGTCCAAACTGAAGATGTATCAGCAGAAGATTCAATGTTAGCTGCTAAAAATGCACCGGGAGAAAATCAAGAACCAACAATGAAGCCTTCTCAATACAAAATAGGTATTCCATACGAAAAAGCTATGAAAGGGAAAAAACCAGTAATCGCTCTATTCTATGCTGATTGGTGCCACTACTGCATTAAATTCATGCCAACATTCCAAACATTATCTAAAATCTATAAAGATGATTATAATTTCACAAAAATAAATGTTGAAGATGAAAAATACCAAAAATTAGTAAATGAAATAGGTATCACAGGATTCCCTACAGTATTCATTATTGACCCAAAATATGACAACAGAGTTTTATTATCAAATGCTATTTTTGGAAATTTAAAAAGTTTAAGAACAGAATTAGATAGATTCTTAAGAATCAGAAAAATGCTAGATTCTAAAAAAGGTTAATTTAATAAATTGTTACATAATACTTTCTTTTTCAATATGTGTTTTGTATAATTTACTTGTTTCTTCACAAGAAGGGATTTGGGGTCTCAGTTATTTTTAACCTAAATAAAAATAATGAAGTTAAGCGCGTAAAAGAACAAAACGAAAAAATGTTAATATTTGTTTACAAATGTAAAATAACTAGCAATTTTTTCTATGTTTTAGACTCTATATAAATAGAAGGACATAGTAGGTGTAACAAAATGGGTATTGAAAAGATTAGAAGTGATTATGGGAGCAACTCCACTCAAAATTTACTGCAATACAAGCCAGTAAAAAATAGAGTTTATTTCGGAGAAATCAAAGATAGCACAAGCTTTACAGGTTCTGCCGCAGTAATTTCAGCAACAGCAAAACCTCTAAAGGATAATATTTTAGAATTGTTACCTGGAGCAGCAAAAAGAATTTTTAAAATGCACGAAGGCATGGGCGAAATTCAAAACCAATTAATTAACGCAATTGGTACAGGTTTAATTGCTCCAGTATTTATTAAATTCAATCCGTTATCAGATACTGATGAAAATACAAGAACTTATACAGCTTGGAGACAACCAGTTTCTGCAGTATTGGCAGTTGGTACACAGTGCGCAATTGTAAAACCTTTTAATGACATTATTAGATGGATGTCAGATATTGGTTACCTTGGTCAAAAATACAATGCGTCACTATTCCCTTCTGATAATTACATTATAAAAACTATAAAAGAAGATAATAAAGGCAAACATTTAACAAAAGAAGAAATCCAAACTGAATTAGAAACTCGTAAGAAAAATTATGCCTCTGATTTAAAAACAATGATTGAAAACGATAAAATCGTATTCAAGAAAACTTCAACAAAAGGTGTTTCTAATTTTGAAATGCCAGATCAAGATTTCAAACAATTATTTAATGATACCCTTGATAACATTATTAAGGCTGAAGAAAATGCAAAACTTAATGCTATTAAAGTTAAATTACCTAAAAAGGTAGAACGCAACATCTTCTATCACAATCATCCTGAAGAAGCTAAAAATGTATTACAAAAAGCTAGCAGCAAAATAGTACAAACTTACTCACAATCTGATATCACAACTGAACGATTAGCTATCATTTGTAAAGACATAGAAAATGAATTAAAAACAATTAAGTCTGATTTGAAAAAAGAAATGAGAACTAATCCTGCAAAACGAGACGTTAACCCTGAGTTAATTAATATCGTAGATGATCTTAAAGCTTGTATTCACGCTAATAACGAAGATACATCTGTTATAAGAATATTAGATACAAAAATAAATAATATGTTTGATACTGTTAACCTAATGGCTTCTAAAAAATCAACAAAAGAAATCATTGAACACGTAAATACAAGTATCTACAATAGAACAAATGCTATTGATGAAGTTATATCAGCATTAACTGAAGTTAAAAATAAACTTAACACTTCTGGTATAACAGTAAAACAAGCTCAAGAACTAATAAATGAAAGAATTCAAATTGCAAATAGTGATTTAATGTCAAAATTAAATGCAAAAGGTATGAGTCCAAAAGAATTATCAAACACACCTGAATTTATAGAAAGTGCAGGAGCTCGTTTGAAACAAAAAGCAGGCTCAATCGCAGGTTCAATAGCTGATCAAATGAAGAATTTAGCAAAAGCTAACATTGATGGATACAAACGTTGGACAGGTTTAGGTGTATCTCTTGCAATATTACCTGTAACTTGTTGGATGTTAAACAGAATATATCCTTGGTTTATGGACTTGGCATTCCCGAACTTGTCAAATAAACAAGCTAAGAAACCAGAAACTGTTGATAACCAAAATATAAAGAAAGCTGAGGTGAAATAATGAGCGTAAATAAAATTAACCCAGTTCTTGAAGCAACAGTAATGAAACCTCTTAGATGGGTGTCTGAAAGTTCAACAATTAAAAAAGCCGGACAACACGTTTATAATAACAACAGAAAATATATCGACGGATTAGGTGTAGCATCAATCGTTGCAAAAGATGGTTTAGGTTGCTATCTATATGTAACACAAAGTTTGAATAACAAAGACATTCCAGATGACAAACGTAAATTCGTTGCATCATTAGACTTAACAAACGGTCTATTAATGATTGGTTTCCAATTACTAATGTTCTTTGTAACTAGATCCGCTCTAGGCAAGTTATTTGAAAAAACTTGCGGAAGCATGTTCAATAGAAGTGCTAAGAAAGCATATCAACAAATTCTTAAAAACAAACCTGGATTTGAAGATCTTAACAATATCAAATATACTCAAGAATTCGAAAAAATCAGAGATAACATCAAAGATGCCTTTATCGGAATTGCATCTTTGGCATCAGCAACAATTGTTGGTAAACGTATGTTAGTTCCATTCATTGCAACACCATTAGCTGGTAAAGTTGAAAAGAAAATGAATGAAAAAGCAAACAAAAAACAAAACCAAAATCCAACAACAAAAGTTGCAGATGATAAATCAAATCCTTCAATGAAAGGAGCAGAAAAAATAGATAACCCACAAAATAATCCAGAACCTGCAAAAGTAGAACAACCTAAAATGCAAGAACAAACAGGTAGTACAAACTTATTGCAAAAATATAAAAAATAAATAATTTACATCTACTATAAATAAACCCTTGAACAAATAATCGGTTCAAGGGTTTTTATATTATAAAGAACTTTGAATATCTTTTACTAATTTTTGAATATAATTTTTTACAGCTGGTGTAATAATTAAATTAGGTTCAGACATAACAAACTCATCAAATGTTATAATGGCTTTTCTTTTATCACCTAATTGTTCATGTAACAATCCTACCATTACTAAGTTTAAAGGATTCGACTCATCTGCTTGGTAAATTTTCAATTGCTTTGATGCTTGTCCCAAAGTTTTATAACATTGTGCCAAATTTTGATAATACTCAAAATTTAAACTATACTGCGTAACTGAATTTTTAAAACAATCTAATGCCAAATTTGGATAACCAATAGTCATATAAACTTTACCAAGATTATTAAAATAAACAGCAGTAGCTTGAGTTTTAGGATTTAAGCTTATAGCCATCTTAAATTCCTGAATTGCTGCATAATAACATTTCTCTTCTACATACATAATACCTTTGTTATTGTGATCAAAAGCATTTTTTTCAGGATCAATAACATAGGTAGCAGATGTTCCGGGAGCTGCAAACCCACGAAGTGAAAATATTACTATAAATAAAAACGTTAAAAACCACTTCATAACTACAACCTATTTAATTATAAAAATCTATAAATCCAATTTTAACTAAGAAGATCTATCTCTAAACCTTCATACGCCATTTGAACATTTTTAGAATTAGAAACAAAGTGCTCTTTAATACGATTTAGTTTAACATCATCATAACTTGGATCATAATGGAAAAATGCTAAATTTTTAGCACCTGTTTGTTTCATAGCTTCAACTGCCATATCAAAAGTAGAATGCCCATAACCTTGTTTTGGTGCATAAGGATTTAAATAATCTTCTGTAGTATATTGCGCATCATGAATTAATAAATCGCAATCCTTAGCAAATCTATTAAACTTTTTATCTCCGCCTAAATAGCATTCCTTATCTGTAGCATAAACCACAGATGAACCTTTATAACATATTTTATAAATAATAACACCATCTTGAGGATGAACATATGATTTATAAAAATATATCACAACATCTTCATCATCAGTTTGAAAATCTAGCGGAACTAATTTAGGTTTTTGCCCTTTTGGTAAAACAATTTTTTGTTCTTCATTTAGATTATGAATCCCTAAATTACAAGCAATATCTCCCAACTCTAAAGGGAAAGTCTTACCAAAAACTAATTCTGATAAATTATCCGATAAGTCTGAATATTTTGAACCTGGACCGAACATTTCAACTTTAGTAGATTTAATATGTAGCGGTTTAAAAAATGTCAAACCTAAAAGGTGATCTTGGTGAATATGAGAAATTAAAATTGATGCGTATACAGGAGTTCTATCTTTAGGATCGACAGCAGAAGCAATATATTTTTCCATTGTTTCATCACCAACATTAACAATACCTGTCCCTGCATCAAGAATAATCAAATGTCCGCCTACATTAACTTCAACGCAAGACGTATTTCCACCATACTGCATAAAACTCTTACTAGTAACAGGGAAACTACCTCTAACACCTCTAAATTTTACTTTAAACTCACTCATAATCAATCCTCAAAATTATCTTTTAATTTCGTACACCCCTGACTGATCTTTATCTTCACCTGTATAAATTGAGCCTGAGAATACTAATAACTTAGCCATTTTTTGAATTGTCTTTTCTCGTGTTTCAACCCAATTTAAATCAAAAACAACTTTATCTTTATAATTAGTAACATTAACAATTCTAAAAGCATTTGGATATGATACCAATGCCGGTGAACTTACGTACAAAACATTATCATGTTGAGTAACTTTTGCAGAATGATAATGTCCTTGGAAAACCCCTATAGGATTTTTATAACTTTCAATCAATGCTTTAACTTCACTTGCATTTTTTAACCTATGATTAGGACTTGCAAAAGGTTCTACTACCGGAACATGCATAAAGATTAATACTGTATCATTTTTAGATCTATCTAATTCCTTTTTCAACCATTTTAATTGCTGTTCGTCAATTCTTCCTTGAGAAGTAATTTCATCCGTAATAATATCATCTAAAACTATAACTTTATAATTTTTCTTTGGTTCAAATGAATAATAAGCATTTTTAAATGTGAAATTTTTATTAGAATTTCTTAGCATATCAAGATATACTAATGTATTTAAATAGCCGCCAACACATCTGTCGTGATTTCCAAAAGCAAAATACCAAGGAGTATTCAATTTATCCAAATGAGGCAACACGGCTCTTAATTCTTTTTCAAAAGGTTTGTCTATCAAATCTCCTGTAAACATAACAAAATCCAAATCATTATGTTCATTCAATTGTGTAACTGCATCATCTAATAATCTTGGAGATTCTCCTACCATTTTAAAGGTAGTATTTGAACCATTCTCTAAGAAATGTACATCACTAACCTGAGCAAATTTAAGTCCTGTTGCTCCGCTATATGCTTGCAATCCCCATAACATGCCTGCTGTTAAACATAAAGTTATAAACGCATTTGCAAGTTTTGTTACAAAACCTTCCTTTTTAGGTCTTCGTGAAACTTTTTTAGATTTATATTTTTTCTTCATTTGAATTATTTTCCAACATCTCTTTTACTTCATTATACTTATTTTCCAAATACTCGTCATCATTAGAGAGTATGATTGCTTTATCAAGATTCATAAGCGCTGACATATAATTATTCAATGCGCAATCACATAATGCCATATACTCATAAATTTTAGAAGTCTGAATATCTGGTAATAAACTTGTAAAAAGTTTTTTCGATTCATCATACTTTTCAAGTTTATATAAAATTTTTGCCTTATCGAATTTATATTCAGGGCAATTATTTATTTCAAGAGCTTTACTATTATCAGCCTGTGCTTCATCCAGCATACCCAATTCAAATTCCGCACGCGCCTTAACAGCATAAGCTAAATCATCTTGAGAAACAAATGTTAAATACTTATCAATAGGATTTAAAACTGCATCGTATTTTCCAACATCACACAACAGAATTGCAGAAGTTAAATACGCAGGAGCAAAATCCGGTCTAGCTGAAACAGAAGCATTATAAGCATCAATAGCCTTTAAATAATCTCTTTTTGATCTGTAAAAATTACCTAAATAATAATATGCCAAATATGAATTTTCATTTTTAGTAGCTTCTAATAATGTTGATAACTCCATTCGTTCATCACCAACACGCTTATATTCTTGAGCCTGTTTAACTAAAGGACTAACACCAGAAATAAAACTTTTATTATCCTGAGCAATAACATGTGCTAATCCTTTTTTCAAATTTTTAGCCTGATTATTATTAGGATTAATAGTTAAAACTTTATCCAAATATTCCATAGCAGAAGTGTAATCTCCTACAACACAATAATTTGCAGCAATATCTAAATAATCATCCTCAATTTCATTTGCAACAACAGGAATATTGCTACATACTGCCAGAATTAAAATCATGGATAGTAAAAACTTTTTCATACTAGCATTATAACATAAAATTATTATCTTTGTCCTACAAACAAAACACCCCTCAAAACTTAATAAATACTTGCATTTCAAGTCTTTTTGGTAAAATAATAAAAGAATAAATCGAATGAGGAAACAATAAAATGACAAACAAATCAGAAAAAATTGCAGTAGTTGCAATGAGTGGTGGAGTAGATAGTTCTGTAACCGCATTACTACTTCAACAAAAAGGTTACAAAGTAATTGGGATAACAGGGAAAATGATAAATTCTCCAGCTGCGAATATTGTTTGTCAAAATGCACAAAAAGTAGCTGATAAACTCGGTATAGAATTAAAAATATTAGATGTAACAGAAAATTTTCAAAAGAAAGTTATAGATTATTTTGAAACATCTTATCAATGCGGGAAAACACCAAACCCTTGCATTGTTTGTAACCAATTTATCAAATGGGGCGAAATATTTAATTATGCAATAAACGAACTTAAAGCCGATATTTTTGCTACCGGACACTATGCAGATATAAGATGTGATAACGGGATTTATAAGCTTTATCCTGCAAAAGATGAACATAAAGATCAACTATACTTTTTATATCGATTAGGACAAAAAGAATTATCTAAAACAATCTTTCCTTTGTATGAATACGAAAAAGCTAAAGTTAAACAAATGGCCATAGATTATGACTTACCGCCAAAATCATCAAAAGAAAGTCAAGATATTTGCTTTATTCAAAAACCAAATACAACAAAGAAATATTTAACTGAAAAATTTGGCTACATGCCTGGAGATTTCATAGAAATTTCAACTGGTAAAGAACTAGGAACTCATACAGGTCACTATCAATACACAATCGGTCAAAGAAAAGGAATTGGTATTGCTGCCCCTTATCCACTATATGTAATTGATATTGATGCCGAAAAAAATATTGTTTATCTTGGAAAAAGAGAAGATGATTTCCGCACCAAACTAGTTATTGAAAATCTGAATTTTTCTTACCCAATTCAAGAAAAAGAATTTGATGCAATGGTAAAAATAAGATATAATATGCAAGCTAAAAAAGCACATATAATCATTTTAGAGGACAAAGCTGAAATAGAATTCTATGAACCGGTTAACTCTATAACAGCCGGTCAAGCAGGAGTTATGTATGATATAACCGATGGTCATCTAATTGGTGGCGGATGGGTTTGTTGGTAACTAAAAAAGGATTGTTATAATATAACAATCCTTTTTAAATTTATATAATATGTTCTGGAGGATTGATTTTTTCTGCTTCAACCCTTTCTTTTATTGCTCCTAATGGCTCATAATAAGGCGATACTGTCATTATCTGAGCTGCAATATCAGGATAATAATAAATAAATCTCAATTCACTTGTTGTCAAAGGTTTTTGAGTATGTACGTTTGCATAACGAACAAGTTCTAGAATATTTCTTGCTTCATGATCATCTTTGAACTCAATTTCAAGATTGTTATACACGTTTCTGAAACCTTTAATACCACCGTATTCACCTGTTGTAATCATACGACCTGTTTCAATAAGTTCAGGTTCACCTCTGCCTAATTCCTCAAAATCATATAATTCATAATTCCTTCTATCCTTTAATGCACCATCTGCGTGAATTCCTGATTCATGAGCAAAAGCATTATCTCCAACTGCTGGTTGATTTATAGGAATCGGAACTCCAAAAGCATAAGAAGCATACTTAGCTAAATGCCAAGCCTTATCTAATTTAATATTTTCATCAATTTGATATTTTTCTTTAAATCCTGCAGATTTTAAACAAGCTAATAAACAAGATACTAAATCTGCATTACCGGCTCTTTCTCCTAAACCATTGATTGCAGTATTGATATAAGCATCAACACCAGCATCAATTGCAGCTCTTGCACCCATTACAGAACAAGCTGTTGCCATTCCCAAATCATTATGATAATGAAGTTCAATTGGCATTTGAGTTTCTTTCGCAATTTTATAAATTCTATCATACGCTGTTTTAGGATCTTCATAACCTAAAGTATCACAATATCTAAAGCGGTAAGCTCCTGAAGCCTTAGCTTCTTTTGCATATTTAATTAGGAAATCAATATCACTACGAGAAGCATCTTCGGCATTTACCCCAATAATTTCAGCACCCTTATCAACTGCACATTCTACAGCTTCCTTAGTCATTCGAATAATATCATCAGGAGTTTTTTTACCTAGATACTTACCTACTATCATTTGCTCTGAAGTTGATTGGGATAAATTGATATACTTTAAATCCGGTACATTTTTAAATGATAATTCAACATCTTCCGCAATACCTCTCATCCAACCTGATAATTTTGTAGTTGTTATTGCTTTCCTTTTTACTAACTCTAAATTACCATTCAAATAATTTAATTCGTGTTTTGTTGTTGGGAAACCAAATTCTGACTGAGTAATTCCCATCTCATCCAACATTAAGTTAATAATTGTTTTTTCTAACTTTGCTAAACCTAATCTTGATGTTTGTACCCCATCCCTGTTTGTAACATCTACAAAATAAATTCTGTTGTCTGCCATATAACTTCCTCTCTAATAATAAAGATTATTATACACTAATTTATATTAAATTACTTGCTTTTTTATATAATATTAATTACAATACTGATAAAGAGCTGTTTTATGAATACTAAGAACGATACAAAAACACTGGATAAGAAGATAAAAAAAGAAATTAAAATCGGAAATGTAAAATCCGCAATAGAATTATGCCAAATTGGATTACAAAAAGACCCTACCAATCCTGACCTACATTTGAGATTAGGGGATTTATATTTAGCTTGGCATTTAGATATTTATTCTTCTTGCCAATACATAGATGAAGCAATTACAGAATACCAAATTGCTCTTGAATCTTATATAGATGCTTACGAAATATATTATAAAATAGGTAAAGCTCAATTTCATAAAGGTGATTTGGATAAAGCTATTAACTATTTTGAAACAGCTATTAAAAAGAACCCTAAATATGCACAAGCTTATTATATGCTTGCAGAAACTTATACAAAAAAAGCTAGATTTCTTGATGCAGAAATCAATGCTAAAAAAGCTATAAAATATCAACCTTTTGCGAGCTCTTGCGCACATTTCTTATTACACAATTTATATAAAATTTCATCATTTAGAGTTTTTAAAAATAAAATTAAATCATCTTATGAATATATGATGTCTTTATTAACACTTCCATTTGATAAAGAAGCTATAAAAAAAGTTAAAGAAACTCTATCTTACGCAAAATTTTTACCAATCCTAATGAAAGGATATATGCAAATTCAAACAAAAGGTTTGGATAATGCAATTGACGTCTATATCGATGCTGTTGATAAAGCTCCAGGATTTGTACCTTTATATTGTTTATTAGGAGATATTTATTCTGCTTTAGGTCAATTTGAAAATGCAATTACAGAATATAAAATGGCTATATGGTTAGATAGCTTAAACATTCCTGCATATCGTCATTTATGCAAAGCTTATGAAGATATTGGTGATTATGATAATGCAATCGAAGTTTATAATAAACTTATTCAAATTATGCCAAACATGCCAGAATTTCATGCAAATCTAGCAAATATTCTTTATATAAAAGGAGATATTGATTCTGCAGTATCTCATTACCAAACTGCAATCACATTAAATCCAAGCAAAGAATGGACTAGTGTTGTTAACCAAACTTTAGGTTTTGTCTTCCAAGAAGTAAAACAAGATTTGGATGCTGCAATTACATCATACCAAAGTGCATACCTATTAACTCCGGAAGATATAGATATTTATGTTAATTTAGGTAGCGCTTTTTATGATAAAGAAGATTATGATAATGCTTTAGCTGTTTATAGAAACGCTTTAGATCTTGACCCTAAAAATGCAAAAATCCATTGTAACCTAGGATTTTTATACTGGGGAAAAGGTGATACAGATGAAGCTATTAGAGAATATGAATATGCAATTGAATTTGATAACAGCTATTCAATTGCTTATAACAATTTAGGTGTTATTTATCTTGATGATTTAGGACGCGTTCAAATGGCTATTGATATGTTCAAAAAAGCTGTTGAATATAATCCTAATTACGCACTTGCTCATTTTAATTTAGCTCGCTCTATTGCTATTACAGGTGATAAAATTGAAGCCGCTAAATTATATCAAATTGCTCAAGATGTAAATAAAATTACAAATGAAATCGATCCTCAAGATATTACAGATAAAATTAACGCTCTATTTGACTAAAATTTAAATTATTATTTTCTCTTGAAAAAAGTTACATATAGAGAATAAATAATATACAAGGCAATTGCAGTTATAGCCATAACTGTAAGATTCGTTGGGTCATTATATGCTGCTGATATTCCACCTTTACGAATAGGATACAGTGCAAATACAATAAAAAACACAACTATTAAACTTATTTCAAACTTATCCATAAAACAACAACCTCATTTTTGTTTTATTTTTGCAAAAATATATCTCAAGTTTGGTAACAAGCAAAGTGCAAACATTACAACATAAAACTTAGATTCCCAGCAAAACACTATACCCATTAAAATTATGAAGAGCATAGCTGTCAAATTCAACCAGCTAAAAAGCTTTACTTGATTTTGAAATAAAACATTTTTCGGCAATGGCAAATCGACAACCTCGCTATTTGCAAAAATTTCTTTTATATCATTATTAAATCCTATAATATTGAAAAAATAAATTTTTCTTAAAGCCTTCACAGATTTTTCAATATCTTCTTCCGTCGCTACATAACCTTGTTTAAAATTCCAAGGATAAAATATTAAATTACCATTTTGATCAATAATATGCTGAGAACGATATTGAATAGGAAAAACTACTAATACATAATACAAAATTAATATAAGAGACATTAAATTATTAATTAAGCTACTCATACTTATAAAACGTCACTTTCTTCACTCTCAAACTCAGTGATATCAATAGGTAAAGTAAAACCAAATGTTGAACCGTGATTAGGTTGAGACACTACAAAAACATGTCCATGGTGGTGTTTTTCAATTGTTGTTTTAACAAGATGTAAACCTAAGCCAGTTCCCTTAACACTATGAGTTTTATTTTCCACTCTGAAAAATCTTTCAAAAACTTTCTTTTGGAATTCGGGAGCAATACCAATACCTTCATCTCTTACAGTAACCACAACCTGATTATTCTCAAGTTCTTTATATAATCTAACTGTAATTGTTGAATCTTGCGGCGCATATTTGATTGCATTTGATAAATAATTTGTCAAAGCTCTTGCTATACTATCATAATTAAACATTAAAACAGGTATGTCATTTTCTTTTTCAACTTCGATTTTTAAATTATGTTCTTTTAATAAAACTTGAACCTGACTTACACAAGCATCCACAAGCTGAGAAATATCATTTTCACTCTTTTCAATTTTAGCATTTGAATCTAATCTTGAAAAATCTAATATATCATTAACCATACTATTTAAACGTATAATTTCAGTATTCAAAGTTCCTATAAATTCTTTTTTAGTAGCTTCATCAAATTCATCACCATAGCTATACAAAGTATCAATATAACTTCTTAATACAGTAACCGGTGTTCTTAATTCGTGAGATACATTAGAAATAAATTGAGATTTCATCTGATCCATTTCAATTTCACGAGTCACATCAATTAAAACAATAATATAACCAACATAATCATTATTTCTTGTAAACATCGGAGAAATAATAGATTTTAAAATTCTACCATCAATTGTTATATTAAAGATAATTGGTTTTGAGGATTTTTCCTCTAATGAAAGTTGTTTATATTCTTCAATTTTTTCTTGGAAGCAATAATCTCCTTCTGTATCCACATATTGTTGAATATTAGTATTTAACAATTGATCATCTTCAAGTTCTAAAAGTTCTTTGGCATGGTTATTTATTAAAACAACAGTATCATTGTTATCACAAACAACAACCCCATTAGCAATACTCATTAAAACTGCTTCTAATTTATTTCTTTCGAGAGTTAATTGTTCAATATTTTGTTCTTCATAGATATTTAATCTTGTAGACATATCATTAAATGCATCAAATAACTGTTGAACTTCTTCACTAACTTCTTTGGCTTCAATTTTATATCCAAATTCACCAGTAGAAATCTTTTGAACACCATCGTGTAAAATTCTTAATTCTCTTGTAATTAAATAAGTATTTATCAAAATTACAAAAGCAAACACTAGCCACACAATAACAAAAACAAAAAGTATTGATGCTCTTGTTGTTGAAGATAATTTTCCAACAATAGAACCTGATAAACCTACAGTTACAGAACCAAGATTAGTATTATCCAATACATTTACCATTGGTGAAGATACTGTAATATTTGGACGTTTTGAACTTTTATGAGCTTCATTTTCAGTTTTATAAATCAATTTACCGTGAGAATCTCTAAACTCAATAAAAACAATATCATTATGAGACTTCAAAATAGAATCAGAATGCGATTTAAGAATTTGAAAAGTTTCTTTTTTAGAAGCATCTTTAGTAATCTCAACACTTTCAATTGCTAGAATTTTAGAAATTACCTGACCAAAATTTTGATAGCTTTCATTAAGATTTTTTTGGATATTAACAGTTGCAAAAACAGCAATTGCCATAATTAGCAAAGTACTTAAAATCAATCCAAAAATAATTAAACGGTTTTGAGTAGTAAAACTCATTTTTTGATTTTCACTCATAGAATGATTATAGCACTATAATAATATTTTTCATATAGAATTTACATAAAATATGTTATGGATAATTAAAATAATATTAACTAAATATTCAAGGAAGGTTCGGAAACGCAGTTTCTGATAACTCGT
>CAJMPQ010000001.1 GCA_905215335.1 uncultured bacterium | reverse complement strand
TTTCTTTTGCTTTTCTTTAATTTCTCAATATTTATTACTTAATATTTTGTTACATTATTTTTTTGGAGTACCTTGAAATCTCAAAACAATAAGTTTATAATACGAATTACAATAGTACATTCACAACACCAAAAGAGAACATTCATGGGGACGTTTTGGATTTGACAGGATGTTTGGTGAAAATAGGTTGCGTGTCCGAGCGCTGTTCTCGGTAATCAACGAGCAAATTAAATTAAATGCTAAAGAAAATAATGTAATCAAAGCTGACTTCTCTAGAGCTGCTTATGCTTTAGCTGCATAGTTCTTTGATGAATAGCTACTTATAAGTCCCAGCTTGCCGGATTTATAGGTCAATTATGCAAGACGCAGTGTTGTAATGATAGTAACAACATCAAGACAACTATCGAAGGTTTAGAGTTTCCTTTAAATAAAACCTAGGACTGATTTAACGGTTTAGTTACTTCCCGGGATCAGTTGAGCGAATAAGTGGCTACACACGTAGATATTTATTTTGATCCATTTTGGACGTGGGTTCGACTCCCACCGTCTCCAGTATTTATAAATAGGAGGCATAAGAGGCCTCTTTTTTAGTGCAAAAATTCCCGCACAGTACAGGCTTTAGGAGTTTTTAGAGAATTTTCGGTATTTGATTTTAAGAGAATTTCATTTTTTTAAGCTCAAATTCTCTTTTGGTAAATAAAAAGAGTCCTTTTCTAAAAGCTTTTGTAGTGTATGTTTTTTAGCCTAATTGGATATTTGTTAGACTTTCGTTTTCCCGAGAAAAAGGATATTACTAACTAATGTACACTAATAAAGAACTTATATATTCTTAAATACTTTTTTCCTATTATGTTTATGGTTTTAATTTGTCTTGAAATTTCCAGATAGTAAATAATGCTATATAAAACATACATATACCACCAAATGTTATTATCTCCCATAATATTGGAAAAAATAATAAACTCCCCCAATGTGCCTCTTTTAATAACGGAAAAGAAAAGAAAAATATAATAACTGCATCATAGTAAAAAGCTAATAATACTACTGATTTTCTGAAATTTTTATTCGTTTTTAATTTTTTTTGTACTTTATTCAATATTGAATGCGGAAAAATTTTTTCATAAATTCTAAATAGTATGAGTAAAAACAAAAATTTTATAATTATGCAGATTAAAAATATACAGACTGGTATAATCATATTGGGTGCCATAGTAAGAGTTATAAACAAAATAAACGCCATGGCTACTACATAGAATGCAAAAACTATATTCAATATATTTAAATATAAATATAAATCTGTTTTTTTCATATACATGAATCCTTATACTTATGGTTTTAATTTATCTTGAAATTTCCAGATAGTAAATAATGCCACGTAAAACATCCATACCCCACCTAATGTTATTATTTCATACGCAAGAAGAGATGCCCATTCAAAACGATATTCTATAATATCATGCAATGCAAAACATAACATTATAAGTGCATCATAACCAAACGCCAATAATATTGAATTTTTTCTAAGAATTGGGCTTGTTTTTAATTCACCTGTCACACTATTCAATTCTGAATTAGGGAAAACTTTTACGAATGTAACAAATAATAAGTATAGAATAAAGACTTTCACGAGTAAGTATAGTAAAATAAAGCAAATTGGAAGTATCCAGTTTTGTGATATACAACAAGTTATAAAAAAAACTAGAAACATTTCAAACATAAATATAACTAGTAGAATATTGAAAAGATTTAGATAAAAATAAAAATCGAATTTCTTCACAGATTCAATTTCTCCTAATTTATTTCAGTTTATATCTACATTTTACAATTGTAAAGTATGGATTTAATTTTCCTGTTTCTTGAGCGCTACACCCCATTTTATTGTGCGCCCTTATTAGAAAGCGATCAAATGTCAATGGAGGTGCGTTATTGTGAATTATATATATAATTAAAATATGTTTTATTATTGCGCAATATTTATCACAGCATTTACATTCTACAAAATTTTAAATCTAAAAATGTTTTATAGAATAATACTTAGTATTATTTTTGGAATTTTTCTTACAGTTTTTATTATAATATTGTATAATGTTGTATTTAATGCGTATTGTACTTTAACCGATCACATAGGGTATAATTCTATAACAAAATTTATACGATGTTGTCTTCATTTTAGTGATTGGGTAACACTTATCATTATACAAATATTATTGTTGTATTATTTCTATAAAAAAAATAAATAATTTTATTTTTTTTTGCTTTTTGTGTTAGTTTTCTTTTGGAAATTCAGATTGTAATTTGAGTCAAATGTAAAAATAGCTGTATATTGAATTATAAATAAATATTAATGATTTATATACATATAATTTGTTTTTATTTGTTTTAATGATATCCTTTAATTGTGAATTAAGAATTTTAACTATGTTTTAAACTGTGGACATTTAATAAATAGATAATATAACAGATAATCTAGTGTCTTCAAGTCTTAGGTTCAATATTTAATGGAATTAAGAACTAAAAGGAGAGTTTTAGTTGGTAAGAATATCAGTAATTGTTCCTGTTTATAATGGAGAGAATTATCTTTCAAGATGTTTGGAAAGTTTGGTTAATCAAACTTTAAAGGATCTTGAAATTATCTGTGTGAATGATGGTTCTACTGATAATTCTTTAAATGTTCTTAGAAATTTTGAAAAAGATGCAAGAGTCAAAATTATTGATAAACCTAATGAAGGAGTCGCTGTTGCAAGAAATGTTGGTATTCAAAAAGCAACAGGTGATTATATTGGTTTTGTAGATAGTGATGATTATGTTGATTTAAATTATTTTGAAACTCTTTATGATACTGCAATAAAGAATAATGCTGATATTGCAGTAGCAAGTATTTTAAAGCATAAAAAAAATTATAATAGATATAATGTTAGATATTTAAATGAACAATTAGTTGACACCATTCAAGATAAAATTAAACTTTGTGGTGATAATAAAAAATTCTTTTTCTATGCTTGGAATAAAATTTATAAAGCAGATTTAATTAAAAATAATGATATAAGATTTAATGAAGGGCAAATTTATGAAGATGTAATGTTTGCTATAAAAGCTCTTTATTATTCTAATAAAGTTGTTTCTACTCCAAGCACTGAATATCATTATGTGGAACATAAGAATTCTCTTATGAAATATAAAGATCCAACTGGGAAAAAGAAAAAAGATTTAACAACTGCATATTCAGATTTACAAACTTTTTGTAAAGAGAAAAATATAATTTTACCAGAAAGATTAAATTATCATACAAAGAAAAATATTGGGTTTATCCTAACTAAATATATCGGTAAATATCAAAATAAATTTCAATTATTTAACTTTATTACACTAGTAAAATTTATAGATTATTCGGAAACTAGAAATTTAATCAATGTTTTAGGGATAAAAATAAAAATACCTAAAAAAGAGGCTGCTCAACTACGAAAAGATAATGTATTTTATCAGTATAAAAAGAATAATATTGATATTACTCAAATTCCTAAAGCTACAGGTTTGCTTAGAGATATTCAATTGGCAAATTTAGCTTTATTAAAAGAACTTGATTATGTATGTAAAAATAATAATTTAAAATACATGTTAGATGGTGGAACATTGCTTGGTGCAGTACGTCATAAAGGTTTTATACCATGGGATGATGATATTGATATTCTTATGTTTCGCGATGATTACAATAAAATTATCGATGCTTTCAAGTCAACTTCGAGAAATCCTGATATTTATGCAGGTTTAGTAAGAGATAGACTTACAAATGGTCAATATTATATAAAAGTTCAACATAAAAAGTGTCCTTATTTATTTGTTGATATTTTCCCTTTGGATATTTATGGTGAAAATTTAGATAAAAATTCACAAAAACGAAAAACAAAAGAGATTTATAAAATAATAAGTAATTTGAAATCAAAAATTAGTAATGATATGTCGGATGAAGATTTAAATTCATTACTAAAAGATATAATGCAAGAACAAATTCTGTCAAAAAATTCAAATCAAGCTTTAAATGAAAGTTGTTTTGTATATGGAATAGAATTTTTCCACAGAATAAAAAATTGGTTTTTAGATAAAGAAATAGTTTTACCTTTACAGGAAATAGAATTTGAGGGATCAAAATTTTTAACAGTTAATAATCCAAAAATATTTTTGGAAAATATTTATGGCAATTATATGTCATATCCAAAAAAAATAAAGCTTTTACATAAATCTTATGATGATTTAACTGATGAGCAATTGGTACTAATAAATAAAATTAAAGAAAGTGAAGAATAACTATGGCTAATATTGCATTATTAATGATGGGTGGAAGTGGAATTAGGTGTGGAGCTCCTATACCTAAACAGTTTGTTAAAATTAAAGATAAACCAATTTTTTCATATATTTTAAAGGGTTTGGACGATTTAACAAGTATAGATCATATTATTATTGTTGTGCATAAAGATTGGATTGATTATACACAAAAAAGTTGTGTTGAATTGGGTGTAAAAAAAGTCTATGGTATTGTTGGCGGTGGAAGTACTCGTTCGGAATCTGTATTAAATGGTCTGGAGAAGGCAAAAGAAATTGCTGCAGATGATGATATTGTAATGATGATTGATACAACGCATCCATATGTTGATAAGCAAGGTATATCAGAACTTATTGAAGCTGTAAAAGAATATGGCGGAGCTACATTAGGACAAAGACAATATGATACTTGTTACCGTATAGATGAAAATGACATGTTGGTTGAAGTAATTCCACGTCAAGAGATTGTTTCAGGCGCTTCTCCAGAGGGATTTTTATTTAAAACAATTTATGATATTTACAAAAATTCTTCAAAAGAAGAACTTGATCGAATGACTTCTGCCGGTGCTATTGCACTTGCGCATAATGTAAAAATGAAAATTTGTACATTAAATACTTTGAACTTAAAAATAACATACCCAAATGATTTGGAAATTTTGGAATATTTAATAGATTACAATTTTGAAGGGGATAAATAATTTTGAAAAATGTACTTTTTAATATTATCGAAAAAAGAAGATTAGGAATACACTCAGGGATTCCTTCATTTTGTTGTTCAAATAAAATTGTTATTGAAGCAATTTTAGAGCAATCAAGAAGATTTGATGATTTAGTTTTGATTGAAGCAACATCAAATCAGGTAAATCAAAATGGTGGTTATACAGGCATGACACCAATGGATTTTAAAAATTATACATATCAAATTGCTGATAAAATAGGTTTTGATAAAAAGAAAATTATATTAGGCGGAGACCATATGGGGCCATTGCCTTGGGCAGATTTACCAGCTAAAGAAGCTATGGAAAATGCAAAAAAACTGGTTAAATTATGTGTATTTGCCGGATATAAAAAAATCCATCTTGATACAAGTATGAGATTAGGTGATGATGATGAGAATGAAAAATTATCTTATGATGTCATTGCTGAGCGTGGAGTTATTCTATTTAAAGAATGCGAAAAAGCATACAAAGAGATGCTTAAAATTAATCCAGATGAAATAAAACCGGTTTTTGTTATAGGTAGTGAGGTTCCAATTCCTGGTGGTGTTGGCGCTAAAGATGAAGGTTTAAGTATTACTGATGTTGAAGATTTTGAGAATACAATTATTGCCTATAAGAAAAAATTTAAAGAATATGGATTGGATAAATCTTGGCAAGATGTTATTGCAATAGTTGTTCAACCTGGAGTTGAATTTGGAGTTGATGATATTCACTTGTATGATAGAGTGAAAGCACAACATTTGTGTAATATTTTAAAACAATATCCTGATATTGTTTTTGAAGGTCATTCAACTGATTATCAACCACCTTCAAAATTAAAAGAAATGGTAAAAGATGGAATTGCAATAATAAAAGTTGGTCCAGCTTTATCATTTGCTCTTAGAGAGGGATTATTTGCACTTGCTCATATTGAAAAATATTTGATTACTGATGAAGAGTTGCAGTCTCATTTTATGGAAGTTCTAGAAGAAGAAATGGTTAAAAATGATAAGAATTGGAAAAAATATTATCATGGAAATCCAAATGATGTAATGTTAGCAAGAAAGTTTAGTTTTTCTGACAGATGTAGATATTATTTCATAAATCAAAAAGTTGAGAAAGCAATTCAAACGTTATTTAAAAATATTGATAGCGTTAAGATTCCAATGGGTTTATTACATCAATATATGCCTTTACAGTATAACAAAGTTCGAGATGGAATATTAAAACCGCAAGGAAAAGAATTAGTTAAAGATGCGGTAATTTCAGTAATCGATGATTATAACTATGCTGTTAAGTATAAATATATAATAAATGGAGTTTTGTAGATGAAAGCAATTGTTTGTTATGGGAATAATGTAGTAAAAGTAGAAGATGTAGATACTCCTCAATTAAAACCAAATCATATAAAAATAAGAGTGTGTGCTTGTGGAATTTGTGGAAGTGATATTCCTCGAGCAATAGAAAATAAAGCTCATAAATATCCGATAATTTTAGGGCATGAATTCAGTGGTATTATTGAAGAAATTGCTCAAGATGTTTCAGGGTTTGAAATTGGAGATAAGGTTACCGTTGCGCCTTTGATTCCTTGTATGCAATGTGAGGATTGTAAGAATGGTAATTATTCTTTATGTTCAAAATATAGTTTTATCGGATCCAGACAACAGGGTGGAATGGCAGAATTTATAGTTGTTCCAAAAGAAAATGTTATAAAAATATCCAAATCTGTATCTTTTGAACAAGGAGCATTATTTGAACCAGCTACAGTCGGTTTGCATGCATTATTTCAAAATAATTATAAGGCTGGTGGTAATGTCGCAGTTATTGGTGGTGGAACTATTGGTTTGTTTGTTATGCAATGGGTTAAAATTCTTGGTGCTAAAAAAGTTATAGTTTTTGGCCGAGATAAAAAACATTTAGAGCTAGCTAAAAAACTTGGTGCTGATGAAGTAATTTCTACTTTAGATTCTGATTTTATGGAAAAGGCTCAAGAGGCAATAGAAAATGAAGGTTTTAATTATGTATTTGAAACCGCCGGTTCTGGTGTAACTATAAAATATGCTTTTACTCTTGCAGGTAAAAAATCTAGAGTGTGTCTTGTTGGAACTCCAACAAAAGACATTACTTTTAGCGTAAAAGAATGGGAACAAATAAATAGAAAAGAATTTTATTTAACCGGTTCTTGGATGTCATATTCAGCACCATTCCCAGGCAAAGAATGGGTGATGACAGATGAATATTTTTCTAATGGAAAATTAAAATATGATAAGGAAATGTTTTATAAGATTTTTGATATGGACGATGCGCCACTTGCATTTAATCTTTTTAAAGAAAATCGCAGTCAAATTAAGGGAAGAGTTTTAATAACAATAAATAAAGGAAGTGTAAATGAATAGAGTTTTAGAAAAAGTTTTAGCCGGAAATTTATTTCAAAAATTATTTAAGAACCCATTTAAAATTGCAGATGAGATATTATCCAAAATTGTAAGAACAATTTATATGCAAAATTGTAAAGTTGATAATAATAAAATATTCTTTTCAACATTTAATGGGGAGTATACATGTAACCCTAAAGCAATTACAGAAGAAATACTTCGCAGAAATTTGCCATGGGAAATTGTGTGGCTTGTAAAAAGACAATCTCAAATGGAGAACGTTCCGGAATCTATAAAGTGTGTTTTACCATATACTTCTGAATATTTTACAGAAGTAGCTTCATCCAAAGTTTGGGTTTCTAATTCAGTATCATTAACATTTTATAAAGCATTTAAAAAAGCTTCACAAGTCTTTTTTCAAACTTGGCATGGTTCTATAGGTTTAAAACGATTTGATGTAAAAAGTAATAAAAAATGGTGTAAACTAGCAAGAAAAGATGCTAAAATTACAAATTATTGTCTTTCAAATAGTGAATTTGAAGATAACTTATTCAAAGATACTTTTTGGGCAAATTCTGAAATTTTGAAATATGGTCATGCTCGTAATGATATTCTTTTAAAAGATCCTAACGATCCAAAAATTGTTGAAATTAAAGAGAAGTTATATTCATTATTTAACATTTCCAAAGGAACAAAAATTGCATTGTATGCTCCAACATTTAGAGATGATAAGGAATTATCTCATTACGATATAGATTATTTAAATCTTCGTAAGGTTTTATCTGAAAAATTTGGTGGCGAATGGGTTATTTTAACAAGATTACATAGTAGATTAAAAAAATTATCTAATGAATTAGAAAAAAGTTTCCCAGATTTTGTAATAAATTGTTCTAATTACAATGATATTCAAGATATTATGTTAATTGCTGATGTTGGAATTACAGATTATTCAAGTTGGATATGTGATTATTTATTGACTAAAAAACCAGGATTTATTTTTGCTACAGATATTGGTGATTATAATACTGAAAGAGGTTTTTATTATCCATTAAATACTCTACCTTATCCTATTGCAGAAAATAATGAACAATTGATTCATAATATTTTAAACTTTGAAACAGAAGGTTTTGAAGATAAATGTCAAGCCTTTTTAGACAGTAAAGGTTGCATGGATGATGGACATGCTGCTGAAAGAATTGTTGATAAATTGGAAGAAATAATGAATGGAAATTAATTTATGGTACAACATAAGGATACTGATATAAAGTTATACTCGTTTGACGTATTTGATACCCTTATTACTCGTAAAGTTGCTAAACCTGTTGGCATTTTTGTATTAATGCAAAGGGTAATTAACAATGATGAAAAATTTAAAGATTTTCCTAAGGATTTAAAAGCTAATTTTGTTAACTATAGAACAAATGCTATATATTATCAAAGAAGATTAAAACATACACAAAAAGATTTAGGTGAAGTTTCTTTTGATGCTGTTTATAGACATATTCAAGAAACTTTTTTACTTACGGAAAGTCAAACTGAATTGTTAAAACAATTAGAAATTGACATTGAGATATCTAATTGTGTTCCTATTACAGCAAACATTGAAAAAGTAAAAGAATTATATAATTCAGGTAAAAAAGTTATTCTTATTTCTGATATGTATTTACCTATAAATGTTGTAAATAGAATGCTACAAAAGATTGATCCAATATTTGATAATATAAAATTATATTTATCTTCAGAAACTGGTTGTATGAAATCTTCTGGCGAAGCTTTTAAATATGTAAAAGAAAAAGAAAATATAGAGTATAATCAATGGCAGCATGTTGGTGACAATTCAAAAGTAGATATAAAACCAGCCAAAGCATTAGGTATAAATGCGGTTTTATATAAATATGTTGATTTAAAAACGTATGAAAAGCGATTGTTAAAAATAGAAAATAAAAATCCTTATGTCCAATTAACAATTGGATGTGCAAAAAATGTTCGATTGAATAAATTTCCGACAAATAAAAAAGGACAATTAGGAGCATCATTGGCTGCAGGAATATTATATCCATATATTTCTTGGGTTTTAAATCAGTCTGTAAAAAGAGGGATTAAGCATTTATTTTTTATTGCTAGGGATGGTTATATCCCAAAATTAATGGCAGATGAAATTATTAAAATTAAGAATTTAGATATTTCTACAAGTTATATTTATGGTTCAAGAAAAGCATGGAAAAATTCAGGAATAGAAAATTTTGATGATAGTCATAAGCAAACTTTTATTCAATCCTGTATTGGAAATAATGTTTCTGAAGTTTCTATAGCAAGTGGGTTGTCTGAAGACGAAATTTTGTCGCTATTACCGATAAAGTTTAGAAAGTATAAATGTTTTAATGCCGAACAAAAAAAAGAAATATTTTCGTTGTTTAATAAAGATAATTCTTTTATGAATTTAATTTCAGAGAAAAATAAGGAAAATAGAAATAATGCGTTAAACTATTTGAAACAAGAAATAGGTGAATATTGGGATAAAAAATTTGGATTTGTCGATATCGATGGTTCAGGTCTTACAAACAGTAGTATGGGAAATATTATTAAAGATTTTGTGAAAGAAAAGCCTGTTTCGTTTTATTTAGCATCAACACCATTTTGCCATAATTCGGAATTTATGGATTTTTGTTATTTTTATGCGTTGAAAAAAGGCGGGTATGGTTATATATTGGAGTCTTTTGTCAGAGCTCCGCATGGACAAACCCTCGGTTATCAACAAAAAGATGATTTATGGCAGCCAATATTAGAAAAAATAGATGAACAAGTATTTACTGAGTGGGAATATGATAAATATGTACAAGGAATAATTGAATTCACAAAAGAATTTACATATCTAGTTTGTTCTAATGATTTCAAATATTTTTGTGAAGAAAATCAATCTGTAATGGATTATTATATTAAATTTGTTACAACTTCTGTAGATGAGGATACGGCAAAACTAATAAGTGGAATTTCCCGACGATTTCAATCGAATGTTTTTAGTGATGAATGGGCTCCTATAATTACGATTAAAGATGCTTTAAGATTTATATTATTTAATAAGATTGAAACTGAAAATATTATGTATTCAAAGCTCCGTTCATCTAGCTTGGTTCAACAACTAATATCTTGGAAGCAAAATATTGATTCTAAAAAGGGAGGAAAATAAGGTTAACTATGCAAAATAAAATCAAGAATATAGAATTTTTAAGGGTAATTGGATGTTTAGCTATTATAATATTACATTTTTATGGCTTTTTAGTAAAATATATTTCTGATATAAGTATTTACACTCATTTACGAAATATGACTTCTAATGGTCAAAAAGCTGTAGATTTATTTTTTATGCTTTCCGGAATATTTTTTGCAATTACCTTAAATACTCAAAAATCATATTCTGATTTTATAAAGAAAAAATGTATTAGATTATTACCTGTGTTATATTGGGGAACTGGTTTATTATTTATAGTGTCACTTTTTGGTATTGTAAATTTTAATTTATATAGTAATATTCTTAATTTATTAATGTTAGGAGGCATAGGACTTAATTATAATGGAGTAGCGATTGATGTATTTTGGTATGCCTCAACTATGTTTTGGATTTTGTTATTTTTGTTTTATTCTTTCAAAAATTTTGATAAAAAATATATAAAGCTTATAATGGCATTTGCAATTTTTTGTTGTTATAGCATTTTAATACAAGCAAAAGGTGGTAAAATCAATTCTCCAAGTCAATATTTCTATACGTTTTTAAAAGTGGGAACGTTGAGAGGTATTGGAGGCATATTTTTAGGGTATTTTATTGGCGATTGGTATAAAAATAATTTAGAAAAAATTAAAAATTTTATTCCTACATTAAAGGAGAAAATAGGAATTACCATTATTGAAGGAATGTGTGTATTTTTCATTATAAATAATTTCTTCTTTAGATATGCAAAAGAACAAGAAGATATGATGTTCATTGTAGCTTTTGTTATATGTAGTTTATTATTTTTAATTAATAAAGGTTTTATATCTCAGTTTTTGAATAAAGATATATGGAGTAAGTTAGGTGTTTATACGTATTCTTTTTATATGACACATAAAATTATTATAAAAATTTTAATGGGCACAGTATGGAAAAATAATATTCAATTTATACATTTACATCCTTATTTGCATGTGTTTTATGCATTTTTAAGTATATTTCTTCTTGGTATTATTACATATCATTTTATTGAACAACCTTGTGCTAAATATTTAAAACAGAAATTGTTTCCTAAAAAAGATTGTTAGAATAAATATATAATTAAACTTGTAATACGAAGAATAGAATTTTGATATTTATTCTCAAAATTCTATTCTTTTAATATGGTATATCATTTGTAAGAATTTTTATTTATGAGTATTTAATGGTTTAACATTAAAGTTTGAACGATATTCAGTTTCATTCCAGAAAATATTTTCGGCAACCAAACATTCAGGATTTAATTCAACACCATCTAACATTATTTCTTTGAATTTTTTATAACCTGCTCTATCAATCAAATGACCCCCGTGCAGATATTCAGGTTTGTTATCCATAACATAAGCTGAAAATTTTTGCCAATTTTTCAAAACATTTAAAATAACATCTTCTGTTGCCCAATTTAAAAACATTTTACCTGCTCGAGGAGTTTGTCTACCTGTTCTACCACCAATAATTACTCTATAAAAAGGTGTTTCTCTTCTGGTCCAAGCACTTGTTGGGCATGCTCTTACGCATTCTCCGCATCCTACACAGCAACAAGCATCTTTTTCTACTCTCCCAAGGTTTTCATTTAAGCTTAAAACTCTTGTTGCACCTTTTTCGCAAGCCTTTACGCAAGCTCCACAAGTAATGCAACGTTCCGGATGGTATTCCATTCTAGCAACACCAATTATCCCAAAATCACACATATGAGCTTTATTACAATCATTTGGACAACCTGATATATTGATTTTTATATGATAATGGCTTGGGAAAATTATTGATTCAATCTTTCTTGCAAGTTCAAAAGTATTAATATTCCCACAAATACAATGGTAATTACCAATACAAGCAGTAATATTTCTTGCTCCAATTGTTGGGTATCCGCTTTGTTCATCCCAATGAGCTTCTTCTCCTGCGATAGTATTCATATTAACATCACAAAGCTCTGTTTCTACTTCTTTAATGTATGTTTCAAGATATTTATTTACTTCAGAAATATTTTCATAAGGAATGCCTGTTATATCAAAAGTTTGCCTTGTTCCAAAATGAAAATTTCCATCGCCATAAGTTTGAGCAATATGTTGAATTATACTTAAGTATTTTGAATCAATAAAACCACCAGGAACTCTCATTTGTAACATGAATTTTCCAGCTTCTTTTGATTGTCGATAACAATTTATTCTTAATTTTTTTATATCAATATCTTTATTCATAAATCCAAAAATCCTTGTGTATTAATCAACTAAATTCTTTGCAACTGAATATGGGAAAACTGGTCCATCCAAACAAATATATGTTTCATCAATTCTACAATGCCCGCATTTTCCAACAGCACATGACATTTTTCTTTCAAAACTCATCCAAATATTTTCATCAGGAACATTATTCTTTTTAAGTTCTAACCCTGTAAACTTCATCATAATAGGTGGGCCGACAACTATAACCGCATAATCATTATTAAAGGAATTAAAATCAACTTCTTTAACAAAATTTGTAACCAACCCGCTATTCCAACCTTCGATATTATCATTATCTAATGTATAAAAGGTTCTAAATTTATCTTTCCATTTGTGGAGTTCATCCTTAAATAAAATACTTTCTTTGTTTTTAAACCCTGAAATTAAAGTAATCGATTTTACTGAATTCATATCATTATAAAATTGGTTTAACAAAGATCTTACAGGAGCAAGACCGGTTCCGCCTGTAATAAAAACAAGATGTTTATTTTTCAATTTTTCAACAGGCCAACCATTACCGTATGGTCCTCTTAAAAATAAAAAATCACCAACTTGTTTTTCAAAAATTTCATTTGTAACTTTTCCCACAGCTCTCAATGTAAAATCCATATAATCTTTTCCAATTTCGGAAATAGATATTGGAGCTTCTCCAATTTTAGGGATTGACAGTTGCATAAACTGACCATGATTTGCTTGGAAACTGCTTTCTACTCGGAATGTCCATTCTATATCTGTTTCTTGAATTACTGATAAAATCTTACAGGCAGTTGGGACCATAGGATTTTTTGTTTGCTGTGTCATAAATTACTCCTGAATATTTGTGTTCATAATTTCATTTAGTGCTATATTCATTTTTTCTAAGGTTGAAACAATTGAAATAGCTTCCGGACAACGATCCATACATCTTCCACAACCTACGCACATATGCTGAGTATGAAATCTTTCTTTATAGTCATGAAATTTGTGCAAAACTTTATAACGCATTCGTTCTGAAGCTTTATTGCGGATTTCTTTTTGTCCTGCCATTTTGTCAAATCCTTCTATCTGACAAGATGCAAAAGTTCTTTTTCTTTCACCAACATTTTTATTTTCATTATAGATTATGTCTCTTGTTGTAAAACAGGTACAAGTTGGACAAGAAATTGTACAACTGCCACAAGAAATACATCTTTTATCATATTCTGACCAAAAACTGTGTTCTTTTAATTTGTTCAAAACTTCCTTATTTGGAATTTCAGGAATTTGTACAGTTATAGAATTTTTTTGAACGAATTGAGGTGTAAAATCTGTCTGTTCACAATTTTGAAAATATTGTATAAAATCAGAATCTTTAACTTCTAATAAATATTCATTTTCTGTCTGTTTAAATGCAATTGACCAATTTTCTGTTGAATTTGAATTCATACTTACACAAAAACAAGTATCATCTCCATCATTACAATCCATTAATACAAACTTCAAATTTTTATTTATACGGGAGAAATAAATATCTTGGAAATCTCCGTTTTCTTCATAAATTTTTGATTGAATTTGAATTGCATTAATATCACAAGGTCTTGCAAATAATAAAATTGGTTTTTGAGGAGCTGAGCTTTCCTTAAATTCATTTTCCGTAAAGTAAAACAACGTTTCATTTATAGGTGTTAAAACTTCTTTGGCTGAATAATCTGATTTTTGCTTAAATTCAATTTCACTTAAGGTTTTAATTTTTGCATATCTGATTATATCTGTATTAGAATATCTTCCTTGCTTTGGAAATCTTTTTGGTGCATAAACATCATACTTATCAAAAATATTACCAAATATATTATCAGCTTCTGCAAAATTGAATTTATAACCCATACTAAACTCCATATTAAAAATAAAATTATTATATAAGTGTAATCTCTATTATAGAATTTGTCAAAGTATTTCTTTAAAAAATTCTTAATTATAAATCTTTAGAAATATTTAATATATAAATCGTAATTTTGGGTTAAAATGTAATAATAAACAAAAATGGAGAAAACAAATGATTACTATGATGAAAACTGAAAAATTCACTGACAGACAAGATGTAAGAGAAAAAATCCAAAATTTTGCTGCAACTTGTGAAAAATTTTACAATGGAGAACTTACTATTCCTGAATATAAATCAATATCCGGTGGATTTGGAACATATTCTGAACGTAATCATAAAACAGGTATGCTTAGATTGAGAATACCTGCCGGTATTTTGGAAATGAATAATTTTCAATTTATAATAGACAGCATTGAAAAATATAATATTGAAAAAGTTCATTTTACAACTAACCAATCAGTACAATTTCATAATTTAAAACCTGAAGTTATACCTCAATTAATGCTAGAAGCTTTTGACACTGGTATTATTACACTTGGGGGTGGAGGAGATAATCCTAGAAACGTATTATGTTCTCCATTATCTGGTGTTGATAAAAATGAATATTTTGACGTTAGTCCTTATGCTAAAGCAGCTTCTGAATTTTTAATAGATTTAATCGATAAAATAAAATTACCAAGAAAATTGAAAGTTGGATTTTCAAATTCTCAAAAAAATATTGTTCACGCAACATATAGAGATATGGGATTTGTTGCAAAATCAAACGGAAAATTTGATTTATACACAGCTGGAGGTTTAGGAGTTAATCCTGAATTTGGTATTAAAACAGCAGTAGATATTGAGCCAAATGATATCTTATATTACATCATGACAATGGTTCAAGTATTTATGAAATATGGCAATTATGAAACTAGAGCTAAAGCTAGAACCAGATATATTCCAAAAACTATAGGGGAAGAAAAATATCTGGAAGAATTTAATAGAATTCTTTCTGAAATAAAAAATTCTGAAGATTTAACTTTAGATATTAAAATTTCAGAAAACACCAAAAAATCTGATAATTCTATAGCTAAAGCTTCAAGAAACATAATTGAACAAAAACAAGAAGGTTTATACGCTGTAAAATATCACCCGGCACTTGGAAATCCTTCTATTAAAACTTTAAAAGATTTGTATAATTTAGTTTCAACTCTTGAAGGTGTAGGAATTAGAATTTCAACAAAAGAAGAAATGTTTATTGTTAATTTAACAGGTGATGAAGCAAATAAAGTTGTTGATATTATCAGTTCAGACAACGCAAATACCGAATTACAAGAATCAGTAAGTTGTGTTGGTGCTACAATTTGCCAACAAGGTCTATCTGATTCAAGCGGACTTTTACAAAAAATTATACAAATGGATAAAGAAGAAAATTTTGCAGATGGAGTTTTACCAAGACTTTGTATTTCAGGTTGTCCATCTTCTTGTGCAGCGCATCAAACTGCAACTATCGGATTTAAAGGTGGTAAGAAGAAAGTCGATGGAGTTTTAACTGATGCTTTTGATTTATTCTTTAACGGAAGCGAAATTCAAGGAGAAGAACATTTTGGAGAAGTTCTTGGAACAATTCCTGCAAATAGCATACCTGAAATGTTTAGAGCAATTGGAAAAGATGTTCAAAGTAAAAATTTAACTTTTGAAAACTGGATTAACGCTAACAAAGATAAATTTATGGAGATTGTGAAGGAGTATGCCATTTGAAATGTATTAGTATAAGTTTCAAAACTGCTCCGGAAGAAATTAGAAATAAATTTGCTTTTACAGAAGATGAAAAAGAAAAATTTATCAATGATTTAAATACATTTTCAGATGAGATAAAATGTATAATTTTGGCAACTTGTAATCGTACAGAAATTTATGTAGAATTTGGCAAGAAAATTTTCTCTGTGTTAGAAAACTTATTATCAGAAAAAACAAACTTAACTATAAGTGAAATTAGAAAATACGCAAGATATTATGAAGATAAAAGTGCAATTGAACATTTGTTTAAAGTTACTTGTGGCTTAGATTCGATGATTGTTGGAGAAAACGAGATATTAGCGCAAGTTAAACAAACATTTCTTGAGGCTTTACATAAAAAAAGAACGGGATATGAGTTAAACACATCATTTTTAAGTGCATTATCTTGTGCTAAAAAAATTAAGACTCAAACCGAGATTTCTAAATCCGCTATCTCTTATGCTACATTAGCTTGTAATGAAATTAAAAGTTTTGTACATAATAAAGAGATTTCTAATCCAAATATAATGATAATTGGCGGAAGTGGAAAAACAGGTTCTGCAATTATCAATAACCTTTTAAACAAAAGTTTCAATGCTAAGATTTATGCGACAAAAAGAACTCACAGGAATTGTTTGAATTGTAATGATGGTGTTGAAATTATTAATTATTTAAACCGATTTTTATATTTAAAAGAAGTTGATATAGTTGTTTCTGCTACCAAAAGCCCGCATTATACAATAAACTATGATGATGCAATAAAAAATATTTTGCCTAATAAAGAAATGCTTTTTATTGATTTAGCATCACCTTACGATATAGACAGAGAAATCGGTAAATTAGAAAATTGCAATCTTATAACTATTGATTATTTTGAAAATTTAGTAAAAAATAACAACCAAAAGAAAGAAGAAGCAATTGAAAATGCTTATGATATATTAGAGCAGGAATTACAAAAAATTTATAAGAATATTACATATCACAATGCTTCTGAAAAAATCAAAATAGAAAGTGAAAAATATAAAGATTTTTCGTTAGAAAAATTCATATACTATTTAAAAGATAAACTTGATGCAGAATCTTTCGCTAATGTTGTTAATGTTATTAAAGAAGAAGAAGGGAGTATAGTTAGATAATGGCATATTTCCCAATGTTTGTAGATTTAAAAGATAAAAAAATAATTGTAATTGGCGGTGGAAAAGTTGCATACCGAAAAGTAACAAAACTTTTACCATTTGAAGCTGAGATTACGGTAATAGCTCCAGATATTTGTTCTGAAATTCAAAGTTTAAGTAATGATAATTCTAATTTAATTCTAAAAAATAGAAATTTTGAAATTGAAGATATTAAAAATGTTTTTTTAGTAATTTCTGCAACTAATAACAGTTCTACAAATCAACAAGTTGCTCAAATTTGCAAAAATCAAAATATTCCGATAAATTCTGTTGATGATATAGAAAATTGCACATTTTTATTTCCTGCACTTGTAAAAAAGGAATCTTTGGTAATAGGTTGTTCTACAAGTGGAAAAGCTCCTGATATAGCAGCTTTTGTGAAAAATACTATTGAACAAGATTTACCTGAAAATATTGGTCAAGTTGTAGAGATTTTAGGAATATTGAGAGAAGAATTAAAACACAAAGTTCCCACACAAAAAATTAGAGCACAAATTATTCATAACCTTTTAGAATATTGCCAAACTAAAGATTTTAAAATAAGTTATAATGAGTTACAAGAAAAAATGCAAAGTTTAATTATTGAGGTTAATGAAAGCCAATTAATAAAATAACGGAACGGGTATTAAATGGAAAAAATTAAAATAGGCACAAGAGGCAGTAAATTAGCAATAGCTCAAACAAAAATTGTTGAAAACGCTTTAAAGCAAGAATTTCCAAATTTGCAAACAGAAATTGTTATAATCCACACTAAAGGTGACAAAATTCTGGATAAACCACTTAGTGAAATTGGTGATAAAGGGCTATTTATTAATGAATTTGAAGAAGCTTTATTTAATAAACAAATTGATATTGCAGTTCACAGTGCGAAAGATTTACCTTCCGAATTGAGAGAAGGTTTAGAAATTATTTGTACTCCAAAACGAGCTGATGCTATGGATGTGTTGATTTCCAGAAAAAATTTAAAAACCATATCAATAGTTGGAACAAGTAGTCCAAGAAGAGATTTTTATATAAAAAAATATTTTCCTAATGTTGAAGTAAAAATGATTAGAGGAAATATAGATACAAGATTGAAGAAATTATCAAATGGAGAATATGACGCAATAGTTTTAGCAAAAGCAGGCTTAGACAGATTAAAACTTCCAACTGAAGAATTTGATATAAAAATTTTTGATATTGAATCTTTTCTTCCGGCAGCTTGCCAAGGGATTATTGCAGTTGAATCCAGAAATGATTTTGAATATTTAAATCAGCTTCAACAAATAAATGATGAACAAACATTTTTGCAATACAAAATGGAAAGAGAAGTTTTAAAATCTCTACAAGTTAGCTGTAGTGAAGTTAATGCTGTATATTGTAGTATCGTTAAAGATAATCAAGTAGAACTTTTTATAATGTATAGAGGTAAAGAAACTAAAATAATAGGGGAATATTCAAAAGTTTTCACTCAAATTCCTCAAATTGTATCTCAAATAAAATCATAGGGAATAAAATAATGGCAGGTAAAGTTTTTCTAATTGGTGCAGGTTGCGGCGCAGCTGATTTAATAACAATAAGGGGTCTAAAAAGATTATTAGAGTCTGATGTTGTTTTATATGATTCTCTGGTTGATGAACACTTGATAAATAATCTTTCAGATAAAGTTGAAAAAATACACGTCGGTAAAAGATATCAACAAAAATCTATGCCACAAGATACGATTAACGCTTTACTAATTGAAAAAGCAAAACAAGGTAAAACCGTAGCAAGATTAAAAGGTGGAGATCCTTACGTTTTTGGTAGAGGTTCAGAAGAAGCACAGATTTTAGAGCAAGAAAATATTTATTATGAAGTTATTCCTGGAATTTCTTCAGCAATTGCAGTGCCAGCTTCTGCCGGAATTCCTGTTACTCATCGACAAATTAGCAGAAGCGTAACTGTTTTAACAGGTTCTACTATCGACAAAAATAAAACTGAAAATGCTACACAAATAGATTACGAAGCTTTAACTAAACTGGGCGGTACAATTGTATTTTTAATGGGGTATCACCATATAGAAGAAATTATAAATAATTTTTTAAATGCTGGCATGAATGAAGATATGCCTTGTGCAATTATTTCTAAAGGTTGCTGTACAGAACAAAAAGTTATAAAAGGGAATATAAAAAATATACTCTCAAAGATTGCACAACAAAAGATAAATGCTCCAATTATAATTGTTATTGGTGATTGCGTAAATCTGAATTTGAAAGAATGGTTTTACGAACAATCAGAAAATAAAAAAGATTTTAAAGGTTTAAAAATCGGTGTTGTAGGGACAGAAAGTTTTACTCAAAAATTAAGTTCAAAAATTTCAAATACAAATGGTAAAATCGTTGATTTAAGTTTTTTAGATGTTGTCGCAACAACTAATCCTTTACCGAATTTAAAAGACTATACTTGGATAGTTTTTACAAGCCAAAACGGTATTGAACAATTTTTCTTAAAATTAAAAAAAGAAAAAATAGATATAAGATTATTATCTAATATAAAATTTGCTGTAATAGGCTCAGGTACTTCTGAAAAACTTTTAGAATATGGAATATATTCAGATTTTGTCCCAAGCCGTTATGATTCTCAAACTTTAGCTCAAGAAATTTTACAAGAACTTCAACCAAACGACAAAATTCTCATTTGTCGAGCTGAAAATGGAAGTGATGACTTAATAAATGCCTTAGAAAAAAACAATTATACTTACACAGATTATAAAATTTATGCGTTACAAGAAAATCAACTGAAAAAAAATATCATTTCAACTTTAAAGAAAGAATATTTTGATGTAGATTATTTAGTGTTTGGAAGTGCAAACGGAGTAAATAGTTTTTTTAAAAACTTTTACGAGGATTTTAATAAAAATATCAAGCTTGTTTGTATTGGCAAAAGATGTGCCGACGCTTTAAAAAACTACGATGTAGGTCAAATTTTAATTGCAGAAAAATACAATATAGAAGGCATAATTGATTGTATAGAAAAAGATTTTAATAAGGACTAAAAATGAAAAGATTAAGACGACTAAGACAAAATGAAATAATTAGAGAACTTGTAAGAGAAACCAGACTTAGTGTAAAAGATTTTATTTATCCGATTTTTGTAATAGATGGTGAAAACATAAAAGCACCAGTAAATTCAATGCCAAATGTTTATCAATATTCAATAGACAGATTATCTGAAATTTTGGATAAAGTTAGAGAAAGCAAAATAACAGGTGTAATGCTTTTTGGAATTCCAAAACCTGAACAGAAAGATGAATTAGCAACTCAAGCTTATTCTGATAATGGGGTAACTCAAAGAGCAGTTAAGTATATTAAAGAAAATTATCCTGAAATATATTGTATTGTTGATGTATGCCTTTGTGAATACACATCACACGGACATTGCGGAATGGTAAAAGATGGTGAAATTTTAAATGATGAAACTTTACCACTATTATCTAAAATGGCAGTAAGTTTAGTCAAAGCAGGTGCTGATATGGTTGCACCATCAGACATGATGGATGGAAGAGTTTGTGCAATTCGTGAAGCTCTAGATTTAGCAGGATTTAAAAATACTCCAATAATGGCTTATAGTGCAAAATTTGCCTCAGCATACTATGGACCATTCAGAGATGCTGCTCAATCTGCTCCGTGCTTTGGTGATAGAAGAAGTTACCAAATGGATTTTACAAACGGGAAAGAAGCATTAAGAGAAATTGAAGCAGATATTGAAGAAGGTGCTGATATTGTTATGGTTAAACCTGCTTTAGCATATTTAGACATTTTAAAAGAAGCTTCAAATACATATAATATGCCTTTTGCTGTATATAATGTAAGTGGAGAATACTCTATGGTAAAAGCTGCAGCTATGCAAGGCTGGATTGATGAAAAACGAATTGTTACTGAAAATCTTATCGCAATGAAACGAGCCGGAGCTAAAATAATAATTACATATCACGCCCTAGATATGGCAAAATGGTTGGATGAATAATTGAAAAAGGATTTAATCATGACAAAATCAGAAGAACTTTTTAAACAAGCACAAAATATCATGCCAGGTGGCGTAAATAGTCCTGTAAGAGCATTTAATGCGGTAAAAAAGACCCCGTTTTTTGTCGAAAAGGCGCAAGGTCCATATATTTATGATGTTGATGGAAATAAATATATTGATTATGTATGCTCTTGGGGCCCTGGAATTTTAGGACACGCCCACCCTAAAGTTATTGAAGCTGTGAAAAAAGTTTGTGAAAATGGATTGACATTTGGTGCTCCGACAGAAAAAGAATTAATTTTAGCAGAACTTATACAAAAATGTGTTCCATCAATGCAAATGATTCGTCTTGTAAGTTCAGGAACAGAAGCTGTAATGAGTGCAGTGCGAGTTGCAAGAGGTTTTACAAAAAGAGAAAAAATCATAAAATTTGTAGGATGTTATCACGGACATTCTGACGGATTGTTAATGAAAGCAGGGTCAGGAGTTTTAACAGAAGCTATTCCTGATAGTGCAGGTATTCCAAAAGATTATGCAAAATACACTCTTCTTGCAGATTATAATGACGAAAATTCTGTTAGAAAGATAATGGAAAAATATGGAGAAGATATAGCTTGTATAGTTGTTGAACCCGTTGCTGCTAATATGGGTGTTGTTCCGCCAAAACCAAATTTCTTGAAATTCTTAAGAGAAATTACTAAACAATATGGCTCATTATTGATTTTTGATGAAGTTATAACAGGATTTAGATTATCTCTTGGTGGAGCTCAAGAATATTATGGAATAGAACCTGATTTAACAACCTTTGGAAAAATTGTAGGTGGCGGTATGCCACTAGCTGTTTATGGCGGAAGAAAGGATGTAATGTCTTGTGTTGCTCCTGTTGGTGCTGTTTATCAAGCAGGAACACTTTCAGGAAACCCTGTGGCAGTTACAGCTGGTATTGAAACTTTAAAAATCCTTATTGATAATCCGGAAATATATTCACAAATTGATAGAAATACTGCAATCTTAGAAAATGCTTATAAAACAATAGGATTACAAACTCATAGAGTTGGTTCTTTAATGTCAGTATTTTTTACAGAAAAACCTATTTCTAACTATAATGATGTTGCAACATGTGATACAAATGAATTTGCAAAATATTTTGATTATATGTTAAAGAATAAAATTTATGTTGCACCATCACAATTTGAAGCAATGTTTGTATCAAATGCACATTCTGATGAAATAATAGAACAAACAGTTAATGTGATATCACAATATTCGTAAAAGTGAATTTAACTTATTATTCTTAGAATTTATTAAAATGATATAAGAATTTTGTCAATTATTTAATCCCAAATGTTTTTAATAATGTATAAGGATATTTAGGGGATATAAATGTTTTCAATTTATACAAATTCTGTGGATTTTTCCGGCAGAAAAAAACTTTCAGCGAATGCTCAAACCAGTAAGCAATCTTCTAAGAATGTACCTATTTTTGCTTTTCATTCTATTCAAGATAAACTTAAGGATATTACACCTAAGTTTTATACCGTAGATTTTGATTCTATTGATGGTAAAAATTATGTTAACGATTATACGAAAACAACACTTGATATAGATGGTAAAATTGATGCAATTAAACAAGTTAAAAATGATTGTTGGCTATTATCTGGGGTGAATGCTCTTGCAACTACATCTGTAGGTAGAGAATATATTCAAAAAACTATTATGAATCATAGTACCGGTAATGCAACAATTTATTTTAAAGGAGCGAAGACTACAATAACAGTTCCTCAAATGGCATTGAGTGCAGCCAAACAAAGTAAAGATTATGTAAAAGGCGACGATGATATGTTAGCTATTGAAGTTGCTACTGAGTATTTTAAGAAAATGTTGATAACAAATAATGAAGCAACGAAAAATAATGGGCCAAATGAAATTAATGGGAAACATTCATCCGGGAATTTTAAAGATCCTTTAGCTGGTGGTTATACTTCAGATATAATGTTTTTACTTACAGGGAAACAAGCTAAAACTTTTTTTAGTATTAAAAATGGTATATCTCAACAAATAAAAGACTCTATTGAGAAAAAACAAAAGAATCCGGATTTGTATGCAATGACTTGTAATTTTAAGAAACCAAAAAATGGTTTGTATATACATCACGCATACGCAATTAAAAGTGTCGATGCGAATTTCGTTACACTAATAAATCCACATAATAGCGGAAAAGAAGAAAAAGTCCCAATTAAAGATTTTTATGAAAATGTTGCTAGTACAACATTATTGGATTTAAATAAGTAATAATGTTTATAATTAACAATTAAAGAAATCACGAATTTTTCTGACAAAAGTTTTTGGTTTATCATTTGTTGTATTAAATTTTAAATTGTCTTTATCTTGTCCAAAGACATTATAATATATAGCTTTTTCTTCTATAGTTTTAAATTCTTGTGATAAATTTTTTATACAGTTGGAGTTTGGTACAAATAATTCAATTAAATATGAAGCAATATATGAATTGTTATTAGGTGACATATATGGGAAAACTGTACATAATGCTTGGTTATGATAACCTTGTTTTGATGCTTCTTCTGTTTTGAAGCGTTTTATTTTCATTCTATAGTTGTCAAAAATATTTTTGTGAAGTGTATTTTGAGTTATATTTTTTCCCAAATATAGTAAGGCATCATTGTTATTACGGGATAAATTGTGAATTGTTTTATTGATTAATTCAATACTGTTGTATGTTGTTGAAATTGGTACAAATAAGATATGTTTATCTGCATTTATCGTATTTGCACTTGAACAGTAATTACCAAATTCGATCATAGATTTACCGGTTCCTGCAATATCATCAAGAATTATACAAGTTGAATTTGCAGGTAAATTATTTATTTCTTCTATTTGTGAAATTGGTATTATTTTGTCTTGTGGTAAATCATATAAATCTTGATACATCTTATTTAAAATGTGAAAACTTTTAGGTGTTTCTAGTTTGGGTTCAATGATGTATAGATTTTCTCTGGATAAATTATTTTGATATAAATAATTATCTATTTTCTCATTAAGTAATTTTAAATCTTTTACTATACTTTGTTTTGAATATACGTTGATATTTTCATCATAATATTGAGCTATAGCTTTACTCAATTTTTTATAACCATTTTTTTCAATTGTATAATAATCTGCAATTGCTTCAATTGTTGATTGAATAGAATTTTTAGTTGGCATAACCGGTTGCATTTGGTCTAATATGGAAAATTTTGTTGCTGAGTTATCAAACCTAAGTGTGTAAGTTTTAAATCCCATTTTCTTTAATGTAGATGTAATTTTATCGTTTAATATGTGTTCTACACATTCTTCGTATGTTAAATTAGGATTTTTATATTGTAGGGTTTTTGCTCTTTGAATTATTGTAATTGTTTTTGGGGCAAGTTTGTTATTATCTGTAAACAAGTTTATTCCATCTGAAAACCCCTCAAGATTTATAAATTCTACATTAGAAAAATTAGGATTATTTTTGGCTATGCTTAATTGTTTTAATAATTCTTTATTGTTTACATCATTTTTGGTAAATAAAATTCCTAATTTTTTATTTGTTGAATTGTTAAGAGTAATTATTTTTTTTGAATTATGAAAATAATCAAAATAATTATATAATTCACCGAATTTTAGAAAGTCTGTAAATCCTTCTTCTGTTAGCTTTTCATCTATGGCTTTAAGAGATTTGTAACTTGAAAATTGAGTTAATTTTTGTATTGTTGTGAGTATTTCTGAATTTGTTGCATGCGGGCATGCTTTACGGATATTTGTAATAGTATTATTTAAATCTTCTTCATTAAATATTTCCAATTTAGAAGTTGCTTTTTTATAAATGTTTTCTACAAAATTTTCAATTGGAGTTTTTAATGTTTTTCTAGAAACAGGATATATGTCTTCATCAATTTTTACTGTTATACGTTCAAAGTTTGTCCAAGAAGGCTTTCCGTTTGGCGGTAATTGAATATCTGCTAAAAAGAAACTTTCATTTCTAGGATTTTTATAAAATTCGATTTCTCTTAAATTTTTCCCATATAAATCTTTTAAGCTTTTGGCTTTTTCAACGATTCTTTCCCAATTCATAGCCGGATTAGTTAGTATTTCATCAGTACTGCTTGGGTTAACATTACATTTTGCAAGTTCTATAAATGTTGTTAATTTTCTTTCATCTAATTTATTGAGATTTAGAATATATTCAGGTTCATAGTTCCAAAAACCAATATCGCGTTTGGATAATATTATAGGTTCTAATTCTTTTAATCTTTCTATTGGAATAGATGCAAAATCTGCAAAATTTTCAAATGGGATACGTAAATTTCTTAAAATATCTTTTTTAGAAGTTATTTGATAAAGATATTTTAATTCTGCATTCTTTTTTCCGTTTAGAATATCCATTACTTCTGGAGTATACCCATCTAGAGATAGAAAATCTTTTATGATATTTACAGAACCCGGAAATTTTTTTGTTATAAATGCATCACTTGGTTTTGGAATAGTAAAAAATTCGTCAAATCCTTCTTCAAATTTGTAAGGATTAAATCCTGTAAAATGAATGTTTTTATTTGACTTATTATATGGGGTAAAGTTTTGTATTCTATAATTGTTTGTTATATTCATTTGTCTTTATTAAAGCATATAATATTTATTTTTGCTATTTGTGAAAAATTTTTTTTATAATAAAATATTATTGTATGAAAAAGTTATTAGTTATTGCTTTTTTAATGTTAAATATTTCATTACCCTCATTTGCTGTTGATTCAACTCAATTAGCACATTCTGACGCGGATAGATATAAGATTTCTTTAGAGCAAGCAATTAATATGGCGTTAGATGGCAATATTGAACTTCAAGAGCAAAGAAAAAATTTGGGAATTTCTCAGAACAATGTAAAAAAAGCTAATGCATTAAAAAACCCTCAATTTCAATCTAATCTTTTGATGGGACCAATTGCAAAAGGTAATTCAAGCCAAGTTGGTTTAATGTTACCTATTGAAGTTACTAAGCGTGGTGCTCGTAAAAAAGCAGCTCTTGCAGATTTATCATATACGGAAAACAAGATTAAAGATTATGAATTTAAGTTAAAATTGAGAGTAAGAACTTCTTATTTTAATTTGCTTGTTGCCAAATCTGAATTGAAAATTATGCAAGATAGACGTGATTTGTTAGAGGATTTGTTGGATATTGCCAAAGGTAAACCAAAAAGTTCTCCAAATTATGAAATTGAAGTTTTGCAAGCTGATATGAAATTGAAAAAGCAAGATGTTAATATCAATCGTGCTAAAATTGATATTAGAACTGCTCAATATAATTTTAATAGAGTGTTAAACCTTGCGAATAATCCAACTTTATATGATGTTCAAGATTATTCAATATTTGGTCAAGAATTTTATACTCAATTAAATTTACCAAGTTATGAAGAATTAGAATCAATTGCTATCAAAAATCGTTATGATATCAAAATGTCAGAAGATAAGATATTGAAAGCGAAGAAAGATTTAGAAGTTATTACAAGACAGAGAATTCCTGATCTATATTTATCAGGCGGTTATGCATTTGCTCATGATGGAACTTCTGGTGCTTTTGTTGGTGCAGGTCTTGATATTCCTGCGTTGTATCGTTATACTCCTGAAATTAAAAATGCTAAATTAGAGTATGATAAAGCTCAATTAGAATATAATTCAATAATCAATATTACAAAGAATGTAATTCATACAAATTATGATAAATTTGTTATGGCTCAGGAAAATGTTGGTCATTATAAAGAAATTGTAGAAGAATCTAATAAAATACTTAATTTGTCAAAACAAAGATATAGAAAAGGTAAAACTTCTTTGGCTAATTTGATTATTGTTGAACATTCTCATCAAGAATTGCTTAATGAATATTTAGAAGCTGTAAGAGCTTATTATAATGCCTATATAGCATTGCTTCAAGAAATTGGTATGGATAACTTTACTATTGATATCGATTTATAGCAAAAAAATATATTTAGGGTTTTATAATACAATATGGAAGTTTCATTTACCGGAATAAATAATGTACGAATTTTTAAAAAAAGTTACCAAAAGATGGGTAGCTATCTATCTAATGATTCAACTGTTAAACAAGGTAATAAACAATATTTAGATGTACTTATTCAGTGTGATTTAACAGATGATACGCTAGGGAAGGATTTGACTGAATTTAAAGAAACTCTTCAAAAGTGCAGACCTTGTTATCAAGTAAATTGTGTAAATACTAAACAACCCAATCATGTGAGTTTAATGTCATCAACATCATTAGTTAAAGATACTTTTGGTGTAGTTTCTAATTCTACATTTAAAATAAATAATTACGATATTATGTTAGACGAGCGTCAAATTTTGCCGATGTATTCATTTATGGCTCATTTGACAAGAAAAATTTCTCAATTGGCAGATTTAAGTCCTCAAAAGCAACAATGTGCAAACTTTGTGAATAAGGCTATTGATAAAGAAGCTGTCAATTTTATTGAAAAATTATAATTTTTCATAAATATTTTATTTTGTTTTCTTAGTGGTTATGCATATGAAAATATGTAAATAGTTTGAAAAATAAAGAAAGAATTTTATAATAGAACTTTGAAGGGTAGAAATTATGAAATTTGATACAGAATTTATTAAAAAAATATTATTGGTAATAGAAGCTGAGAAGGATTACGTAATAGGTTCTCATGCACTAATGAAAGAACTAGGTGTAAAAACCAAAGAACAAGAACGCAAATTTATGGGGCATATTCTGTTAATGGCAGATTGTCATTTATTAGAATCTATCTCCGCTAAATATCCTTTTGGATTTGTTTATTGTGTTGGTGGAGAATACAGTATTATTGATGTAAATTATCGTTTAACAGCTCGAGGTTATGAGTTAATTGATATTATAAATAATAAAGAAATCTTTGAGAAAGTTAAGCATTTATCTGTTGATAATGCTCTAGAAGTTTCTCGTCAACTTTTGATTAGAAAGGCTGTTGGAGATAGGAGAAGAAAACTTTTATAATTTTTATGTGTTGAATTGTCATGTTGACAATGGTATTTCAGTATAATATTATAAATTCAGGAAAAGGATTATACATTTAATGAGAAAAAATAACGTAATGATGAATGGAATGATGATGATGTGCCTGTTAGCGGGTGGTCATTGTTGTGAAGTTCGAATGCGTTAGTTTGATAAACAACAATTTGCAGCCACCCGATAGAGGGTGGCTTTTTTAGTATGTATTTAATTTTTGAGACAAGATAAAGGGGAAAATAAAGAATGATACCAAGTATAAATAGCCAGAATGTAAATCAACACAATTTTATTAATAATTATTCAAGTAAAAGTAAAATAACATTTCAGGGAAATGAATTTAGCAAAGGAACGAAATTCCTTGATAAATTTATAAAATCACAAGAAAATTTATCAACTACAAGATTTATACAAGGTACATTAACAAATTGGTTTCCAAAAGCGGTATTATCAAGAAGTTTTGTGGACTTTTCTGAATTTACATTTTTAGAATTTTTAGAATCGGGAATATTTTATTTTGCAGCTCCATTTTTTGGTGAACATGTATTTCGTAATGGTTTATTTAAGGCTGTTCAGCCAAAAAATATGAAAAACTTTATTACTAAGAATTTGTCTCAAAGTTTAGATGATATTAAAAAATCAGAAAATACTCCTGAAATAAAAAATAGACTTATATCAACAAAAGCTGGCATGATTTTGGGTTGTGTAACTGTTCCTGCTTTAGAGTATGCCTTAGGATTTGCAAAAAATTTATTTACTCTTAAAGTTTTTAAGATTAGTGATTTCAATAATGTTGCAAACTTAAGTAAGGAAAAGAAAGAAGATACTTCCCAGCAAGAGAGAGTAGAAAAACATTCCAAATCCGTGCTTAAAAAAATGGGTCTATTGTCAGCTGCAGGTATTGGTTCCGGTTTATTATTAGCATCTTATGGCCATAATTCAAAAGCGGCATTAAGATTATCTGAAATAATTTTAGAGCCGGGTGAAAATATTTCTAAACTTTTGCATAAATTGGGTATAAAATCTTCTAAAACAGATGAGTTTTTAAAAGAATATTTAAAACTGGATTTTGTTGATAACAATGGAAAATTATCATTAAGTAAAGGGCAATTAGCTGCAACTTGTATAACAGGATTATTTGGATATTCTGCAGCGGCAAAAGATAGAGGTAAATTAGATTTTTATGAAGTCTGGACAAGAGTTCCTTTGGTTGTCTTATATACAATATTTGGTTCTTCAATTTTGGATGCCGGATTTAAAAAACTATTAGCTAAAAAAGGTAAATTCCCAGAATTGATAAAGCAAGGTAAAGACGGTTCAATTCAAGCAGTGCCAACAAGAAAAGAATTACCTCAAATTGCAGAACGACTTGCAAAAATTAATAAAACATCTCAAAGTGTTGAATTAGAAAAACTAATTCGTCAAAAGGCTGTTGTAACTGGTGTTCCTTATTTATTTAGTGTAGTTGCGATGGGCTTCCTTTTGAGCGGAGTTTCTAGAATTTGGACAAAATACAGATATGATAGCCAAATGAAAGCAGCACAAAATAATCAAAATAAGGATAATGTGCAAATAAATCCTGATTTTATGAAATTTAGCCCAGCATTTAGTGGGTTCAAAACTGCTGCAAGATAAGGTTTTTTATTCAATTTGTTGAATAAATTGTGCTAATTTTTCAGCAATAATTTTATGAGATTCTTTTGTATAATGAATGCCATCAGTTTGTGATGGTTGTACGATTTCATTAAAATCGAAATATAAACAATTATTTTTATCGGCAACTTTTTTAAAGATTGGATATACTATTTTGATTCTATCAATGGAAGTTTGATCGAACATCATACGAAATCCACTATGCAAAATGTTTTCAGTAATTTTTACAGGTGGAACGATAATAATTTTAGTATTTTTATTGACTTCATAAATTGAATCAATAAGTTTTTGCATACCAATTTCTGTTGATTCTTTTTCTAAATTATAAAAGAATTGTGCATCGTTTGTTCCAAGGGCAAGAATACATATATCAACATTTTTGTGATTTTGTAAATATATTGATAGGTATTCGCCTCCACTTTGTTTAAGGCCTTCAGGATTTTTAAAAAATCCTGTGCGGTTATTCATACCTTCTTCAATAACTTGAAAATCATTGCCTAAGAGTTCAGATAAAATTCCGCTCCAACGTTCATTTCTTTCATATCTTCTACATGTTTCAGGGATAAATCCGAATGTATTAGAATCACCATAGCATAATATCTTTTTCATAAAATTATTATATAATATTTTGTATCTATGAACAAGATTATAAAAAAGTTTTCATATCAAACACCTGTTGGCAAACTTTATATTACGGAAAAAGATGGGAAAATTTGTAGAGTTTCCTTTTTTGATAATGTGTCAGCAGAGGTTTGCAAAACAGATTTGATTGATGAAACTTATAATCAAATATCGCAATATTTTTTGGGCGAAAGACGTTATTTTGATATTCCGTTATTATTAGAGGGAACTGAATTTCAGAAAAAAGTATGGGAATGTTTATCGAATATTGGATATGGACAAACTGTTTCATATAAAGATGTTGCTCAAATGATTAATTGTCCAAAGGCTTATCGAGCTGTAGGAAATGCTAATAATAAAAATAATATAATGATAATAATTCCTTGCCATAGAGTTGTTGGCAATAATGGTTGTTTGACAGGTTATGCAGGAGGGTTAGAGATAAAAAAATATCTTTTGGATTTTGAGCAAATGCAGTTAAACAAATAGGCGACATAATTACAAATATGTCGCCTATTGTTATTTATCTGTAATAAGTTACACCATCTTTTTTATATATGCGAGGTTTTGTTTTTGATGTTTGATTTTTAGTTGTAGTATTTGTTTGAGATTTAGAAGTTGTGTTAATTTTTTCTTCAGTATTTGTTTGAGAATTTTCAATTTTATTATCATCATCATTATTATCTTTTGGTGGAGTATTTACATTAACATTTATAGTATTACCTTTACTCAAACCTTCATAATATTTTTTTTCATATTCAATTTGTCTATGTCTTTGTCCAGCTTTAATTCTATTTTCTGGAGTGAAAGCTGCATTAGAACCAAATGAATTAATTGATTTTTGCATTATCCCGCCTTGTACTCCATATGTAGGTGTACCTGTGTTGTTGTAATTTACAGAATAACTTGCGTTGGCTCCTAAAGTGGTTAATCCGTAAATCATTGATAATAATAAAATCTTTTTCATAATAAACTCCTTTTTATTATAATTTTATTGACAAGGGTTAGTTCCTCCATAGTATGTAATACCATTACAATATGCAGTTTTTCTTGGAGGTGAAACTCTGTAATCTTTGTGGAAACGTGAGATTTGTGGAGTTTCATTATAATATGATGATAGCATATTATTTTTATATTGAGCAAGCATTTTTCTGTATAGTGTTTTTTCTATTGCGCTTGGACGATAGTAGCCATAAGGTAAATATGGAGTTGGGTATGGATATGCAGCAAATGGTGGTATGTATCTATTATACCTATAATACGGGTTATATCGATTATACGGATATCCATAATGTGGTCTGTTGTAGTAATTGTATGCCGGATATCTATTGTAATATGGTCGATTATATCTTATAGGGTTCATTCTATATAACGAATTATTGTTAAAATTGTTCAAGGGTATTCTTTGACCAAAGCTGTTTGTTGCATACATCGGACTTCCTGTATTGCTGTATCTAACACTAGTTAATGCACTTGCAGATAAATTAATGCTCAATAATAATAAGCCTAATAATATAAATTTTTTCATAAATATATCCCTCTTATTTTTATGGATATATGATAGATTATTTTTATAATTATTAATATGACCTTTTTATTAGTTAGATATATTATTTTAATTTATTTATAAATTTTAATAAAAAAAGAAGTACAAATTTTGTACTTCTTTTAAAAATATTTATTTTAAATTTTTAGATATTAGTTGTAATAAGTAATTCCACCTCTAGTGTAACTTTTTTGAGTTCTAGGAGTATAATCTTTACTGAATCTAGAAGGTTCAACAGTTGCTACACTTGCTGCTTGATATGAGTATGCTCTGCCATATCCTCCGCCTGCAGCGTATGGCTGACTATATCTGCTACTACTACCCATTGAACTAATAGCTTTAGTAATAGCTTTTTCTCTTGCGATAGCTCTCATACGTCTACCAGCTAATACTCTATTGCTAGGTGTAAATGCTGCATTAGAACCAAATGAATGTAAAGATCTTCTCATTGTTCCGCCATAAACAGCAAATGATGGAACTCCAGTGTTTCCATAGTGTACAGAGTAAGTTGCATGAGCAGATAAGCTTGTTAGCATAATCATTAAAATTGTTAGTAAGAATTTTTTCATAAAATTTTTCCTTTACACATTTCCCTGCTTACAAAATACAGCTCAAAAATTTTTATTGCTAGAGTAATTTGAAAAATTTTACCATTCTTAATAATTATAATTTTAATTTAATATAGCAAGCCCAATATTTAAATAAGTTGCAAAAATAACTTGTAACAAATATGGAATTAGTAAAAATCCTGCCAGTTTTGAGAGTTTGAAAAAATATATAATTGTTGCAACAAGGAATATAAGAAGTAGTATTACATCAATTAATGCGTATGTGATGGATTGCAATTCAAAAAATATATAACTCCATAAAAGATTTAAAATTAATTGGACAAGAAAAAGATTTACTGCAACATATTTTTGTTTTGTTGCCGGTTGCATTATTATTGTAAAAAATGATATTCCCATCATGATATATAATATTGTCCAAGCTATTGGGAAATAACTTGGGGGTGGTGTGAATGGGGGTTTTTCTAATGTTAAATACCATAAATTCATATAAATATTGTTTTAAATTTATTGGATAAAAACATTACCTAAAATGTTGAAATTATGATAAAAAATTAGTCTTTTAATTTAATAACTGCACTGTGTCTTGATGTTGTTGCATTTTCTTTTCTGTAGGAAAAAAAGTTTTCATTATTGCAAACAGTACAATATGGACAAACATCTATTTTTTCAACACCAATTTCTAATAGTTGTTGTTTATTGATATTTTTAAGATCAACGAAAATGTTTCCTTGTCTAATTTCGTATAATCCGTTAAAGGTTTTAACTGTCTGGGATAGCTTTTCATACACTTCTTGTCCAACATTGTAGCAACAAAAACCAATTGCAGGTCCAATAATTGCAATAATGTCTTTTGGTTTTGATTTAAATTCAGTAATCATTTTTTGAACAGTTAATGGAGCTATTTTTTGTGCTGTTCCACGCCAGCCGGCATGGGCTATTGCTCCTATATTTTGTTTTTCATCATACAAAATTACAGGTGTACAATCTGCAAAATTTAAGAAAATCCCCAGATTTTTATCTTTTAAAATTAAAGCATCAGTATCAGGATAGGCATGCTTTGATTCTATTGCTATATCTATATTTGCAGTATGAGTTTGTGATGGAGTTATTAGATTTTTTTCATCAATTTTTAAGTAATCACAAATATTTTTTTTATTCTCAAAAACAATGTTTTGCATTTCAATTTCTTTTGATTTTATGCAAATATCTCTTGTTGTAAAAAATGCTTCGACATTTTTTAAAAGGTCAGATTTTAAAATTTTTTTCCCATTAATATTTTCAAAATAGAACATAATATTTATTATACCAAATTTTTCATCTAATGTTGTTTGTAACGAAATGTAACTAGAGCTGGATTTTGTTTTAGTGTGTGTTTTTTAGGTATATTAGGTTGTCATGATTATGTTTTCATGGTCAATTTTTTCTGTTGTATTTTTTTATAGAAATATAGGGGATTTTATAAAAAAGGGGATTTATTATGGTTGTACTATCATCATTATCAAAATTTATCGTAAAAGGTTCAAAAGCAAATGAATTGAATAATATAATGCGTAATAAACTGATGTACGAATATGTTGGAAGTGGAAAATTTAATGTAAGAAATGGTATTGGAATTTTTGACGTAAAAGGAACAAGTAATTTGGGAACAACAAAATTTCGCAAGTTTTTTGGATTAGATGATAACGGTAACTTAGTATTATTAAAAGAAAAAGCAATATATAATTGCAAGCCAAACCAATATGATAGCAGAAATCTGAGTGCTAAATGGGATGCATACAATACCCTTGGAATTACAACATCAAGAAATACAACAAGTGTTAATGGAAAAGTTACTGAATTTAAAAAGTGGTCAGCGCATGATGGTGGTAATAGCGCAGATTTATTCTATCGTTTAGGATTTGGTAGCACTGGTGTGATTAAAAATAATAATACATTTTCATCAGTGCGATATATCAAAGATGATTTAGCACAACGCGGTTCTGCTTTCCAAGGACAAATTCCTTTGAATGCCGGCTTAACAAAGGTGAAAGGTTTCTTTAATCCTAACTTAGGTGCAGGATATGTATCAGGTTTACCTGGTGAAACTAAAGGTAAAATTGTTTCAAAAGAGCAATATGAAGCTATATTAGAAAGAGCTAAAGATTTAGTTCATGGTTTTGCAGTACCAAAAGAATTCCCTGTATAAAATATAATCTATAATAAACTGAATATTTGATTATATAAGGCTTTTGAGTGATTTCTTCAAAAGCCTTTATTTATGCAATGTTTAGAACTAATTCTTAAGGACTCTTGACGCTAAAACTCTTGCCTAGTCAAATGTTCAGGTATTTATTAAATGGCCTGTAAATTTTTATTAAGAAAAGTGAAAAATTTTTCCAAAAATCATGGCTTATTACCTTGACTATGAATATTGATGTAATATGATGGAGTAACATGCAAAAGTAAAGTTGGGCGAAGTGTGCCTAAATCTTGGAAGTTTGATTATAAGCGAGTTTCACCAACTTTCACATATCCCTAAAAATTGCAGATATTTACCAAAATTGGTAGAGGGTTTACAGCCTTAAGTTAGAAAATAAAAAGTTTTATAGTACGTACATCATTATTAAATGAGGTGAATTGATGTCTGAGACAAAATATGCAAAAAGAGTAACGCCAATGGGTATCCCACATACTCGTTTGGACGATTTACCAGACCTTATTGAAGTGCAAAAAAAATCTTTTGAATGGTTTTTAAAAGAAGGTTTGAAAGAAGAATTACTTTCATTCTCTCCAATTAAAGACTATACAGGAAGATTAGAATTACACTTCTTACCAAACTATACTTTCGACAATGCAAAGTATACAGTAGAAGAAGCTAGAATCCATGACGCAACTTATGCAAAACAATTGCGCGTTATGATAAGACTTGTTAACCGTGACAGCGGTGAAATTAAAGAACAAGAAGTTTACATCGGTGATATTCCTACAATGACTGATAAAGGTACATTCATTGTAAACGGTGCAGAACGTGTTATTGTATCACAAATCGTACGTTCTCCTGGTGTTTACTTCAAATGCGATCCATCACCAACAGGAAAACGTTTATACAACGCAACAATGATTCCTAACCGTGGTGCTTGGTTGAAAATTGAAACAGATTCTAACGATATTATTCACGTTAAAATCGATAAAAACAGAAAAATCTTAGCTACAACATTGTTGAAAGCTATGGGTATTACAGTTTCTGAAATGGAATCTAAATTTACTCACTTCGAATTCTTGAAGAAAACTTTAGAAAAAGACCCAACAGAAACTACAGATGAAGCATTAATTGAATTATATAAAAAATTAAGACCTGGTGATCCAGCATCTCCACAAGGCGGACGTCAAATCTTAGAATCAAGATTCTTTGATGAAAAGAAATATGATATCGGTCGTGTAGGTCGTTATAAATTAAATAAAAAATTAAACTTAAATATTCCTAAGAACCAAAGAACATTAACAGTAGAAGATATCGTTTCTACAATTGAATACTTAATCAACTTAACTTATGATGAAGGTCAATTGGATGATATCGACCACTTAGGAAACAGAAGAATTCGTTCAGTTGGTGAATTGTTACAAAACCAATTCAGAGTTGGTTTATCAAGAATTGAAAGAATCGTAAAAGAAAGAATGACTCTTCAAGATTCAGAAACATTAACTCCATTGAACTTGTTGAACACTAAACCATTAGTTGCTTCATTAAAAGAATTCTTCGGATCATCACAATTATCACAATTCATGGACCAAACAAACCCACTTGCTGAATTAACACACAAACGTCGTATATCAGCATTAGGACCTGGTGGTTTACAAAGAGAAAGAGCAGGATTTGCTGTTCGTGATATTCACCCTTCTCACTATGGACGTATTTGTCCGATTGAAACTCCAGAAGGTCCAAACGCAGGTTTGATCGGTTCATTAGCAACTCACGCAAAAGTTAACGATTATGGATTTGTAGAATCTCCATTCTTCGTTGTAAAAGACGGTGTTGTAACAGATGAAGTAGTATATATGACAGCAGACGCTGACGAAAATTATCGTTGTGCACCAGCTGACGTTAAGTTAACTAAAGACAGAAGATTTGTAGAAAACATGGTTCCTGCAAGATATCGTTCTGAATTTATTATGACAGAAGCTTCTAAAGTTGACTTTGTTGGTGTATGTCCTATCCAAATCATCTCAGTTGCAACTTCAATGATTCCGTTCATCGAACACGACGATGCTAACCGTGCATTGATGGGTTCTAACATGCAACGTCAAGCAGTACCTCTTTTAATCACTCAAAGACCAAGAGTTGGTACAGGTCTTGAATCACGTGTTGCAAAAGACTCTGGTATGGTTATTGTATCTGACGTAGATGGTACAGTTGAAAGAGTTGTTGGTGAAGAAATTGTAATCAGAGACGTTCAAGGTAAACCACATATTTATACATTAATGAAATATGTGAGATCTAACCAAGATACTTGTATTAACCAAAGACCTATCGTTCACGAAGGTGATAAGGTTAAAGCAGGTGATGTAATCGCTGATGGTGCTTCAACTTGTGGCGGTGAATTATCATTAGGTAAAAACATCTTAGTTGCTTATATGCCTTGGGAAGGTTATAACTTCGAAGATGCTATCTTATTATCAGAACGTTGTGTACATGATGATGTATTTACATCACTTCACATTGAAAAATTAGAAATTGAAGCTCGTCAAACAAAACTTGGACCTGAAGAAATTACTCGTGAAATTCCAAACGTATCAGAAGATGCATTAAGACATTTGGATGAACGTGGTATTGTTCGTATCGGTGCAAGAGTTTACGCAGATGATATATTAGTTGGTAAAGTTACACCAAAAGGTGAATCTGAACATCCACCAGAAGAAAAATTGTTAAGAGCAATCTTCGCAGAAAAAGCAAGAGACGTAAAAGACAATTCACTTCGTGTACCTCACGGAGAAGGTGGTAGAGTACTTGACGTAAAAGTATTCGACAGAGAAAAAGGTGATGAACTTCCACCAGGTGCAAATACAGTAATCAGAGTTTATATCGCACAAAAACGTAAAGTTTCTGTTGGTGATAAACTTTCAGGACGTCACGGTAACAAAGGTATCGTATCAAGAATTCTTCCAAAAGAAGATATGCCATTCTTACCAGACGGAACTCCTGTAGATATCGTATTGAACCCACTAGGTGTACCTTCTCGTATGAACGTTGGTCAAACTTATGAATTGTTATTAGGTTTGGCTGCATACCTAACAGGAGATCACTATGAAGCTCCTGCATTCGATGAAATGTACGGTGAAAACCAATCAGAAATCGCAACAAAAGCTGAACTTTTAAGAGGTATAAAAGAATCAGGTTGTGATTGGGTTGGCGAAGACGGTAAGGTAATGCTAATCGATGGTAGAACAGGTGAACCATTTGATAGACCTGTTGCTGTTGGTTTAACTTACTTCTTGAAACTTGTTCACTTAGTAGATGATAAGATTCACGCAAGAAGTACTGGTCCATACTCACTAGTAACTCAACAACCATTGGGTGGTAAAGCTCAATTCGGTGGTCAAAGATTCGGTGAAATGGAAGTTTGGGCATTAGAAGCATACGGTGCAGCTTATACTCTACAAGAAATGTTAACAATCAAATCAGATGATGTTAACGGACGTAATAGAGCATATGAAGCAATCGTAAAAGGTGATAATATCCCAAGACCAGGTATTCCTGAATCATTCAAAGTACTTGTAAGAGAATTACAAAGTATTGGTTTAGACATCACAGTAGCTAAGAAAGACGGTCAAGAAGTAGACTTAATGACTGATATGGACGATTTGAGAAAAGCAGCTCCAAAACGTACATTATCAGACGTTGATTCAGAGTTATTGAATATCAATTTCTTTGAAACACCAACTACTTTCGGTGATTTATAATTAGTAGTTTGAACTGGGGATAAAAATTATCCCCAGCCCAAATTAAGTGAATAAGGTAATACGGGTAAGAGTAGCAATACAAAACCCAAAAATCCAAACTCAATACAAAAAGGAGAACATTATAAATGTCAACAAGCATAGATTATTTTGACTATATACGAATAAGTATAGCGTCTCCGGAAAGAATACTTCAATGGTCACATGGTGAAGTAACAAAACCGGAAACAATTAACTACCGTACATTAAAACCGGAAAGAGATGGCTTGTTCTGCGAAAGAATCTTTGGGCCAACAAAAGACTGGGAATGCTATTGCGGTAAATATAAAAGAGTAAGACATAAAGGTATTATCTGTGAACGTTGTGGTGTTGAAGTTACAGATTCAAAAGTAAGACGTCACAGAATGGGACACATTAAACTTGCAGCTCCAGTTTCTCATATCTGGTTCTTAAAAGGAATCCCATCATACTTAGGTCTATTATTAGATATGACATTGAAAGATCTAGAACAAGTTATCTATTTCAACAGCTATGTTGTAATTGATGGCGGTGATAGTGATTTCAAAAAACTTCAATTATTAACAGAAGAAGAATATGAAGATTACATGACAGAAAACGAAGAATCAACTTTGAAAGTTGGTATCGGTGCTGAAGCAATCAAAGAACTTCTTTCTGAAATTGATGTTAAAGGTTTAGCAGAAGAAATCAGAACAGAATTAGCAGGTAATGTAACTTCTGTTCAAAAGAAATCTAAATTAATTAAGAGATTAAGATTATTAGATTCATTAATTTCTTCAGAAACAAATCCAACTTGGATGATTATGGATGTACTTCCAGTAACTCCACCAGATTTAAGACCAATGGTTCAATTAGATGGTGGTAGATTTGCAACATCAGACTTAAACGATTTATACAGACGTGTAATAAACAGAAATAATCGTTTACAAAGATTGTTGGAAATGGGTGCTCCAGAAATCATCGTAAGAAACGAAAAGAGAATGTTACAAGAAGCGGTTGACGCATTGATTGATAACGGACGTCGCGGACGTACAGTTGTTGGTCCAAATAACCGTGCATTGAAATCATTATCTAACATTATTGAAGGTAAACAAGGTCGTTTCAGACAAAACTTATTAGGTAAACGTGTTGACTATTCAGGTCGTTCAGTTATCGTAGTAGGTCCTTCATTACAATTGAACCAATGTGGTTTACCAAAAGAAATGGCAATTGAATTATTCAAACCATTTGTTGTTAATAAACTTATCGAAAGAGGATACGTTCAAAATATTAAATCAGCTAAGAAGAAAATTGAACGTTCAGAACCAGTAGTATGGGATATCTTAGAAGAGGTAATCGATGGACACCCAGTTATGTTGAACCGTGCTCCAACCCTTCACAGATTAGGTATCCAAGCATTCGAACCAAAATTGGTAGAAGGTCGTGCAATTCAGTTACACCCACTAGCATGTACAGCGTTCAACGCTGACTTCGACGGTGACCAAATGGCTGTTCACGTACCATTATCAATTGAAGCTCAAGCTGAAGCTAGAATGTTAATGTTAGCAACTAACAACTTATTGGCTCCTGCTAACGGTAAACCTATCGTTACACCTTCTCAAGATATGGTATTAGGTATGTATTACTTAACTACTTTGAAAGATCCAAATCAAGAAGTTAAAGGTTACTTCTATAACTTCCAAGATGCAATTTCAGCATTAGAAGTTGGAGTAATTAAACTTCACGATAAGATTGTTGTTAGAGACGAAAAAGGTGAAAGAATAGAAACTACTGTTGGTAGAATTATCTTTAACGAAGAAGTTAGAAAAGCACTTGTATAAGTGTAGAAATAATGTAAAAAAATAACTAATTGAGGAAAAATTAGAATGGAAAGAACATATACACATGTAAAAAAATCACCTGATTTTATTAACAAGCAAATGGACAAAGGTTCATTGAAAAAATTGTTAGGTCAGATGTATTTGGAATACGGCGGTGCTAAAGCAGCTGCATTAGCAGATTCTTTGAAACGCTTAGGTTACAAATATGCTACAATTTCTGGTACAACAATTTCAATTGCAGACTTATCAGTTCCATCTGTAAAAAAAGAATTGTTAAAATCAGCTGAAGAAGATATTGAAAAATCAACAAAAAGATACCTAAAAGGTGAAATTACTGAGGTAGAAAGATATACAAAAGTTATTGATACTTGGTCTGAAACAACAGCAAAATTGACAGAACAAGTTGTAGAAAACTTTGATAGATTAAACCCAGTATATATGATGGCATTCTCTGGAGCTCGTGGTAACTTATCACAAGTATCACAGTTGGTTGGTATGAGAGGTTTGATGGCAGACGCACAAGGTCAAATCATCGACTTACCTATCAAATCAAACTTTAAAGAAGGTTTATCAGTAACAGAATACATCATTTCATCATACGGTGCTCGTAAAGGTCTTGTAGATACTGCGTTAAAAACAGCTGACTCTGGTTACTTAACAAGACGTTTGGTTGACGTAGCTCAAGATGTAATTATTAGAGCAGATGATTGTCATACTGAAAAATATATCAATATGAAATCAATCACTGACGGAGATGCAGTTATTGTTCCTCTAATCGACAGATTATTAGGAAGAACTGTTGCTCAAGATATTGTTGATGCTGAAGGTAATGTATTAGTTGCTAACGGTACAACAATGGATCGTGATGATATTAAGAAAATTTCAAGCTTAGACCTACAAGAATTAAAAGTTCGTTCAGGTTTAACTTGTGGTTTAGAATATGGTGTTTGCCAAAAATGTTATGGTTGGGCAATGACAACTCAAAAATTAGTTGATATCGGTGAAGCAATCGGTATTATCGCAGCTCAATCAATCGGTGAACCTGGTACTCAGTTAACAATGAGAACCTTCCACACAGGTGGTGCGGTTGGCGTTAAAGAAGCTAAGAAAGAAATCTTGGCAAGAGAAGCTGGTACTGTAATTTCAAAAATTAAAGCAAGAGAACTTAGAACTCGTCACGGTGATATCGTACAAGTTTCTATGTATGAAGCTGATATTGAAGTTAAAGGCGAAAAAAGAACAACTAAATATCACATTCCAGCAGGTGCAACATTATTTGTTCATGATGGTATGGAAGTTGCTAAAGGCTTTAAAATGGCAGAACACGCACCAACATCAGCTGGTGATAGCAGCCGTTTAACAGAAAAAGCTACTAAAGATATTACAACTGATATCAGTGGTGAAGTTGTATTTGAAGACTTCAAAGCTGATGAAAAGAAAGACAGACAAGGTAACGTATTAAGAACTACTAACAAACAAGGTATTGTTTGGGTATTAGGCGGAGATGTTTATACTCTTCCTGGTGGTTCAAAAGTTCTTGTTAAAGACCAACAAAAAATCACTGCTGGTGAAAGATTAGCAGAAACTTTAACAATCTGTGAACACGGTGGTGAAGTTAGAGTTGGTGATGATTTAGTTGTTGAAGATGCAACATTTGATGGTAAAAAGATTAAGAAAATTGTTCAAGGTAAAGAATTAACAATTGTTATTGCTTCTTTACAACCTGATAATGCTACATTTGAACAAACTAAAAAAGAACAAATCTGGACAGTTGATAGTACTGGTGAAAAATATATCGTTAAAGCTCCTGTAGATACTACAGTTGAAAATGGTATGATTATTGCCGAACTTATCGATGATGAATGTTCAGTTTCTTCTTCAGGTGAAATCAGATATGTAGATGTTGAAGTTGATGAAAATCAAATCATTACTAAACCTGGTAAAGTTGTATTTATTCCTGAAGAAATTCATCAAATTAATAAAGATAGCACATTGAAAATGGTTGAAAACGGTGCAACAGTTACTGCTGGTACAGAAATTGTTAAAGACGTATATTGCCATATCGATGGTGTTGTTGAATTTAAAGAATATAATGATGTAATTCACGAAATCACAATTAGACCTGGTGAAGTTCATACATTATCAAGCATTTCAGAATTGAAAGTTGATGAAGGTGAAGTTGTTAAAAAAGGTACTATGATTGCTGACGGTATCAAAGTTAAAGAAACTTCTATCGTTACAATTATGGAATCATCTGCAGATGAGTTACCAATTGATGACTTAGATGAAGAAATTGATTCAACATTATCATTGGATGAAGATTCTATTTCTAATCAACCTGTTCAAATCTTGATTAGACCAGTTCAAGTATTAGAAGTTAATCAAAAGGATGTTTCAATCGGATTCAATACAACTGACGAATTGATTGATGTAATCCCTGTAACTCAACTTCAATACAAAGATGGTGCAAGAGTTAGAAATGTTGATGGCGCTACAATCACAAGAACAAGTTTAGTTCTTCAAATGCAAGGTTACTTATCACACTTAAAAGGTATGGTAGAACTTGATTCTCAAGGTAGCTTAAGAATTGTTGTATTAGAAAACTTGATTGTTCGTCGTGAAATGGAAGGTTCAGCTAACTCAGCTCTTCAAACAGAATTATTAGTAAAAGATGGCGAAACTATCGAACCAAAAACTCCAGTTGCTAAAACTCAAGTATTAGCAATGCATGATGCAGTTGCATCTATTAAGGGTGATGATGAAGATGTTAGAAGACTTCTTTTAATCTCTGATAGTTCAGAAACTAATGTAGCTGTTAAAGGTAAAGCTGTTGTTAAAAAAGGCGACTTTATTAAAGCTGATAAAGTTTTAGCAGAAAGTGGTGAAACAGCTCCTGTTTCAGGTCTTGTAACTGCAGTTAACAAAGGCGAAATTTCAATCAGAAATGGTCGTCCATACTTGATCAGCCCAGGTACAATGCTTCAAATCGATTCTGGTGCGTTAGTACTTAGAGGTGACTTGATTGCAACACTTGTATTTGAAAGAGAAAAAACAGGCGATATCGTTCAAGGTCTTCCAAAAGTTGAAGAACTTTTAGAAGGTAGAAAACCTAAAGATTGTGCAATCTTAGCAGAATGTGATGGAACAGCTAAAATTGAAATTGATGATGATGGATTCCCAAGATTATTCTTAGTGGATGAAGATGGTTCATCAACTGAAATTAAATATGCAATTGACACTAATGTAATTGTTTCAAACGGACAAAAAATTACAAAAGGTCAACCATTAACATCTGGTCCTTTAAATCCACATGATGTTATGAGATTGTGCGGTCCAGAAGCAGCTCAACAATACTTAGTAGACGAAGTACAACGTGTATATCGTTCTCAAGGTGTTGAAATTGCTGATAAACACATTGAAATTATCGTTCGTCAAATGACTAAGAAAGTTAAGATTATTGATGCTGGTGATACAAACTTATTACCTGGTGAATTAATCGAAATGCAAACTTTCGAAAAAGAAAACAAACTTGCTGAAGAAGCTGGTAAAACTCCTGCAACTTGTGAATATATGTTGTTAGGTATTACAAAAGCTTCATTGAATACAGAAAGCTTCATTTCTGCAGCTTCATTCCAAGAAACAACAAGAATTCTTACAGAAGCAGCAGTTGATGGTAAGAAAGACTTATTAAGAGGTTTGAAAGAAAACGTTATTATCGGTCGTCTAATTCCAGCAGGTACTGGTTTCCATCATTTGATCAATGCAAATGAAGAACGTGACAGAGAAGAAAGAAAACGTGCTGTTGCTCAAAGAAATCAAGCAAGAAAACCATCTGCAATTTTGGAAGAAATTGAAGGTATGTTTGGTGCTCCAGATTTCAATGTTGATGATGAACAGTAATTTGTTTTCTAATCTACATAATTTAAAAGGCTCTCAAATTTTGAGAGCCTTTTATAATTAGGGTTAATGGTTGGATTGGTTGATTTTTTTTTGTAATGATACTATAATATAACTGTAAAATAGAGGAAAAATAAGGAATGACTGAGTCGAGTTTGGGTACAATTGCTTTTAATTGGGTTATAGTTTTTTTATTACTATTAGTAAATGGATTTTTTGTATCAGCAGAGTTTGCAATTGTTAGAGCCCGTAAGACAAAGATTGAACAACTTACCAAGGATGGTAATGTTGAAGCTAAACTTGCATTAAAAGCTTTAGAGGATATGAACTTCTTTATAGCTGCAGTTCAAGTTGGTGTAACTATTGCAAGTATTGGTATTGGTTGGTTTGGATCTCCAACTATTGAAAAAATGATGGCTATTTTATTTAGTCATATTCCTGCAGCCAACACATATTGGGCAAATACAGTGACTGCTGTTGTTGCATTCCTTGTTATTACATTTTTACATGTTGTTATTGGTGAACAGGTACCAAAATGTATTGCTCTTCAATATCCAGAAAAAATTTCGCTTTATGTAGCAAAACCAATGGATATTTTTATGACAATATCAAAACCTTTTGTTTGGAGTTTGAATAAGGCGTGTAATATAATTTTAGGAATATTTAAAATCCCTATAAGTAACGCAAGAGTTGTTCATACAATTGAAGATTTAGATTTACTTGTTGACACAAGCTACGATGAAGGTGTTTTGAACGAAACTGAAAAAGATATGCTTCATAATATGTTCAATTTTTCAGATTTAACAGCAAGAGAAGTTATGATTCCAAGAACAGATATGGTTTGTGTTCCGATTGATATTACTTGGGATGAATTAAATAAAGTTGCTACAGAAAATCAATATACTCGTTATCCTGTTTATGATGGCGATATTGACCATATTACAGGTTTAATTCACGTTAAAGATTTATATTCTTTATCATTGAAAGATGAAGTTCGTCCTATTGCAAAACTTCAAAGAAAAATAATGTTAATTCCTGAAACTATTACAATGGATAACTTGGTTCGTGAATTTAAAAAGAACAAAGGTCAAATGGCTGTTGTAGTTGATGAATTCGGCGGAACTTCAGGTATCATTACATTGGAAGATGTCTTTGAAGAAATTTTTGGCGATGTTCAAGATGAATTTGATGAAGAAGCTGAAATTGAAATAAAAGAGATTAAACCTAATCATTATTTAGCAAATGGAATGATGAGATTAGACGAACTTGCAAATTATTTTGATATTGATGAAGAAAAATTAGAAGTGGAAGATGTTGATACAATTGCGGGTTTAGTTGTAAAAGAACTTGGTCGTATTGCAAAAATTGATGATATGGTTCAATATGGAGAGTTTACATTTACTGTAAAAGAGGTTGATGGAGCAAGAATTACTAAGTTACTTATTGTCCGAGAAGAACCTCAACCGGCAAATGTTGAAGAATAGATTTATAAAAAAGGAACTTTAAAAAGTTCCTTTTTTCGTATAAATGTTGGGTTTACTTTTAGATAAAATTTATTAAGATAAGAGTATGAGAAAGTATTTGCTTTTATTATTATTTTGTTTAGTTTTATCTTCTACTGTTATTACATTACCGGTATTGGCAGATGATGTAGATATGCCTGCAACTGGTGATTTATGGGATAATTGGAATACAAGAGAAGAAGGTAGAGAAGCAAAACCTGTTTCAGATGAGGATTTTGAAAAAGCTCTTGAGCAAGTTGATAAAAAAGTAAATAAATGGAAAAATTGGGCAAAAAAAAGAAAAATTCCTAAGGGTGAAGAATTTAGTCAAAGTAATGAAACTGAAATGATAAAAGAAGAACATCAAGAAGATTCTTTGTCAGTTCTTTGTGTTCCTGTTGGATTAGTTGCGGGAGATAACATTTTACCTATAGGGCATTATCAGGTTAAAGGTGAAAAAGTTAATGGGCAACCTGTTTTAAAATTTTATCAAGCTCATTATCAAATGGCTCAATTTCCTGCTGTAGAGACTCAGGATGATTTTGGGGAAGAAACTATATCTTTTGTAAAATGGTTACCTCAGGGTGATAACCAAATTAAAGTTATATATGGTTCTATGGATATGAATGCATATGCAATTATTGATATAGAACATTAACTATTGTAACAATATATACTTTTTATATAAATATTTTTATTTTCAAAAACTTATATATTAATATAAGATATTAAGTTTGAGGTGTTGCAATATGTCTATTAATAATTTTGGTTTTTTCCCATTCCAAATGCAAGTTGGATATAATTTTAAGCCTAATTTTATGCCATATGGTAATTTTAATTTTGGATTCCCATTATTTCAGTTTAATAGATTACAGACACCATATTATATGCCGATGTTTACTTTTCCTATGTATAATCCTGTTAATATGGCAACTACATTAAATAATTCTGAATTAAATCCAAAGCAGGTTTCGCAAATGGAAGAGATTCAAAAGTTAAAATATGATTCAGAAGCTTTACAAGACAAATTAAAAGAAAATGATAATATTAAAGATTATGCAAAATTTTTAGAATCAAATAAAGATTATTCTTTAGATAAAACTATTGCTGCTGATGATGGTGGTAAGATTTATATGTACAAAAATAAAGATGGTGAAATCGTTGGTTCTATAAACAAAGATGCAAACGGGAATATTCGAAATGTTTCATTGAATATTGCAGATAAGGGTTCAATATCTCTTAATGATGATAGTTCTGATGGTAAAATTGATAGTAGTTTGGCAATGAGTAAAAACTATGACGTTGATATAAAGAATGATAATAAACAATCATATCAAGATTCTTTAGCATTGATGTTAAAAAATTATGATGGTTACACAGTTGAAGTTAAAAAACAAGATGATGGTAATACTGTTGAAAATTATGTTTATAATGGAAAAACAATTGTGACAGCAGTAAAAAATAAGGATGAAAAAATAATTTCATTAATACAAAATAATATAAAACCAAATGAAGAAGGTGTTGAGCAGAAATATTTCTATAATGATACAAATAAAAATGGTATTATAGATGAAGGAGAGGGCACAACTCGTTTTGATAGAAATTTGTAAAAATAAAAAAGAGAACTTGATTTTTCGAGTTCTCTTTTTTAATAGTGATAAATTTAAATTATTATATATTCATAGCTTTTAAAATATCTGTAATATCAGAAGAAGTTTTCTTAACATCTGCATTAGAGTATTTAATAGCATTATCAGGGTCTTTCAATCCATTACCTGTTAAGATACAAACGATTTTAGAACCTTCTTTAACTTGATCTTTAACTTTGATAAGTCCGGCAACAGACGCAGCAGAAGCAGGTTCTGCTAATACACCTTCACAAGATGCTATTAATTTATAAGCTTTTACAATTTCTTCATCAGTTACGAAATTAATCATTCCGTTACTTTCATCACGAGCAGCTTCTGCAAATTTCCAACTTGCTGGGTTACCAATACGAATTGCAGTAGCAAGAGTTTCAGGGTTTAGAATTCTTTCGCCTTTAACAATTGCAGCAGCACCTTCAGCTTCAAATCCCATCATTTTAGGTAAAGCTGGAATTTTACCTAGATTGAACCATTCTTTGTAACCTTTCCAGTATGCAGTAATATTACCAGCATTGCCAACAGGAATAAAGTGGTAATCTGGAGCTTGGCCTAGAGCTTCACAAATTTCAAAAGCTCCGGTTTTTTGACCTTCAATTCTATATGGATTAACTGAATTTACTAATGTAATAGGGTATTTTTCAGAAACTTCGCGAACAAGTTCTAAAGCTCTATCAAAGTTACCTTGAATAGCTATAATTTCAGCACCATACATCATAGCTTGTGATAATTTTCCAAGTGCAATGTATCCATCCGGAATTAAAACATAAGTTTTCATACCTGCTTTAGCACCATAAGCTGCAGCTGAAGCAGATGTGTTACCTGTTGATGCGCAAATAATCGCTCCTGAACCAGCTTCTTTAGCTTTAGTTACTGCCATTGTCATTCCACGATCTTTAAAACTTCCTGTAGGGTTACAACCTTCAAATTTTAAATAAATTTCAGCATCAATTCCAATTTTTTTAGCTAAGTTATCAGCTTTAATTAGTGGAGTATTACCTTCGTTTAAAGTAACAATTGGAGTTTCTTCTGTAACAGGTAAATATTCTTTGTATCTGTTAATTAATCCTTGATAGTACATATTTAATTCCTTTTTTTAAATTTGAACTCTTATTAAACTGTTTACTGAAGTAATTGCAGAGTCTTTATTAAAGATATCAATTACTTTTTGCATATCTTTTTCTTTGCATATATCTGTAATTACTGTGATGTGTGCCGCATTATCTTTTGACACTTCTTTTTGTACAATGCTTGCTAAACTAATTTGATTTTCTTCACAAGCTTTACCAATTCTTCCAATAACACCTATGCTATTTTTTGCAGTCATTGAAATATAATATTTATTTTCAGTTTCAGAAATATCAATTGGTTCAGCATTTTCATTATGATGACATCTCATCATTGGAAGTAAATAATCAGTTTTTCCGATTTCTGAAGCTATTGCTAAAATATCACCAACTACAGAACTTGCTGTAGGAAATTCTCCTGCTCCAGGTCCTGATAAAGTTACACTACCAACCGGATGACCTGTTAAAGTTACGGCATTTGTAACGTAATCAATATGAGCAAGTGGATTTGATTTTGAAATTAACATTGGGTGTACTCTCACATCAGCTTTATTATCTTCTGTGATTTCTGCTGATGCTATAAGTTTAATTTTATAACCCATTTCGTTAGCAGCTTGCATATCTTCAGGACTAATTTTTGTGATACCCTCACGATATACATTTTCAAATTTAACTCTTTTGCCAAATGCAATTGTAGCAAGAGTTGTTATTTTGTATGCAGCATCAAAACCTTCAACGTCACCAGTTGGATCTGCTTCTGCGTATCCCAATTCTTGTGATTCTTTTAGTACATCATTGTAAGATGCTCCTTGCACATCCATTTTTGTTAAAATGTAGTTTGTTGTACCGTTTAAAATTGCTTTAATTTTATTAATTTTGTTTCCGGCCAAAATTGTTTTTATTGGCATAATTAGAGGAATACCACCGGCAATTGCAGCTTCGTATAGAACAACTTTGTTATGTTCTTCTGCAAAATTAAATAACTCTTCGCCGTGTTTTGCTAATAATTCTTTGTTAGCAGTAACAATGTGTTTCCCATTTGTTATCGCAGTTTTAATTAAGTCATAAGCAGGTTGAACACCTCCAACTAATTCTGCTACGATATCTATTTGAGGATCATTTACAACTTCATAAGCATTATCTGTAATAATACTTTCATCTAATCCTTCAATGTTACGTTTTTTGTTTTTATTACGAACTGCAATTTTTACAACTTCAACATTGTCAAAGTTTTTTAAAGTTTTAAACACTCCAGAGCCGACAGTTCCCAGCCCGATTAACCCGATTTTAATTTTCTTCTTTTCCATGAAGTCATTGTACCATAAATATTTATTTTGTGCTGATGTGTTAAGTTATCCTCTATGTAAACCATTTTTAACATGCTACTTGCAAAAATGTATTTTTTAGATATCATGAGGTTATTGACGACGTAATAACTAGCTAGAAAAGGAAATAATAATTATGGCAAAACATTGTGAAATATGTGGCAAAGCTCCAATTAAAGCAGCTAAATTGACTTTCTCACACAAACAAATTGTTCATACTCAAGAACCTAATTTACAAACTGTTAAAGCTGTTGTTAACGGTGCTACAAAAAGAATTAGAGTATGTACTTCTTGCTTAAAAGCAGGTAAAGTTCAAAAAGCTATGTAATTTAAAATTTTACATATTAAATAAAAAAGAGAACTTTTTAGTTCTCTTTTTTTATTGTGTTTATGTCTAATAATTTGTATAATTTTGAGCAGGTTTTTAATAACAATGTATAAATTCTATTGGTTTAGCCGGTTGTTTTGGACGTAGTCTGCTCGGATGTTTATAACGGGCATCTCCTTTTGGATATGGACGAGCTTTTGCTCTATGTTTTATTCTATAACATCTTGTACCAGGTGTGTCTTGACAGCTGGTGGTATTTTTTGTTGTTGTTCGAATATTTTTTCTTGAAGAACGCTCTAATGCTGGATTTCTTGTTATTGTCATTTTTACAGTTGGTTTAATTTTAGGTTTTTGTGGTGTACTTGCAGGAGAAATTTTAGACTGGGTAGTCTTTTCTGGTTTTGTTTGAGTTTTTCTTTGTAGAATAACAACATTATTAGGTTTTTCTAAAGAATTCTGTTCATAATATGTAGCATTTGCGTACGTTGTTGTGCAAAAAAGACAAATTATAATTAGTATTAGAGTTTTCATAAAATAGCAATCCTATTTTCTTTTATTTTATATTTTTAAATGCTTATAATATTATAAAAAAAATTCCGAATATGAAATTTACATTTCTTTAAGTTTCATGAAAATAATTTGCCTGTTTTTCATGAATGTAATAAAATGATGTTGGGAATGTTTTTTAAGGGATAGATAAGGATGATAAAAGACAGATTGAATGAGAGAACTTTGACACCTCAAGAGGTGAGAACTATTTTAAAAGCTGACAACAAAGAAATTGTTGATTTATGTAAAAAAGCAGCTATTAGACCTAGAAAAAATGCTAAAGGTCATACATATTTTTCTTATGATGAAGTTAAAAATTTGAGAAGAGTTCAAGCACAAGTTAATAGTGCTGTAACTAATCCTATTGCTACAAGAACTCCTGTTGCTGTAGGTACAACATCTGCTTCTCAAAGCAATAGTGCTGCTGTAAAAAGTATTTTGAATACTCTTCAAGAATTAGAAGTTAAATTAAGCAATAAAATTGCTAAAGTTATTGATGAAAAACTTGAAGGTATGGATGATGTTGTAGTTGAACTTATCCGTTGCAAAACTGATAATGAAACTCTAAAACAAAAAATTGTAGACTTAAATAAAGAAGTTTATCAATTGAAAAATGAATTAAATAGCTATAAACCTGTAGCTTTAGGTTTTTATAAGAAAAAAGAAGTTTACGTTTGGGAATAAGGGGAAGTTATAATGGCAGTGAAAGAATCACCAGCTGTAAATATTAGCGAAGAAAGAAGCAAAGCTTTAAAATTAGCTATTGAAAAAATTGAAAAAGATTTTGGTAAAGGTTCAATTATGAAGCTTGGTGATAAAACTACTGTTAATGTAGATGCTATCCCTACAGGTGCATTATCTCTCGATGTTGCACTTGGTATCGGAGGAATCCCTCGTGGCCGTATTATTGAGATATATGGTCCAGAATCTTCTGGTAAAACTACCTTAGCTCAACATATTGTTGCTGAATGCCAAAAAAAAGGTGGTATTGCGGCATTTGTTGATGCTGAACATGCCCTTGATCCTGAATATGCAAGAAATTTAGGTGTTCAAGTTGATGATTTGTTAATATCTCAACCTGATACCGGTGAACAAGCTTTAGATATTACAGAAGAATTGGTTCGTTCTGGTGCTGTTGATATCGTTGTTGTTGACTCTGTTGCAGCTCTTGTTCCAAAAGCTGAAATTGAAGGTTCTATGGAAGATCAACAAATGGGTCTTCAAGCTCGTTTGATGTCTAAAGCATTAAGAAAATTAACTGGTATTATTGGTAAAACAAATACTACTGTTATTTTCATTAACCAATTGAGAATGAAAATTGGTGTTATGTACGGTAACCCTGAAACAACAACTGGTGGTAATGCTTTAAAATACTATGCTTCAGTTCGTATGGAAATTAAACGTACTGAAACTCTTAAAGGTGACGAAGGTGAAATTGGTAACCATGTTCGTGTAAGAGTTTTGAAAAATAAAGTTGCTCCTCCATTTAGAACTGCCGAATTTGATATTATTTTTGGTAAAGGTATTTCTAAAGTTGGTAATATTTTAGATGTTGCAGTTAATTTAGATATCGTTAAAAAAGCTGGAGCTTGGTTTAGTTATAATGATGAAAAATTAGGCCAAGGTAGAGAAAAAGCTAAAGAATTTTTAGAACAAAACCCGGATGTTTTAGCTGAAGTTGAAAAACTTGTTAGAGAAAAATTAGCTGAACAGTAGTGGTATTAAGAATTGTAAATAGAATTTAGGGCTAAAATTCAATTTTTATTTGAATTTTAGCTATTTTATGTAATTCTTGTTTTATAGAATAGCAAGTTAATTTATGTTTGGGTTTAAAGCAAACATGATTAATAAATAGGAGGCTTTCATGCAAGTTAGTGCAATAAATAGTTATGGATGTAATACACCTAAAAAAATTACAGTTGGAAATAATGTTTCTCAAAACGCATCTTCTGTTGCTGATAATTCTTTAGCTTTTACTGGTAAAGATGATAGAAGAAACAGTAATATTATGAGAAATGCTATTATGGCATTATGTTTTTTACCTGTTGCAGGTAGTGTAGTAACAAGTTGTGATAAAGAAGTATTTGCTTATGCAAATGCAGATGCTAATGCAGATGCTAATGCTGACGCGGATGCTGATGCTTCAATTATTGATACTACAGGTTATTGTCACCCAGGTGATACAATTATCAAATGGTATTATAAATTCCAAAGACCTATTCCATTAGACAGTTTGTTTAATAATTTACAAAATTGGGATATCGATAGTACTGATGTAAATAAAAATGATACTACTGCAAAACGTAATGTAATTCATTATGAAGGTATTCGTGATTGGGAATATAATAATAAAGAAGTTGGAGATATTAACTTGTTAGAATCTTCAAAAAATATTCTTGTATATGATACTGAAGTTTTAGATTACAAAGGTAACCATGAATCTTATGGAAAACGTGTTTTAAGAATTCCATCAGGTAATTATACTATTGTTACTAAAGATGGTAGAACTCTTCATAATCCAGGTGGTTTATTCGAAGAAGTTTATACAAACGAAACTGATGACAAAGAAGGTTCAATCTTAGATTGTACATTACAATCAAGAGCATTCATTCAAACAAATGGTGATACATTAAGAGTTTCAAAAAGAAATGGTACAGCTGAATTTAAAGAAGTTGGTTCAGCTTCAAAAGGTTATTTAGGACCAAATACAATTCTTTTGAAAAATTTAATTGGTGAATATCCAACAAATGACCATTATGTTGACGTTAAAATTAAAGCTGTAAATGATAATGATTTACGCTTGATGTATGTTAAGAAAATGGATGAAACAGAAGAATAATATCAGGCAATAATTATATAAACCGAGTATATTGTAAGAAAGACCTCTATTTAGAGGTCTTTCTTGATTATTATAATTGTATTTGAGTATTTAAAATTTCTAATATTTCGTTTAATCGAATTTTATTATTTTCGTGCCACCAGCCAATTAAGGTTTCAAAAGCTGTTGCTTGGCGATATTCAGCTTGAATGTTTTTCCTGCCTACTGGAATTGGAAGATTTCTAGCGCGTCTTGAGATTTCTTTTTCTTCTTCTGTTAAATAATTTTCTAAAAAATGTAAAAATTCACTTTGAGTATGAGTTTTAACTAAATTAGTTGTTATTTGATGAAGTTGTTTAGCGTTGTTAGTTTTAAGAATAGTTTTTTTTCTGATAAACAATTCCCAAACAGCATCACCTAAATATGCGTAATTTCGTAAATTTATGTCTTCCATAAGCTGATTTTACTACAAATATTAAGTATTTGAAAATTTGTTTTATTAGTGTGAAAATAAGAACAACAAGAGGAGATATAAATGCAAAATAAAATATTTTTACTGGGAATGTGTTTAATACTTTCAATGTCTAATGTATATGCTAAAGGTACTGTAATAAAATCTTTGGCTCCTGATACTCAAAGTCAAAATTGCGAAACTCAGATTGAAAGTAATACAACATTGATGGCAAATCCTTGTGAGCTTAGTGAAGATGCAAAAGCTCCTCAAGAGGCTGCAAAGTATAAAAAATATATTAAACATGTAGAACAAGAACGAGCTACTGTTTATAATGCATTAAATTTAAATGATGAACAAATACAAATAAGAGAAGATTTAATAAAAGAGAATGCTCCATTATATGAACAAAAGTTTGATAGTTTGATGAAAGAAAGTTTTAAATTAAAAGCTTTAAGATGTGCTAATGTTTCAGAACGAGAATTGGCAAAGCAGCGTCGAGTTATAAAAAAAATTAGAAATAGCATAGATGATATGCTGGAAAAAGAAAATAAATGTTTTGAAAAATCATTGACACGTCAGCAAAGATCAAAATATTCAATGATAAAAAGACTTGAACGTTTAGATTATAAACGTGATGCAAAACGAAAAGATTATTATAAATCAAATCCACAAATGGTACCTTTTGGCAATCCAAGACCATATACTTCTCCAATTGGAAGAGAAGAAAATTAAAGTAAATAAATGATGATTTTTATTTTGAAATTATTATAATGTTGGTATGAGAAAGTGTAAGCTTTTTTATCTGATATTATTATTGGTTTGTTCTATTGCAATAAATAGTTCATTTTGTTATGCAAAACCTAAGCTAGATACTGAAGGTAAAGGTTATTTGGGTACTTTACCTGATTTGACAAGAAATTATGAAGTTGAGGAAAAGCAAAAACCTCCAATTGAAGCAAAACCGGCTAAGGATTTTAATTCTGAGAATGAATTAAAGCCTGTACCAAGAGATAATCCTGCTTTTGTTAATATTATTCAGAAAAAAGATAAGACTACTCAGTATGTTAATGATTTGAATGAATTTATACCAATATTAGAGAATATATTCGATATGATTGAAAATGGTGACAATGTTCAAGTCTTTAATGCAAAAGTTTATTATTTTAATAAGAGCGTAGATTATTTCAGAGATAAATATGTAAATAAACCAGAAAGTCAATTTGTTTCATTTAAGCGACTTATGGAGTTGAGTATGCATGCAAAATCAATTGCGTTATTAAGAAGTGAAGCTGAAAAATATAATCCATATTTAGCTTATGGTGGTGCAGGTTATATTTATAATCCTAATAATATTCAAGAGCAGCTTGGATATTTAAAAACAGAGATTGAACAAACTATTCTTATATTGAAAGAATCAAATTAAATATTATTTGCCTAAAACTTATTTTTAGATTAAAATCAGAATATGTTTAAAAAAGCTTTGGAATTTGTTTCTGAGAAGTATAATAATACAAAAATCTTAGACCGATATATTTTAAAACAAGTAATAGAAATGTTTTTGATGGGTGTATTTGTTTTTACAACAATCATTTTTGCATCAGATACATTTATTACTCTGATTAAACAGATTGCAAAATTTGGTATTCCTTTCAAGGTTGCGTTTATTCTTATATTATTAAACTTACCATCAGTAATTGTAATGACAATTCCAATGGGCGTATTGTTATCTACTGTAATGACTTTAAACCGTTTGAGCTTATCTTCTGAAATTACTGTAATGAGAGCTTGCGGTATTGGTTTAAACAGAATTGCAAAACCGATTTTTATTTTTGCGGTAATTATGTCATTATCAAGCTTCTTTATCAATGAAACTGTTGTTCCGGTTATGAACAGACAGTCAAAAGATTTGGCTTTATGGGCATTGGGACAAAAGAATATTCCTGATGGTAAAGAAAATTTTGTATTTAAAGAGTTAACGGATAATGGAGTTTTAAAAAGATTATTTTATGTAGGTTCTTGTCAAAAGAAAACCTTGTATAACGTAACAGTTTTAGATATGGCTAAGGATGATACCATTCAGGTTCTACAAGCAAGACAAGGTAAAACATCTCCAGAAGGTTGGAAGTTTGAAAAAGGTGCAGCTTATACAATTGGTAATGAAGGACAAGTTTTAAATACAACATTATTTGATTCTTCTGTTGTTAAATTTGGTTTAGATTTGTCAAAGGAAATGAATAAAAATGTAGCTAAAGAAATGAATTTTACTAAATTAATGAAATATTTAGCTTCATCAGATATAACTCCTGAAAATAGAAGAGTGTACACAATTGAGTTGTTTGATAAGATAGCATTACCATTAACAACAATTGTTTTTGTACTATTGGGTGTGCCATTAGCGATTACTCCACCTCGAGTAAGATATAATAGAGGATTTTTATTTAGTATTTTAATTATATTTGCATATTACGTAGTAAGAGCTTTAGCAATATCATTTGGTGAAGCAGGTTCTTTGATGCCGTTCTTGGCTGCTTGGTTACCAAATATTGTTCTTACAATTTGGGGCTCTTTATTGTATTACAAAAAAGTTTATACAATCAGTTAGTTAAGTTTTTGTAAAATCATACTTTTAATGGTGAAAAAAAATATTTTCTTGTTTTAAAATGATTGTATGGATAGTAGTAGCGGTAATAACAATAAAGTTACAGGAAATATTTTCAGCCAAAAATATAATTTTTCGGCTGTTAATCCGTTTAGTGGAAATTTTGATCCAGCTGAGGTTGCAAAGAACAATCAACTTCCTGAAAATAAAAATGCTACTAATCCAATTAAAAGGTTAAATGGTTACGATTCTACAATTTTAAATCAAACTAATTTTGGTTCTGCTGATGAAGATTTAGATGAACTTTCTATTGATTATAGAATTAAGGAAAAAGAAGCCGCAATAAAAGATTTAGATGCCAAAATTAAAGTTGCTGATAATTATGGAACTCAAAATGAAGCTCTGGGTTTAAAAGCAAAGAAACAAAGAATTTTACAAGAATTAGATACATTGCGTAAAAAACAAATGTACGGTGGTAGAGTTTTAGGTGAGAAGAGTGGTTTTTCTCATCAGACCTTTAAAGAAAAAATGCCTGTAATATATAAAATTCAGTCATTTTTATCAAGGCAAATTCTTGCAAAAGTTTCTAAAAAAGTTAATTCTGTTGTCACTTTGAGTGATTCATTGGAGCAGTTATCACAAATTAGTAAGAGTGTTGATGAGCTTGTTGATATGAACGTTCCATATGGTGAGAAAATTCAGAATTATGAAAAATTAACTGAATATTTAAATCAAGCTAATATGATTCATTCAAAAATTTCAAAATCTATGGGGAAAAAGATTTAATTTTTATGCCCTAAGTTTACGATTTTGTCTCTCACTTTGTTTGCTAAATAAATGGCAACACCGATTCCGCATCCCCATATCATATAACTTCCAAAGGAGTTGAGATGAGATATTTTAAGCGTTTTTAGGTCTTGTTTAGAAAGATATTTTTGACTCATTTTTTGGCCATTCAAACTTGCAAATCCTTCTTCTAATACAGCTGGCATCATTGCAATTGTTGCTAATTTTCCACAATTATTTTTTATGAATAATCCTATTGGATACAATGGATTTTTAGATTTTCGATTTTCATTATCATTAGATTTTGGTTTAGTTAATAAGGAAGTTGCCAGAATTGTAAAAATAATTCTGTTTTGAACTGCTTTATTTTTAAAAATTTTATGCATTGCTGGTCCAAGAATCTTTTGTAAATGATTTTGCGCATGACCTAATTCGTGTGGTAAAAATAATGCAGCTTTATTCATATCAATGACAACTTTTGGAGTATATTCGATTATTGTTTTATTATTTTTCGTAACTGCATTTGATGTAATTGTAAAATATGCATTAAGTCCTCTTTTTGTTGCTTCATCAAGATTTTTGGCATTTGCTAATACACTCTTTTTTTGTAATTTTAAAATATAACGTTTTATAGGGTTTTGGGTTTTGGCAAGTTTTTCATTATAATAAGATGAGCATTTTTCATATCTATTTTTTGTATAGCTTTCAAAATCCTCTTTTGCTATATCAAATAGTTCTATACCCTTATCTTTAAATAAGTCATTATGCATTTGATATCCGGCATTTTTAAATCTGAGTTTTTCTTCAGTATTTAGTTTTGGATCAACAATTCTAAAAAGTTTTCTGCCACCTTTTTGTATCAATTTATTGGTTGCATAGTATGTTCCAATCCCCGCTGCAGCTCCTGCAGATCTTTGTAGTCTATCTTTTATGCCATTATCCATAATTTATCCTTGTAATTTACCCTATTATTATAAATCGAAAGATAAAGATTTTTGCTAGTATTTTGTTGTAAATATATTCGTCTTGCTATCAATGTATGTTTGTCTTACAATCATTTTGAGAATTAGCTTTTAAGGAGATATTATGAACGAGCTATTAAAAAAATCTGCTGTAGAGCAAAGCAAAGCTTTAAAAAATAAAGAAGTTTCTGCTGTTGAATTGACTAATGCAGCATTTGATAGAATAAATGCAATTGAAGAAAAAATTGGAGCTTTTAATTCTTTGACAAAAGATATAGCTCTTGAAACTGCTAAAAAAGTAGATGATAAAATTGCTAAAGGTGAAGAATTACCTTTATTAGCAGGTGTTCCTTTAGCATTAAAAGATAACATGAACTTAGTAGGTTCTAAAACTACTGCGTCTTCTAAAATTTTGGAAAACTTTGTTTCTCCATTTAACGCAACAGTAACAGATAAATTATTAGGAAACTTAATTCCAATTGTAGGTAAAGCTAACTTGGATGAATTTGCTATGGGTTCATCTAATGAAAACTCTGCATTTGGTAAAGTTCATAACCCTTGGGATTTAAATAAAGTTCCTGGTGGTTCTTCAGGTGGATCTGCGGCAAGTGTTTCTGCTTGTGAAGCTACATTAGCTTTAGGTTCAGATACAGGTGGTTCAATTCGTTTACCTGCAAGTTTCTGTGGTATTGTTGGTATGAAACCTACTTATGGTAGAGTTTCTCGTTATGGATTGATAGCATTTGCTTCATCATTAGACCAAATTGGTCCTTTTGCAAGAACTGTTGAAGATGCAGCTAATTTATTAGAAGTTATTTCAGGCTATGATGAAAAAGATTCTACATCTTTAAATCTTCCTGTTGAACATTATGCTCAAGGTTTGAATGGTGATATCAAAGGTAAAAAAGTTGGTGTAATCAAAGAACTTATGGGTGAAGGAATTTCTCCTGATGTTCAAAAAGCTATGGATAATGCTATTGAAACTTATAAAAAATTAGGTTGTGAAATTGTTGAAATTTCATTGAAAAAATTAAAATACTCAATTGGAATTTATTACATTTTGGCAACTGCAGAATGTTCATCTAACTTAGCAAGATTTGATGGTGTTAGATATGGTTACAGACATCCTGATGCTAAAAACTTGATGGAATTATATACAAAATCAAGAGCAGAAGGTTTTGGTCCGGAAGTTAAACGTCGTATAATGCTTGGAACTTATGCATTGTCTTCAGGTTATTATGATGCTTATTATAAAAAAGCTCAACAAATGAGAGCTTTAGTAACTGAAGAATTTAAAGAAGCATTTGAAAAAGTTGATGTATTGATTTCTCCAACTTGTCCAAATACAGCATTTGAACTTGGTGCTAAATCATCAGATCCATTGGCTATGTATTTAACAGATATTGCAACAATTAGTTGTAACTTAGCAGGTTTACCTGGTATCAGTGTTCCTGCAGGATTTGATTCTGATGGTATGCCAATTGGTTTACAAATTTTGGCTCCACAACTTCAAGAAACTAAGTTGTTGAACTTTGCTTATAAATTTGAACAAGCTAATGATTTCTATACAAAATTAGCAAATGTATAATTTATAAAATAATTTAAAATCAATAAAAAAGAACTACGATTTGTAGTTCTTTTTTATTTTGTTGTTAAAATGTTTTCTTTTTGAATTTCACTATATCCTATATCGCTTCCTATATCACTGGCAAAAGCTTTACTTATAGTGATTATTAAAATATTTATAAAGATAAGTATTCCAATAATTATCAAAATCTTTTTCATATTTTCTCCCAATCGGCTTTTATTATATTAAAATAGCCATAATATTTTTTAATCCTCTTTTTAGTTGAGCTTTTGTCTTTATTTTTATAAATAAAAAAGAACCTTGTGAGATTTCACAAGGTTCTTCAATTATTGCTGCTATTATGCAAGCTTTGAAATTATTATACAGAAGCTTTAGCTTTAGGACCTGCGTTAACAATTTCAGCTGGCATATTAGGATATTTAGCTGCAAAGTTATCAGCAAACATTTGAGCAAGTTTATTAGCTTGTTCATCGTAAGCTGCTTTATCTGCCCACATACCTCTAGCATCTAACATTTCATCTGGAACGTTAGGACAAGAAGTTGGGTAATCTACGTTGAATACATCGTGATGTTTGAATTCAACATTATCGAATGATCCGTTCAATGCAGCAGTAACCATAGCACGAGTATAAGCTAATTTCATACGTTTAGCACCTGAAGAAGCTGAACCGCCAGCCCATCCAGTGTTAACTAGGTAAACTTTAGTACCATATTTGTCTAATTTTTCACCTAACATTTTAGCATATACTGAAGCATCCATTGGCATGAATGGTTCACCGAATAATGTAGAGAATGTTGGTTGTGGTTCAGTAACGCCTCTTTCAGTACCAGCAAGTTTAGAAGTGAAACCTGTTACGAAGTGGTACATAGCAGCGTTTTTGTCCAATCTAGAAATTGGAGGTAATACACCGAAAGCATCAGCTGTTAAGAATACAACAACTTTTGGAATTCCGCCTTTTGAAGGAATTTCAGCGTTGTTAATGTAGTTGATTGGGTAACCAACACGAGTATTTTCTGTTAAAGAACCATCGTTGAAATCAAATTCTCTAGTTTCAGGATCCATAACAACGTTTTCTACTAATGAACCAAATTTGATAGCATTAAAGATTTCTGGTTCATGTTCTTCAGTTAAGTTAATACATTTTGCATAGCATCCACCTTCGAAGTTGAAGATACCATCTGGAGACCAACCATGTTCGTCATCACCGATTAACTTACGAGAAGGATCTGCTGATAAAGTTGTTTTACCAGTTCCTGATAAACCGAAGAATACAGCTGTTTCATGAGTTTCAGGATCCATGTTAGCTGAACAGTGCATTGGAAGTACATTTTTCTTAGTCATAATGTAGTTCATTGTAGCGAATACTGATTTTTTGATTTCGCCAGAGTATTGAGAACCACAAATGATGATTTCATGTGCTTCATAATCGATAGCGATACAAGCTTCTGAATTTACGCCATCTACTTCAGGATCACATTTGAAACCTGGAGCACAGTAGATTACATAATCAGCTTCACCATAATTAGCCAATTCTTCAGCAGTTGGTCTAATTAATAATTGGTGAATGAATAAGTTTTGGCTTGCTAATTCGTTAATTACTCTGAATTTTTGAGTATAAGTTTTATCAGCACCAGCAAATGCATCTAAAATAAATACTTCTTCTTGAGAATTTAAGTAGTTGATAATTTTACCTTTGATAGCATCGAATTTTTCTTTGCTAATAGGTCTGTTTACTTTACCCCAAGCGATTTCATCATGAATTCCAGGAGTATCTACGATAAATTTATCTTTAGGAGAACGTCCAGTGTATTTTCCTGTTGTTACTACTAAAGCACCTTTGTTGCTTAATTTACCTTCGCCTCTTCTGATTGCAGCTTCTGTTAATTGAGCTGGATTTAGGTTACGATAAACTGCTTTAGGACCTGTAATTCCTAATTTTTCAATACCATATGTTTCCATATACAGCTTCCTCCTTTTATAAAGCGATATATACCTATACAAGACCAATGTATTACAAACACTTATAAATTGCAACTTTTATATGTGTGGCAAGATTTTTAGTATTTTTAGGGCTTTTGGCATATTATCAAATTTACTACTAGCCCTAACATGCTATTTTATGTTAGAATACATATTAAGTTTAAAGTGGAGGAGCAAAATTGATGGAAGGTTTAAATAAGTTTAAGGTTCTGACAATAGTATTTTTGTGTATGTTTGTATTTGTTATTGCAGCTATTTATACTAATACAAAAGATGTTTCAGAAAATAAAACTCAAGAAACTCAAAAGCTTCAAGAGGAACAAGTTAGGGATCAGATAGCTAGTGAAAGTAATAATATTTCAAGCGATAATGCGCAACTACAAGAGCTATCTATGCGTCTTGATAATTTAACTCAAAGACTCGATGAAATGAATTCATCATCAAGTGGAAAGAGATTAAATTGTAATATTCAGGGAGTACTTGATGAAAATAGTAATATTGAGCAGTTGACTCAAGATGCAGCTTTACAAGAGGCTCAAAATAATGGTAAGGAATTAGTATTAACTTGTTCTTTTTAGGATATACGACAAGTAATTTTTATAAAAAAAAGAGGTTTGAAATATTTCAAACCTCTTTTTTTATTTAGAATTTTAATTATTCTACTTCAATAGCGCTAACTGGGCATGCATCAGCAGCTTCTTTAACACTATCAATGTTATCTGCTACAGCAGCTTCATTAACTTGAGCGATACCGTCGATTGAGAATACTTCTGAACAAATAGATTCGCAAGCGCCGCATCCGATACAAGAATCATTAACTTTTACTGTCATTTTTATTTCTCCTTATTTTTTACAACCTGTGAAAATTAATTCACAATAAAATTATATAACAAAAAATTAAAATTTCCAACGTAAATATTTTTTTAAATCCAATCTCTTATGAAATCTGCTATTGTATCAAATCCTTCAACTTCACCTAAGTTTCCTTGAGAAGGTAATGATTTTGCGTACATTATAAATGGAACTTTTTCTCTAGTATGGTCTGTTCCCGGAACCGTTGGATCGCAACCATGATCAGCTGTAATAATCAATAAGTCATGTTCTTGCATTGCTTCTATTATAGGTTTTATATATGTATCAATTTCTTCAATAGCTTTTCCATAACCTTTTGCATCGTTTCTGTGTCCATAAAGCATGTCTGTGTCTACAAGATTTGTGAAAATGATTTCTGTATTATTATAATTTTTATTTTTTTCGTAGGCTATTGCTTCAAGGTCAAGTTCATTTTTCACAGCTTTAAGGGTTAATTCAAGACCTTCTTTATTTGAACCAGTATGAACAGCATGTGTTATTCCTGATTTTGAGAAAATATCTTCTATTTTACCGATGCCAATTACTTTTCCACCGTTATCTTTAATTTCATTTAGTAAAGTTGGAGCAACTGGTTCGATAGAATAATCTCTTCTATCTTTTGAAATTCTTGTTGGTTTGCCGTCGATAATTTTGTAAGGTCTTGCGATAACTCTAGATACATAATAATCATCTTCTGTTAAAATTCTTCTTGCTGTTTCACACCATTTATATAATGTTTCAAGAGGGATCAAATCTGTATCAACTGCAATTTGGAATACGCTATCAGCTGATGTGTAAACGATTGGAAATTTTGTTTCATGGTGTTTGTCGTTTAATTCTTCAATGATAGCAGTTCCACTAGCTGGGCGGTTAGCTAGAACACCTCCACAATTAGTTTCTTGAATAAATTTATCGATTAATTCTTTAGGAAAGCCTTCCGGAAATGTTGCAAATGGTCTATTTAGAGTAATTCCTGCTATTTCCCAGTGACCTGTTGTTGTATCTTTACCTTTTGATTTTTCAACTAAAGTAGCGTATGTTCCTGTTGGATTTTCAACTTTTTTTATTCCCATAAAATCTTGAATATTTCCTAGTCCTAATTCTTCAAGATTTGGAACATTAAGACCATTATTAAATTCGCAAACATGTTTTAATGTGTTACATTCAGGAATATCGCCGAAATCTTTACAATCAGGCATAGCTCCTATACCCATTGAATCAATAACCATTATAATTGCTCTAGTTTTTTCCATATTTATTTCCCCTTTTGGTTTTATTTTATCACAATTTGGGTTAATCCGTAAATTACCCGTTTTTAAAATTTGTTTGGTTTAGTTTTTTTAATTGAATATGTTACAGATTGCTTAAAATGTTATGTTGCCCTATAATTTTGGTATGAAAAAGTTCGACTTTTTTAATCAATATAGGGATCCGGTAATTATAATTAGGGGCTATGAAGATGTTGTTTTTAAAAACAACACTTTTTGTCGTGTATTTACTCAGTTTGGAGATATTAGAAAGTTCGCTCACAAGATGAATTTTGATTTCTGTCCTATGGATAGTGAAAATGTGGATTTATATTCTCCAATTTTTCAGGCAATAGTTTCTAAAGAAAATTTCTTTGCTAGAGTTTCGTATTTTTCTACAACATTATCAAAAACTATTTTTTATGATTTAACAGCAGTGAAGCGAGGAGCTTATACTATTATTTTTCTTGTAGATGTTAGTGCGGATGTTTTATTAAAAGATAATCAAAAAACTCAAGAAATTTATAAAGATAAATTATTAAAATTAGAAGAAGAAAATGATGAGCTTCAAAAGATTAGGCAAAAAGCTCAAACACAGGCTTTTAAAATTGCACTTATTAATAAAGTCTCAAATATTATAAGAGAATCAATGGATCTTTCGATGATTTTAAATTCTGCATTAAAAGAGTTAGCAATAATGTTTGGATGTTTTAGAGCATATTATGCTACTGCTGTGGATGGTGGTTTTGTTATAAATGAGGCTTATGGCGAAAACAATATTCCTAAAGATACAAAAATATATTTTGATGAACGCTCCATGAAATATCTTAATTTAGGTAAAATTTCAACCAGTTATTCTTTGATGGAATATGTCGGTGCAGAACCTTATAAACAATCTGTTTTACGTATTATTGTTCCTGTTTTTCATTTGCAAAAGATGATTGGTGTGTTGGTATTGTTGAGTTATCAAAAACGTGAATTGAATGAAGAAATTGAAATCTTAGATGCAGTATCTTCACAACTTGGTAACGCAATTATTAGAGCTGAACTTTATCAAAAGAATGCAAAAAACGTAAAAGATTTAAAAGCCGCACTAGAAGAATTGAAAGAAACTCAATTACAATTGATTAACTCTGAAAAAATGGCTTCTTTAGGTCAATTGATTGCAGGGGTTGCGCATGAAATAAATACTCCTGTAGCTTCAATAAAGTCGAATAATTCAATTATGGAAAAACTGATTACACAAATTGAGCAAGATGATATTAAAGAAATGTTTACGCAAATAAATTCTATTGATAAAGAAGCTATCCAAAGAATTAGTAATATAGTGGTTTCTTTGAAAAAATTTGTTCGATTGGATGAAGCTGATTTGCAAGAAGCAAATATAAATAAAGAATTAGATTTAACTTTAGAATTGATTAGTCATGAAACAAAAAATAAAGTTGAAATAGAAAAGCACTATGGAGATATTCCTCCAATCAAGTGTTATCCAAATATGTTGAATCAAGTGTTTACGAATATATTAGTTAATGCTTGTCAGGCAATCAAAGATAAAGGGAAAATTGTTATATCTACAGAGTTTCAAGATTCCAATTTAATAGTGAAAATAAAAGATAATGGACAAGGTATTCCAAAAGAAAATTTAAATAAAATTTTTACGGCAGGTTATACTACAAAAGGTGTAGGAGTTGGTACCGGTTTAGGGTTGGCAATCAGTCAAAAAATAATTGACAAGCATAAGGGTAAAATCCAAGTATATAGCGAAGTAGGCGTTGGTACAGAATTTGTTATTACTATCAAAAGTGAGTAGTATTATATTAAGAAATGTTACACAATTTGTATGATTATATTTAAAACAGATTTATTTTTAAAAAAACAATTATAAAAATTTTTAAAATAATTTATATAATCGAGGAATAAAGTTAAAAAATGTGTTATTATAGTAGTACAAAATAAATAAGTGTCAGTATTACCCTTAATAAATTTTCTGACAACAAAAAAGTATAGTAGTAGGAATTAACCACAACAATTTATGAATTGTAAACAATGTTAACAAAATAAATAATAAAAAGGCAATAATATTCGCAAAAAATTTTTTATATAAAGGTAGGTGTGAATATTTATTGTAGTGTCGGAGGAAAATAATGACAATTAGTGTGAACAGTAAGAAAAAACAAGTGAAAAAATCATTCGATGAGTTGTTAAATGACTTAAGAACAAGTAATTCTGAAAAAGTTAGATACAACGCAGCTCGTATTTTGGGCGAAATGGGTGATTCAAAAGCTGTTGAACCATTGATTGATGTATTAAAACACGATAAAAATGGTTCTGTTAGATTGTATGCAGCTAGAGCTTTAGGTGAATTAGGTGATTCAGCTGCTACTACTCACTTGATTGAATCTTTACGTGAAGATAGAAACGTTGATGTTCGTGTTCGTGCAGCTCGTGCATTAGGACGTTTGGGTGGTGCTATTGTTGTGGAACCACTTGTTGAATCTTTAAATGATGAAAACCCACAAGTTTGTATTACTGCAACTGATGCTTTAATTGAAATCGGTGATGTTGCAACTGATGCTTTAATTGCATCTTTAGATCACGAAAAAGTTAATGTTAGATGTGATGCTACAAGAGCTTTAGGTGAAATTGGTAACAAAAAAGCTGTTGATAAAATTATTAACATGTTATATGACGAATGGGTTAACGTAAGAATTTATGCTGTTACTTCATTAGGTAAATTAAATGATCCAAAAGCAGTTCCAGCATTGATTGATGTTATGAAAAACCGTTCTGAAAATGAATTGGTTAGAGCTGGTGCAGCTGCTGCATTAGGTGTTTTAAGAGACCCAAGAGCTTTAATGCCATTAAGAGAATTGATTATGGAAGCTGAAGAATTAGGCGAATTAGAAGATACAGCTTTGAAATCATTCAAGAAAATTATGGCTGCTAATTGGCAATCAATCCCTGGTGCTACTGCTCAAAAGAAACCAGCTGGTACTTTTTAATTAGCTAATGGTTAAATTTTAATATATAAAAGACGGTTTTTATAAGCCGTCTTTTTTAATGTTTATACATTAAAATATTGTTAATATAGTACGTTTTAGACTAAAATTTGTTATAATAAATCTATGAATGATATTGAACAAAATTATGAAGATTTTATTTCTACAGTAAGTCACGAATTGAGAACTCCATTAACTTCAATCAGAGGGTTTTCTCAAACAATGCTGGCTTCTTGGGATAAATTAGATGACGAAAGTAAGAAAAAATTTATCAAAATTATTGAAGAACAATCTAACAGACTTATTCATTTAGTTGAAAATATGTTATCTGTTACTAAATTGAAATCTAATAAGAATTTGATTTGTTATAATGAGTTGTCTGTAAAACAACCGATTGAACAAATAATTTCAATTGTAAAAAATCAATATCCTAATAGTAAATTCGAATTTAATTATAAAGAAAATCTACCAAAACTTTTTGTTGATAAAGATAGATTTCAACAGATATTAACAAATTTAATTGAAAATAGTGCAAAATATTCTATGGGTGATTATCCTATTAAAATTGATACTAAAATTGAAAATAACCAGGTACTAATTAGTGTTACTAATATTGGTTTGGGTATTGAAGAAAAAGATTACGAGAAAATATTTACTAAATTTTCGCGAATAGATAATCCTTTGACTCGTAAAGTTCAAGGTAGTGGTTTAGGTTTATATATCACGAAGAATTTAGTTGAAATGATGAATGGAAAAATATCTGTTTCTTCAAAGAATTTGAATGACGGTTCCAATTTGAGTGAAATTACTTTTAAAGTCTATATGCCAATATTGACAATAGAAGAACAAGCGAGGATAAAATGCAATCAGTAACTCTTATCATCGATAAAAGATTAGAATTATCTACAAAATATAAGAAATTGTTAGAAGCAGATTGTAATAAGGTTATTGTGTCCAAGGATTTGATTTCTGCCATAAAAATCATTCAGGATAAGGAACCTGATTTGATAATTATTTCAGATAGTTTTGATAATGATTTATCAGATTTTTGTAAGCAAGTTAGAGCATTAACATATAACATGCGACCAATTATTGTAGCATTATCAAAATCCGCAGATTTTTATGACAGAATAAAAGTTTTGGATAGTGGTGCTGATGATTTTTTATCAGAGCCTGTTAATCCTGAAGAATTTAAAGTTAGAATGCGTGCGCATTTAAGACGAGAATTTGAATCAAATTTAGATTTAAAACAATTATTACCAAACAAAAATTATACTATGCGTGCAATAAAAAGAACATTATCGGAAGATAAAAAATGGGCAATGTTGTACATTAGTATTGAAAATTTTGATAGTTATAAACAAGCATATACAGAACTTGCTTCGGATAAACTTTTACAAACTTATGGAGCTATAATTAAAGCCTCATTAGATGAAAATGATTATTTAGGGCAGTTTTCAGAAAATGTATTTTTTGTAATTACAGATCCTTTGAAGTCTGAAAAACTTGCAAGATTTTTGATTTTTGCATTTGATTCTGTAGCCAATAAATTTTATGCAGAACATGATTTGGACAGAGGATATATGATATTGCAGGGAGATGAATTTGCCGGTAGAAGAGCTAATTTTGTCCATTCAACAATTGGTGTTGTTACAAATGAGTTCAGTGGTTATAGAGATTCTGCACATGTTCTAAGTACTTTAGTTCAGGTTCATAATATGGCAGATGTCCCTTGCCGTTCAAATTATTTGATTGAACGTCCTAAAATTTCAGGAGAAGATTGTGTTGTAGAGAAAGAATATAACAATAGAGTTATGATTTTTGAAACGGATGAGGCTTTAAGTATTTTACTTAATACAATTCTGAAGCTTCAAGGATATGACACAACAATTGTTTCAGAATATTCTATGCCTGAAGTTACTGAAGCTCCTGCCTTGATAATTATTGATGCAGGTGATTTAGAAAAGAAAAATGGGTTGAATTTGTGTTATAAAATTAAACAAACTGAAGAATTGAAGAATACTAAAATTATTGTAACTTCAATTATTCATGATAAAGAATTAGTTTTAAATACAGGTGCAGATTTGTATTTGCCTAAGCCTTATGAGATACCTAGTTTGATAAAATGGGTGGATAGTTTTATTAAAGAATTCAATGATTAATAAGTATCTTGTAGGCTATTTACTAAAAAAATAAATACATATATAATTAATTTGATGTCGATTTTAGAAATTAAAAATTTGAATTTAGGTTTTCAATGTGAAGATGAATTTCGTCAAGCTCTTTTTGATGTTTCATTAACCCTAGAGAAGGGTAAAATGCTGTCTGTGGTAGGAGAATCCGGTTGTGGAAAGACAATGACCGCGATGAGTATTTTAGGGTTAATCCCGAAAACTGCAAGAATTATAGGTGGCGAGATTTGGTATAATGGTGAAAATCTTTTGACTAAATCAAATTCTCAAATGCAACATATTCGAGGAGATAAAATTGCTCTTATTCCTCAAGATCCGATGACATCATTAAATCCTTTATATACGGTAGGAGATCAACTTTTAGAAGTTATTAAAGCTCATCAGGGTATAGATGGAGAAGAAGCTGAGAAAAAAGCTATTGAAGCTTTTGAAGCGGTTCAAATTCCCGGTGCAAAGTCTAGATTAAAAAATTATCCTCATGAATTTTCCGGAGGAATGAAACAACGTGCAATTATTGCAATGGCATTAGCTTGTAATGCAGAGATTTTAATTGCAGATGAACCTACAACAGCATTAGATGTAACAATTCAAGCTCAAATAATGAATTTGTTACAGGAAATAAAAATAAATAATGGAACATCGATACTTTTAATTACTCATGATTTAGCCTTAGTTAGAGAAAATTCTGATAATATTGCTGTAATGTATTCTGGACGAGTTGTTGAGAGTGCTCCGAATAAAGAGTTTTTTGAAAATCCTCAACATCCGTATTCAAAAGCTTTGTTAAAATCAATCCCGTCAAATAGAGGTGAAAGGCTTGAAACAATAAAGGGACAACCTCCAACTCTTGCTCAAAAAATTGATGGATGTAAGTTCAATCCAAGATGTGATTATTGTATGGATATTTGCAAAAAAGATATTCCAAGTTTGAAAACTATTTCAGAATATCATTCTTGTGCTTGTTTTTTAAATCCTTAAGCAACAACAGATTTTATAGCTAAGAGAATAAGAATTATTCCACCTGTAATTTCAAGATATTTTGAAGGGATATGTTTTATAAAATTCCCGCTCCAAAAACCTGTCATTGACATAATAAATGATGCGATTCCAATGATAGCTGTAGATAGTATCAGATTTGTGTGAGTTAGTTTGATTGACGCTCCCGAAACTAAAGCATCTATACTTGTAGCTAATCCTAAACTCATAAGACATTTAAAACCAATGCATTGAATTTCTTCTTCTTTAGTTTGAAAGGATTCAAAGATAAATTTAGCACCAAGTGTAAAAAATATTGAGAAAACTATCCACTTGCTATAAGGAACAAGGATTTTATATAAGGAATTTGTTCCAATATAACCGATAACTGGCATTAAACCTTGAAATAAACCCATTATTATAGCTAAATTTAATGAGTTTTTAATTTTGTTATGTTTAAAAATTAAACCTTGGGAAAATGATACAACTAGGCAGTCAATTCCTAGGGCTATTGCAAGTAGTATAATATCAATTAAATTCAATTTCTACCTCGAACAATCTATTCCAAGGATAGGAATATTTTACATTAATTTGCGTATTTAATACTTTTTCAATTTTATTTTCAAAAGTTTTCATTTCTATTTTGATTTGATTTTTATCAGGGCTTGATAATTTTTGTCTAACATTTGCTTGATATGCCCAATCATCTAAAAATCTTGTTATTTGTAATTTTTCAAAATAATTTTTGTTATATTTTTGTGCTAAGAATTTTATTTTTGCTCCACAAATTAAGCTACCTAAACTATTAGCAGAAGTATTCCATGCTGAATAGCCAAAGAAGTTTTTATCTTCAATTTTATTTTTGAATAATTCTTCTACAAATTTATTGTCTGAACCATTTGCAAATCTTACATCAGCAATCATATATGGTTTATTGGGAGCTTTGAATTCCTTGGCAAAATTTTCTGTATCTACTTTCATAACAATTTCACCTTGTTTGTTTTTGAAGTTGTTTATGTAAAGTAAGATATCTGCATTATTTTCGTCTGTTATTGTACAATGTGCAAGTTCAAGTTGTCCAAGTACAGATTTTTCGATAGAAATATCTTCGTAATTTGAAATTAAATTTTTATATTCAGGTTCTAAGAAAATCGGACAAACTTTTAATTCACCTTTAATTGCACGAGATAATAAACTTAGAGGGATTTCATCTGCTCCGGTTTTTGTGAAGCCTCCTAAAGCTTCTAAATCATTGGCTTCTTGAACATTTAGTCCAAATTCTGCACAATCATCTTTTGAAAAAATAAGGGTATCAAAAAGACCTTCTTTTTGCCATTCAAGATAAATTTTATTTATTTCAAAATTTCTTTTTCTAGTTATTAGGTAATCTTCTAAAATTTCTTTTGGAATATCATTTGAGTATGCGTCTTTGTTATTGAATTTGTGGGAATTAAAAGAATATTCGAATATCTTTTTACCCCAAGTTGACCAATATTCTTTTTCTTCTTCGTTGTAGTTATTGTTAGAAATTCTCATAATGCTTGAAAATGCATATATTTTAGCATTTTTTTTGATTAGAATTTCTTTTAAATTTTCTATACGCTTTTTTATTTCATCAAAAGTTTCAGGGCATCTTCTGGAAGGAATTAGACCTCCATAAGCTAAAGTATCTAAAGATATAACAATAGCATCAAGTTTTGGTAAATTTTCTAACCATTTGAATAAATTTTCAATGTTAGCGTATTTGTGTAAATCTCCTAAATCTTCTCTTTGAGGAATAAAAAATTCAATTTTTTCATCAATTCCTGCGATGATTTTAGGAAGCGTATAACAAACAGGTCTATTATCAATTGGTACAAATGCGATTTTCATATTATAATTGTATGCTAAAATATAAATGAAGTAAATGGAGATTACAATGACTATTGATAAAACCCCAGAAAAAATAAAAAATATGTTTGATGAAATATCATTTTATTATGATCAAATGAATAATTATATGTCATTAGGTTCTCATATTTTTGTAAAGTATTTGGCATTGAAAGAACTTGGTTTAAAACCTAGAACAATGCTTTTAGATGTATGTTGCGGTACTGGAGATTTTACTAAACTTATTTCAAAGTTTTTTCCAAGAGTTAAAGTTATTGGTTTAGATTTTTCGGAAAAAATGTTGAAAGTTGCTAAAGAAAAAAATCCTAAAGGTGTTTTTATGCAAGGTGATTGTACCAATTTGTCATTTGATGATGGTGAATTTGATTATGTAACTATAGGTTTTGGTTTAAGAAATATACAAGATAGACAAAAAGCTATTTCTGAAATTTATAGAGTTTTATCAGAAAATGGTAAATTTATGCATTTGGATTTTGGTGAACATAACTTAATTAGCAAAATTTTTGATTTAATTGTTATTTTACTGGCTAAAATTTTAAAAAAAGACTGGCATGCTTATGAATACTTATTGCAATCTAAGGAAGATTTTCCTTCTCCGGATAAATTGATTCAAGAATTTGAAAATCTTGGCTTTAAGTATGTCAAAAAGTGCAATTATCTTTTTGGTGTTATATCTGTTCAAATAATGCAGAAATAATTTTAAATTACCCTATATTTTTTACCTCCGCAAATACAATCTGAAAGACCTTCGAAAGTTACTTTAAGAATTGTATTAACAGCTTCTTGAGTATCGTAAGCTATGTGTGGTGTGATTATCACGTTTGGGCAAGCGAGTAATTCTTTTACAGTTTCAGAGTTTGTTAAGCAAGCTAATTCTGCTATTGTTTGATTTGAATTATCATTACAAGATAAGACATCTAGCCCAACTCCTAAAAGTTTCCCATTTTTTATAAATTTTAAAAGATCTTCAAGTTTTACAAGTTCGCCTCTGGAAACATTTATGAAATAAGATTTATCTTTCATGAGTTCAAATTTATTTTCAGACATGATTTGATAGTTTTCTTTAGTTGCAGGAATGTGTAAGGTTATGATATCTGAATTTTGTAGAACATCATCTAAAGGTAAGTATTCGATATTATATTTTTGAATTAGTTCTTGTTTTGGGATAACGTCGTAGGCTAAAATTTTCATTCCAAAGCCTGCAGCTATCTGACATACTCCAGCTCCAATTGCACCTGTTCCGATGATTCCTATTGTTAGGTTATTTAAATTGCGGCCAGTGTATTTTCCGATGGTGTAAGTTCCATTTTTGACTGCTTGTATAGTTAGGAAAAAGTTTCGAATAAGTATCAAAATTAGGCCAAATGTAAATTGTGCAACAGATGAATTTCCATATCCTTCGACATTTATAAGTGCAATATTTTTATTAAGACAGGCTTGTAAGTCTATATGATCGTATCCTGTAGAACGTGTTGAAATTATTCGTAAATTCTTAAATTTTTCCAAAATTTTCTGATTGATGCTTGAAGTTATAAAAACACTAATTATCATTGTATTATCTAAATCTTCTTGTGAAAGATTTTCTAACATTTTTTCATTTAAGCTTTCTTTGAAAAATTTAATATCAAAGTTATCAAATTTATTCTGTTCAAAAAACATTTTTTCAGTGTCTCTGAAATCAAATAGTAGCATTTTACAAGTCATGTTTTTCTCCTTTTTCATGAGTTTTTCTATTACACAGATGAAAGTCTATTGTACAAAAGTGTAAGGTTTATCTTAGCCAAATATAGGAGTAATAGATAATGTTAAAAGTTAAAAAAACTATTATCTTGTAAAGGAAAGGAGTTAACCATGAATCATAATTTGATAATAAGAGAGCCTGAATTATCCTTTGATAGTATTCATCAAGAATTAGATAATTTTTTACGTGATACATTTTTTACGCATTCATTTAATCATCCATTGAATGTTATAAAAAGTTCAACTTGGCGACCAGCAGTTGAAATTATACAAAATAAAGAAAATTATAAAGTGAAAGTTCAATTACCAGGGGTTAAAAAAGATGATATTGAAGTGGAATTAGATAATGATTTCATGACAATAACAGCAGTTATAAATGAAGAAAAAGAAGAACAAAAAGAAGAAGAACATAATAGAAGATATCATACTTCAGAATTCCGTTATGGTAGATTTCAACGAACGATTTCTTTCGATCAACCTATAAAAGTTGATGATTCTGAAGCAACTTATAAAGATGGAATTTTAACCATTACTGTTCCGAAACAAAATATAGAAGCTTCAAAACCTAAAAAGATTGAAGTTAAAATAAAAGAATAAAAGCTTTTGTATCCAACAGCCGAGTCATTCTGCGACTATGCAGACATGCAACTTCGCGGCAGGATATGAAACGGTTGTTCGTCGTACAGCATGAAGCGACATTTGACAACCGATAAAAAAGAGACCGATGTGTTGCAATATCGGTCTCTTCTAATAAAAGCCGAGTATTGTGGCATGGAAATTTTTGAAAATTTTAAAATGTTTTACAAATCTTAATAAGTCTAAAAACCATGCAAAACCATGTCATATCATGGGTTTACATGGCTAAAACCCCTAAGACCATGTAATAGCATGTATTTTCAAGATATTGACTTGCTAAAACCCTTATATATGCGTAATTTTAACCACTTGTTACAATTCTTCATAACAGCATGTTGTAGCCTTGAAAAAAAAATCTTATTTTCTATAATTAAATTATGAAGTCGGAACGCATTGATATAACGGCTTTAGGGGAGATGTGTCAATATATTTTTTAGGATATATTGATTTAGTTAATCAGATAAGTGGAGATTATATAAATTGTTTAGAAGTAGGGATATGGGAAGAGCAGTTGCTGTTAGAAGATGGACTACGACTGCGTTAGAGTGCTATAAAAGAGGCTGTAATTGTGAAGGTTGTTTCTATAGAGATTTTTTCAGTGGATCATCTCAAAAATGTCAAATGAAAGCATCCGTTTTAGAATTAGTTAGAGTAATTGGAACTCCAGATGTAGAATTGCCACAATTTTTGGCAGAAGAATAATAAATTTACCCTTTAAAAATTATCAAAAGTGTGTTATACTGACAAAGCAGTATTGAAATTGGAGGTCTTAAATGCACATTTACGTTAACGGAAAAAACATTGAGATTACAGAAGCTATTAAAGCTTACGTTAAAGAAAAAATCGGTAAAGTTGCAACACGTTATGATCAAATTCAAGGTATCGATGTTGTGCTATCTGTAATTAAAAACCCAGCTGCAGAAAATAAACATATTGCAGAAGTTAGCTGTAAAATGAATACTGGTGTTATTCGTTGCGAAGAAGCTGCTGAATCTATGTATGCTAGTATCGACTTATTAGCTGATAAGTTAGCTAGACAAATTACAAAATTCAAAGATAAAAACATTTCTGCTAGTAAAGAATCTATCCGTACTGATGTAGTGGAAGATGCTGCAGAAGAAGAAGTTGCAGATGTTAAAGCAATGGAAGAATAAAAAGTTTAATGATTATTCTAAAAAAGCCATTACATTTATGTAATGGCTTTTTTGTTTACATTATAAGAATGATTGATTTTTTTTGTAAAAATATTAAAATTTAGGTATGAAAAAGTTTTTAACGGGTTTATTTTTAGTATTTTTTGCGATGTTTTCATTATGTCCTGTTATGAATGCTGAAGAGCAGCAGGCAGCATCTTATCCTGAAGACGTTAATGCTCAAGAAATTGCAGATGATGAATATACAGAAGATATAGATGTAGAGCAAATGTATAGAGATATGCCTGTTCCAACATTTAAATATGTACATAATGTCGATCCTGGGGAGTATCAAGATGTAATGTATTCAACTTGGTCTCCATATCCACTCTTTAGGTTAACTGCACCTTTGTTTTTTAAGACAATTGCTATTGAACCGGGTTATTATTTGCTAACACCAAGAGAGCATGATGGGGCTTGGTTTATACTCTTTAAAGAGGCTGGAAAAGTTAAATATATTGTCCCATGTTATAAAAAAGAAATGGTACCTGTAGATTTTTATAAAAATCATCTACCTCAAATTAAGTTGACAAAAACTCAATTAATTAGAGAAAAAGCTTTAAAATTTATAGGTAAAAATGTAAAAAGTTCAAAAAGACAGCCTATTCCTGATACATATTTAGAAGCATCAGATCTAGATAACAATTTTATATCTATTATTGTTTATTGGGGTAATTATCGTTATTATTTTGTGTTGCGTACAACCCAGTTGTAGAATTTTTTTTATACGATAAAATATTAAAATATAAAAATATCGGTGTATAAGTAGGAGGTAATATGAAATCAATAATAAAAATTTTTATGGCATTAGCGATAGTGTTTGTAGGTTTAGGTTCTTTTGCGAATAATTTTTTAAATCCTAATTTAGATATTCGTGAAGTTCGTTCTAGTCATATATTAGTAAAGACTCGTCCAGAAGCTGTTAAAATTAAAAAAGAAATAGAAAAGGGTGATATAACATTTGAAGATGCTGCAAGACAATATTCTTTATGTCCATCTGGACAAAATGGTGGTGATTTAGGATTTTTCACTCGCCAACAGATGGTTCAACAATTTTCAGATGTAGCTTTTGATTTAAAGCCAGGTCAAATTTCAGATCCTGTAGGAACAAAGTTTGGATGGCATTTAATAAAAACTGTGGATAAAAGATAATTAAAGATTTTTAAAAAGGCGGTGAGTATAATTTCCTCACCGCCTTTTTGTTATATTGTTTTTTGATGGATAAATTTCTTACAAAGTTTTTTTATGTTTATAAAGTAACCGATAGCTAATATTGTAGATGCTGTAATCCAAGCTATAGGTCCGGCATAGAAAATTCCAAAATAGCTGTATTTTACTGCAAGATATACTGCGGCATAAGACCTTATCATCAATTCCGCAACAGAAGATGTTAGAGGAATTAAAGGTCTACCCATACCTTGTAGCGCGTTTCTAAATATGAATATTTGACCTAAGAAGAAATAGAAAATTGTACTAATCCATAAGTAATCGTGCGCAATTTTGATAACTTGAGGTGATTTATTTCCGATGAATAATTGTACAATATTTGCGCCAAAGTAATGCATGATAAAAGCCATTACTAAACTTAAAATAATATTGATAATAGAACCTCTTATTACGCCTTGTCTAATTCTAGAAATTTTTTCAGCTCCGAAATTTTGAGCAACGAATGCAGCAAGAGCAATTCCAAAAGAAATCATTGGCATTGTTGCGATTTGTTCAATTCTTAAAGCTGCTGTAAATGCCGCAATAACATTTGCTCCAAAAGAATTACATACACTTTGTATAATCAACACTCCTAAACCTATAACTGAAAATTGTATTGCCATAGGAATGCCAACTTCTAAATGTTCTTTGGCAAAGTTTTTGTCTTCTTCATTATTTCTAAAATCAAATATCCAGTCAGACTTTTTCATATGAAGAATAGGGAACTTTAGTTTTATGTAAAAAATGCAAAGAAGTGCTGAAAATCCTTGAGAAAGAACAACAGCAACTGCAGATCCCGGTACACCCCAATGAAATTTTAGAATAAATAATAATGCTAAAAATACATTTAAAATAGATGCCAATATTAAAAAATAAAGAGGAGTTTTACTGTCTCCTAAAGCTCTTACAACACTGGCTAATAGGTTATAAAAATTAACAGTAACAAGTCCCCAAACACAAATTTGTATGTACCAATAAGCATTATGCATTATTTCTTGAGGTACATTCATCATGAATAATACTTGTTTCATAAGTAAAGAGCACACAATTGTAAAAACAACTGTAAATGCAGTACTTAGTATTGTAGAAATAGTAACAGAGCGTCTTACTCCGTCATAATCTTTTGCTCCGAATTTTTGACCTGTAATAACTGCAAAACCGTTATTTAAGCCCACGACACCAAACATTACTAAAAAGAATAATGGTGCAACCGCTCCAACCGCGGCTAAACAGTCTACTCCAAGTGTTCTTCCTACAATAACAATATCTGCAATATTATATAATTGTTGGAAGATGTTTCCAATTAAAAGGGGGATTGAGAATAGTATAATTAATTTTAGGGGTTCACCTTTTGTTAAATCCTTTATCATATAGAACATTATATCTCAAATATTTATATGGAAATCTAAATAAGGTATGTTGATTTGAAAAAATACTTGAAAAAATTTTTTCTTCATGTAACAATAGACTTACGCGGTGTTATTATTGCGTTGGAAAAGACAGGAAAAAGGTATGGCAAGGTAGCTCAGCTGGCTAGAGCGTTCGGCTCATACCCGAGAGGTCGAGAGTTCGAGTCTCTCCCTTGCTAAATAAAAAAGGAGCAATTTAATTGCTCCTTTTTTATTATTATTTGATTTTAAGAGTCTAGTTAAAATCTAAGTAATTTTTGTGCATAAGCCCAAATTGTAAAAGTTTTAGTGTAATTTGTTATATTCTTCATCAGTTACCGGTTCGAGCCATTCATTTGAAGTTTCATCACCATCTACTTCAATAGCTAAGTGTGAGAACCACGAATCAGGTGCTGCACCATGCCAATGTTTTACGTTTGGCGGAATATTTATGACTGTTCCTTCGACTATTTCGATAGGTTCTTTGCCCCATTCTTGATAGTATCCTCTGCCTCCAACTCCGATAAGCATTTGGCCTCCACCTGATTTTGCTTTGTGAATATGCCAATTATTTCTGCATTTTGGTTCAAAAGTTACATTGTATATTTTTACTTGTTCTGTTGATATTGGTGCTAAGTAGCTTTTACCAATAAAATATTTTTCAAATGCTGTGTTTGCTTCACCTATTGGAAACATTATTGTTTTTGCATATTGATCTTTTGGAGTTGTTGCAGGTGTATCATCATTCCATACGGTTTTGGCTAAATTGAATGCGGCCCAAGCCTTTGGCCAACCTGCATAAAATGCGTTGTGAGTAATTATTGCAGATATTTCTTCTTTGGTAACTCCATTATTTTTGGCATTTTGTAAGTGGTAAATTAAAGAATTGTCTGTAATACCCATTGATATCAAGGATACAACCGTAATAATACTTCTTGTTTTTAAATCTATATCTTGATTATTCCAATTTTCTCCGAATAAAACATCATCGTTATACTTCGCAAATTCTGGTGCAAATGTACCAAGTTGTGTTCTGCCTGCTGTTTGTGTAATTTTTTGCATATTTACTCCTTTTTTTGAATTATTTTGTGTATTTGATTGTTTAGCAAAGCAAGGATTGATAATTATACCTGTTATGATAGCTAAAATTGCAAGATTGATAAAATGTTTCTTTTTCATACTTCTCCTTTAGTTATTTTAAGTTTTCTTTGTAAAATGTTTCAATTTTATCAAACGGAATTTTTTCTAAGTTGTCATATAAATCAACATGGTTTGCATCTTTTATGATTAAAAGTGTTTTATTGTCTCCTGTCAACTTTTTGAATGCACCTTCTGAAAAGTATCTACTATGAGCATTTTCACCATGTAGCATTAGGACAGGGGTTTTAATTTCATTTGCATAGGCTAAAATTGGTTGATTGATTAATGAAAGACTTGATGTTAAGTTCCAATTACCATTTGAATTTATTGAACGTTTGTGAAATCCTCGTGGAGTTTTGTAATAGCCATAATAATCTTTTACAAATTGAGGTTCTTTTTCTGTTAATTTTTCAGGTAAACCGTCAGCTTTTGCGTATGTTCCTGTTTTGAAGTCTTCTATTCTTTGTTTATTTAGAGTTTCTTTTAATTTGTAACGTGCATTTTCATCCATTACATCGTTATATCCATATGCTGAAACTCTTGTCATATCATACATTGTGGATGTCACTGTTGCTTTAATTCTTGTATCAATTGCTGCAGCATTTAGAGCAAAACCTCCAAATCCGCAGATTCCTAAAATTCCAATACTATCCGGATTAACATTTTTTTGTGTGCTTAAATAATCAACCGCAGCAGAAAAATCTTCTGTATTAATATCTGGAGATGCAACATTTCTAGGTTCTCCAGAACTTTCTCCAGTATAGCTAGGATCAAATGCTAAAGTTATAAATCCTCTTTCTGCAAGAGTTTGTGCATATAATCCAGAAGCTTGTTCTTTCACAGCGCCAAATGGCCCTGAAATTGCTATTGCGGCTAATTTTTCATCTTTTTTTATATTTTTAGGTGTGTACAGATCTCCAACTAAAGTTATTCCAAATCGATTTTTAAAATGAACTTTTTGAACTTCTACTATATCAGATTTTGGAAAAACCTTATCCCAAGAGTTTATGGTTTTTGCTTGTGTCATATTGGTTCCTCCTATTAGTAGTAAACACATAAATATAATTGCGAAAATTTTATTTAACATTGTTTTGCTCCTTTAAATATTTATTAAAATATGAAACAAGTTTTTCAACGACTTGGTCAACAAATTGTGGTTTGTCATATAAGTCAACGTGTGTAGCTTCAGGAATTACAAAGATTTCTTTTGGTTCAAGTGCTTTATTGTAGCAATCTTGGGTGTAATATAGAGTATCAGCTTTAGAACCTACAATTAGTAATATTGGACGTGGAGAAACTGTTTCAATATGTGCAAAAGCATCCCAAGCTGCAAGTTTATCATTACTTGATACTAAATATCTGTTAGTTGTTGTTGGATAGAAACAACGATCAGTTCTGTAATATTCGCTTGCTTCTTTAGCTATTACTGATGGTGCGTTTTTAATTTCTTCTTCAGTTTCAGGAACATATTTCCAATATTGGGCTTCTCCACCTCTAGCTTCAATATTTCTTGCTTTTGCAACATCATTTAGTAGTTTATTTAAGAAATTTTCTTCGTTTACTCCAGGGAAACCGTTTTTTGCACTATCTCCAACATCCCAAGTGCTTATACCAGCTGCGGCTTGAATTCTTATATCAGTTTGTATTGCGTTCATTGTATATCCGCCACCTGCACAAACTCCCATTGCTCCAATTTTATTTTCGTCAACATAGTCTAAAGTTATAAGGTAATCGACTGCTGAACGGATATCTTCAACCCTAGACGTAGGATCTTCTAAACAGCGTGGTAATCCTTCACTCTCCCCTTGGTGGCTTGCGTCAAAAGCTAGTGCTACATAACCATTATTGGCTAAATTCCATGCATAAAGTGATGAACATTGTTCTTTTACACCTCCTCCGGGATGTGTTACAACAATTGCCGGATATTTGTTATTTTTATCAAAATTTTTTGGTAAAAATAACAAACCTGCTATTTTTAAATCAAATTTTTTAAAGGTTACTTTTTTGCCTTCTTTGTAATGTGTATCGTATAACATAATAATCTCCTTATTTTTTTATATGTTTGATAACTTTAGCAGGATTACCTGCAACAATTGTGTTTTTAGAAACGTTTTTTGTTACAACTGAACCGGCACCTATTATGGCTCCATCTTCAATGGTTATTCCTGGTAAGATTACACAATTTGAACCAATCCAGACATCAGAACCGATTTTCACTTTTTTTGCTATCATCGAAACTCTGTTTTCTGGTGGAATATCATGATTTAGTGTTGCAATAGTTACTCCATGTCCTATTAAGACATTATTTCCAATTTCAATTCCGCCTTGGTCTTGAAATTTGCAACAAGCATTTATAAAAACATTCTTACCAATGTTTATGTTTATTCCGCATTCTGTGTAGAATGGAGGGAACATTCTAAAACTTTCATCTACTTTTTTATTGATGAGTTGAGAAATAAGTTCTCTAATTTCATTTTGAGTATGGTATTTATTATTTAATTCCATTGTTATTTTCCGAGCATTTTCAGATAATTCATAAAACTTTTCAAGAACTATATCTGATTTGTCAATGTAATTGTGCTTGTTCATATATTCCAAAAATTCTGTATTATTCATTTTTATATCCTTTACTTATGTATAAGATTATTATTTACTATTTATCTGGTAATAGCAAATACCTATAATAAATACTTTGTAATGCTTGACAAGCATTACAAAAATAACTAAAATAAAATCTATGGAAATTCGGGTTTTAAAATATTTTTTAACAGTTGCTGAAGTTGGTAATATTACAAAAGCCGCTAATTCTATGCATTTAACCCAACCAACTTTATCAAGACAATTGCAGGATTTAGAAAAAGAGCTTGGACAAAAGTTATTTATTAGAGGTAATCATAGTGTTTCTTTAACTCCGGAAGGTATGGTTTTGCGAAAACGAGCTGAAGAAATTATTGATCTTGTTGAAAAAACAGAAAATGAGTTTTCTTCAATTAAGGATGAAATCTCAGGTGATATTTATATTGGGGCTGGTGAGACAAAATCAATAAGTTTACTATCTGATATAATGGCTACTTTGAAGAATGATTATCCAAAAATCAAATTTCATATTGTGTCTGGTGATAGTGAGGATTTATCAGAAAAATTGGATAAAGGTTTATTAGATTTTTGTATTTTTATTGAGCCTTTTGATGTTGAAAATCAATCATTGAAATATGATTATATAAATCTTGGAGAAAAAGATGTATGGGGTATTTTGTTACGGAATGATGATCCTCTTGCTAAAAAAGAAAATGTAAAAATTGATGATATTATAAATTTACCTTTATTAATTTCAAGACAAGCTATAAAAAAATCTTTTATAAATAATCCTATTTTAAAATGGTTTGGTGATGATTTTGATAAATTAAATATTGCAGGAACTTACAATCTTATTTATAATGCTGCAATTATGACAGAAAATGGGATAGGTTATACTTTAGGGTTGGATAGGTTAATTAAAGATACTATTAATAGCCCGCTTTGTTTTCGACCTTTAAATCCTAAGTTAGAGGTTGCAGTGAATATTGCATGGAAGAAAAATCAAGTTTTTTCTCGTCCTGCAAAACTTTTTTTAGAAGCATTATACAAAAATTTTGAATAGGAATGAGTTTTTAGCTATATGTTTCTATGTAGTTTTTTATATCAAATTTTTTATTGATTGAGTTAAATGTCATTCTTCTAATTTTGCCTGTTACAAACCAATCTTGGAATGCTCTATCATGTAGCCCTCCAATTGCCCATAATATTCCAACATAACCGTTAGCTGATGGTGCATCAAAAGCGTATTTATCGTTGAGATAAATTGCATTTTTTAATGCTATGCTTGGAGTTGGGGACCATTCTAAGATTTTTTTTGCCCAATACATTCGTAAGTAGCCATGAATTGTTCCTTGTTTTTTTAATTGATTTTGTGTAGCATTCCAAAGTTTGTCGTGTGTTTTGGCGTTTTCAAAATCTGTGAGTGTATAGTTGTATATGCGTAAGTCATTTTGGTGATTTTTGAGAGAGTTTCTTGCCCAAAGAGGAATGTTTTTTAAACTTTTAAATTCTTGTGAGTATAAACAATAATTATCTGCTAATTCTTGTCTTATTATAAGTTCTTCTAAAAATGCTTCTTTATTTTCGTTTGAGGCTTTTGATTTTATTATTTCCAGTGCAACTCTTTGGGGAGAAATAAAACCTAGATTAAAATATTTTGATAAGTTGGATAAAATATTTTTATCCGGATTGTTTTTCAATTGTGCATAATTTTTTAATTTATTTTTTATAAAATCTTCTAATATATAATCAGCCTCAGTTTTGAAATATATTAAATTATCATATTCAGTTAAAAAATAACTGATGTTGTTATAAATTTTTTTTCGTAAAGTTGCAGCATTATATTCTTGCTTATCTGATATTATACGCGCAGGAATTATATTATGTCCGTCAATTTCTAAAGTTTTAAAATTAACATTGTTCAGATAAGCTCTTTTTGCGATTGGATTAAAGTCTATAATCAGTAGTCTGGGTTCTAATGAAGTAATATAATTTATTAGTTTTATATTCGAACCTTTAAAAATTTCAAAATCAAAGTTTAAAGCTATAAAGGTTTTCACTGTCTGAAAAATTTGTCTATCTAAAAAGTTTCTTTTGGATACTGTCAATGCGGATGTTTTTTTATGGATGATTTTTAGTGTTGTATTAAGTTCTTTAGCTTTATTTATTGCGAACTGTAATGCAAAATTGTCTTTTGCTCGCATTTCTCTTTCTATTAAATAAATTATTGGTCCTTTGTCTAAAATCTGTTTGTTATTATATTCAAAAATTCTTAGAGGATTAATATTTGTTTCTGTTGGTATTTTGTATGGTAGGTATTTTAGTAATGTGTTTTTAATTATTTGAACCATAATGTAATAGTAATATTTATGTATAAGAAATAAATTACCTTAGTTTACTAATTTTATGAAATGTAAAGAAATAGCTTTATGTTCTTAAATTTGTTATAATTTGATACGCGATACTTGTGTCAAATTACAATATGGTGGTAGGAAGATGAGAAATAAAAAGTTTAAAATGGTATTATTGTTGGCTACTGTTTTAAGTTGTGTTTCAACGCAAAATGTGCTAGCTGCGGATATAAATAATTTATCAGATTTAACAAATCAAAATAATTACACAAGTAATGCTACATTAAATATTAAAAGGAACATTAATTTAGGTCCAAATGCTAGAGACGGAGCTTTATTGCCTCATATACAAAATGCAACAAATGTTGTAGTAAACGGTAATGGACGTACTATTTCAGGACAATTGCAAGCACAAGAAGATGGCGATGGTTTATTAATCCCTGCACATTATTTAATTGATAATTCTCAAGTTTCTTTTAATTCTATTATTTACGATTCAATTACTACTAATTGTATTTCTTCTCAAGGGATTACAACTCGTAATTATACTATTGATGGTGGCCTTTTTAATAATGCATCAGGTCAATTATTGCTGGATAATATAACTTTTTCTAAAAATGATCACCACGTAGATATTACAAGAGCTGACTATGCGGATATTGGATCTTATATAAATGGTGGAGTTATAAATACTAGTAACTCTACGTCATTAAATAATGTTAAATTTGAGCAAAATACAATTTACACAAGAGCATATAAAAATCGTGGTGCAGTAATGGTTGGTTCTCCTGACATTAATTCTAAAATTGTTGGGGGACTTATTTATAATAATAGTAATGAAAATTCTACTGCTAATTTAGAAATTAAAGATGGCACATTTTCATCAAATATAGTTAGTGCTACTACTGGTAACGAGTATGATAATGGTAATCAATCAGCGTCTATTTTAGGTGGTTTGATTTACAATAACGGTAATTTGTCTATTGATGGTACAAGTTTCAATTCAAATTCTGTTTCTGTGAATGTGCCGGAAGGTAGTGCAAATGCTTTAGGGGCAACTATATACAATGATACTAATAGTTCTTTAAGTATTAAGAATGCAAGTTTTGCTAATAATATTCTCGCTTCTGATAGAGGTGAAGCTTTGGGTGGTGCTATATACAATAAAGGACATATTGATATAGCTAATACAACTTTTAGTAACAATAGAGCGGGTATCGATGATGATATAAATGATTCTAATATTACAACTTCATTAAATGATATTTATTTTGAATCAGGAAGTTCAATGAATGTTACTTCCGGTGGTGATGTTCAGATTGGTAGTGGTTTGGAATCTAGAGATGATTCAGCTAATATAACTGTTTCTGATGGTGGAAATTTAGTTATGGTTAGTGGAAATGATTCTTCTAAATATTTAGGTAGTGTTGATGTTACTGCAAATGGGCTTTTATCATTTAAGGGAAGTACTGACGCCTTGAATTCACTAGATAATGCCAAAAGTGTTACTCTAAGTGGAAATTTAGCAGGTTTTGGTTATTCGTTTAATGAAGATTACACTCTTCAAAATGCAGATTTGACAAAGTTTACAATTACCGATAATGTAAAACAATTGCAAATTGTAAAATCTGGTAGTAATACTTTAACTATTGGTAATGATTTAAATGATAGATTTGCAAAAGTTACTATTAATGAGGGTAAATTAGCAGGTTCTGATGGAAGTTATTTTTCACAAGATTCTGAAACTATTGTTAATAATTCCGGTACATTTGAATATTCTACCAGTCAAAATGTTTTTGATAAAAATGTACAACTTGTAAATGGTGGTAGCTTATCTATTATTGGTAATGGTATTGCAAATGAAATTAATATAAATAATGATAAAGTTAAATTCACTGGTGAAAATAGTGTTATTTTAAATAATGCAACATATATTATGGGTGCTTCAAATAATACTAGTAGTAATCAAAATTTTGTAATTAATAATTCAAATTTGAAGTTTGAAAATACAATTAGTGAAATTTTGCATAATGTGACATTAAATAATTCAACATTAGATTTGGAAGATAATAATACTTCTAATATTAGATTTAATAGTTTATCTTCTGTTGGAAATAGTAATTTAACAATTGATGTTGATTTTGTATCTGGAGAATTTGATGTTATTGATACTGGCAGTGGAACTGGTTCAATTAACTTATCAGGTATAAATTTTATAACAAGTTCTGATAGTGGTGTTGAATTAGAAAAAACATTCCATGTTTTAGATGGTGGTATGACATTTAATCAATATTCTTCAGATAATTTTGACTCTGGAGTTTATATTTATGATGTAGATACTAATAACCAAGATGTGACATTATCTGCTATTGCTAACTCTGTGAATGGTTTAAAATTGCAAAATCAAAAAAGTGGTAATAGAAGTTTTTATAAGTTAGGTAGTGATGATTATAAAATATTATCGGATTTAGGTAAAACTGCTGAAGGTGAATTTACGGTTGGAAAAGCTGCTGGAGCATCTAATAATGTAATTTCCGGTGATAAATTATATTCATTCTTTGAAGTTGGTGAAAATACAACTTTGAATATTAATGATTTAGTATTTACAGATGCAAAAGCTGATAGTATTGGTGAGTCTACTAATGTAAATGGTGCTGTAGTTAGTCAAAATGGCGGTATCGTAAATATTAAAAATTCAACATTGCAAAATAGTACAGCAGAAGGTTTAGGTGGTGCTATTTATGTTGAAAATGGTCAAATGAATATTAACTCTTCTACTATTTCCGGTAATTCAGCTCAAAATGGTGGAGGTATTTATGTTACTAATGGTGCAAATGTAAATATTTCAAATACAACCTTTGAAAATAATAGTGCTGTATCAGGCATGGGTTCTGCTATTTATAATGATGGTGGAAATATTAATTTAACAGATGTTGTTTTAAATAATAATAAAGGTGATTATCCAATATATAACAAGTCCGGAGAATTAACTCTTGGTTTTACAAAGGATACAACTTTTAGCAACGGTAGTGGTGAAATTTATAATTCAGGAATTTTAAATATTTATACAAATAATAATTTAACGATTTCTGATGGAATCACATCTGAAATAACTGAAGATGTTTCTAATAATATTATAAATGTTGGAAATTCTGCTAGTGGTAATGCGTATGCTGGAAATGTAACTCTTGCGGCTGTTGAATATTCTACAATTAACGCTAACAATGGTGATTTAACCTTAAATAGTATTAATAATTCAGTTGTAAACAGTAATAAAGATGTTGTAAATCTTTTACATACTGAGGATTCTTTAGTAAATGTTAATAATGGAAGTGTTGTTAATTTGGTAAATGCTTCTGGAAATGATGTTTTGAATACCGATTTAAATATTAATTCCGGAACAGTAAATTTGAATAATGGTAATATTTCTGGAGGTAATATTACTTTTACCAATGATGGTATTTTAAATTTAAAAGGGCAAAATACAAACATTTCTTCAAACCTTTCAGGCTTAGGTACTATAAATCAAGAAAACAAAACTTCACTAGTATTGTCAGGAAATAATCAAGCATTTAATGGTAATTTAAATATTTTGGGTACACTTGATTTGAATGAGGTTTCGGCTTTAGGTAGTGATGCTCAAGTTAATTTAAATAATGCTATTTTAAATTATACTTTATCTGAAAATTCAGAGCATGATGTATTTTTAGAAGATACAGCTTTTGCCGATGTGAACTTAAAAAATGGTTCAGTATTTAATATTACAGGCAAAGATAGAAGTCAAAATATCACAGTAGGAAATGGTTTATGGACTTCTGATGGCAATGGAAATTCTTTGAATTTTTCAAGTGGTTCATTTATGTTAGGAAACCATTTAGCTACAACTGATTTGCTAACCTTTAATAATTCAAATGTAACTTTAGTTGAGGGTACAGATGCATATAATTTGAATTTACAAAATTCAACCTTAGATTTATCTAATAAAATAGCTGGTAATACTTATAATATAAATAATTTGGATAGTGAAAACAGTTCTTTCTCTGTTGATGTTTCATTAATTCACGATGAAACTAATTATCCGATTGCAGATAAAATTAAAATTAATTCAGGTAGTGGAATTTTAGATTTAACTAAAATTTATATTACCGGTGATAATGGTAATGCTGCGCAAACCGGTGAAACAATTTTAATTTTCAATGGAACAAAAGATGTTGGTTTGGCAATAGATGAAAATGTTGAAATCTTAAGTTGGGCAACTAATGTATATAAATATGGAATTGAGTCTGCAAAAATTTATAATCAAAATTATGCAGATGGTATAAAAGTTGTGCCAAAAGGTTTTTCATCTACTGATACGCTTAGAGATTTAAATATGTACCATGGTAGCAGAGGTTTTAACTATGTTATTGGTGCAAAAGATGAAAATTTCTATAATATATATAGAGACTTAGATACTACAAGTGAAGGTACATTTACAATCTTAGGTTTAGAAAATAATGGTTCTAAGAGCATCTTATCTGGTGAATTGAAGGACTTAGTTGTAGAAAAGGATAGTAACAGACTTGTTCTAAGCGAAGATAAGAGTACCTATACATATTATGATAGTGATTTGAAAACTGTATCTGGCACATTTGCAAATACACCTGAAAATATTACGACAAATGAAAATGGTGATTATGTAATAAAAGTTGGTGTGTTAGGAAATAAAAACGAAACGAATGGTTCTTTCTTTGAACTTGTTAATAATTCTGAATTGGAACTTTCTAATTTGAATATTACTAAGGCTAAGAGATATGCTACAGATGATGAAAAGATAAAAGATGGTTCAGTAATATATGCAAATAATACAGATGCAAATGTAAGAATAACAAATACAGATTTTACAGATAATGAAGTATTACTTGGTAATGGTGGTGCTATTGCAAATGAATTAAGCAAGTCATTCTTAGTAAATGGTTCAGTATTTAGTGGTAACGTTGCTAATAAAAATGGTGGCGCTATATATAATTCATCTACTGGTGAATTAGCACTTGATAATGTAGAATTCTATGAAAACTCTGCGCAAGGTGATGGTGGAGCTTTATACAATACAGGTTCAAATTTAACGATTTCAAATGCAAAATTCCATTCAAATAGTGCTAAAGGTAAAGGTGGTGCTATATATACTTCAGCTGATATGACTATTGTTGATTCTGATTTCGGTTCAGAGTCTGTAGGATTAGCGAAAGTTAATACTGCAGAAAATGGTGAATGGAATGATATTTATCTTGCAAATAATGCTAATGTTACTTTTAGTGTTACTAATTCTGAAAATAATATATATAGTGGTATTGCAGGTGAAGCTGGCACTAAATTTATTAAAGATGGTGTTGGAACATTAAATTTATCAGGTGTTAACGAAAATATGCTTGGTGAATTTGAAATAAGAAGTGGTAAAGTATATTATCAGCAAGCAGAAGATATAATATCATTTGTATCAGGAATGGTAAATTTATCAAGTGAAAATTCTGAACTTGAAATGGATATATTTGATGATTTAGAATCTTCAATTTATGGTTTGACTGGTCAAGGTAATGTAATTAAAAATGGCGATGGACTTTTGCATTTGACTGGTGATAATAAGAATTTCAATGGTAAGCTTTCAATAAATAATGGAAAAGTTTTATTTGAAGGTTCAAATGCTGAATATATTTCAGGTACAACTGAAATCGCTCAAAATTCAGAATTGGAATACAATACAGATAAATCAGATTCTGTATTGAATAATGTTTTAGGTAGTGGAACTATTAATAAAACTGGTACAGGTGTTTTAAACTTTACAAGAGATGAGAATTTTAATGGAAAAATTGTAAGTGCCGGTTCTGGTACATTGAACGTAAATGATCAAGCTAGTGATTCTAAACTTTTGAATATGCTTGCATCAGATGGTTCAATAATTAATTATATATCTAATTCAGATTATATTATCGATAAATCTACTGGAATTTCATTTAATGGTTCTAATAACAAAATCAATTTAATAAATGGTAGTTATGATTTGAACGCAGATATTGCAAATTCAATAAAGAATAATGTTTTAGGTTTTGAAGATGCAACATTAAAGCTTGGTTCAACAAATTACAATACTGGTAAATATGTAGTTAAAAATTCTACAATAGATTTATCTGGAGATGGTCAATATAATACATATCAATTTAAAGATTTAACTACAGAAGGTGATGTAAATTTAGCAATAGATGTTAACTTTAAATCAAAAGATTCTGGTTCATCAACTTCAGTTGCGCCATCAACAATCTTATCAGATAAATTGGTTTCTGATGTTGCTGGTGAAATTAAATTAACCAATCTAAAATTTGGAGATGATTATCAAGATTATGGTTTATATAATCCGGTTGAAATAGAGGTTTTAGGTGGCAATTTAGTATTAAATACAGTTGATCCAATTGATTTTGCAACTGATGTTTATGAATATGATTTATCAATTAGTGAAGATAAACAGTCTGTAATTTTGACAGCAGTAAATGCGGCAACTGCAGATTCTTTAGGTGCACAAAACAGAAAAAATGGTACAAGAATTTTCACATTTACTAATAAAGATAATAATCCATATCAAATTGCTAAAAATTTAGGCAATACAGGTACTGGAACATTTACAGTAAATGGAGTTGTTGATAAATCAGGTAGCATTTTAACTACAATAGATGGTAGTGATAAGTATTCAATGTTCAATGTTGTTAATGATAAGACAGTGTTGAATATAAATGATGTAAATATTCAAAATGCGAAAACTGTGGGTAATGGTTCTGTTGTAAACCAAACTTCAAAAAGTGGTATAACTAACATTACAAATGCAGTTATTACAAATAATACTTCAGGTAATCTTGGTGGAGCTATTTATGCTGGTGCTGGAACTGTAAATCTAACAGATGTTGCATTATCTGGAAATAAAAGTGGTACATTATTAAATGATATTTATGTTAGTAAGGATGCGATTGTAAACTTTAATGCTAAAACTGCTGGTAAAAATGAAATTGCTAGTGGTATTTCCGGTTCAGGTTTAGTTAATAAATTGGGCAAAGAAGATTTACAATTAAGTGGTAATAATAAAGACTTCAATGGCCAGTTAAATATAACTTCAGGTGCTGTTAATTTTGAACAAAAGACAGAAAGTGATACTTATATTTCAGGTTTAACTAATTTAGTTAATAGTTCAAGTAAATTGCAAGTAAATAATTCTTATAAGGATATTACAAGTGGGGCATTTACTGGTAAAGGCCAAATTGAAAAGAATGGTGAAAGAGATTTAATTATTACCGGTAACAATAGTACCTTCAGTGGTGAAACTAAGATTAATGGAGGTAATATTAAATTCAATACAGATGATACTACTTATCTAGGTGGTAAAACAATTATTGCCCAGGACGGCGGAATAAAAATTGAAGGTAATAATGGTACACAACTTAAGAATATTTCAGGTACTGGTACAATTACTAAAGACAATACAGGTATTTTATTGTTCCAGGGAAAAAATGATTTTTCAGGTAATTTGAATATCAATAATGGAACATTGGGACTTGGAGTTAATTCATCTTTAGGAAATATAAATCACGCAACTTTTGCAGATGGTACTTCAATTAATCTACAAAATACCACAGCAGTACAAGGTAGTGATGGTATATGGACGACTAGTCCTGATCCGTCAAGTATTGAAAATTTAGTTTTTGATAATTTAACTTTACAAGGTAATACAAAGTTATATTTAGATGTAGATTTGGCAAAGAGTGTAGCTGATACTATAACCGTTAATAATATGTCTAATTCAACAGGTAAATTTATTTTGGGTCAAAATAGTTTGAATATTGTATCAGATGCTCTTGTAAAAAATACTCAAGTTGAAATTTTAAAAGGTGAAGCTGTAAATAATGTAATTTTAGAAGAAGCTGCTAAAGTTGCAATGGGTCCAATTCAAAAATATGATGTAAATTATCTAGATGGTAAATTATTATTTACCGGTCAAGGAGGTTTTACTCCAAGTATTGATGAAGTTAACCCATCAGTTATGGCAAGTCCTGTTGCTGCGCAATTAGGTGGTTATTTGGTACAGTTACAATCTTATGATGAAGCATTCCGAAATATGGATATGTACATGCTTATGACTAAAGCGCAACGTCAGGCATTAAAATTAAGAAATAAATATGCAATTTTAGATAATAATGCTATGACTTATGATCCATTGTTAAGTAAGTATGATAATAATGCTGGTTGGTTTAGATCTTATGCTACATTTGAAAATGTACGTTTAGATAATGGACCAAAGGTTTCAAATGTTGCTTATGGAACATATTTTGGTGGTGATTCAAAATTATATGATCTTGGTCATGGCTGGGATGGTATGTGGAGTGCTTATGTAGGTTATAATGGTTCACACCAAGCATACAGCGGAGTTGGTATGTATCAAAATGGTGGTACATTGGGTGTAACCGGTGTTGCTTACAAAGGTAATTTCTTTACTGGATTAACTGCCAATGTCGGTGCAAATGTTGGTGAAGCGAATACAATGTTTGGACACGAAAATTTCGCAATGTTAATGACTGGTATTGCTTCAAAAACTGGTTATAATTTTGAATTAGCCGATGGTAAATTTGTTATTCAACCAAGTTTATTGATGTCATATTCATTTGTTAATACATTTGATTATACTAATGCTGCAGGTGTAAGTATCAGTTCAGATCCGTTGCATGCAATACAATTGGAACCAGGCATTAAATTGATTGCTAATTTGAAAAACGGCTGGCAACCATATTTAGGTGTAAGTATGGTTTGGAGTATTATGGATAATACTCAGTTTATGGCAAACACTGTTTCATTACCAAGCTTATCAGTAGATCCATATGTTAAATATGGTGTTGGTGTGAGAAAAAGCTGGGGTGAAAGACTTGTTGGTTACTTCCAAACTTATTTAACTAATGGCGGAAGAAATGGTGTAGGTCTACAATTAGGCTTTAGATGGACTTTAGGTAAAGATTCTTATGAAGATGTAAAAGTTCATAATAAAGTTTTAAATGAAACAAAAAATAGAAAAGTTTTAAAATGTTTAAAATAAGTTTTTGTTCATAATATAGATAAAAAGCATTTGTACTTAATCTTTAAGAACAGATGCTTTTTTAATTTTAATAATTAATGGATATTGTTGGATTATAAGTTTTGCTATTTAACATTTGTGAGAGATAGAATTTTGAGCTAATATTTGGTTTTCTTTTTTGAGTATTTGTTCAAGTCTTACTCTCATTGCTTTTTGTGATAAGTAATGTTTATCCAGGGCTTTTAATTCGTTATTACAAGTATTTTTAAAGTTTCCTTTTTTGATATATTTGCAAACATTAAATAAAAATATTTTTCTTAAGTATTTAGCCATGTTCGATTTGTATTCTAGTGCTGTTGATTCATTTGCTTGAGTAAAACAGTTTTTCAAATCCATAATATTTAATTTTCCAACTGAAGAAAAATCTTTAAAACGATTTAAGCTAAATAGTAGGTGAAAGTTGTTTTGAAAATCTTCTTTTAAAACTTCATTGATTGATTTATTTATCAGATTTTGTGGATTACTTTTAAATATATTTTTTCTAAAAAAGGTGTCACAATTTCCAAGACTATTTCCGGAATATGAATAATCAAATAATATATATTTTCTATTTGGATTTTTGTTTAAGGCTTCTAAGTTTATTCCAATTTTATTTAAATAACTTTTGTAAGTTTCAACATTAGGGATTGAATTTGGTAAATCTGATTTTAATCCTGAGAGCGGAATTATTTTAGTATCTGCACCTAAGTATTTCATTGTTTCTGCAATAGAGGCAACAGAGCGTCCTATTGCAATTACAGTATAATTATTTTGTCCATATAATTTGTCAAAATAAGTTTTAATTTTATCCGCAGCAAAGCAATTTGTTTGAGCAAGTTCTTTAATTCTTTTTGGTGTAAATTGTTCAATTAGAAATCTTGTAGATAGTGGAGTTTTTGAAATTGTTTGCGGTGTCATGTTGGTATCTATTTTGTTTAGACAAGAACTTGTTATTTTTAAAAATTTACGTGAACCTTGGAATGAAGGTTCATTATGGAGCTGACTATTTGTTGGGTAAATTAAGTTTTTGGTTGTATTGATAATCATATAAATAAAATACAGGTAAATATAAAATTTTGTTAGGGGTATAAACTTCAAATATATATAAAAATAAAAGAGACTTTCAAATGAAAGTCTCTTTTATGGTGGAGGATAGGAGATTCGAACTCCTGACCCCCTGCGTGCAAAGCAGGTGCTCTACCAGCTGAGCTAATCCCCCATTTCTGGGTTCGCTTGAGTTTTTCAACCCTTGCAATATTTATTATACATGCTGATTTTTTTTTGTAAAGGGGTTAATTTTAATTTTTTATATTATTATTTTATATAATTTAGCGAGTAACAGATTTTCAGTATTTATATTAAAATATACACATATAAATATAAGGAGAATATCTATGAATAATATTGAAATTTATACATCTGCAACTTGTCCTTATTGCATTAAGGCTAAGAAATTACTTACAATGTTAAAACTGGAATTTGTTGAACATAATGTTGATAATAATTTTGAGTCTATGTGTAGTGAATTATCTTCAAAGTATCAGAAACAAATTCAAACTGTTCCACAAATTATTATTAATGGTAATTTAATTGGTGGTTATACTGATTTAGAGATGTTATATAAGTCTGGTAATTTGAATAATTTATTAAATAAATAACTAATATTTATTTTATAAAAATAGCGGCAGGTTATTAAACCTACCGCTATTTTATTTATTTAAGTAATTTATTAAATAATCTTAATTACTTACCTTCAACAACAGCTTGAGCTGCAGCTAATCTTGCTTGAGGAATTCTGAATGGTGAGCAAGATACATAATTCAAGCCAATTCTGTGGCAGAATTTAACTGAATCTGGATCTCCACCGTGTTCACCACAAACACCGCCAACAAGTGAAGGATTTACTTTCTTACCTTTTTCCATTGACATTTCTACTAATTGGCCAACACCTTTTGTATCTAATGTTTCAAATGGGTTAGATGGTAAGATTTTTTGTTCTACGTAACGATTTAAGAATTTACCTTCAGCATCATCTCTTGAGTAACCAAATGTCATTTGAGTTAAGTCATTTGTACCGAATGAGAAGAATTCTGCATGTTCAGCAATTTCATCTGCTGTTAATGCTGCACGAGGGATTTCAATCATAGTACCGAATTTGTAATCAACTCCAATTCCTTTTTCAGCCATAACGTCTTTTGCTACACGAACTAAAATTTCTTTAGCTGTTTTTAATTCGTTAACGTGGCCGATTAGAGGAATCATTACCCAAGGTTGTACATTAATTCCTTCTTTTTTAACGTCACAAGCAGCTTCGAAGATTGCTCTTACTTGCATTTCGTTAATTTCAGGATATGTTAAACCTAAACGGCAACCACGAAGACCCATCATTGGGTTAGATTCTGATAAGCCTTCTACAACGTGAAGTAATTCTTCTTTTTCTTTAGCATCTTTGCCTTGAGCTTTTAGAGTTGCAACTTCAGCAATCAAATCTTCTTTAGAAGGTAAGAATTCGTGAAGAGGTGGATCTAAAAGTCTAACTGTCATTGGTTTTTCACCAATAGCTTTGAACATTGCATAGAAATCAGAATATTGCATTGGTAGAAGTTTATCTAAAGCTTCTTTTCTAGCTTCAGGAGTTCCAGCAATAATCATTTTTTGTACCCAAGGTAATCTATCTGGATCCATGAACATGTGTTCTGTACGGCATAGACCAACACCTTCAGCACCAAATTTCAATGCATTTTCGATATCTTTTGGAGTATCAGCATTAGCTTCAACTTTTAATTGTTTGATTTCGTTAACCCATGTGAAGAATTTATTCCAATTTTCATCAATTCTTGCTTCAACAAGTTTAACAGCACCTTCCATAACGATACCTTTACCACCGTCAAGAGAAATAACATCATCCTTGTGGTAAACTGTTCCGTCGCAACCTGTTAATGTTTCATTAGCTAAGTCGATTTTCATATCTTCGCAACCAGAAACACAAGGTTTACCCATACCTTTAGCAACAACTGCTGCGTGAGATGTTGCACCACCTCTTAGTGTTAATACACCTTGAGATACTGCCATACCGTGAATGTCATCAGGACAAGTTTCTACACGAACTAAGATAACTTTTTCACCAGCTTCACCACGTTTTGCTGCTTCTTCTGTATCGAATACAATTTTACCAACAGCTGCACCTGGAGATGCGTTTACACCTTGAGCAATTTTGTGTGCTTCTTCCATTGCTTTAGCATCGAAGCAAGGAAGTAAAATTTGGTTAACTGAATATGGGTCAACTAATTGAATTGCTCTTTCTTTTGTTATGATACCTTCTTCGCACATATCAACAGCAATTTTTACAGCTGCTGCTGCAGTTCTTTTACCGTTACGTGTTTGAAGAATGTATAATTTACCTTTTTCAATTGTGAATTCCATATCTTGAACATCTTTGTAACCTAATTCAAGTTTTTTAGCGATGTCAACATATTGTTTGTATAGTTCAGGCATTTCTGTTTCAAGTTCTGCGATTGGTTTTGGTGTTCTAATACCTGCTACAACGTCTTCACCTTGAGCATTTGTTAAATATTCACCATAGAATTTGTTTTCACCTGTTGCTGGGTTACGAGTGAATGAAACACCTGTTGCACAATCATCACCCATGTTTCCGAATACCATTGTTTGAACGTTTACAGCTGTACCGAAATTGTGATCAATTTTATTCATGTTTCTGTAAGCTACAGCACGAGGAATATTCCAAGATCTGAATACAGCTTCTACAGCTTCTTGTAATTGAACATATGGATCTTGTGGGAATTCTTTTCCTGTAACTTCTTTAATTACATTTTTGTAGATTGGAATTAAAGATTTCCAGCCTTCAGCAGAAATTTCTGTATCTGCTTTAACGCCTTCTCTTTCTTTAACTTTTTCAACTTCAGATTCGAAGTATTTTTGTCTGTCCATTTCCCAAGCTACAGAACCGAACATTGTTAAAAATCTTCTATATGAGTCATAGCAGAATCTTGGGTTATTAGTTAATTTTACCATAGCTTCTACTGTTTCATCATTCAAACCTAAGTTCAAAATAGTTTCCATCATACCAGGCATAGATACTCTTGCACCTGATCTTACTGATACTAATAATGGGTTTGTTTTATCTCCGAATTTTTTACCAGTTTGTTCTTCAATTGCTTTTAATGCAGTTTTAACTTCGTCCATTAATCCTGCAGGCATTTTATTACCATTATTGATATAATCCATACAAGTTTCGGTAGTAATTGTCAATCCTGGTGGAACAGGCAAACCTAAGTTTGTCATTTCTGCCAAGTTGGCACCTTTTCCTCCAAGAAGATTACGCATATCTGCATTACCTTCTTTGAAAAGCCATACTCGTTTTTCTGTCATAGTTTTTTTCTCCTTTTAGTAAAAAATATCTCTCTAGATAATTGTCATTAAAATTTTATCATGAACATGCCCTCTATTATATTTTTTGAGTCAAATTCTTTATAGATGTTAACATCATATTTCCTAGGTTTTATACAAAATAGTATTCAGGATGATTTTTTATTATATCAATATATTTATTGATACTTAGTTTGCTGTAAGCTTCATTATTTCTAGAATAATAATTATTCATTTGTTCTATGTTACTAAATCCTAGTTTGCGTGCAACGTTATATATATAATATAATTTTGCTTTTCGTTGTTCTACATTTATATTGCCAAGATCTTTGTTACATAATTCCATTAGTTCTTTTTCTCCAAGATCTTTTAATTGGCAAGATAAATATTCTAATTTTGCAATGATATTTGCATATGTTTTTTCGTTATTAAGACCTAAGGATTTATCAACTTCATTTTTTAGTCTAATTCTATCTATCATAATGCCTATGTCTGAAATGTTTTCGTAAGGAGGTATCATATATAGATAATCTCGTAAATCTGTTGGTGTTATTTTATTAAAATCTTTTGTTTTTACAATGTTGAAAAATAAATTATCTTCAAACATTTTATTTAATTCTACTGGAATTGATTGAGGTTGAAGTTCTTCTGGTGTTAATTTAACAAAATTATTCAATGTTTTTGGTTTTGCATAACTTGGTACAAAATCATTTGGCAAGTGTATAAATTCTTTAATTTTATTAAATGTTGTGTCTATCAACATTTGTTTAGTTGTAATTATTTGATCTCTGTATTTTGTAATTGTATCTGCTAATTTTTTAGTTTGTCTGTTAATAATATTATTTATTTTAGTTGTTTGCATATACTGCATTTCATTTGAACTTGAAGATACTAATGCAACTAATTGATTTTCTGAATTTTCAACCAAGTCAGAATTTTGACCATCTTTAAATACAGGTAGATGTGTTAAATCTTGGCATAATAATTCTGTTTGATATCTTTGATAATCAAGATTAGAATTCACGTTTCTTTTTATATTGTCTAGATAGCTTTTATAGTTATCAAAGTCAGATGCTCCAAGATGTTGGTGTTCGTGTTGAAGCATTTCAATAGTTTTAAATGTATTATTTTGAGCACTTATTGTCGCTTGTGCTTCTTGAGTTGATTCTATTCTTTTTATGTAACCGGAGGTGTTTATAAAATGTGTTTTTTTGTATTCCTCTATAAATGAATCTGAATTTTCAAATGCTGAATTTATTGTTTTTCTATTTACCATAGAAAAATCGTTTATATATTTTTCTATTTTGACAAATCTATCTTTTACCAGTTTATTAAATACTTTTATTGGATTTGGTTTTTTCAATCCATAGTATAAGAGTAAACCGCCACCAGTGATTAAGCTTAGTGGTAAAAGTGCATTTGTGCTTTTATTATTTAATTTAGAATGGCTTTGAGTATTTTGAACAGGATTTTGTTTAGGTTGTACAGAACAATTATCTTTAGTAGTTTGATAGTTTATCAAAGAAGTATTTTCTATTTTTGCAGTAATTAAATTAACCATATAAGACCATTCTTTTTACGACATGTATATTAATACACAAGATAAAAATTTTTGCTATAAAAAAGAGCAGAAATTCCAATTTCTGCCCTCTTTTCTGTAAAATATCTTTACAATATCTAATTATACATCTGGTAATGTGCCTTTAACTTCAGCGATTTCATCACAAGATAGATTGAAAATTTCATGTAATGCTTTTACTGCATTTTGTGCATCTGCCTTATCGATTAAGCAGCTGATTTTGATTTCACTTGTAGAAATCATTCTAATATTGATTCCGTTATCAGCTAATGTTTGGAACATTGTTGATGCAATACCAGGTCTATCAATCATACCTGCACCTATAATTGATACTTTTGCAATATTTTCATCAAATTTTATATCGCCGGCATGAAGTGTTTCTTTTACTTTTTCAAGAACTTCCATAGTTTTTGGAAGATCTTCACTATTGATTGTGAAAGCAATGTCGTTAGTGTTAGAAGCTTTACGTGCATAAGATTGAATAATCATATCTACTGATACGTTTTCTTTTGCTAGGCTTCCGAACAATGTTGCAGCTTCACCTGGTGTATCTGGGATGTCGCATACTACAATTCTAACTTGTGATAAATCTGCAGCTACACCTGCAACCGGTTTATTAATTTCCATTTTTTCAACTCCTACTATTAATGTGCCCATGTTATCAAGTTTGAAACTGCTGCGTACTCTCAATGGTACTGCATATTGTTTTGCTGTTTCAACACTTCTTGGGTGAAGTACATTAGCTCCGGCATGTGCCAATTCTAACATTTCTTCGTATGAAATAATATCTAGTCTTGATGCTTTTGGTACAACTCTTGGGTCTGTTGTATAAACACCTTCAACATCAGTATAAATATCGCATCTTTCTGCATTTAGTGCTGCAGCTAATGCTACTGCTGATGTATCTGAACCACCTCTACCTAAAGTTGTGATTTCGCCATCTTCTGTTACACCTTGGAATCCTGCAACAACTATGATATTTCCTTCATCTAGTTTTTGTCTTAATTTTTCAGTTTTTATGTCTATAATACGAGCTTTTGAGTGAACGTTTTCTGTTAATATTCCTATTTGCATGGCATTAAAACTTACAGCTTTGTGTCCTTGAGCTTGAATTGCCATTGTTAAAAGTGCAATTGATACACATTCACCAGTGGATAAAAGCATATCCATTTCTCTGGCTGAAGGATTTGAGTTTAAATCTTTTGCCATTTTTACAAGATGGTCAGTTGTATGTCCCATTGCTGAAACTACTACGACTACATCATTTCCGTTATTTTTTTCTCTAATTACTGTTTTGGCTACGTTTTTAATTTTGTCTGTGTCTGCAACTGAAGTTCCGCCAAATTTTTGAACAATTACTTTTTTCAATTTATTTTCTTCCCTGTATGTCGTTTAAAATATTTTCTAATTCTTTGTTTTTATCTTCGTATAAAAACTGTCCTAAATTTTTTGCTTTTTCGGCAATTGAAATAGTTTCCCTTATATTATATTCACAAACGTTTTTTATGACAAGTGTGTATAGAGTTAGAAATAATAAATTTAACACTTCTACATTATTTGGATCTAATTTTTCTGCTCTGCGAAGTTTTCTTTGTGCATCTGCATAGTCTTCTACGTCAATAAGCCATTTCCCAAAGTCTATAAAACCTTGTATGTAATTAGGATTATCGCGTGTGAATTTTTCAAAATATTCTCTAATTTTATAATTATCGTTTAAACCTTTATAAGCCAAAACTAGATTATAATAATTATAACTTTGTTTTGGATCAGTTCTCAATGCTTTTTTAAAGAAGTCAATTGCGTCTTCGTATTGTTGAGAATTTAATTTTTCTAGACCTAGTGCTTCTTCTATATAAACATTATTCCCATATTTTTCTTTTAATTCGTTTAAGTATTCAAAATTATTTTCGTATGCATTTACCAAAGCTAAACCGATTTTAGCATCAGTATTTGTATTATCTTTCTCTAAAGATAGTGTAAATTGCTCTTTTGCTTTTTGAAATTCAAAAAGTCGCACATAAGCTTTCCCCCATTCGAAGCGGGTTGTTGTACTATCAAGATCATTTTTTAATGCTTTTTCAAATATTTGATTTGTTTTATCTTTATCTTTTTTTATTGAATAAACTTCTCCTAAAATAAAATACGCTGGTAACATTTGTTTATTAATTTCTATTGCTTTATGTGCATATCTTATCGCTGAATCATAATCTGATTTTAGAAGTTTTAATTTTGAATATTCATAAGTACTGCTTTCATTAGGAGCAACTTTGGCTAAGAATTGTAATTTCATTTCCGCAGAATCATAGTCTTGCAAACGGATTTCCATTATTGCAGATAATAATATTGCCGTGAAATTATATTTACTTATTTTAGATGCGGATAGAAATTTATCTCGGGCAAGAGCGTATTTTTTTTGTTTCATTAATGCCATTCCCCAACCGGTATAAACATCTGTGTTTAAAGGGGTTATTTTATCTGCTTGTTCAAATGATGTAACAGCTTCTTCTATCATTTGATTATTTAGTTGAGACATCCCTAATCTTAACCAAATTTCTTTGTCATGAGGATTTAATTTTGATGATTTTTGATAATATTCAATAGCTTCAGCAAAATTCAATCGTCTTTCTGAAATTTTGCCAAGATATTTATAAACTTTTGAATCTTGTTGAGAAATATCTAGGGCTTTTTTTAGAATTATTTCTGCTTCATCAAATTTTTTGTTTTCGATAAGTTTTTTTGCTCTGTTTACAGATGCTACTGTAGGCAAAGATTGTATGATTGAATCTTTTGTATATTTATCTACGGAAAAATTCAAATCTTTAATGTCTTTGCAAATATCTTTTAACCAACTAAACAATCAACTACCTCTCTAAATGCGCCATCACCGGCACTGTTTTCAGTTATTTGAATATCTTTGATTTCTTTTACTTTTTTTACTGCATGCGGAACTGTTATTTTGTATTTTGCAAATTTTAAACATTCAATGTCATTGATATCATCACCAATGTATAAAAATTCTTCGGGTGATAAATTATATTTTTCAATAATTTGTTTTAATACATCTATTTTTATTCTGATTTTTTGATGAATTTCTTTAATGTCGAATTTTTCAGCAAGAAGTTGTATTGCTGAATTTGCTTCTCCGGAAATTATGGCAATTTCATAGTTATTTTTTTTAAGTATTGAAAATCCCATAATATCTTTGAAATTTAATTTTCGAGTAGTTGTAAAATCTTCATTTATGTAGACGCAATTGTCTGTTACTACCCCATCAAAATCAGTGATAACCATTTTTATTGTGTTCGGTAATTTTAATCCTGACATCTGTCTTTCAAACCTACTTAACAAACTCCATACTATTTGCTATAATTATAACATAAAATGGTATGAGTTTAGACATAGAGAGTAGAAAAAGTAATAAATGTTTTCATATTTTTATATAATTAATATTTGCGTAATTATTGTGTTTATTTGTTTATTTTTTATAACAAGAAGAACAAATAAACGTTGGTCAAAAATAAATGATTATTTAGGAAAAGTTACAACAACAGTTGATTCTATTCGATATGGTAATTTATCTACCAAGATTGAAAAAGTTGAGCATCCTACATATCAAAATGTTACTGATAGTATTAACAGAATGGTGGAAACTCTTAATGATAGAGAAAAGATGATTATTGAATATCAAGCGGAGTTGATGAGACAAAATAAACTTTTGGAATCTGTTATTAACTCTTTGTCTGACGGAATTTTAATTATTAATGAAAAGTTTGATATTTTAAGAGCAACACCAAAAATTTTAAAATGGTTTGGAATAAAAGGTAAAGATATTATTGGTAAAAACGTTTTTGAATTTATTCAACTTGCGGATGAAGATACTTCGCATATTGATAAATTAAATAATGTTGAAGCTTTTATCAAACATACTCCAACTAATAATTTTATTATTAATTCTCAGCCATTGTCTTCTCTAGAAAAGAAAAGATATGTTTTAATTATTAAGGATATTACGACTGAAAAAGAAATAGAAACTTTAAAAGAAGATTTTGTTGCGACTTTAACTCATGATTTAAAAGTTCCAATTGTTGCAGCTGCTAATATGATAGATTTATTTTTGGCTCACAAGTTTGGGGATATTTCTGAAAAACAAGAGTTTGCTTTAAATAGTATGAAATCTTCTAATAAAGAATTATTAGATTTGGTTCAGATACTATTAGAAACATATAAAATACATGAAAAAGGTATTTCCTTATTAAAAGAAGGTATTAACTTGAATTCTTTTGTGTCTGAAATTGTATCTGAAATGCAAGGAATTGCGAATGATGCAAAAATTGATATTAAATTTATTCCATATAAGAATGATTTTTCAATAAATGCTGATCCTATGCAGATGCAAAGAGTTATCAAAAACCTTATTTCAAACGCAATAGATCACAGCAATACACAAAAGGCAATAGAAGTTAAAGTTGGTCAATTACCTAAATATGCAACAATATCAATTATTGATTTTGGTCAAGGAATTGCAAAAGATGAAATAAAAATGATTTTTAATAAGTATTATTCTGCTGCAAAAAAATTAAGAAAAGTTGGGACTGGTTTAGGATTGTATTTGTCTCAACAGATTGCAGTTGCTCACGGCGGCGAAATTACAGTAACAAGTGAAGAAAATGTTCGTACAGAATTTTGTGTAAAAATTCCGCTATAAAACATTTTCTTCAACTTAAAATTAGTTATTATGTTCCAAAATAGTTTATTAAGCCGTCATGTAATTTTTCGTTTTTACATAATTTTTTTAGTTTAGATATTGCACGAGTTTCTATTTGGCGTATTCTTTCTCTTGAAACTCCATACTGTGAACCAATTTCGTCCAATGTCTTTTTTACACCGTTATTATCTAAACCATAACGTAAGATTAGAACATCTCGTTCCTTTTGGCTTAGTTGGTTTAAAATTTTTCTAATATCTTCCAGCAAGTTATCGTGAGTAACTTTGCCATCTGGAGTTATTGTTGAATTATCAACGATAAAATCTGCAATTTTTGAAGAATCTTCATCTGAAGTTGCTGGTGTATCCATACTCACTGTAGATTGTGCAGATTTGATGATTGATGTTAGTTTTTGTACCGGTAATCCAAGACGGTATGCTATTTCTTGTTTGGTAGGTGTTCTTCCTAATTCAGTTGTTAACTCTAAAGTTGCTTTTCTAATTTTCCCAATAGAATCAATCATGTGAATTGGAAGTCTTATTATTCTTGCTTTATCTGCAATAGCTCTTGTTATTGATTGTTGTATCCACCAAGTTGCATATGTAGAAAATTTATAACCTTTTTTATAATCAAATCTTCCTGCAGCTTTTATTAAACCTACATTGCCTTCTTGAATTAAATCCAAAAATGATAAGCCTCTGCCGATATATTTTTTTGCAATACTAACAACTAGTCGTAAATTTGCATTTACTAAAACATCTTTAGCAAAATGATCATCATTTTCTTGTATTTTTTTTGCTAATTCAAGTTCTTCTTCTGTTGAAAGTAAAGGAATTTTTCCGATTTGTCTAAGGTAAATTTTTACACTATCATCTGAATTTACTGATAATAAACTTTCTTGAACTTTAGGATCTTCAACAGATTTTAAGACGTCTTCACCGTCTTCATCTTCATTTTCTCCTTCAAGTTCTTGTAATTTTTTGAAATCAACATTCTCATCGGAGATATCATCTATCATTATACCAAAATGTTCAAATTCTTTTGTCACTACAACTCTCCAATCTTATATCAAGATGATATTACTAAAAGAATAATTTTGGCTCATACAATTATATTAAATTCATTTTTTAATTAATTTCTGACGTAAAGTTTCAAAAATAATTGCACTTAATGCGTTTGATACATTTAGAGAATTAAAACTGTTTTGCATAGGAATTTTTACGATAAAATCTGATGCTTTTAGTAGTGATTTTGAAACTCCGGCATGCTCTGCACCCATGATTATTGCAAAATTCATATCATCATATTTAACATCATAATAATTATCTTTTGCTGATGCGTCTGTTGCAATTATCCACCAGTTGTTATCTTTTAATTTTTGTACTGCGTTAACCAGGCTATTTACTTTTATGATAGGAATGTGATTTATAGCGCCGGCGCTGGTTTTTTCAACAATTGAATTAACTTGAACATTTCGGCGTGAAGGAATGATTATTCCATCTACACCTGCACATACACATGTTCTTATTATAGCTCCGAGATTATGTGAATCTTCAACACCGTCAAGTATAACTACTGATGAATATTTATTTTGTTCTCTTGTTTCTATAAATTCATCAATATCCATATATTCGATAGGTGAAATTTGTGCTATTATTCCTTGATGGTTAAATTCTGCATATGGTTGAAATTTTTCTTTTGCAACAAATTGAAATACTACTCCATTTTTTTGTGCAAGTTCTTTTATCTTGTTAATTTTTACATCAGAGTGAATGTTTTTAGATATAAGAATTTTGTTTATTTCTCTGTTACCTGCTATTAAAGCTTCCATTACGGAATTTTTACCATATATTATTTCAGAATTATCCATATTTATTTTGAAACCTCTAACATTTTATCAATACATTTTATTGCTTTTTGAGCAATTTCTTTATCTACTTCTATTGAAGGTGTTTCATTTTTTAGTGCAAGATATATGTCTTCTAAAGAATTTAATTTCATGCTTTGACAAATTGAAGGTTTATCATTAATGCTATAAAATTCTTTATTTGGATAATCTCTTTTTAATCTGTCAATTACACCTTTTTCAGTTGCAATAATGAATTGCTTTTCAGAACTGTTTTTCACATAATTAAGAATGCCGGTTGTACTTCCTACATAATCTGCTAAGTCAAGAAATTCTTCTCTACATTCAGGGTGAGCTAAAATAATAGCATTTGGATATTTTGATTTTGTATCTTTTATTCCTTGAGGTTCAAATTCATTATGAATAGGGCAACATCCGTTGTATGTTATTACTTCAGTTGTTTTTAATTGTTTTTCAACCCATCTGCCTAAATTTTTGTCAGGAACAAATAGAATTTTTTCAGCATTTAAACTTGCTACTATATCTACTGCATTTGAACTTGTGCAACAAATATCGCATTCTGATTTTACTTCTGCTGTTGAATTAATATAGCAAACAACCGGAATATTAGGGTGCTTTTCTTTGAATGTTCTAAGTTGTTGTAAATTTATCATATCAGCCATTTCGCATCCTGCGTTTATATTTGGTAATATAACTTTTTTATTAGGATTTAAAATTTTTGCTGTCTGTGCCATAAAATATACACCAGCAAAGATTATAATATCCGCATCTGTTTTAGAAGCTACCTGGCTTAAATATAGTGAATCTCCAACGTAGTCTGCAACTAAATCAATTTCTACAGGTTGATAGCAGTGCGCTAGTATAACTGCATTTTTTTCTTTTTTTAAAGTTTTAATTTTTTCTACTATATTTTCCATTTGAAATTATTCATCCTCCATTTGGTGTAAATTTATGTTAAGATTTTTCTATTTATAAAATATATTGTATAATAAAAATAAGATTATAGTAAGAAGAGTAAAAAGGTAGATATGGTAAGTAATATATTAGACAGCTTGGGAATGGGTGGAGGAATTGACGTATATGTTTCTGTATCACCGGCATGTGGTTTGGAAATGACTACTGTCGATGGACATGGAAATGTTAAGTCTTATGCACAAGTTCCTTTGGAATATAACGAAGCCCAAAGAGAAATTGCAAATTATGATGAATTAAAATCTGGTTTAGAAGCATTATTCCAAATGCGTAATATTAACCCTAAAAAAGCGAATGTTCATTTGAGTGTTCCGACTGTATGGTTTGGGTTAAAAGAAGGTTTACCATTACTATTAGATGATAGTGCGATTACCAATATTGTTATTGGCGAATTAGAACAAACTTATGTATTCAAACGTAAAGAGCCAATTCCATACTGGTTTGATGCTCTAGCTTCAACAAATTCAGATTCAAGAAGTGTATTTTATTCTGCAGTTCAAGTTGAAGTTGTAGACAAGATTAAAGATATTTTATTGGGTATGGGAGCAGCTTTAACAAGTGTAAGTTGTTCTCTATTTGCAGATTTAAAAGGTTTATTCCTTACTGGAATTGCTGCTGAGCAAATGAATGATGATGGAAATTCTTGGAGTTTGATGATTATCAATAACAGTGGTTTCCAAATGCTAGGTATGCAAGGTAAGAGAATTTTAGAATATTACGAAGAACCTCTTCCTATTAAGTCTTATGAAGGTGAAGAAATTTATTCAGCCATTGAAAATGCTGCACAAATTGCATTGATGAGTACACCTTCAAGTTCATTGGTTGTAATTTCAGAAACAGATTTAGTTTCTGCTGAAATTCTTGTAAAACGTTTACAATTCAGCGGAGCAATGATTCCTGTTGAAGATAACCAATTTAGAAAAGAACCTTTAATGGAAATGAGTTTAAATATCATTCCTGAAGATCAGATTAAGGTTTCATTACATTCAATTGGTAATACTGCACCTGAAGGTTTAATACCTGTTAATGTAGATTTCTTGAGTGCAGCTGGACAAAAAGCTTCTAAAAACGATGTTGTAGATATTCCATTAGGAAATGGACAAGTTATTAAACTTACACCATTAAAAGCAACAATAATTGCAGGGGCATTATTGGCTGTAGTTTTAATACCAGTATTAATTGGTAAACAAGTAACTACTCAAATGTGTAATAAACAACAAGAAGAAATTGCGACTTTAGATAGTCAAATTACAGCTTTAGATGAACAGTTAAAACAATATGAAGCTAAGCCTGATGAAAAGAAATTTGATCCTGTTGCTGAAATTGAAAAAGTTCTAAAAAATAATAGAACAAAAATTATGGCTTATGCAGCATTGGGTGAATCAATTCCAAAAAATCTTTACTTAACATACTTTATGACAGGTGATGATGGCATGATTGACATAAAAGGTTGTGCTGATTCTGTAGAAGATGTATATGTATTTTTCAAAAATTTAAAAGATTCTATGGTTGAATCAAAATTACGTTTAAGTAAATTAGATTTGAAATCTGGTTCACTAGATACTGTTGTGAATAGTACATTATCAACAATTGATAATGCTCCTTATATATTTGAAATTACAAATATGTCAGACAATCAATTGAAATTGTTTATGCAGAAATTAGTTGATGCTGCTAATAATAAAGATAAAGCTGATAATAATTCTGGAAATAGTTCTAGTTCTTCAGATAGTTCTGCAAACAACACAGGAGATACTTCTTCTGATAATTCTTCTGCTCAACAAGATGGAGCAAATCAAAATCAATAGTTTATAATTTAAAGGAAAATATAAATGGATAGTGAAAAGTTAAAACCGTTTTTAGTACCAATATTATTGTTATTTGTAACTCTAGGTGGAGCAGGATATTTAGGTCCTCAAGTTGTTACAAATGTTCAAACATATATGGCAACAAAGCAAGATATTGAAACTAAGAAAGCAACATTACAAGAAAAACAAACTAAATTAGATCAATATAAAGCAAAAGAAGCTGAGGAAAAGGCAAAAGAAAATGCAAGTAAAAATGGTGATAAACCTTTCTATAAGCCTATAGAATCAGGTATGGATACTGAAGCTGTTATTGCTGGTGAATTTGCAGAAATTCTTCAACTTATTAGAGCTAATCAGATTAAAGTTAGATCTATTAAATATGATTATGATCCATCAGATGATAATTTCGTAAGTGGTGCGGGTGATAAGTATAATGTAGCTCGTTTAAATATGGAAATGATTAGTAATTATTCAAATTACGACAATTTCTTGAAAGAAATGTACAAACACCAACACTTCTTGGATTTACAATCAGTAGAGATTGTACCTTATAAAAAGAATAAAAGAGTATTGTTGATTAACTTTAAAGTTAAATTATATGCTCAAAAATAATAAAAAATAATTTTAAAAAATGGGTTCTTCGATATTGAAGAACCCATTTTTTTATTCAAATTTAGAAAAATCTATGCCAAAAATTTGGGATTTAGATTTTACACAAGTGTTGCAATAGCTGGTTTCTAGCATACTTTTTTTTGTATAATCTCTAAAATTGCTGCCGCATCTACCCCTATAATCATTTGCTAAAAATGGACAAGTGTAAATTCCTTGTGAGGTTAGAATTCTACCGCATTCGCAATCTAGTTTTTGCCATGTCCCTTGGATTTCTCCTTCAAATTTAGCATTTTTGTCGTGCCACTCAGAAATTTGAATATTTGTGGTATCTAAATCAAATTTATTTTTCTCAAATAAAGTTTGAAAACCTTCTAGTAATTGATTCTGTTCTTCGTGGTAGTAATTTGTTACTGAAATTATTGGATTAAAATTATATTTAATTAAATGTTTTATGGCAAATACAGCTTGTCTAAATGCTCCGCGATATCTTATATCATCGTTTTTAATTTCTTCGTAGTGATCAATGCTGATTTTGAATATAATTTCGTTATTGGATTCATCTTCAACCTTTTTTAGAAATCTTGCTTTCTTTTCATTGATAAAAGAACCATTTGTACAGATACATACGTTAGAACGTTTTAGGCACAATCTTAAAATTGAATTAAAATCAGGATGTGTCATTGGTTCTGCTCCTGTTAGATAAATGCATTGTATTGGCTCTTGCATAGTATCATTAAGAGTTTCTTTTATGAGGTCTATATCTATAAAATCTTCGACTTTTTTATATTGTGGAAAATCTATGTAACAGTGTTTACAATGTTGATTACAGTATTTCCCTGTTAATTCGATAAATAAATTGTTCAAGGCTATCATGTTAATAACTTCTGATTGGTAAATATTACTTTTCATTGAAATCTCCTCTCGACAAAATCATGTTAGGATATTAAATTTAAAAATAAATTATCCATGATGATAATTGTATATTGTTATATTAGCTATTTTTTATGATAATATTTGACTATGGTAAAAATATTAGATTGTACAACAAGAGATGGCGGTCATTGTCTCAATTGGAATTTTAGTAAAGATTTCATCTTTGACTTAATGGCATGTCAGAATAATTCAAAAATTAGTTTTTATGAAATTGGTTATCGCAATCATTTTGATAACCAAGATAAAGGGACTTTCTATAAATGTACTCCTAGTTTATTAAAAGAATTTTATTCTAAAAAAGGCTCATTAAAATTGGGTGTAATGACTGATACAAAACGTTTTGCATTAGAAGATTTTCCGAATGCAAATGATGATTATATTGATTTTGTGAGAATAGCTTGTCGACCTGATAGGATTGAAGAAACTTTAAATATTTCACAAGAATTGTACAATCGTGGATATAGTGTGTTGCTTCAACTTATGGATTTTTCAAATGTGTCTGAGGCTGAATATTCAATATTGGAGTCTTGGGAAAATAAAGAATTATTTGAAACAGTTTATATTGCAGATACTTATGGAACTATATCTTCAGAAGAATTAGAGTTGTATTTTAACAAATTAAAATCAATTGGATACAATAGAGTTAGTTTTCATGGGCATAATACTTCAGGATTGGCTTTTGAAAACACTTTAAAAGCGATAGAATTAGGTGCATATTCTGTTGATATAACCTTAGATGGTATTGGTCGAGGTGGCGGCAATTTGGATGCTGTTAAGTTTTTAGATGGAATGGATGGTTTTACTTCAGAATATTATAAAAAGCTATCTCAAATATTAGCAGTTAGTTAAGAAATTGTTTATATATTTCAGCATCAGAATTTCTAGCAATTGTTTTAGGTAAATATAAAACATCATTTCTTTCCGCAATTCTTTGTATGGAAGGTGAAGCTGAAACTATAACTATTTTATTATTTTTATATTCTTTGTATGTTTTAATTTGTTGAACAAGCCATTCTCCTGCCAGCATTGGTAGATAATTGCTTTCCATTTGTAAATCTGTGAAAATTATGTCGAAAGGTTCATCAATGGAAGCTTCAATTTTTGACAAAGCTTCATTTGCAGAATTCGCTGTATCTATATCTAAGTCGGGAAGATTTAGATATTCAATATTATTTTTGTGAAATCTTATCCAACCAGGGACATCATCGACAATTAAAATTCTTTTCATAACAAGGTTATTTTACATAAAATTATAAATTTTTTCTACTCTCTTGGGTAGTGAAATTTTTTATAAATATTTCTAATCTTACTTTGGAGGGAATTTTTATGAAATTTAAATATTTGATACCTATAATTGGGATGATATTAACATTTTCGGATGTATATGCGGAAACGCCAAAAGACGGAATGAATTTTTTTGATTTATATACAACTTATGCGAATAATTATGATGCAAAGTTATTGAATATGTATTCACCGGATGCAAAGATTATTAGAGAAGTTGTAAAGCCTTCAGGTGAGACTGTATCAGTGAATGTTCCTACTAAAAAATTTTTTCATGAATTGAAATTAGGTCAAAAAACTGCTAAACTTAGAAAGTATAAAAATACGTATAGAAACATCATTGCTCAAGAAGTTCCAAACGGTATAAAAATTAGTGCGGAAAGACAACCATCAAAAGAAACTTATTGGTTAAAGATGTATCAAATAGTTCAACCTACAGAGTCAGGGTTAAAAATTACTGAAGAAATGATGCAAACAAAAGTTCAAACATTTTTAAAATTACAAAAATAAGGGTGCAAAATGGAGAAATTTAGATTTTTAACATCAGGTGAAAGTCACGGCAAATGTTTAACAGCTATTATTGAAGGTGTTCCGTCAGGTCTAGAAATTGATATTGATTTTATTAATAATGAATTGAAACGCCGTCAACAAGGTTATGGTCGCGGTGGCAGAATGAAAATTGAGAATGATACTGTTGAAATTACATCAGGTGTTAGATTTGGTAAAACTATAGGTTCTCCAATTACTTTAGTTATTCAAAATCGTGATTTTGAAAGTTGGAAAAAAATAATGAGTATAGCGCCAGAAGATATAACTGATGAGAAAGAATTTTCAACTTTTCGTCCGGGGCATGCTGATTTGGCAGGTAGCATAAAATATGCTCAACATGATTTAAGAAATGTTTTAGAGCGTTCAAGTGCAAGAAAAACAGCAATTGAGGTTGCGGTTGGTGCTATTGCTAAATTGATTTTAAAACAATTTGATATAACTTGTTCTTCTGAAGTTACTCAAATTGGAACGGCTTGTTGTCCTGAAAAATTCCATGAAGAAATTGATTTAACAAGAGAAAAAGGTGATTCTGTTGGTGGTAAATTTGTTGTTTTATACAAAAATTTACCAATTGGGTTAGGTTCACATGTTCACTGGGATAGAGGAATTGATGGCCGTTTAGCTCAAGCTGTAATGAGTATTCCTGCGATAAAAGTTGTTGAAATTGGTACAAATCCATTGGGATATTACGGAAGCAATTATCATGATGAGATTGTTTTGGAAAATGGAGAAATCGCAAGGACATCAAATAATGCAGGTGGTGTTGAAGGTGGAATGACTAATGGTCAAGATTTAGTTGTTTCTGCAGTTATGAAACCAATCCCTACAATGAAAACTCCATTAAAATCAGTAGATAATAAGACTCATCAACCGACAGAGGCTCATTTTGAACGTTCAGATGTGTGTGCAGTTGAAGCTTGTGCTATTGTTGCCGAATCTCGTATTGCTTGGGTTTTAGTAAATGAAATTTTATTGAAATTTGGTGGCGATAGTTTAGAAGAATTGAAAAAAAATTATAACAATAGTAAAAGTTTGTATTAATTTAAAATTTTTTAGGCAATTATTTATACATTTGTTTTTTTTATTTATAATCAAAAAAAAAAGGAGTATAATTTATGCCTATAGATTTTAATCCACACGTAATGTTTACTAACTTTAGTAGTCCTGTAGCTCAAAGAGTATCTAATAATCAGGTTTATATAGCAAATCAACCAATTCAAGATACTTTTACTAAAAGCGTTAAAGTTGATGATAAGAAAATTGATTCAAATTATGATGGGATTAAAATTGAGCAAAAGTCTTTTGGTAAAATAAAAAAATCAGGCGAAGATGCAACTTTATATACTATAACCAATAAAAATGGTGCAAGTGTTGATTTATCAACTTATGGAGCAACAATAACATCAATTAAAGTTCCTGATAAAGATGGGAAATTAAAAGATGTAACACAAGGTTATGATAGTGTTACTCCTTACGAAGAATCGCCGGTTGGGCATGCTGGTGGAACTATTGGGCCTTATGCAAATAAAATTAATAACGGAAAATTTACTTTAGGAGATAATGAATATTCCCTAGAATGTAATAAAGATAATGGAAAAACACATTCTCACGGCGGAACTCAAGGATTTGATACAAAGAATTGGAAAGCTAATGTTTTAAAAGATGGGATAGAATTCACTTATGAAAAGAAAGATATGGAAAGTGGTTATCCCGGAAATGTAAAAGCAAGTGTTATTTATAAGTTTGATAATGATAACAATTTACATATTCAGTATAAGGCTAAGACTGATAAAGATACTATTGTAAATATGACAAATCATACATATTTCAATCTTGATGGTGCAGAATATACCCAAGAAAATTCAGTGTATGAACATGTTGTGACTCTTCCGAATTCATCATCATATACTGTGAATAGCGAAATAGCTGTTCCTACAGGTGAAATTTCTAAAGTTGATAATACGCCTTTTGATTTTAGAACACCAAAGAAGATAGGTGATGTAATTAATTCCGATCACGAACAGATGAAAATTGGTTCCGGATTTGATCAAAATTATTGTGTAGATAATTATGACGGTAAAACTTTAGTTGAAGTTGCAAATGTAAAATCTCCAAAAACAGGAATTAATCTTAAAGTTTCAACTAATTTACCGGGATTTCAGTTCTATACAGCAAATCATTTAGGTAAATCTACTCAGCCAAATGGAAAAGATGGTTCAAGATATGAAAAACGTTCTTCCTTCTGTGTTGAACCTCAATTCTATCCAAATGCTATTAATGTTGAAAGCTTTGAAGAAAAAGGTATTTTAAAACCTAACGAAGAATTTAATAGAGAAATTATTTATTCATTTTCAACTGAAAAATAATTGAAATTAAATCTCATCTAAATCTTCAATGTCATTTAAAGCTTTTTGAATGGCCTTCTCTTTTTCAGTCAAGATATTTTGCTGGAGTGTAGGTTTTAGATCAATTATTTTTCTTTTTGCTGATGGCTTATTGTTAAATAATTCTTTTATGTACATTGGAAGATTTATGGCATCAGGATTTTGTTGTAAATAGTCATCTTTGCTGATGTAACTAATTATAGCCTGTTTATTGATAATAGGTTTTCCATTTTTTGAATTTATTATTTTAGAAGTTTCAGGATCAAGATTGAAAATTAATTCTTTTCCATCTTTTTCTGCCTTTATTGAGTAATAAGTAAAATCAACATATTTAGGTGATTTTATTCTTGATACAGTTATGTAAGCACCATCTGAGGCTTTGAAAGAACATCTTCCGACAAATATATTTCCGTTTGGTAATTTTTCGTGGATTAGATGAGGACTGCGTTGCTCAATTGGTAAATTAAATAATTCGTTTAGTGATTTTGAAAGGTTTTTAAGTAATAGATTTCTATATCTTGTTGTATTTGTTCTTTTTGATATATTTGGTACTTCGAGTATTGCTTGTTGTTTTTTTATTTTAGCGAGTTTTTTTATAAACTTATTAAGTTGTATTTCTTCTTGCTTCATAATTTTTTGAGCAATTTTTATTGCTTTTGCTTGCGCTTTTAAGGTTGCTTGTTTTTGTTTTTCTTCTATTGCAAGACGTTTTTGTTCGATTTTTGCATTTTTTTGCTGTTCTTTTAGTTCTTTAATTTCTTGTTTTATTTTTAATTGTTCTTGTTTTTGTGCTTCTTTTTCACTCTTTATTTTTTCTTTTTCCTGACGTTTAAGTTCTTGTTTTTCTTGCTTTTCTAGTTTTTGAGCTTGGCGTTTTTCTTTTTGTTTAGTTTCTTTTGCTTCTATTTTGTTTTGAATTTTAGAATTTCTGGTATCAATTATAAATGTTTTAAATTTTTCAAATTCATCATTTAATGCGGTAAAAATCTTAGGAATTTCAAAATTATTAATTTCTTCATCAGATATATATGTTAAATTATTTGGGCGGAATGCGTTAGTTTCGGCAGATAGAATTTTTTGTTTTGCAATTCTCCCATCTGCGAATATAACAAATGCATTTTCCAATTCATTATTCGAATTGTGTATGGTTATTTTGAATACTCTATTGTCATCTTTACTTTGTAATGGACAGTAGGCAACAGTTTTTTCTCCTAATAAGTTTTTAAATATAAGCCCTTTAGTTTTTGCGCTCATGTAATTAAAATACGCTTGTTTTAAAGCTAGTGCATCTTTTCCGTTATTTGCATTTATTACTTGATTTAAGCTTGCATAATTATTGGTTATGTTTGAAATATCTTTGATATTAATTCCAGAACTTTTTTGTAAGGATTTCACTTCTGAAAAAGCTTGAGTGAAGTCAACACTTGCTCTTCCGAAGGTTTTTCTGTGTATATCTTTGAAGTTTTCAGAATAAAATCCTAAATTCTCAACTTCTTTTTGGAAAGAAGTTAGAAATTTATCATAATCAATAGTTGTATTTTTTTGAAATGGATTTATTGATAATTGGGAAAGGTTTTCTTCATCTGCTGATATAATAGCTTTTCCAAGTTTATTTATTCTGTATCTTAGTAGATTTTTATTATTTTTATCCAAAATGCTGAATGTTAAAAGTTCATCACTATTTTCCTTAGTATTAAATTTTACAATTTGCAGGTTTTTATTTTTTAATTCTTTGAAAGAATTAAAGACAAAACCCTTTATTTTTTCTCCGCTAACTAAATTAGGGTATAGCGATTTAAATTTATTTTGGTAAAGACCGCTGCTTAGCGATGTAAATATCTTTGAAATTTTGTCATACCATTCAGAAATTACAGAAACTTGTTGCAATTCTTTTTGAGTTAGTTGAATTTCTTTTGTTATGTTTCCTGTAAAATATGGATTTGTTTTTTTTAAATGAGTATTATTGAGAGAGTTGTTATTGTAATTATTTGTTGAAAAGATGTTTTGTATAAGCATAGCAAAATGAAAAAATCCCCTCAAGGGGATTTTTTGCTAATAATTTAGATATTATGAACAATTGTTTCTTATTGTTCTATTTTACGTATTACTTTACAAGGGTTTCCAACAGCGACTACATCTGATGGAATGTCTTTAGTAACAACAGAACCTGCTCCTATTACAGCTCTATCTCCAATTTTTACTCCAGGTAATATTGTTACGTTTCCACCTAGCCATACGCCTTTTCCTATGGTGATTGGTTTAGCCCATTCCAGTCCTTTAATTCTATCTGCCGCATTTATTGGATGAATTGCTGTATAAAATCCACAATTTGGACCGATAAAAGTGTCTTCACCAATTTCAATTTTTGCACAATCTAGAAAAACACTATTGTGGTTTATATATACAAATCCTTTTAATTCAATATTATATCCATAATCACAGAAAAAATTTGGTTCAATAGTACTGTTGTTTCCAGCATCACCTAGTAATTCTTTTAATATTTTTTGTTTTTCTTCTTTTTGTTCAGGAAGTAATTTGTTGTATTCCATACAAAGTTTTTTTGCACGAAATCTATCATTTTCAAGTTCTTCGCAAAAAGGTTGGTAGATCTCGCCATTAATCATTTTTTCTCTTTCATTCATGGTTTTTCCCTCTCTCAGATTTATTTGTAAATATATTATCATAAAGTTACCTGTTAGAATTTGCATTTTTGAAATAAATAAAATATAATTTAGGTGAAAAAGAGGATTTTATTATGTTTAAAAAGATTGCATTAGGATTATTTTTAGGTTTAGTTATTACAAGTTCTTGTGTATATACATCACAAGCTTCAACAACTATCCCTTCACTTCAAGAAAGAAGAACAAGTAAAATATCTAATGCACCTCATTGGGGGAAAACATCAATAAATGTTTATATTCCAAAAGACGCAAGATCTGGTAGTGTTAGAAGAGCTTTTGAGTATTGGCAAAGTGTTTCTTCAGGTAAAATACGTTTTAATTTCGTGAGTAAGGGACCTGCAGATATTGATGTTGTATTTTTGGAAAAGGTTAGTGGTGCAGATGGTCCGTTAGGTGAATGTATATTGCAAATAAAGGAAAATGCGATAACAAAAGCGGAAGTAAGATTTGCTACAAAAAATTCAAAAATAAATAAATACTCTAATAATTATATTTATACAACAATGGTACATGAAGTTGGTCATGCTTTGGGGTTAAAAGATAAGCAAGGTAAACCTTCAAGTATCATGCATGTTCCAATTGATGAATCTCAAGATATCAAAAAAATGGATATTAAAGATTTATTTATGTTATATGATTGGTCATTGTTAGATAGAAGATAGTACTGGGTTCAATTATTAGAAATCGTGTTGCCAGCCATAAATTCTATAAAGTTCAGCAAGATCGTATTTTGTGATTTTTTTGTCAGCCTTACTAGTTGAAGGATACATTAAATTTTGTGGATTAGTTGAATGATTGATGATACCTAGTGCGTGTCCTATTTCATGTAGCATTGATATGTAAACCATTTCTTGTGGTAACTCTACTCCACTTGATGTTTTTACAGGAATTAAAATTTCTGCGTGTACCATTTCATTTCCAAGTGATCTTGTGCGGGTTAAACCTGCTGTTCCCGGATTGTTGGTTCCTTTAATTTTTTCGCCAAATGATACTTCAATTTGCGCGTCTTGTGGGTTATTAACGTAGTAAAAAATCACTTTATCTTTAGTCGCAACTGACCAAGCTCGGAATGCTTTTTTTATTAATTCTGAACGACCATATCCAGGTTGAATATATGTTTTTAAATTTTTTGGATTTCTCCAATATTTTTGTCCTGCAAAAACCTTATTTGGTGTTAAAATTAAGCTAATAAATATTACTAATATAATGATTGCAAATTTTTTCATTTTAATTCCATCCATATAGTTTCTTTAAATTTAGTAAATCTTTTTTTGCAATTTCTTGAATTACATTTACCCCAGGGAACATTACACTTTCCGGGTCATTTGAATGTTCAAGTCCTATAGCGTGTCCAATTTCGTGTAGCATAACAGTATAAACTTCATCTCTACTCAAAGTTCTTCCATCTTGTGTATAATCTGCTATATAAATAGTCGCATGAGCTATTCTAGTATTAGTACCTAGGCCTCTGGTTAAACCTATTGCTCGATCTAAACCCTCGTTATTACCGGTATCTATTTTTTTTACAAAATAAACATCAATTTTGGCGACACGTGGGGATGTTACATAATGGAAAACAAATTTGTTATTTGTCAATCTACTCCATTCTGCAAATGCGTGTTTCATCATTACAGTATTTTTGTGGTTTGGTTGAATGTATGTTTTTATGTAGTTTGGATTTGCAAGTTTTCTGGAAATTGCTTGGGCCATACTACTGAAAGAAAAAATATACAATACAACTAAACAAAATAGTAGTAAAATTTTTTTCATGTTTTTACATTCTCTCTTTTATTTTCATACACACACATATTTGTATTCGGATAAAGTTTTGAAAAATTTAGAAATTTTTAGTTGCGACTTATTAAAACTTTACAAAAAAAATATTGAAAAAGACTTAGAAACTGGCATATAATAAGCTAAAGAAGGATATAGGGATGGCAGAAGAGATTGTAACATTAAATGAAACAAAACCAGCGCGTAAAAAATACGTGCTCAAAAAACGTGCTTCTGCTATTACAAATTATAAAGTTAATTATGAGCAGGATTTGAACGAAGCTCAATTAGAGGCTGTAAAATCTAAGGAAGGTCCTATTTTGGTTATAGCCGGAGCAGGTTCTGGAAAAACAAAAACTCTAACTTATCGTGTTGCTCGTTTAATTGAGGATGGAATTAAGCCTGAAAATATATTGCTTCTTACGTTTACCAAAAAGGCTGCGGCAGAAATGTTGTCTAGAGCGACATTAGTTTTGGATAGCAGATGTGAAAAAGTTGCGGGAGGAACATTTCACTCTTTTGCCAATATAATCTTGCGTAAATATTCAAAATTTTTGGGATTGAAAAATAATTTTACAATAATGGATAGAGCGGACTGTGAAGATATTATTAATCACATTGTTGGAAAGATGTTTCCTAAGAAAGAAAAACGTTTTCCTAAAAAATCTACTATCCTTGATATGTATTCTAAAAGTGTAAATAAAGTTACACCAACAAAAATTATTATTGAAGAAGAATTTCCTCAATTTGCACATTGTACAGATAAAATTATTGAGGTTCATAAGGCTTATGTTTGCTATAAAAGAGAGAATTCAGTTTTAGATTATGATGATTTACTTTTATATGTCAAATTACTTTTAGAAAATAACGAACAAATTAGAAAAAATTTATCAAACGAATATAAATATATTATGGTAGATGAATACCAAGATACAAATACTTTACAAGCTGATGTAATAAAGCTTTTAGCTTCAGAACATAATAATATTATGGCAGTTGGAGATGATGCTCAAAGTATTTATTCATTTAGAGGTGCAAATTACAGAAATATTTTGGATTTTCCTAAGTTGTTTGAAAATACAAAAATTATAAAATTGGAACAAAATTATAGAAGTACTCAAAATATTTTAAAATTAGCAAATACTATTATTGATAGAGCACAAGAAAAATATACTAAAAAACTATTTTCAGATATTGTTTCTCCGCAGGTGCCTGCATTGATTTGTGCTAAAGATACTCAGATGGAAGCTGATTTTATTTGTCAAAGAATTTTAGAATTGTTGGATGAAGATGTAAGCTTATCAGATATTTGTGTTTTAACAAGAAATGCTAGAATGTCTTTTAATTTGGAAATAGAACTTTCTAAAAGAGCAATTCCTTATCAAAAATTTGGCGGGCCAAAATTTATGGAAACTGCTCATATTAAAGATATTGTAGCTCATTTAAGAGTTATATTAAATCCGGATGATATTATTAGTTTTAATAGGATATTATTGTTGTTGAAAGGTATTGGAGCTTCAACCGTAAATAATATTATGCCTGTTTTAAAAGGTAACTTAAATCCTGATGTGAAATTGTTACCGTCAAATAAAATGTCTAGTTTATCTCCATTACTTATGACTTTAGAAAAGGTTAGAGCATCTTTACCTAAAAAGAAACCGTCAGAAGTTGTGGAAGAAATTGTCAGATATTATCGTCCAATTTTAAAAGATAAATACGATGATTTTTCAAAAAGAGAAAAAGATTTAGATCATTTTGAATATTTAGCAACTCAGTATTCAAATTTGGAAGATTTCTTGAGTGATTTAGCTTTGGAGCCTCCCGAAGCTAGTGTTGAGGGGATGTATAAAAATAATTCTGATGACGAAGCGTTGACAATTTCAACTATTCACTCAGCAAAAGGTTTGGAATGGGATAGTGTATTTATCATTGGAGCTGTTGATGGAAGATTTCCGAGTGCTTATTCATTCAATTCTGAGGAAGAAATGGATGAAGAGTTGCGTTTGATGTACGTTGCAACAACTCGTGCAAAAAATAATTTATACATAACTTATCCTGTTGATATGTATGATTATTCAATGAATATGGTGTTATCAAAACCTTCAAGATTTTTGGATAATATTCCGGATGAAGTTTTGGAAGTCTGGGATATAACAGAAGAGTAAGTTTTTAAACGGAGAAAATATAATGTTAATAAAAATATATACTGATGGTGCGTGCAGCGGTAACCCTGGTAAAGGTGGTTATGGAACTATATTAATTGCAGAAGATGATAATGGTGTTGTACATAAAAAAGAACTTACTCAAGGTTTTAAAGTTACAACTAATAATAGAATGGAATTGTTAGCTGCAATTGTCGGCTTAGAGGCTTTAAAAAAACCGTGTGATGTTGAATTAACATCTGATTCTAAATATTTGGTAGATGCGTTTAATCAAAAATGGGTTGATGGTTGGATTAAAAGAGGTTGGAAAGGTTCAAATAAACAACCTGTTAAAAACCAAGATTTATGGAAACGACTTTTGAAAGCAAAAGAACCTCATAATGTAAAATTTATTTGGGTTAAAGGTCACAACGGGCATGAATTTAACGAAAGATGTGATCAGATGGCTGTTGAGTCTGCAAATGGTGAAAATCTTTTGGAAGATTCAGGATGCCTTAGTAATTCTTAGTTTTTATGATAAAACTATAATAAGAATGAATTTTATCTAAGGAGAATTAAAGTGAGTAAGTACTCTACTATTAAAAAAATTGATGAATATTTGGCTGCAAAAGATTATATTAAAGCTAGAAAACTTATAAGAAATGATTTAAAAAGAGTTGGAACCAAGGATGAATATTATATGTATCTTGGTTTAGCTTCTTTAGAGGTTGATGAAAGAATAAAAAATTATGAAAAAGCTGTTCTAGCAAATCCAAATAATCTTGATGCGACAATTAATTTAGCTAATGCTCAAGATGAAGCGGGTCAATTAGATAAAGCTATTGAAAATTATAATAAAGCTATTGAAATTGATTCTACTTGTGCTTTAGCTTACAACAATAGAGGGTACTCTTATTATCAACAAAAAGAATATGAAAAAGCTTTGAATGACTATGATAAAGCTCTTTTATTAAATCCAAAATTAAAGATAGCATCAGATAATAGAACTCAACTCTTAGCTGAGTTAGAAGGCAAAAAAGAGTTTGAAGATTTGGTAAAAGCTAGTGAAGAGCAAACAAACAGTTATAAATTTTATTTTAATCTAGGTATGGCAGAAGCTCGTTTGGGTAAGTACAAAGAGGCCAAAGAAGCTTATAATAAATCAATTGAATTAAAACCTGATTATGCTCCTGTGTATTTGTTTAGAGGAATATTAGAACACGTGGAAGGTAATTTTGAATTGGCTGCTAAAGATTATACTTTAGCTATAGAAATTGATGAAAATACCATAGATGCTTATTTTAATAGAGCTCAATTGATTATTTCAAAAGAAAATTCTGAAGAAAAAGAATTGAAAGATGCAATAAAAGATTTAGAAAAAGCTATTAAATTAGATCCAAAATTTATTGATGCATATTATACAATTGCTGTAATTCAGAAAAAATTAGGTAACTTTAAAGAATCGTTACAAAAGCTTGATGAATTACTGGAAATTGCCCCAGATAGTGTCAATGCAAAGGCTTTGAGAAAGTTATTGCTTACTAAATATTTAAAATAATTAGATATATTGATATTTTATAACATTTTGTTACAGCAAAAAATATTTTGTTGAGTTTTTATACTGTTTAATATAATATAAAAGTCCATCAAATCTGAATGACAAGGATTTATAAATAGCATATTACCTATAAATTGGCTTGGGAGAATAAATGAAAATTAACTCAATTACGATGACAAGAAGTTTCACCGGACAAGAACAAGATGTGAACTTTGATGCAAGAAAAAAGAAAAAAGAAAAGAAGTATGTAGATCCGTTGGCAAATTGGCCAATGAGAGGTTTAGGTTATACTAATGATATTGGTGTTGCGATAAACGAAATTGCACCAACTGCAGCTACTTTATTTTGGGTTCCTGCTTTAATGTATTTTGGCGCGGATGTTTATGATAAATACAAAAACAAAGGTAATCAATATGATCCAAATGCGCAAAGAGCATTTTCTCAAGCAGTGTTCCAAGCATTTGCCAGTATAATTTTACCAACAGTTTTTGGTCATGCCGGTCAAAGTGCATTTTCTCAAATTGATAAGTATAAAGGTGAAAAGTTATCAACTAATGCTAAAGAACAAACATTTAGATATATAAAAAATCATGCCGCAGAACATGATTTATTTAATCCTTCGTTAAATAGAGAAGAAATGTTTGAAAAATTTGAGAATAACCTTAACATTTTCTTGGATGATAGAAGAAAGAATTATGAAGGCAAAAATATATTTGTAAAAGTGTATGATAAAATCCTAGGTAATTGTAAGCACGGTGCAATTGCTAATTCTAATCAAGATAGATTGAAAGATTTTGCTAAAAAAGAATTTAAAAATCTTCTTGAAACTTGTAATGATTCAGAAGCTTTAAAGAAAACAATTGATAAACGTATATTTAAGCTTAAAGCTTGGAAATCTTTAGGTTCATTTGCATTACTATTATTGACTGTAAAACCAATTGATGTATTTACAGAAAAAGTTATCATTAAAAAATGCGTAGAACCTCAAATGCAACGTTTTAGTCACCATGATTACAAAATTAGTGATTTTACTAATGCAAAATCTGAAAATTCAGTAAATGAAGTAGCTTAATTGAATATAAGATTGATAAAAAACTCTTCATAGTAATATGAAGAGTTTTTTTTTAGCTTAAGTCAGATTGTTAATTATCTTGTTTATTTGCAGATTTTAATTCTGCGAATTTAGCTTCCATTGTCGGATTGTTTTTAGTTAATCTTTTAATACTTAAATCTTCAGCTTTATTATTTGCCAGGCGCAAGTTGTTTTCTGACGATAATAATGCTTCTTTTGTTTTTTGAAGATGTTCAATTGTTTTATCAATCTCATCAATTGCTTTATGGAATTTTTCACTTGCAAGTCTGAAATTCCTTGAAAATTTTTCTTTAAAATCATTCATTTCTGCTTCAAAGTTTGAAACATCAATGTTTTGAGCTTTAATTATTGCAAGTTCATTTCTATATTCAAGGGAATTTAGTGCAGCATTTCTTAAAAGTGTGATAATTGGAATGAAAAATTGAGGTCTTACAACATACATTTTAGGGTAGCAGTGAGACATATCCACTATACCTGTGTTATAAAGTTCATTTTCTGGTTCAAGTAATGAAACTAAAACTGCATATTCACAATTTTTTTCTCTACGGTCTTTGTCTAATTCTTTTAAGAAATCAGAGTTTTTCTTTTTGGTAGAAGTTGTATCCATTTCGTTTTTCATTTCGAACATTATGGAAATGAATTCCCCACCATTTTGGTCATAATCTCTGTAAATATAATCTCCTTTACTACCGCTTTTTGCATCATTATCTTTATCAAAATATGCTTTTTGAAAACCTGTAGCGCGGAGTCTGTTGAATTCTATTTCACAATGTTGTTCAAGGCTTTCACCAACCATCTTTGTTGAAAGTTTTAATTTATAATCCTTTAGACGAGAAATTTCTTCATCTTTATATTTTAATTCTGTTTCATATGTATTTTTAATATTTTGTTCTTTTAGTTGAAATTCTTTTTCTGATAATTCTTTTTCTCCAAGTAACTTATCAATTTGGTTATTTTTGTTTGTAAGTTCCAAATTCATATTATTAACGAGTTTATTGATTTCCAGCTCTTTATCTTTATCAAAAGAATTTAGTTTATTTTTTAATTCTGAAATTTCTTTTTCTTTTTCTGATTTTAGTTCAGCAATAAGAAGTTCTTTTTGTTTCAGAATTTCGTCATATTGTTTTTGAGTATCTAGTTTAGCTAATTGAACAGCATTTGCCTTATCTTGTTCGAATTGAGATTCGCGGCTTTGAATTTCTTGTGTAAATTCTTTATCTCTTACTTGTTTTACAATTGCAGCATATCCAGCTTCATCAACTTGAAAAATTCCGCCGCATTTTGGGCATTTTATTTCTTGCATCCCCTGCTCCTTTTGAAACTTATCTTATATACCCTAGTATAAAATATCCATTGAGATATCGTCAATGTTATATGAATAATCTTAAAATATTTAATTAGATTGTTTGCTTGTGGAAATGTTTAGTTTTTCATAGCTTCAATTTTTTCAATTGCTTTGTTGATTGAATAAGACCAGTTATCGATTTTATCATTAACTATAGGCTCTACAGAAGTAAGCCATACAACATCTTTACCAGACAAATCAAACCATCTGAATTCATAATGCCAATTGAATAGTGCTAATGTCTTTTTACCTAAAGCACCTGCCAGATTTAGTATACAATTGTCACTTGTTAATACTAAATCTAGGTTTTCAATTGCTGCTGCAGTGTCTGCAAAATTTTTAAAATCTTTAGCAATATTTTGAACATGATTGTTTTTGAAACATTCAAATTTATTGTCTGAAATATCTTTGGTTAAAGAATATATTTCTATATTTTGTAATTTATCTAAAGGTAAGAAATTTTCTATAAGAATATCTCTTGTGTGATTTCCATTTATGCTGCCAGCAAATGAAATCCCTATTTTGAATTTATTATTGTTAAAATATTTTTCTTTGAACTCTTTTACAAGTTCAGGATTGGCTTGAATATAACTTTCTCCAACCGAAATATTTTCTCTATTTAGTTTTAGTGCAATAGGAATTGTCATTGAAGGAATATAGTAATCAAATTTTATTTTGCTTAAATCTGCTAAACTCTTTGGTATAACTTCAACTCCGTATGGATTATCTTTTAATAATTCATAAATATTGTCTTGGCAAACAAATATTACGTGTTTTGCTAATTTTACTAGTCTTGGTATATAACCCCAAGTTAAAAATGTATCTCCAAAACCTTGTTCATAGTGTACTAACAATGTATAACTTGATATATTTTTAATCCCATTCCACTCAGGTTTTGAAATTTTAGGGAACTGTGTTGGATTATTTTCTTTAGCAAAGCGAGCATTAAAGTATTTATACCAACCTTCAAAATCTTGATTTTTTAAGCAAAATGCAGCGTAATCATATTTGTCATCGTTTGACATATTATCTAGCTTTAGAATCTCATCCCAGTAGTATTTACCTGATTGGTAATCATTCGCTTTTGAAGCCATTATGGTTGCATTTTTCATAAATAATTTGTTAAAAGGTTCTATTGCAGAAGCCTTTTTAAAATTATCTAGAGATTTTACTATATCTTCATATTTATGGCTATTGTCAGAATATAGTTTATTATAATAGCAACCTAGAAGATTGTATTCAGATGCAGATATTTTATCAGATGTTTTTTCTGCTAAATATTTTTCCATATATTGAACAGCTTTATAATTATTATTTTGCTTATTATAAATTTCGCTCAATAATTTATATACTGAAATGTCATTTGGAGTAGCTGTTTCTAAGTGTTTAATAACTTCTGTAGCTAAATCAAATTGGTCTAATTTTTCTAGGCACAGTATGTAGTTTTTAATGTCGTTTATATTATTTTGATTATATTTAAATATTGCAGTATAGCATATTGCAGCATTAGCATAGTCTTTTTCTGCGATATATTTTTCAGCAATTGTTGTGATTTTATTTAAGAAATAAGCTTGAGAATATGCAGCTTCATTCAGAACTTGCTCTTTTAATTGTTTGTTCTTTTGAAATAGTGCAAGATTATTATTGTATGTTTCATAGTAACCTACAGCTTCAATAATTTTATTTTGTGCTAATAATGCTATCCAAACAGTTCTATTTAATTTTAATAGCAAAAAATCTTCAATCATAATATACTTACCTTTATTAAAGTATATAAGATTTTATATGATTTTTATTCATTCAATTAACTGATTTTAATTGTATGTATTTATATGATTTTGACATAAGATTAAACATAATATAAAATAATGTAATTAAAAGGAGGCAATATGAATTTACCAGAAAATATTCCAGTAAAAGCCAAACAAGAGTTAGAAAAATTATTGAGTGGAAATAAAAACTTTATACATGGAACTCCTACTGCAAAGAATATGTGTCTTTCAACTTTGCAGAAGTTAGCATTATATCAAGAACCTTATGCTTGTGTTTTAAGTTGTTCTGATTCAAGAGTTGTACCTGAAATTATTTTTGATTGTGGAATAGGTGAGCTTTTTGTAGTTAGGGTTGCAGGAATTACTGTTGGTCCTAATGTTTTGGAAAGTTTAGAATACTCTGTAAAAAAATTACATGTACCATTATTAATTTTATTAGGACATGATGATTGTGGTGTTATGACTTATGCAAATGAGCATTATCCTGAAGTTACAGAGAATTTTCAATCTATTTTAAAATGTGTTTATCCTGTAATAGATAAGGGTGGTCAGATGTCTTGTAATAATAAATTTGCAAGAAAACATACAATATGGGTTGAAGATTATATTATGGAACATTCGAATATTATAAGGACTGCTGTAGAAAATAATGAATTATATATTGCAAAATGTCATTTTGATCACAACAGTGGTGAAGTTTATCTAATAGATAAAGATTTAAATAGAGTGTCTTAAAATTTTTTTGATATTAAAAAAGGAGCTGACAATTTGTCAGCTCTTTTTTAATATATTAGTTTATGTAATTCATAAGTTTATTCAATAATTGACCTTTTTGATGGAATCCAACAAATTCTGCGATTTTTTCTCCATCTTTTAGCAAAACAAACGTTGGGTAGCCTTTAATTCCATATTTCTGAGCAATATTTGGGGATTCATCGCCGTCTACAAGTCCAATCCACATGTCAGAATCTTTCAATTCTTCAAGTTCAATTCTTTGGTTGCGGCAATACATACACCAAGTTGTGTAAAATTCTATCAGTTTTAAACCTTGTTTTGTTTCTTGTTCAAAATTATCGTTGTTTAATTCTACTAACATAATAAATACCTCTATTAAATATAATTTTGATTATTATAGCTTAATAGTTAAAATTTTGCATCAAACTTTTGGGTATCAATATCTTAGTGGAATTTTAGAACGAAAAACTTGTTTGTTATCATAGCCAAAGTTTAATAACATTCTATTGGTACTTGTGTAGAAAATGTTTTCATCAAATGTAGGTCCGATATTGATTGATGTAACGGAATCTTTTGAAAACTTGTATTCTAAATAAGGTACAAATAATCCATTTTTTTCAACCACACCAGTTGGTTTAGAATTAGGTGCACCAAAAGCATTTACTATAACTATTCTATATTCATGTTCATTTTTGAACTGTGGATTTTTGAAGAATATACTTACAATGCTTAAAACATCAATCAATTCAAACAATATATCAAATAGTTTAACTTCATTTTGTTTTTTTGCTTTTAATGCTCTTTCAAAAAGCATGTTCCATTTTTTAAATATTGCGTGGATAATTTTAATTTGTTTTTGCTTATCGTAAATTACACTGCCATAAATTGGAAGATAACCACTGTTAGTCATTTCTGTAACTAATTTTTTCTTATCAAATCCAATATTATAGCCTGTGTAACTTTTACCTTTTGCATAATTATTCCAAAGAGTTAAGTTATCACTTTCAGTTGAAAATGATGTGGTAAAATATTCTAATTTGTTTATTAAATCGCTATAGCCATCAACAATATGTTTGTATTTATTCTTAAAATGATTTTCAATTTTCCCAAAAAGATCCGGATTTAGTCCTTCTGTTTCACCGATAAGTTGAACAATCAATTTATAAGAATACGCAATTTCTTCTTTATCATTTAGATAAAGAGCATTAGAAAATCTTAGAGTACTGCCTGCTAAAATGTTTAATAATTTTTCTGGTTTTGTATAGTGATAAATTGTGTAATTAGTATCATTATCCAATATCTTTTTTATTTTCGGAATTTTTTCCAGCAAATCATCATAATAAGACATTAAGAACCTCGCAGACTATAAGAATATTATAGCATATTTTTTATAATTAGACTATAGGTTTTAACGTTTAATAGAACTTTCTAATCTCTTTTTGATTTGCTGAACTTCTTCTTTTGTTAGGTATTTGTGGAATTGTGTAAATTCTTCCATAATGTCCCAAGATGAATAATTTCCTTGTTCAACTCTTTTAATCCAATCATTTACTTCTTTAGTAATCATTTAGTCTTAACTCCTTTCACTATATAGACAAAAGAGCCTCAAAAATTTTTTGGGGCTCTTTTGTATCTTTTATAAATATGATTTTAAAATTATTTTAAGAATTCGTCAAGTCTTTTTACAGCTTCTAGAGTATTTTCTCTGCTGCCAAATGAAGTTAAGCGGAAATAACCTTCTCCGTTACGTCCGAAACCAGAACCTGGTGTTCCAACGATTTGAACATTTGTTAATAAATAATCAAAGAATTCCCAAGAAGTCATGTTGTTAGGACATTTTAACCAAATGTATGGAGAATGTTGTCCACCAATATGCCAAATATTATGTTTAGTTAAAACATCAGAAATAAGTTTTGCATTTTCTTTATAATAATTTAGATTTTCTTGGATTTCTTTTTGACCGTCTTCTGTAAATACAGCTTCAGCACCTCTTTGGATAATATATGGAACACCATTGAATTTTGTAGTTTGGCGTCTTAACCACATTTTATTTAATAATCCATTTTCAATTGCTTTTGGAACAACTGTATAACCGCATCTTGTACCGGTAAATCCTGCCATTTTAGATAGTGAACAAAATTCTATAGCACAAGTTTTAGCGCCTTCTATTTCATAAATACTTCTTGGTAAATTTTCATCTGTAATAAAACATTCATAAGCTGAATCGAAAAGGATTACAGATTTATTTTCGTTCGCATAATCAACCCAAGCTTTTAGTTGTTCTTTATTGTAAACTGCACCTGTTGGATTGTTTGGAGAACATAAATAAATAATATCAGCTTTTACAGATTTATCAGGAAGTGGTAAGAAATTATTTTCAGCATTTGCATCGATATAAATGATTTTTCTTCCAGCCATTGTATTAGTGTCAACATATACAGGGTAAACCGGATCTGGAACTAAAACTGTATTATCAACCGCAAATAAATCTAAAATATTACCTAAATCTGATTTTGCACCATCTGAAATGAATATTTCATCATTTTCTAAAGATACATTATGAGAAGCATAATAAGCTTGAACTTTTGATTTTAAAAAGTCATAACCTTGCTCAGGTCCATAACCGTGGAAAGTTTCTTTTACTCCCATTTCTTCAGATGCTTTTTTTAGAGCATTTACAACAACTTTGCAAAGAGGTAGAGTTACATCTCCGATTCCTAATTTAATGATTTTTTTATCAGGGTTATTAGTTGCAAATTCATTTACTTTTTTTGCAATAGTTGAAAATAAATAACTATCAGCAATATTTTGGTAATTTGTATTGATGTTCATAGTTTAAAACTCCCTTTCTTAAAGTGTCTCTCATGCTGATTATAGCATAAATTTTCAATAAAAATTTAATCTTAAAATGTTAAATTATATTTACCAAAGTTAATATTTTGACAAAAATTATTTTTTTTTTTACTTAATTTTGGTATAGTTTAGAAAAGACTATGAACGTAGTAATAGAATTTGAAGGAAAAAGATGGTAGATATAATACATAAATCCCAAGAAACAGCATTCAAAACAAAAAAAATGTATGTTTCAGTTCCGGTAAACAAGGTTCAGGTAATTGAAGATCAATTAAATAAGATTTTTGAAGATGAATTAAATGCACAAGGGTCGATTTTAGTTAGTTATAAACCAGAAATAATATCAAAGTTAGCCAAATTTTTATCTGGACATGTTACACGTTCCGCATCAATTGGTATTGCAGGAGAAACAGCAAGTGGTAAATCTACAATAACTTTAGATATCATTGATACTATTAAATCATTTGCTACCGAATTCGAAATTGAAGATGCTATTACTCGTGTTAATACTGATGATTATTATTATGATCGTTCAGAAATGGTAAAAGCAGCAGGTAGTTTTGCAGAATTTGCTAAAAACTATGATTTAGATGTTCCTCAAGCTCTAGAATTAGAACTTATGAGCAAGCATATTAAGGAATTATTATCAGGTAATTCTGTTTATCTTCCAAAATATGACATGTCAGGAACTGCAAAAAGATATGATAATTACACATTGGCTAATCCTTCCAAAATTGTTATTTCGGAAGGATTATTTACGCTTACAGATAAAATAAAAGATGCATTTGATTTTAAGATTTATGTTGATGTAAGACGTGAAGTTCAAAAAGATAGATTTTATATCAGAGCTGCAGAAAGAGATTTAGGTGCATCAGCAGATGGTATATATAAAAATGCTTCTCAAAAAGCTGAAATTTATATAAGACCATGTAAAAATGAAGCTGATATTGTGTTATCTGGTGAAGCTGTTAGAGCAAGATATAAAGCATTTTTAAATAAATTGATTTCAATTGTTCAACAAGAACATTTTAGAAATAAAGAAATTGTGTAAAGTTTAGTTATAGATTTTTCATGATATATTAAGTTGAACTTTGTTTGCGGGCATAGTTCAGTGGTAGAATGTCTCCTTCCCAAGGAGAAGATCGCGAGTTCGAGTCTCGTTGCCCGCTATTTTATAATTTATATTTTATTATTTATTACCAATGTAGCAAATTTTATTTTTATGTGTTTTCTATAAATTGTAAAATAATAGAAAGGGTCTCATTATGAATTTAGGAATTACTAATTTTAATCAAAATCTTAACTGTAATACATATAAAGCAAATCCAAGTTTTGGTATGGCTATAAAATTAGATAAAAGCGCACATAGCGTTATTAAACATCAAGTACTAAAATTAGGAGAAAAATCAAGAGAAGGCTTTTTTAAAGGTATTGACGAAGTAGTAAAAAATCAAGAAAAAAATCCTGTTAATATTATTATTAGAAAATCAGATAAACGTAATGCTTTAGTTGCAGAAGTTGTTGATTCTGAAGCTGGTGGTAAACTTGGTGCAGCTAAAAATTATATTACTTCTCAACCATTTTTCTTTTTCAAAAATGGAAGTTTGAAATTTTTAAATGCAGCAGAGAAAAAAGCTAATGAATTGAATACTATTAATTCAAAAGTAAATGAACTTATTTCAAGGATTCCTGAAGCTGAAGCAAATGATTATGGCAAGCTAATTAAATAAGTTTCTTGACAGAGATAAATAAATTTGCTACACTTGTAACATAAACTGGAGGTGTGTATGGTTCCAAATTGTTTATCTCAAATGGCTAAGCAGGACTTAATTACTAAAAATTATAATCATATTTACGCTCATGAAATGGCTCATAAGGCTGCAGGTGGACAATTTGCCGGCGCAATCTCCATTGAAAGAAATGCTGAAGGTATCCCGGTATCAGGTCATGTACCTATACAGATGCCTACTTTGGATAAAAATAATCCTCAAAAAACTATTGATCATGCAAATGCTGTTATAAGAGCTGCGATGGCTCCGTCAGACCCTTCAGGACAAGATTATAAGGTTGCTGGTCAAGCTGAACAAATAAAAATGCAGGCTCAGGCTATTAAAAATAAAAATCAGGGAAATAAATTAGATTTACGAGCTTAATTTTAAATTTTAATTAGATTTTATAATGACCTCTTCATTTAATTTATTACGAAATATTGAAATACGTGAATTGTTTATTTTTTAGTATATAATATAGATTATAATGTAGGAGGTACAATGGAAAATATTATATCTAATTATGATAATAATCAAAGATCACATATAAACCCTACTCGCATCAAGGTTATTGGTGTTGGTGGTGGCGGTGGAAACGCTGTTAATAGAATGATTAAGGCTAAACTTGCTGGTGTTGAATTCTGGATTATGAATACTGACTTGCAAGTATTAACTTTTAGTAATGTTCCTAATAAATTGCAATTAGGTGTTGCAACAACTAAAGGTTTAGGTTCTGGTGGTGATCCTTCAACTGGTGAAAGAGCTGCTATTGAAGTTAAAGATGAAATTACTAAAGCTTTAGAAGGTGCAGATATGGTATTTATTACTGCCGGCATGGGTGGTGGTACCGGAACTGGTGCAGCTCCTATTGTAGCTCAAGTTGCTAGAGATTTAGGAATTTTAACTATTGCTTTTGTTACAAAACCTTTCTGTTGGGAAGGTAAAAAAAGAATGGCTCAAGCTGAAGCTGGTATTGAAAAACTTAAAAAATATGTTGATGCTATTCTTGTTGTTCCTAACGATAAATTACTTCAAGTTGTAGAAAGACAAATCGGTTTACGCGAGGCTTTCTGTGTTACTGATGAAGTTCTATACAGAGGTATTCAAGGTCTTTCAGATATCATTACTATTCCAGGTATGATAAATATTGACTTTGCTGATGTAAGAAAAGTTGTTAAAGATTCTGGTACAGCATTGATGGGTATTGGTAGAGCTCAAGGTGAAGGTAGAGCTATTAAGGCTGCTGAAATGGCTATCAATTCTCAATTGTTAGAATCATCAATTAATGGTGCTAGTGGTATTATTGTTAATATTACTGGTAGTTCTAATATGACATTATATGAAATCAATGATGCAACTTCTGTAATTAACAATGTTGTTAAAGATGATGCAGATGTTATTATTGGTACTGCTATTAATGAAGCATTCCAAAATGAAATTCAGATTACAGTTATTGCAACTGGTTTTGCTGAAAAATCAAAAGATGAAGCTCCTAGATTATCTGCAGCTGAATATTTTCAAGGTAAATCTACTACATCAACTGTAAATTCAACTCCTGCTTCAACTCAAAATAATTCAAGTTCTTCAGGATTTGGTTTCCCTCAAATGGCACCAATTCATTTAGACGTACCTGATTTCTTGAAGAAAAATTAGGATTAGATAATATATTGTAAAAAATAGGTAAGTTTTACAACTTACCTATTTTTGATATTTAACTAAAGCTTCATCTAAATCTTCTTTATAATTTTGAAGTTTATAAAAACCTTCTATGTATTTATTTTTTTGTTCTTGAGCTTTTGAGTTTGCAGGAACTTCTATTGCATTAACTATTTTGAATGTATTTTGTACTTTATATAAGATTGTATTTAATTTTTCAAAATGGTTATCTGCAACATATTTTGCTGCTGCATGTGCGGTTTCTATATTACTGATTAGCAATGCGGTTTTTGAACAATCCGGTCTATTTTCCATTTCAGTCAATGCATTTTCTATTGCTTTTGCATAGATTTCTGAAGTTAGTCTATAGTTACTATTTTTAATTCTTCTTGCAATATCTTCTTTAACTCTATTTATATCATTTATATAATTAGGATTATTGTCGATATTACCCAAAGATTTTATAGCTTTATCTATGAAAATCTGTTGTTGATAGATACTCTTTTTAATACTTGCAATTCGTTTTAGATTTTTGTATTCCTTTTCAAATGAAGTATCTTTAGTTAGAATACCCATTACTTTTTCTGATAAATCAAATTGGTCAATAAACATTAAGGCGGTTGCTAAATCAACTTCGGTAATTAGTGGTGATAGGATAATACTTAATCCTATATCAGAATCTAATGGAATTGTATTACCATTTTTTAACTTCAATGTAGATTTTTTAAAGTTTTCTTTAACAACATTTAAGTTTCCTTGTTTAGCACAATCCATAAGAATATATTGAATGTCTAATAAATTAGCATTATATAATAATCCTGCTAAATTTATTTTATAAGTAGTTCTCATGGTTTGTAATTCTTTTACTGTGTTTATTGCTTTTTCTCCAGAAAGATTTGCATCAATTGGTCTTGAATCTTTTGCGTTTAATAGTAAAAATTCATTTAGTATTTTTTCCGGAGTTTTTGTAAATCTATGTTTTTCATATAGATCTTTAAATTGTGCAAATATTATGTCAGATTGAGGAATAGTATCTCCTTCGATATCCATTGCATAATCTTCTTTTGCTTTTGCTGTAATCCATTTATTTAAAATTTCAAAAGCTTGTTTATGATATTTAGGGTCAATTGCATTTCTAATGAAATCTTTTTTATTTTCATTAATGAAATTCAATTGAGATTCTACCGCATCAGCAAGAGGTCTGCCATCTGCGGTTTTTTCATACATTTTCAGTTCGTGCCACATAAAGTCAACTAGATTTTTGAAATCTCCTGCAGTTTTGCTAGTAGCTAATGTGTTTTGAATTTTTTCCAATATGTATAAAATAGTTTCGTCATCTTTATTTATGTTTGAAAATTCATTTAATTTTTTGCTTACATAAGCCATTTGTTTATTTGTTAATTCATGATTTGCAGGCAATTTATTTAGATTATTGCTTAATTTTTGCATAATCTCAAATGATTTGATTTGTTTTTTATAAGCATTTATGGTTCCTACACCATTTGAGATATCACTGTATAATTTATTTGTGATTTCTTCAATATCTTCTTCTGATTCGTAGTCTATTTTTGGATAAGCAGGAAACATACCGTACTTATCAAAGACTTGTTGTCTAATTTTATTATATCTTTTATCTAGAGTTAAAGATAATAATGAGTAGTAATAATCCATGTAAATATCATCAAAAGATCTTTGACCTTTGACATATCTTGCACCGTGTAATTTACGTTCAAATTTCTTGTAATCATACGAAGGAATTGTTTTACTTAGTTGCATGTTTTTAGAACATTCTTGTTGATAAATTATGTTGAATAATGAATTATGTGTTTTTTCATTTTCTGAATTTATTTGAACAAGAACATCATAGCCTGTAATCGGTTTTATACCTAGGTCTTTATCTGATATTTTAGAATCAAAATTTTCTTTGAATTCTTTAGTTGTCATGTTTTGTAATTTATTAAAAACTTGGACAAATTCTTCATCTGTTGCAGGATCAAAAGTATTATCAATCCAATCGACAATACTTTTCATTTTCCCTGCTGAGAATGAAGAAGTGTCCAAGTCAGCTAACGTGAATCCCATATTTGTTTGCAAAATATTTTTTATACTGTTAGCTAAAATTTGAATTTTTTCTTGTTTATTTTCAAAATCCGGAGTGTTTTTCAACATAGAACTTTCAAAGGATTTTGACATTAAATCAATTGTGTGTTCTAAGTTGCCATCAAATTGAGTATTATCAATATGTTTTAATGAATTGATAATTATATTAATTTTATTATTTGCTATAGAGATATTATTTGTTTTTAAGAACTTATCAAGAATTTCATTTAGTTCTTTTCTAGAGCTTTCCGTTCCATATTCAGTAATTTCAGGACTTTTACTAAATGCGTAATCGAAGTTTTTACGAGCTTCTTTACGAATTTTCTGTTTCATATTTACGATATCTTTAGCCTGATTTTTTTGATAGAAACTTTTTATATCAGGCATAGATGGATATGATTTTATAAGAGCTATTTTTTCAAGTAAGATTTTTAAATCATCGTTATCTGAAAGTTTATTATAATCTTCAAGAGTTTTTATTCCATTGTTAAATGGTTCTTTCCCTTCGATTCGTTTTATATAGTTTTCATAAATTTCATTGGTCAATTTGCCGGCTTCTTCAACTTTTTTTATACTATTTAGAATTTGAGCCTTAGTCATTGAGTGTGCATATTTTTCTAAATCGTCTAGATATGCTATTGGTGATATTAGAGTGTTGTCTCTAATTTGTTGAATATATTGCATAGAATTTGGATATTCTCCAGGTAGGATTATATCTGAGAATAGTGGGAATTTTATTCCGTTATCGTCACCTTTATTCAATTTTTTATATAATTTTGAGTCTATGTTTTTTGAATGAATAACTCCAACTTTATTAAATAAATTATCTGCGATTTTACCGTTTCTATAATTTTCATCTGTAATATATCCTAACTCACCGCCATAATCATTTGAATAATCGGTTCTAGTTAAGCCATTTTCATCAATCCAAGTATTTTCGTGTTCCGCAGCGCCCCAAGTGTTATCATGAACTATAGTATCTTTTACTTCTTTTTGTCCATTGTTATTTATTGTTATTGGTTTTACATCAACGATATATTGTGCGTGCCAAGCTGGTTCAGTATGAAGTACTGATGTTGAGGATATACCTGAATATGGTGATTCTTTAATTTTATTTAGAGCTAATTTCCCGTCATATTCAATATAGTATGGACGGTCAGTCATGTGTTCGATAATTTTAACTTGTTGACGAGAGTTAAGTCCGCTATGACCTTCAGAGCTAACCCATCTGTTTCCTGTTTGAACACCGATTTCTCTATTTAATTCATTTAGCGGTTCTTTAATTTCTTTATATTGAGCGTCTAAGCGTCTTGTTGTCATTGAATACCAGCTATTAATGTTGTATTCATATTTTTTTAGAATTTCTTTTTCAAATTTTGACAAGCTTGTTAATTCAGTAGGTAAATCTTTTAATTTTAGATTTTCATTATTTGCTTTAGCTTGATCAATTCTTGTAAAATGGTCTTGTAATGTTTTTAGTTCTTTTACTGTAGGGATTTCACCCATGTTTTCTAATTTTTTTAGAATGATTTCTTTAGAATCTGTAGTGTTTAAGATATTATTATTATCATCAATGATTTTTAGTGCTTGCTGATAACCATTGATTAGCCCTGAAATATTATTGAAATTTTGAGCAATTGTATTAAATATTTCAGTAGTAACTTCCATTGGCGCATCAGGGTTGGCACCATTTATTGCATTAAAACCTCTTATTATAGTTTGATTCTTTTCATCAAATATGATACTTGCGAGTCGTTCAATTGTATTTTTAAAATCTATTAGCTGAGATTTGTGTCCGTATTTATTATAAAGTTTGATATATTTTTCATTTGTACAGTCTTCAGCTTCAAGACTTTCTATATCGTGTTGTAATTCTTCAGCTATTATTTTTGGATTTTCTTTTACTTGTAATCTTGAAGCCAACTCTATTATAGTTTCTTCTTCAGGATTAGTTAGCATTGCTTCTTGCAAGCCTTTTAATTCATTTAGCAATACATTTTTTCTACTTACTGATAAACAAGTTTTATATAAATCATCCATTATATCAGTTAATATGTATTCAACTGTATCTCGGTTATTTTTTAATTTTTCGGCTAATTCTAAATTGTCTTCTGATGACTCAAAGTTTTTAGCTAAGCGGCTTCTTAGTTCAGGGTTTATTTCATTTTTATTTAATTTTTTAATTAATTTATCCATGTTTTCCAGAATACGAGTTTCGTCGTCGGAAATATTTAAACTTTCCATCATATCAAGTCGTCTTTCTGGAATATCTAATTGGAAAACTTGTTGAGTTCTATAAGCTGCAGCAGCATTATATAGTAATTTTGCTCTGTTTATATTTCGTGCAGCTATAGATGATTTATCTTCAGGTTGGTATTCTTTTATTTTATCTGTAATATCTATTACATCAGGTGCAATAGATTGAATTTTATCAGAATCAGTACCTTTAGGTAAACTAATGCTTAAAAATGCTTTTATTTTTTCAAGTTTACTATTAGTTGTTTCATTTGGTAAGTATGAAAAGTCTTTTTTATAATCCTTAATTTCATTAAGTTTTTGAGATGTTGGAACTTCAAGATTTTCCAAATCTCTAAGAATTTCGTAAGCTGTATTGTTTGATAAATTTGGTGAAATTGATTTTAATATATTCACTAAATCTTTTCTATAAGCTTGAATCAATTCTAGATTATTTTCAGCTAAGTCTTTATTGTTTTTAGGTGATATAGAGTCTTTTAGTTTAGATTTTTTAGCTCTAACTAATGCTTCTTTAGCTTTTACAAGGCTTCTGAAATAATCATGTTGATTTACTAATTCATTACTAATATCTTTAATTATATGAGCATCATTGAATGTATCGAAATTGCTTTTGTCAAAAGGACTATATGAACCTATAGGATTATTTTTAGGGCCTGCAGTATCTGCAACATTCATCCAATACATTGCTGATGTATCTACAATTCTATATCCTTTAGATAGTGCGTAATCAAAATCTATATATATTTTGTCAATAGGAATTTTTGTATGTGAACCTAATTTTGAAATATCATAAACTTGAAGTTCATTACTATTATCAAGTTCAGATAAAATCATATCAACATAATTTGGTTTATCTTCATATGCTAAAGCTTTTCTACAAATAGAAATAGCTGCACAAATACCATGCCCTCTTTGGTTAATAGCTTTAATGTTTGGGATTTTTGATTCTGGTGTATTAACTACTAAGTCATTAACCATTTCTGCTAAAGCTTGAGTTTTTTTATCTTTTAATTGTTCATTTATTTTATATTCCGGACTCATAAAATAGTTTAATCGTTTAAGAATATATAGTTTTTGAGATGTTGGAACTTCTGATGAAACAATTAAATAATCTAAGTTTCTTTTAAGATTTTTGATATTTGGGTTTTTGATATTTTCAAGATCTTCAGGATTTACTTTTTCGAGTAATGACTTGCGTTGAGCAAGAATTTCCTTTTCTGTATTTGTTAGAGGTTTTTGTGTTGAGAATGTAGTATTGAAGTTTTCACTTAATTTTTCTTGAACAGATTTATCAGATAGTGCTAATGAGTTTTCAGTTGCGTTACGTAATTTAGTTTGCCAGTCATTATAAGATTTTTTCCCTTCTAAATCTATATTAGTACCATATTGTAAGTTCTCTGCTACATCCATTAAAAACTTAGCATTATCTTCACCTGGAACTGTAGCCAATCTATTTATGGCTTCATTAATTTTTCTTTGATTTGGAACATTCAAATCATAAGCATTTTCTTGTTTTAATTGAGCAACTGATTTTCTATCTTGTCTTTGTCCTTTAAAATTAGGATTAAATATATTTATATTAAATATTCTCATTAGATTTCCCCATAATACATGTTCGTTCTAAAACATATAAAAACATTTTTTGATAGTTCAAGGATAAAATATTAAGATTCTGTATCATTTTAAGAAAGTTAAGAAATAGTTAATAAATATTATGATAAATATAATGTATGCTAAGCTATTGTATAGTTGTAGAATAGAATTTAATAAGAAAGGATAATATAATGTCAGAGCAAGCAGAAGTTATACAATATCAAACAAGTGGTACTTGTTGTCAGATGATGCAAGTTGCAATTAAAGATAATAAAATATTAGATGCTGAATTTTTTGGCGGTTGTAATGGAAATTTGAAGGGCATTAAAAGTCTTATAAAAGGAATGGATATTGACGAGGTTATTGAACGTTTGCAAGGTATTACTTGTGGACCAAAACCAACAAGTTGTCCTGATCAGCTTGCAAAATGTTTGATTGAATACAAACAAAAGAAGTTATCTCAAGTTTAAAAAGGAGGAAATGATGAAAATAGCAGTTACTTATGATAATAATGAAATTTTTCAACATTTTGGACATAGTGAACAATTTAAAATTTATGAAGTAGAAGATAATAAAATTGTTAATTCTGAAGTTGTAGCAACAGAAGGCGCTGGACATGGTGCGATTGTTCAATTCTTAGTTAATCATAATGTAGATACACTTATTTGTGGTGGTATTGGTGGTGGTGCTCAAAATGCCTTGGCCGAAAATAATATTAAGTTGTTTGGCGGGGTTTCAGGTAATGCTGATGAGGCAGTTAATGCATTATTGGCTGGAGCATTATCATATAATCCAAATGTAAGTTGTTCTCATCATGATCATGTGCACGGGGAAGGTGCTCATACTTGCGGTTCTCATGGCTGTGGTAAATGTCATCACTAATTTCGTAAAATAAATATTTTAATATGTAAGATTATAAAAAGGCTTTCGGATTTATACCAAAAGCCTTTTTATTTATATTTTGAAATTTAATAAATTTGAGGGCAATTTTTCTTTTTAAAAATTGTTTATATAGATGTTAGGGGATAAATATGAAAATTTTGCCAAAAATAGTTAAGCAGGTACTAAACCCTGCGAATACTAAACAAGTAACTAAAAGCGCAAAACATTTTGAAAAAACAATGTTTTGTCAGGAATATTGGGCAGAAGCAGTTGCGGATAGAGTTGTTAGAAACACTTCAAGAACATCTGTTGATACTCATGGCTTATTAAATGGTATAAACCATCATTTTATACATCCAGTAAATCCAAAGCATTTAGATATGCCGGCGATAAATTCAAACTTGACAGTTCGCGAGATGATAAGGGAAACGGATTGGCAGTTTAAATCTTTAAAGCCTACTGCTGAAAAGATGTATACATATAGATGTATAGGTGAAAAACCGGAGTTCTTTTCAGAATATAAACAATATAAAAAAGCTTTAGATGTCAAAAAGGGCGATGTTATTATAATGCGTGAATATGCTTATGCCACATCTGATAAAGGTTACGCATCTGTATATCTGCCAAATAATAGAGGCATCAGGTATGAAATTGAAATACCTGAAGGTGCAAGGGTTTCTAGAGTCGGCCAAATTGGTTCAAATGACGAAATAGTATTCCCACGTTCTTCAAAATTTGAGTGTCTTGGCACGCAAAAAGTTAAAGATGCGGATAATGATTATACGATTATCAAGCTTAGATATTTACTACCGGAAGAAACTTGGCGAGCATAATGTATTATGCTAAGTCTTTGTGATGAAATTGTTTTATTCCTTTAGCATAATCGTCAACTATATGACCGTTTCCTAATAATTTGTATTTATATATTGTTAATCCTTCTAAACCAACAGGACCTCTGGCATGTGTTTTGTTTGTAGAAATTCCTACTTCTGCACCGAAACCGTATCTAAAGCCGTCAGCAAATCTTGTTGATGCATTTAAATATACTCCAGCTGAATCAACATTGTTCATGAATTTTTCAGCATTTTGTACGTCTTTTGTAATGATACAATCTGTATGCCCAGAACCGTATGTATTTATGTGTTCGATTGCTTCATCAATATCATTTACAAATTTATAAGATAAGATTTTGTCTCCATATTCAATGTCCCAAGCTTCAGGATTAGAAACTAATTTTATTTCTGATAATTGTAATGAAGCTAAAAGTTCATCTGCTTTTGAAAAATCTTTATGAATTAGTAATGTTTCAACTGCATTACAAGCACTTGGATATTGTGTTTTTGCATCAATTACTATTTTTGATGCCATATCAATATCTGCAGATTTATCAACAAATATATGGCAAATTCCATTTGCATGGCCTAGGACTGGTATTTTTGTATTTTCTTTTATATATTTAACTAATTTATTTCCACCTCTAGGAATAATTAAGTTAATGTATTGATCGCATTTTAGCATTTCTGCTACATCATCTCTTGAAAATACTTGTTGTATAACATTTTTAGGAAATCCTTCAATAGTATCTAATGCAGAATTTATGATTTCTAAAATCTTTTTATTTGTATTTTTAGATTCCTTACCACCTTTTAGAATAACCGCATTAGATGATTTTATTGCTAAAGATGAAATTTGTGAGATAACATCTGGTCTTGCTTCAAATATAATTCCTAAAACACCTATAGGACAAGATACTTTATTTAATACCAAACCTTCGTCTAATTCTCTAACAAAAAGTTTTTTACCGATAGGATCTTCTAGATTAGCAATGTCCCTAACACCTTGAATCATATCTCGCATTTTGTTTTCATCAAGTTTTAAACGATTAAATGTTGCTTTAGTTATTTCGCCAGTTTGTACTAAATTTTCAGCTTCATCTAAGTCTTTTTTATTTGCCTCAAAAATTTCAGATTTATGAGTTTCAAATGTATCTGCAATTTTTATTAATGCTTGATTTTTTAAGTTAGTATCAAGTTCAGCTATTTTTAAAGAAGCTTGTTTTGCATTTTTAGCAATATCAATAAAATTTTGTTCCATATTAAATCCTATAAAATAGTTATATTATCTCGGGTAATAATTGCATCGTAGTTTTTAAATCCTAAAATTTCTACAATGTTATCAGAGTGGCTACCTATAAGTTTTTTGCAAGAGTCAGAATCGTAATTTACAATACCTCTAGCAAATTCTTTTTTCTTTTCATCAAGGATTGATATAACATCACCTTTATGGAAGGAATTTTTTACTCCAATAACACCGATTGGTAATAAACTCTTTTCTGCAAGAAGAGCTTTTTTAGCTCCATCGTTTACAATAATTTTTCCGATAATATTTGTAGCATATCCAATCCAACGTTTTTTATCAGATAAATTTTCTTTTTGCGGTAAGAACATAGTACCTAAATCTTCGCCACTAAATATGCGTCTGATAATAAAAGGTTCTTTTCCGTTAGCAATAAGAACTTTACCGCCAAATCTGGTTACAAGTCTTGCGGCTTTTAATTTTGTTTCCATACCGCCACGACCGCCATCAGAAACTCCAGATGCTAATGCCATAATTTCATCATTAACTTCCGGAACTGATTTTATTAATTTTGCATCAGGATTATTTTTAGGATTATCATCATATAATCCGTTTATATCTGATAATATTATTAATAAATCTGCATCTAATTCACTTGCTACTAAAGCTGATAATTTATCATTATCAGAGAAACAAACTTGCATATCTTCTTGAATATATCTTAGTGCAACATCAAGTGTTGAAACTGTATCGTTCTGATTTATTACAGGAATTGCACCAAGTTCTAATAGTTTGTTGAATGTGGTTCTTAAACTTAAGTATCTTTGGCGAACTGAAAAGTCGTCTTCTGTTAATAATATTTGTGCTGCGGTTAATCCGTAAGTGTCAAATCCATTTTCATAAATTGACATTAATTTTCCTTGTCCAATTGCAGCACAAGCTTGTTTTAGTGCTGTACCTTGAGTATTTTCAAGTCCTAATCGTTTTTTGCCTAGTCCTACAGCACCTGAAGTGATGATAATAACTTCTTTACCTGATTTTACAAGAGTTGCGATATCTTCAATGAATGAATATACTCTTGGTAAAGAAACATATCCTTCATCATTTCTTAAAACATTTGTTCCTAATTTTATAACTATACGTTTTGCATTAATAAATTCTAATCTATCCATATAAAAATATTAGCACAAGGACTAAATATATGCTACAAATTATTATTATGTTATATTTTATTTTGAAAGTGGGTAAGAATGAAAATTGGAATTATTGGTTTAGGTTTAATAGGTGGTTCTATTTTTAAGGATTTGGTTAAGCTTGGATATGATGTTATAGCGGTTTCAAATTCTCAAAATGGTGAAAAAATTTATAAAGATTATAAAGTTTTGAAAGATTGCGATGTTGTATTTGTTTGTTCTGCAATGAATAAAACACTTTCTATTTTAGATAAATTGGAAGATATTTTAAGTGAGGAAACTATTGTTACTGATGTTTGTTCCCTGAAACAGTTTGTGTGTAATAAAAAACGCTCGTATAAATTTATTCCATCACATCCTATGGCAGGAACTGAGCATAAGGGATTTGAAAATTCTTTTGAAGGTCTGTTTAAAAATGCAAAATGGGTAATTACTCCGGTTTATGGTAATGATGAAAGATTAATAAAAATTATCAATGCTTTGGGTGCAAAAATTGTAGAAACGACGCCAGACAAACATGATGAAGCTGTTGCATTAATTTCTCATATGCCAATGGTTATTGCTCAAGCGATATTTAAAACTGCCAGTGAAAATCCTTTAGCTTTAGAAATTGCCTCATCGGGATTTAGAGATATGACAAGACTCGCTATGTCTAACACTGAAATGGCCAATGATATGGTTATGATGAATTCAGGTAATATTCAAACAAGTATTTTAAAATTGTATAAATCGATTGGCGATTTAACTAATTCGGATTATCTTGAACAGATAAATGAGATTAAATTAAATCGCCAATCGATGTTTTTATAATATTTGGAATTTTATTTATGGGTTGAAGTGGGGTTGGTTATAGGGAAATTCCCATTTTTGCAAGTGCTTCAGCTTCTTCTTGAGCCATTTTTGCTGCTTCAGCATCTACTTGTGCAAATTTTTCAGCTAATGTTGGAGCTTTTGTTTCAGGAACAGCTGCTGCAGGTTTACTTGTATATTGTGCCCAAGCTTCTTCAATTTGAGCTGCTTTTGTATTTGGCGCAACTTCAGCTACTGGTTTTACAGGTTTAGAAACAGCTGCTGGAGTATTTCCTTTTAATGCATCAAGTTCTTTAAGTAGTTTTGCGTTTTCTTGTTCTAGATGAGATGTTCTCATCCCTTTCCACATCTTTATAGTTTTATTATTTTGTGCAATTTTAGCTTCAATTTCTGCGATTTTAGTTGCATTATCGGCTACAGGAACTGCAGGTACTGGTGTAGCTGGAGCTTTTGTTTTTGGAGCTTTTTGAGTTTGTTCTAACACAATACGACCTGATGAATTTTTAGTTCTTTGAATACCTTGTTCTTGCATTACGTCTGCTAATGAAGTTGTTGCAGGTTTGTTGTTATTATTAATAAGTACAGTTTCTTCTGGTGTTGCTTGTTTACCTAAACTAGCTTGCCAATTATCTAAATCTTTTGTTGTCACTGCATTATTTTTTTCGTTCATTAATGTTTCATTTGTAATTTTCTTTTCATTACGTCTAACTTTATGTACAGCTTCTTTTCCACCGCCATTTTTTATTTTTACTTTTTGATTTGGTAATAATTCTGCATTTTCAGCAACAATAGCTTTTTGAGCTTTAGGTTTTCTAACTCTATGTGGTTTAGCTCCTTTTGTTGTAGCGTTTGTCGCAGTAGTTGTTGCTGCAGTTTGGGCTGCTTGTGTTGCTTGTGTTGCTTGAGCACCTTGTGTTGCTTGAGCTGTAGGAGTTTTTCTAAAGAAACTTGTAATTTTATTCCATAAAGCTTTTCCTTTACCTGTTTTAGCAAAGAACAAGTATGCACCAATACCAGCTACTGTTAATGCGGTTAATTTTAATAAATTGCTAGATTTTTTTTCAGCTTTTTCTCTTTGTTCAGGGTCGTATAAACCTGGTTTAAAATCTTCAATTCCTCTGTATTCACGTCTTTGTGCAGTGAAAGATGTGGCTTGAGGATAATAACCATAATTCCCAATCCTATTTACTTCTACCATAAATAAAAATTCCTTTCTGCCTTTTCCCTTACAAGTTTATAAAGTACTAAAAAGTTTTTAAATTGCTATTATTTTAAGTTTAAATGTAATATTTCTTAATAATGCAGCTGTAATACTATTCAAGGTTAGAAATAGTAAGACTTTTTTCAAGATGAAGTGTGTCAATTAAATTATTTAATTTTGTAAATACTTCTTTGAATTGAGGGATTGATAGACTCTGTTTTCCATCACTTAATGCCTGTGCCGGATTATGGTGTACTTCTACCATTACACCATCAGCCCCTACTACTAAGCCAGCTTTAGCCATTGGTTCAATTAAGTATCTTTGTCCTGTTCCATGGCTAGGATCTACAATTATTGGTAAGTGTGAATATTTTTTTATTACCGGAATTGCTGAAATATCTAATAGATTTCTTGTAAATGCACTATCAAAACTCTTTAGACCACGTTCGCATAGTATAACTTTTTCGTTTCCGTTGTACATAATATGTTCAGCAGCTAGTAAAAATTCTCTAATTGTACTTGCAGGTCCACGTTTTAGAATAATTGGTTTGTTACATTTACCTACAGCTTTTAGTAATTTGAAATTTTGCATATTTCTTGCACCGATTTGAATTACATCTGCATAATTGCATACTAATTCCAAATCCGCTGAATCCATAAGTTCTGTTACAACGAGAAGGCCGGTTTCTTCTTTTGCTTGTGCAAGATATTTAAGAGCTTTTTCTCCCAATCCATCAAATTCATAAGGTGAAGTTCTAGGTTTGAAAGCTCCACCTCTTAGAAATTGGCATCCAAGTTCTTTTGCTGCAATTGCAACTTCTAATAAACCTTCGTAGTTATCTTCTACTGAGCAAGGTCCAACCATAAATACTGGTCTGTTTGCTCCACCTATTTTCACTCCATTGTCAAATTCAATAACTGTATCTTCTGATTTTCTATCTCTTGATGCTAAACGAAATGGTTCTCTTATAAATTTAATTTTTTTCACACCATCCATTGCGTCAATTCTATTCGGAGATAATGTGGTTTTATCGCCTAGTGCATCTATTACAGTGTGTACATCACCTTTATGAACTATAACTTTAAATCCGTGTTCTTTTAATAATTCTGTAACTGCTTTAATGTTTTCAGCAGTAGCCTGGGGTTCCATTATTATAATCATTTTCATATTCCTTATTCTATTTTTACTAAGATTATAGTAAAAAATAAAAATTAATCAATTCAGCTTTATTTGTCATTGTTTGTTTTTATTCTCTAATTTTTAGGGTTAAAAGCATCATAACCGAGGTATTTGGCATTATTTCCAAGGTGCTGTTCTATTTTTAAAAGTCTGTTATATTTTGCTACTCTTTCGCTGCGAGAAATTGAACCTGTTTTTATAAGGCCACTATTAGACGCAACAGCTAAATCTGCAATAAATGTATCTTCAGTTTCACCTGAGCGGTGAGAAATTATTGTTGTATAGCAATGTTTTTGTGCATAGGTAATTGCATCTATTGTTTCTGAAATTGTGCCAATTTGATTTGGTTTTATTAGTACTGAATTGGCAAGTTTTTTAGTAACTCCCATTTTTATACGTTTTATATTGGTAACAAATAGATCATCTCCTACTAGTTGACATTTGCTTCCTATTTTCCTCGTAAGTGTAGCCCAACCTTCTAAGTCGTCTTGTGCTAATGGATCTTCTATTGAAATTATAGGAAATGTTGTTATTACTTTTTCAAGAATTTCTATAAATTCTGTTGTTGAATATCCATATCCTCTAATAAAATATTTTCCTTTGTTATAAAATTCGCTTGCTGCTATATCAAGACAAATTTTTACTTTGTCTGTTGAATATCCTGTTTTTTCTATGGCATCAATAACAAGTTTTATTGCATCTGTATTTGTGCTGATGTTTGGAGCAAATCCACCTTCATCTCCAACGTTTGTTGATAATTTTTGTTTGGTCAGTATTTTTTTTAATTCATAAAAAATTTCTGCACCTATTTCAAGTGCGTGCGTGAAATTTTCTGCACCAACGGGTGCAATCATAAATTCTTGAAATTCTAAATTGTTATTTGCATGAACTCCACCATTTAAAATGTTCATCATTGGTACAGGCATTGTTTTTGCAAAAATACCACCTAAATATTCGTATAATGGTAGTTTGTATGAAGAAGCGCCTGCTCTTGCACAAGCCATAGATACCCCTAGCATTGCATTTGCACCAAGAGTTCCTTTGTTTTCAGTTCCATCAAGTTCAATTAGTGTTTTATCTATAAATGCTTGATTTGATATGTTTTGGTTAATCAGTACAGGAGCTATAATTTTATTAACATTGTAGATTGCTTTGCGGACACTTTTACCATCGTATTCATCTTCGTTATCTCTTAATTCTATTGCTTCAAATTTACCTTTTGATGCTCCTGATGGTACAGAGGCTGTTCCAACTTCTCCGCTTGAAAGCATCACATCAACTTCTATAGTTGGATTTCCTCTAGAATCAAGAATTTGACGAGCATGAATATTTTTTACTGTTGATGGCATAAAAATTCCCCTTTTTGTATTCTTTTCAAATACTTTAAATAAGAATATTTATGACATCAATTGGTTAATTTGTTTAAGCTATTGTTCTATAAAATTAATAATCTCTTGTGGATTGTTAACAATTATTTGCGCATTATGTCTTTTTAAAAAGTCTTCATCTTTGAAGCCCCAAGTTACACTTATGCAAGGCATTCCTGAATTTTCAGCGGTCATAATGTCAACTTCGGAATCCCCGAGATATATAGCTTCAGATTTGTCACAATTTAATTCTTTTAATACTTGAATTACTGTATCCGGTGCTGGTTTTTTCTTTATACCGGCTGCTTCGTTTTCTCCAATTGCAATATCAATTAGGTTTGGAAAATATTTTTGACAAAGTTCTTTTACAGCTGCATCAAATTTGTTTGAAACAACTGCAATTTTACAATTGTCAGCTCTTAGTTTTTCAAGCATTTCTATAATTCCATTGTATGGAGCCGTTTTGTTGTACATGTTTTGTGAGTAATTTTCTTTGAAAGTTTTTAGACAATTCTCAAAATTAGGGTTGTTTAAACCTTCAGGTATGGCTCTTTCTATAAGTTTTGCAACTCCATTACCTACAAAGTTACGAACTTCTTCAATTGTCCTTTCTGGATAATTATATTGGCGAAGCGCAAAGTTTGTACTATCAGCTAAGTCTTCTAATGTATTCAAAAGTGTTCCGTCTAAATCAAAAATTAATATATTTTTTTTCATAATAACCTCAGTCATATTATACTCAAAAAATGTTTTGTGGTAGATTGTAAAATGTTAGTTGGAGATAATGCAAGCATGAGTAATGAGTCTGTAGATTTAGAAAAACAAGGTTTAAAAAATATATTAAAGATCATTTTTATAACACTTGCAGTTGGTGTGCTTATTGCAGGGATATTCACAAATTATAAACAAGAAACTTTAATATGTTCAAAATCAGAGAATAAATGCTATGTTGAAAAAACTAATTTGATAAATCAAAAATCAAAAAAATATTTGGTGGATTATTCTGATATTAAAAGTGTTGGTTATTTAAGGCAAAAAGTTAAAGGGAATAGATATGCAAAAGGGTATTCTTCATATTTATTAGTATTTAATTTAAAGAATAATAATCCGTTACTTATTTTTTATAGTGATTATTATGACAAATCAGAGTTGGATAGTGTTATCAAGAATTTGACTAATCAAATGTCTGGTAAAAATGATAAAATTATTCTAAATAGAGATTAATTTTATTTATTTGTGCAGTTTTCTTAAAAATTTTTGTTTTTATAATTTTGTTAAAATTATATCTTGTGGATATCTTGAAAATCTTTTTATAATCAGTGTTTTTATTTTTAATTATGAAAAAATTATTCTAAAATTTTTTTATTTTTTCATAAATTTTAGCCCTAAAAGAGGTTTTTTATATCAAAAATACATAATTTGATGTATTTTTAATAAAAAAATACGCTATTTTTATGAAATAATTTTTATTTTTTGCAGTATACTTTAAGAAAGTTTAGAAATGTTAAGCGCCTAAAACCTAGACATAATGGTGTTTTTAATATTTTTAAAAAAATTATATTCCATTAATAATAAAAAAGTAGTACTATAAAATTGTGATTTTAAAGGAGGTTTTTTAACATGTTTACAGCAAAAAAAGAACAAAAAGAAATGCAAACTCAAATTATTGAATCAGCAGGTAAAATCTACAATTACCTATCTGACAAAGGTGAAGTTACTATCAACAAATTAAGAAAAGATATGGATTTAGATGATAATTTCACTTACATGGGTTTAGGTTGGTTATCAAGAGAAGATAAAATCTCTTATACTCAAAAACCAAAATCAGTTACAGTTAAATTAGTTTAATTTGTAATTAGTTAAGTTTAAAAGTCCGTAGATTTATTTTATCTACGGACTTTTTTTTATGTTTGCAAATTTTTGATTTATAGTGTTATAATAAAAATGTTTTTGAGGAGAATTTTATGAATGATAATATTTTTAGTCCAAAAGGGAAATTAGATAGTAGTACTTTTATTATTTATCATATTTTATTAACTTTTTTATATTTTGCTGTAGGTTTACTGTTTTTCCCTTTAGCTCAAAGATATCATATTCATCCATTATTTGTAATGGTTTTATTACTTCTTATTAATGTTTTTGTTATGTTTAATTATAAAAAAAGAATTTTTGATATAATAAATAATCTGTTTTGGGCATTTATTATTGCTTTTATTTTAACTTTTGATCATTTATTATTATCTTATTTTATAAATCAAAAAAGTCATATATTATTTTACGTGATTGTATTATTAGTTTTTTGTATTCAACCAATAATTGTTGCGTTGTTTCCATCTAGAGAAGTTTAAGATTATTCGGTTAAATATGAAATAACTTCATCTACATGGCCTTTCACCTTGACTTTGCGCCATTCTTTTTCAATAAGCCCGTTTTCGTCAAGTATAAATGTTGAACGTTCAATACCCATGTATTTTTTTCCATACATTGATTTTTCAACCCAAACATTAAATTGATTAGATAATAATTGTTCGGTATCTGCAAGTAAAATGAAATTTAAACTCTGTTTTTCTTGAAATTTTTTATGACTTTTTATATCATTTGGGCTAACTCCTATTACGGTTGCATAAGAAGTTAATCTATTGATATTATCTCTAAAATCGCAAGCTTCTTGCGTGCATCCTGAAGTGTTATCTTTTGGGTAGAAATATAAAATTATTTTTTTGCCTTTAAAATCACTTAATTTGTATTTATTTTCATTGCCATCTTTATCTATGCCAAGAATTTCTGTATTTAAATATTCAGTCATAAGTTTCTCTCTCTTTCTTTTTATTTATTTATTTTTACGATATTTATAATGGGACCATTCAATAATTCCTGTATGTATTATTGCCAATGCTCCTGCAATATAAGCTAAATTTTTATGTAATTTAATTTTCTTTTTAGCTCCAGCAATGCCACTGGCTATTCCAAAACCTAGAGAAGCATATCCTGTAAGAGTTACAGAATTAAATTTACTTTTCTTTTTAGGTATTGTTTGTGTTTGTTGATTTTGGTTATTATTTATTGCTTGAACTTTCATTTTAGTACCCTGTATTTTTTTATGAGTATAACTAAAACTCTTTGATTTTTAAATACTTAAGTCGAGTAATTTTGCTGCAGTTGTTATTATGTCTTCAGTGATGTTATTTAAGATTGAAGGGGTTTCTATATTTAAGTCTTTGCCAATTTCTACAGTTGCAGTTTTTTCAGGATTATTTTTATTATGAAATATAGCAAATGTTTTTGGTTCCATATAATCTCTAAAAGATGTCGGTTTGTGGAATATTCCGTATTTATATCTGTTATAGACAGATTCTTTGCGAATATCAGTTAATAATAGATTAGTCGCTCCAGGTATTTTTGTATTTTCAGAGATTCCTAATCTTTTACATAAGTTTGGTGAAATGTGTCCTGTGAAATTTATATTTGTCATCATTTTGTCCTTATAATTTTATGTAATGTAAGTCATGTGAATTTTGGTAAATTTGATGAAACCCGTTTTTTTTATAAAAATTTAATGCTGATGGTACAGAGCGTACAGTTATTTCTTTGCCTTCAAAAATTTCTTTTATTGCATTTAATAATGCGCTTCCAATATTTTTATATGTTCTGTCTTGAGACCAATGGTTATGCTCTGGGTTAACTTCTAGAACATCAATATTAACTTTCCTTGAATCTGGGAAACTTGTAATTTCGGTTAGAGCTAGTATTTCATCAGGGAGAAGTTTTGTAAAGTTTCTTTTTTGATTTGTTATGGCATAGAATTTATGAATTCCGGTATCAATTTCTTCATCATGTATATTTTTTGCATCTTCATAAATTATATCAGAGAAGGATAATATATTAGAGTTTTCATCCCAAGATTCTGTTGTAGATTTTAGGGTTAAGATGTCATTTTTGCTTGACGGATGCATTTGGACAACAGAAGCTTCGTGTGGAATAAATTTATTCTTTTGAGTTTTTTTATTTATTTTTGTTGTAGCAAGATATGTTCCTGTAAAATTTATAATTTTCATTCTTTTTTTCTTTCTATTTGATTGTTTTGTCAATATATTCTTTAACTTTTTGCATTCTTATATTATCGTTTTTACATGTATTTCTTAGGTTTTGCATCTCAATATAATAATCTTCAAATGAAATTTTTATTCCTGCATTTTTGAAAAGATCATCCATAAAGTTAGATAAATAATCGTAGGTATCATTGATCGGGATTTTGTTTTTTTCACATGCAAGAATACATTTTTTGAGGATTTGTTTTTTTAAGTTCGCATCCCCGTCTTCTTTGATGAAGATGCGCATAAAACTATAAATATCATTTGGTTCTTTTGATGGTACCCAATCTATATCATCAACTATTCTTATTGAGTTTCCAACTTTGATAAAATTATTTGGGTTATTTGTATCAAATTTATAGAATAAGCTTGATTTATGTATTTTGTTTAGTTCAACAAAGTCTTTTGCTAAATTATCAAACGCTTTTTGAGGAAGAGTTACAAATTCTTTTAGAACTTCGTTATATTTTTTTATTCCATTTGTTGCTGGGTTTGCTAATTCTACAAATTTATGTTTATTATGAGTAACATTTTTGATAACTTCTATTTGTCCAAATTTTGCTATAACTTTTCCATAATATTTTTTCAATGTACCAAAGATGTTTTCTTGTGAGTATTTAAAGTTAAAATTAAAACTATTTGGATTTATATTTTTATAGACTTTGAAAACATAATAATCATCTATTCTGTAAACTATTCCATTAGCACCTTCTCCAAGTTTATTTGAAGCTTGTTTTTTAGCTTTGAAAATTTTTTGAAAATGATTACTAAGTTCTTGTTCACCATTTCTAGTTTGTAAAACTTGTTCTAAGTGTTTGCTAAATGGGCTTTTATAATAAGCTTGGAAACTAGGGGTATACGTTGATTGATTTTTTCTTGAAATGTTATTCATTGTTCAAGATAAAACGAATGAATTTTATTTTTTGCTTAATTATTAATAAATCTTAATTAATATATAGAACTCAGAATTTTATAATTCTGAGTTCTAAAGGAAAAGACAATGAAAGAGTAAAGTGTTATTTATCGATCATTTGGCAAATATGACAGTCCCACCGAGAATATTGAAAGAAGTATAGAACCAAGTAAAGCGTTTAAGAATCCATCTACTTCGATTCCCGGAACTAGGTATGCTGCAAACATAAATAGAAATGCATTTATTACTAAAGTTAGAATACCAAGAGTTAGAATATTAATTGGTAGAGTTAAAAACATTATAATTGGTTTAATAAAGGCATTAATTAGAGCAATAACTACAGTTACAATCATTGCAGCGATAAAGTTTTCGACGGATATGCCTGGAACTAACCAACCAATAAATGTAATTATTAATGCAAAAGCAACCCATTTTAAAATTAGTATAAGCATAACAATCTCCTTCTTAGTAATAATTGTATAAATTTATTAGTTTAGTTTCATTACCAAAAAGTCTAATTTTTATTTGGGTATGTTTAATAATTTTATAATTACTATTAATGAGTATGTTTTGGTCGAAGCAGTAACATTTTAGTATTTGAAATCGCTCTCAAACCATGAGGGGTCTTTGCAGGCATCACAATCATTTCTCCTTGATTTAAAATAAATTTATCTTTGCCTATTGTTATTTCAGCACAACCTTCTATAATTTGAGCTACTTCATCTTTTTCATCAATATGTATTGCTCTTTCTTTTCCAGCTTTGAATGCGAGCAGAGTTAGTGAACTCTGCTCGTTATCAAATACGTTTTTTTTATTTATTTCGTCTGTATATTCTATTTCGTATAAGTTTATTTTCATTATTTTAAAATCTCTTTTAAATCATTTTCTGGAGTTGTTATTGATTTAATTTTAAATTTGTCTATCAAAATATTTAGAACATTGGGAGATACAAATGCAGGTAGGGATGGTCCTAATCTGATATTTTCAATTCCTAGATATAAAAGGGTTAATAATATACATACTGCTTTTTGTTCATACCAAGAAAGTACTAAAGATAATGGTAATTCATTTACCGTGCAATTAAAAGCTTTAGATAATTCAACTGCAACTTTTATAGCTGAATAAGCATCGTTACATTGACCCATATCTAATAATCTAGGAATTCCGTTTATTTCACCAAGTTGGAGATCATTAAATCTATATTTCCCGCAAGCAAGAGTTAAAACTAATGTATCTTTTGGGGTTTGTTTTACAAATTCTGTGTAATAGTTTCTTCCTGGTTTTGCGCCATCACAACCGCCTACTAGGAAAATATGTTTTAAATCTCCATTTTTTACTGCTTCTATTACTTTATCAGCAACAGATAATACTGTGTGGTGTCCGAAGCCGACTGTTAATTCATCGCCACCATTGATACCTGTCATTTTGTGTGTTTCCTTGTATCCACCAAGTTCTAAAGCTTTATTTATAACTGGTGTGAAATCTTTGTCTTCTCCTATATGTATCATATTAGGATATTGAACTAAAGATGTTGTAAATACTCGGTCTGCATAGCTTTCTTTTACCGGCATAATGCAATTTGTAGTAAATAAGATTGGCGCAGGAATGTTTGCAAATTCCTTTTGTTGATTTTGCCAAGCTGTACCAAAATTGCCTTTTAAATGAGGATATTTTTTTAGCTCTAAATAAGCATGACAAGGTAGCATTTCACCGTGTGTATAAATATTGATACCTTTATCTTTTGTTTGTTCTAATAGTAAAGATAAATCGTGTAAATCATGACCTGTTACAACAATGAATGGACCTGCTTCAATATTTGTACTTACTTTTGTAGGAATTGGATTACCATAAGTCTCTGTATTTGCTTTGTCTAGTAATTCCATGCATTTTAGGTTTATTTCTCCTGTTTTTAAAACTAGTTCAAGTAATTTATCTTGTGGTAATTCTTTAGAAATTTTTTGTAGTGCTTCGTAGAAAAAGTTATCTACTTCTTTGTCTTTATAGCCGAGAACTTGGGCATGATATGCGTATGCAGCGATACCTTTTAACCCAAATAAAACTAAAGACTTTAAACTCCTTGTATCTTCATCTGTATTCCAAACAGTATTGATATCAAATGAGGTATTACATGTTATTTTACTTTTTACTTTTTCTATAAAATCTTGAATGGATTTATTATCAAAATTTACATTAGTAATAGTAGTAAATAATCCATCAATTAATAAATCTGTATTTTCTTCATTCTGTTCTGAACAATTTGCAAGTTCAATTAGTGAACTTGTTAAATCATCTTGTAAATTAGCTGTATCTGCAGATTTACCGCAAACTCCGACTTGTGAACAACATTTACCCATTGCGGTTTGTTCACATTGAAAACAAAACATTGACATTAGTTTTCTCCTATAATTTTAAATCGTTTATTCTGTTATTATTCATAAAATCTTCAAAGGTATTATTGATTGAAGAGATCAATGGTTTCATTATGCAGCAACAAGATGTTAAATGTTTAGCTGCAAATAGGCAATTTTTGGGAGTATATTTGCCTTCTATTGCTTCATAAATTTCCATTAATGTTGCGTTATTTTTTTCTTTACAAATTTTAAAGCCACCTTTTGGTCCTTTTATTGATACTAAATATCCAGCTTTAACAAGTTTTTGTAAAACTTTGGATAAATGGTTTTCTGAAATCATAAAAGTTGTTGCGATTTCTTTTAAAGAATGTGGATTGTCACTATTTCTATTTGCCATATATATCATTGCGTGTATGGCTATTGCAGTAGCTTCAGATAGTTGAATCATAATTACCTCACTTATATATTGGCATAGTAGTACCAATATGCTAAAATGTCAAGATTTATTTTCCTCTTGACTGATAGTTACTATCAGGTTGTAATATATAATAGTAAGTTTGGTTATGAAAAAGAAAGGATAAATATGATTTTAGATAAAGTTAATACCCCTGTTGATTTAAAAAGTTTATCTATTGATGAAATGAAGACACTTGCAGGAGAGATGAGAGAGTTAATTATTAAAAAAGTTAATACAATTGGCGGCCATATGGCTCCTAATTTAGGAATTGTTGAGGCTACAATCGCACTACATTATGTATTTAATTCTCCGGTAGATAAAATTGTTTATGATGTTTCTCACCAGTGTTATCCTCATAAAATTTTAACTGGTAGAAAAGAAGGTTTTACTGATCCTGATAAATATTTAAAATACACAGGTTATACAGCTCCAGAAGAAAGTGAACATGATTTGTTTAAAGTTGGTCATACCTCAACTTCTGTAAGTTTAGCAACAGGTGTTGCTAAAGCTAGAGATTTAAAAGGTGAAAAAGGTAATGTTATAGCTTTAATTGGTGATGGTTCTTTGAGTGGTGGCGAAGCTTTAGAAGGATTGGATAATGCTGCAACATTGAAAAGTAATATTATTATTGTCGTGAATGATAATGATATGTCTATTGCGGAAAACTATGGTGGCTTGTATGAAAATTTAAAATTGTTGAGAAAAACAAATGGTCAAGCTGAATCTAATTTCTTTAAGACTTTAGGTTTTGATTATTACTACCTTGAAGAAGGTAATAATGTTGAAAAACTTATTGAAACATTTAAAAAAGTGAAAGATATTGATCATCCGGTTGTTGTTCATATCCACACATTAAAGGGTTGTGGACTTGAAGTTGCTGAAAAAAATAAAGAGTTTTTCCACTGGATTATGCCAGGAGCATTAGATGATTTTGGTAAATCTCCAGCAAACTCTGAAGTTGAAGATTATAATTCTATAACTAAAGATTTCATTTTGAAAAAAGCAAAAGAAGATAAGACTGTAATAGCAATCAATGCTGGAACTCCTGGAGTATTTGGTTTTACGAAAGATTATAGAACAGAATTAGGTGAACAATATACAGATGTTGGTATTGCTGAAGAGCACGCTGTAGCGTATTCTTCTGCATTAGCAACTTGTGGTGCAAAACCAGTCTTTTGTGTAATGAGTTCTTTCATTCAAAGAACTTATGATCAAATGTCTCAAGACTTAGCTTTAAATAATTCTCCAATAACAATGCTTGTTTATTGGGGAGGTCTATCATCAGCTGATGCCACTCATCTTTGCTCTTTTGATATTCCATTAATTTCTAATATTCCAAATATGGTTTATTTATCACCTGCAACAAAAGAAGAATATCTTGCAATGCTTGAATATTCTCTAAAACAAACAAAACACCCTGTTGCAATAAGAGTTCCTAATGTTTGGGTTTCTACAGGTGTTGAAGATAAAACGGATTATTCTATTTTGAACAAATTTAAAGTAGAAGCTCAAGGTGAAAAGGTTGCAATTTTAGGTTTGGGTAATTTCTTGGGACTTGCTTTTGAAGTTAAGGAAGAATTGAAAAAGAAATTTGGCTTTGATGCAACTGTTATTAATCCAAAATTTGCCTCTGGTATTGATGAAGAACTTTTACAAGATTTGAAGCAAAATCATAAGCTTGTAATTACATTGGAAGATGGTCAATTGGATGGCGGCTTTGGTGAAAAAGTAGCAAGATATTATGGAAATTCTGATATGAAAGTCTTAAACTTTGGAGGTAAAAAAGAATTTACTGATAGAGTTTCAATCGAAGAATTATATGCAAAATATCATTTAACTAAAGAACTAATTGTTGATGATATTTCAAAATGTTTATAATATCTATATTTTATAGTTAACAGGCTTGAGATAAACTCTCAAGCCTGTTAAACTAAATATTGGAGGTTAGGATTTTGTATACAATCAAAGAAGTTGCAGATAAGATGGATGTTTCAGAACACACTTTAAGATTTTGGGCTAAAAGTGGATTTTTCCCATTTATAAAGAGGAACGAAAATAATATAAGATTGTTTTCTGAAAGTGATTTAGATTGGGTAAAAATTGTTAAATGTTTACGCTCTGTTGGAACTGATAATAAATCTATAAAACGCTATATTGATTTGTGCGTAATAGGAGATTCTACTATTTCAGAACGTTATAAAATTATTCAAGAAACAAAAGAAAAAGCTGAAAATCAAATGAAAGAATTAACTAAACAATTAGAGTTATTAAATTATAAAGAAAGTTTTTATCAAAATCTGATAAAAAATAATTTAAAAGATAGTTGGAATCCAATGAATAATATTGTAAATTCGCAGGAAAAAGCTGTTTAATAAAAAAAGATGTGATATTACTCACATCTTTTTTTATTAATTAATGAAGACCTTTGTCGGAGAAGATATCAAAGTAATAATCATTTTTGCTAGAGAATAATCTATCATCATGATTTTTTAGTTTAAGTTCCATTTTGTATTCAAGAGCTTTGTTGTTTCTTCCCATTTGTTTGATACCAGAAGAACCAACAGCAGATGCTAATGAAGAAAGAGCATCTTCAAAACCTTTTAAATATTCCATGCAAATTGGATATTTATACTTACTTAGAATAGCTTCTTTTGCGCTAGATGTAATTGCGGAAGTAAAACTTTCTTCACTTTTGCTATTGATATTTGTTTGTACAAGTGTATCATTTTTAATATAATCATTTTCAATAATATATTTTAAAATAGTTTTATCAATATGATCTTTTAAATCAAATTTATCGATAAAATTAGCAAGGTATGTTTTTTCAGAAGAGCTTAAATCTGTGTATTCATCAAATTTGCATAAATATTTTACAGCTTCTTCTTTGTCGTAGCTAATTCTTTCCATTATTTTTGTTAGAACTTCAGGGTATCTTGTGAATTCTACACTCGCGGGATAATTTTCAACAAGTTCGCTATTGATAATATATTTACCAGCTTTATTAATATCAATTGAGCCGTTTTCGTCTTTAGCGTATTGTTGAGCAAGTTTGAAAACAGGGTTAGTTTTATCATTTTTTTGATAATAATTATAAGTATCCCATCTTGTAATGTTTGCTTCTAATTTCGCTTTATTTAGTTGTTCGTTATTAGGATTTACATTTTCTAAAATTGTTTTGATAATATAATTTGCTTTTTCTACATTCTGCTCAGAAAGGTTTTCCGGACGGTATTTAGAACAAGTATTTGCAATATTATTTAAGTTGTTATTGTATAAAATATTGATTGCATTATCAAAATTGTTTTTTAGGGTTTTTAGTTCAAAAGATTTTTTCTGTTCAGCTTTTAATTTTTCAGCTGCTTTTTGTTTTTCTAATTCGTTTAATTTTTCAGTTTCTTTAGGTTTTATACCTTCTGTGGCGATTGTATTTAATACTTCATCTACAGTTTTTTTATTATCAGCAATAGAATCTAGTTCTTGCAAAAATCTAATGGCATATTTAGTGTCTTCTTTTCCAAAGTTACAAGTGTCAAAATTAATGATTTGTTCAAGAATTGCTTCATTGTTGCCTAGTTCTGAATTCGCGTAGAAATTTAATCTTTGTTTTAGTTCATTTGTATCAAAGTTGTCATAATCTCTTTGGGCATTATGTAGTGATTCCCCTGTAGAAATAATACGTTTTATTTTTTCAGGGAATTTTTCAAATTTGTAATCAGGGTCTTTAATTGAACTTAAATTGATAATGTTTTTACCATCAGAATAACTAATTTCATTTAAGTTTTTAAAATTAACATATTGATCTCTTATTACAGATAATACAAATTCATTAAAATCTACTTGTAATAGTTTAGCATCGTTTTCTGTAATTTGTGGTGCTTTAATTTTTCTTTGTTCTGGGATATATGAAAATCCAGTATCAACCTTTAGTTTTGCGTATTTTTTTATAATTGTATCATGAGTTGTTGCTGCAATTTTATTATAAATTATTTTTGGTTCAAGCTTGAATTTATCTCCAATAAAGTAAGCTGTTTCTTGAACAACATCATCAACTAATTTATAAAGTTCTTCTTCTTTTTTATTCTCATATAAATCATCCATTGTTTCATAGAAATTTCTTGTAAGAATTGCTTCAACTTTTTTAGCAATTACATCAACCGGATTTTTTGGAAGTTTTATATGAGGAAACATTTTTTTTAATGAATCTGTTGATGTTATATTATTTAGAATTTTATAGTGGTTTTTTAAAATATCTTTTAAATTGAAATTATCTTCTAATATTGCGGATTTAAATTTGTTAAGTAACTGAAAATCTATTTTTTCCTCATTTTTTTCTGAAGGCTTTTTATTAATAGTTACTTTGGCTTGTTTTTTAGTTAGATTTAATTCTTTTTTTAATTGGTTTAACTTGTTTATTTTTTGTTGCATATTCATTGTTTTGGCAATAGAAAGTGCTTCAAGTTCTTCCAATATAATTTGTTGTTTTTTTAATGCAGCTCTAAAACTATTTAGTGCTGACATTAGTGAGTTAGTTAAAAAATCTTCCGCATCACAAGCTGTATTTTCTGAACTTAGCATTTCAGAAATTTGTTTTAGAAGTTTATTTTTTTCAATATCAATATTTATTTTTTTAGGTTTAACATTATAGATTGCGCCAAAAGCTATTGGATGGAATGTATTTGGCTCATATTTATTAACGTATACGGGTGTTGTATATTTATTGGTAATATTATTATTTTTCTTTATATTATTTTGAGAATATGTATTTATTGTTTTGGGGTAAAATGTATTTTGAATTTTCATATTTAATCCTTCATTCTGTTATAAAATCCGTGAAAAATTTTTTTGAGTATTAATTAAATAAATTTTTATACAAGATGGTGGATTAATATTATATCACAGAAGTTTTTGTAGTATTTAATATACCCACTTGGCTAATATCTTTTTTTACTTGTTTTGTCTAAATTTGAAGCAACTGGGAAATAAGTTTTTGGGTATTTGTTTAAGGAGGTAACTTGAAAAAGATTTTACAATTTATTTTTTCAGTTACAAATATTGGGAATCATAAAGTTATAACAATACTTGGTATAAAACTTAAATTTACTAATCTTAAGTTGTTGTATAGAGTTATATTGTTTGAGTTGGCAGAAGAACGTAAATGTGTTTTACAACTTAATAATAATTTTGAAGATTTAAATAAAATCGTAGAGCAACAAACTCAAAAATTAAATAAGATTAATTTATTTTGCGAAAAATTTATAAATAAGAAAGCGTGGGGCCTCATTGATTCTATAAATGGATCTTTTAGAAATTATTTTATTGAAAATAATATGGTTGAAAAAATAGAGCTATTTAAAAAAAATTTGGATAGTAAATCATTGAAGATTACAAATATTGTTATTGATAAAATGTTAAGGCTTCCGGATGAATCTTTAGCAAAGTTATGTAACTTGGATTTCAACGGTTATAGATTGAAATATGATACAGAACAAGACAAAATGTATTCAAAGTTATTATCTGAGAATTTTGCAAGAATTAAATCTGAATATAAATTATCTAAACAAAACTATGATATGGAAGTTTTTTTATACCATCATGGATTAAAATATGCAAATTCTAAAATTATTAATTATATAAAAAATAAAGATTTTATTGATGCTGGTGCTTATATTGGTGATAGTGCTCTTGTATTGTTAGAATATAATCCAAATAAAATTCATTCTTTTGAAATTTCACAAGAACATGTTGAAAATTATAAGCATACAATGCGTTTGAATGATGTTCCTGAATATAAATATGTAATAAATACATGTGGTTTATCTTCGGAATGTGCATCAGTAAAAATAAATAATAATGGTGATATGGGTAAAAAAATTTATAATGGTAATGGGGAATTTGTAAAAACTATTATATTAGATAGTTATGTCCAAAAAATTGAGAATTCTATTGGTTTTATAAAAGCGGATATTGAAGGGGCAATGTTTCAGGCTTTAAAAGGTATGGTTAATACCATTCAAGAAAATCGTCCGGTTTTATCTTTTGCTATTTATCATTCTGCAGAAGAATTCTTTGAAACGAAAATCTTATTAGATAATATTGTTCAAAATTTGGATTATTCAATTCATATAGATTCTCATTTTTCGGAATCTATGCATATTTATGGCACGGTATTATTTGCTTATCCAAGAGAATTAGATGATTAAAGAGATTATAGAATATTGAGAGGTATTTGATGCAAATATTTTCATATAAAAATTTTAAAAATGAAAAAGTTTTAAAAATCTTAGGAATTACAATTTATAAGCAAAAATATCGATTTGGATTTAAAGTAAAATCATATTTGGTTGGTTTGTTTAAAATTAAATCAAATAAGTCGTTGAAGAAATATTATTTAATAGGAATTCAAGTTTGGAAAAAGTACGACGAAAATTATAAAATTAAAGAGATTGTTGAAAATACTCAAAAACAAATATGTAATGAATTAATAAAATTAAGTGACTCTCAATCTCGTATTTTAAGACGTATTGATGATGTTTTTGTTAATATGCAGGTTTTAAATCAGGTTCAAAATTTACATAGGCCATTTTTACCATATAAAAGGGCTTTTGAGGGCAAGGATGTTGTGTTGTATGGTGCAGGTCCATCAGTTAAAGATTATATTTATATTAAGGATGCTATTCAAGTTGGTGTAAATGGTGCAATAAATTTAGAAAATGTTAAGTTAGACTATTTATTTGTGCATGACCATATGATAGCAAATAAACAAATGAATGAGCGTTTGGATGCGTATGGTAAAGGTTTTTGTAAGAAGTTTTATGCAATATTGCCTCATAGACAAGTTAATAGAATTAGGGAAAGAATTCTAGTAGATAGAATTCCTCAGTATCATATTTATAATGCTGAAGCAACCCCATTTTTGTTAGAAGATGTTTTTGGCAATAAATGGGCTGTGGATATTGACAATGAGCCTTTTGGAGATTTTGGAGGTGCTGTTTTTTCAGCTCTTCAATTTATACTTTATGCTCATCCAAAAAGAATTTTTCTTGTTGGACAAGATTGTAATAAAGGATATTTTTATAAAGCTGAAAAAATAGAAATGAAAGAAGGTTGTATAGCTGGGGATAATTCCGGTAAGACTTGGGGATATCAGAAGTTTAAAGAATTTGTTGAACAGATGTATCCTGATGTTGAAATTGTGTCAGTAAATCCTGTGGGATTAAAAGGATTATTTGTAGATATTTACTCTAAGAATAATGAGTATATTACTGAAAATGGTGAAATTTTTGAGAAAGGTTTGGTTGAAAATGCTTCAGTTGGAACAAAATAAAATAAAAAATACTTTAACGGAAGTAATTTCTTTTGATGTATTTGATACATTGTTAACTCGTACAACTGCTGTGCCTAAAGGTATTTTTGCGTTGATGCAAAAAGAATTAAAAGATAATGTATCTTTTTCAATAATTGATAAATATGTTAGAGAAAATTTTTATATTATTAGAGTGGAGAGCGAAGCTTTTTTACGTAAACACTATGCCTTTCATGGAATTAATGAAATAACTTTAGATGAAATATATGATTATATTCAAAAAAATTATGCACTTTCTGATGATGAAAAATTTTTATTAAAAAATTTTGAAATTAGTACCGAAAGAAAGAATTTAATAGGTATACCAGAAAATATTGAACGAGTTAAGAGTGCTATAAGCTCAGGATATAGAGTTATACTTATTTCTGATATTTATCATTCTTCAGAAACATTAAGGCAATTTTTAACTGATAAAAATGAGATTTTTAAAAATATTCCAATTTATGTATCTTCAGAGTGTAGATGCATGAAAGGATCTGGGGATTTGTTTAAATATGTTCAAGAAAAAGAGCATATTGAAGTACAAAAATGGATACATATTGGTGATAATTTGAATTCTGATATTAAAGCTGCAAATAGAATTGGAATTAAGTCGGAAAAATATAATTATGTAAATTTAAAAGAGTATGAAAAACGTTTGTTGGGAAGATATCCAGAAGATGTATATGTACAATTAGCTGTTGGTACGGCAAAAAATATTAGGAATTTTTATAAAAGAAATGAAAAGTTTAATTTAGGTGTTTCTATGGGTGGAGTTATTTTATATCCATATGTTAACTGGGTCATAGAGCAAAGTATTAAGCGAGGTATAAATCGTTTATATTTTGTTATGAGAGATGGTTATGTTTTAAAACAAATGTGTGATGTTTTAATTAAAGAAAAAGGTTTAGATATAAAAACAAAACTGTTGTATGGTTCAAGAGAGGCTTGGCGAGCACCTTCTATTACATACGAAAATCCTGACATTAGTTTTATGTTTGCTTCAGCAAGAGAAATTAATACTATTGATAGAATAGCAGCAAGATTTCATGTTGATAAAGGTGAATTAATAAAATTAATTCCTCAAAAATTTAAAGATTATACGAGACCTTATAATAGAGAAGAATTAACAGAATTATCAGGCATTCTTTCTGCCAATTCAAAATTTTTGGATTTAGTTATAAAATCAAATTCAGAGCAAAGAAATTATTTAATTCAATATATAAAACAAGAAATAGATTTGTCGGATAATAAATTGGCCTTAGTAGATTTAGCTGCTAGTGGTAGAACTCAAAATTGTCTGGTAAATCTTATAAAAACATTTTCTGATATAAAAATAACAAGTTTTTATTCTCAATTTAATCCATTAAAAGTTTTATCACCAAATTTTGAAATGGTTTCATTTTATTCATCTCCGAAAATAAGATCTCAAATGGAGTTATTTTGTAGATCTCTTTGCGGAGCTACGGTTTCATATAATAAAACTAATGGGGAAATTGTTCCTGTTATGGAAGATTTAGAAGGAAAAGCTTTAGAAGAATACGAGTATGATAAGGTGTTGGAAGGTGAAATTTTGTTCTGTCAAACATTTTATAAAATTCTTAGCAATACTCCTAATAGTGTTCCAAATTTGAAGCCTTTTTTATTTTATTTTGATTACATAACAGGAAATCCGGATTTAGAAACTGCTGAGCTTATTGGTGAAATACCATTTTCAAATTATTACGGTATAGAAAAAAGAACATATAAATGTGCACCTGTATTGTCTGTCAAAGATTTAGTTTGTGGATATGACAATAGTCAGATACAGTTGCCAAATATTTGTTATATTCGTTCTGATAAATTTGTGAAAAGGTTATTAAATATTCGAAAAAAATATGGAAGTATTAGAAAATTTTTATTTAATTTAGAAATTATTCGTAGCAGAAATATTGCTTATATGAGATTTCTCGGATTTGAAATCAGTTTTAGAAAGTTATTATTTATTAAATAAGAGGCACTATGAAATTATTTGAAATTATTGATATAGGTAAAGAAAGAGAAATCCGTTTGCTAGATAAGCCTATTTGTGAATATGGTTGTAGACATTTTACATTTAGTGAAAAGACTGCTTATGAAAAATATTTTGATATTTTTCCATCAAAAGGTGTAAGAGAAACTTTTTTTGATGGGATTTTATCACAATTAAATGATGATTATGATGATATCTATATATATAGAATGATTACTCTTGGAGATTTATATATTTTAAGTTTTATGTTTGAAAATTGGGTAAAGAAAAATAATTCTAAAAAACCAGTTTTAGTTGTTTTAAATGATAATGCAAAAAAAGTTTTTAATTTATTTTCTCCCAACATAGAATGTAAAAAAATAGACTTCAATAAACGTTTAGCATTGGAAATTTTTTATAATGATATAGGAAATAAAGGTTTTTCATATAAAAATAAACGATTTTTTTCATATATTAATAAGCAAATAATTTTAGATATTCATAATAATGTGAAAGATAATAGTAATACTCCTATTGAAGATTGTTCTTTTGTAAAAAATTTATCTAAGTATTATGCTGATTTTTATAACAAGTCTACAATATGTCATGTTTCAGAACAAGCTAAAAATGAATTATTTGCAGATTTAGAACTTTCTGGATTAAATCTTGATAAGTTTATATTTATTTCCCCAGAAGCTTCAAGTAATTGTAGTTATGATAGAACTTTTTGGGTAGAAATCTGTAAACGTTTAAGAGATAAAGGTTATGACATATTCATAAATTCTTCATCAGACATAATGAAAATCCCCGATTGTGTTTGTGGATTATATGATATTGAACAGACCTATTATTTAGCTCAGATGTCCAAGGGGATTATTTCACTTAGAAGTGGATTAAATGATGTGCTTTCAACAATAAATGTACCTCAGCATATATTGTATACAAGATTTAAATGTAATATTGTCAGTTCTGCTAGAGAAAATATTCTTGCTTTTAGTTTGAAATATTTGCCAAATGTAAATCAGAAGAATATTTCAGAATATGATACTGATGAACTAACAAGTGATGAAATAATTGATAAAGTATTAAGGGAGTTTGAATAATGAAAATAATTGGAATAATACCATCTAGATATGGTTCTACCCGCTTTCCAGGAAAACCATTAGCTGAAATCTGTGGGAAACCAATGATTTATTGGGTTTATAACAGTGCTAAACAAGTGCAAGAATTGGATGAAGTTTATGTTGCTACTGATGATTTAAGAATTTATGAAGTTTGTGAAAAATATAACATTAATGTTCTTATGACTAGAAATGATCATATGAATTGTTTCTATAGAATGCATGAGGTTGTTCATAAAATACAGGCAGATAGATATATTATGATAAATGGAGATGAACCATTAATTGAGCCTGAATGTATCAAGACAGTTGTTGATGAAGTTATTAAAACTGAAGCAGATTATTTATTTTCTTATCGAAAATTGAAAAATCCAGTAGAAACATTGGATACAGGAAATATTAAAGTTGTTATTAGTGATAACAAGTTAGTTTATTTGTCTCGTTATCCGGTTCCTTGTCCTCATAAGAGTGTAATGTTTGATTATAAAAAGATTATCGGAATTCAGGGTTTTTCTATTGACGCTCTTGACTTTTTTGTAAATACTCAGCCGGGAGAAATTGAACAAATAGAAGATATTGCCGAACTTCGTTGGATTGAAAATCATAAAATTGTAAATTGTATAGAGGTGTCTTCAGATTCTATTTCTGTTGATAATCCTCGCGATATAGAAAAAGTAACGCAGATTATGACAAACAGAAATTGTAGAGTGTGAGGAGAGTTTCATGAAAATAAATTTGTTGGATTGTACCTTGAGAGAAGCTCCAATTAAGGGGCTTGTTCTAGGTAAAAATTATATAAAAAAGTTCATCAATGCTTTGGAAAATTCAAATATTGATATTATAGAGTGTGGATTTTTGAAAAATTTACCACATAATCCGGATAGTACTATTTTTCAATATGTTGAGGAAATTGAACCTTATCTTCAACAGAAAAAAGAAGGAACTTTATATGTTGCATTAGTAGATTATGGTAGATATGATTTAAAATATTTGTCTGATTATAATGGTAAATCTATTGATGGTATTAGAATTTGTTTTAAAAAAGATGAAAGATTTGAAGTTTTTGAATATGCAAAAGCTATAAAAGATAAAGGCTATAAAGTATTTTTTCAAAATGTTGATACAATGAGTTATTCTGATATTGAGTTATTAGAAGTTATAGAAAAAGTTAATGAGTTAAAACCTTATGCTTATTCGATTGTAGATACTTTTGGCGCTATGTATGCTGAAGATCTAAGACATATTTATTCAATAGTAAATCATAACTTAGATAAAGAAATTATTTTAGGGTTTCATGCTCATAATAACCTAATGTTAGCAAATGCAAATACTCAAGAATTTATAAATTTAGCATCAAATAGTAGAGAAATTAATGTAGATTCTTCAATTTTAGGTTGTGGACGTGGCGCAGGAAACGCTCATACTGAGTGTTTGTCCGAATTTTTAAATAAAAAATTCGGACAAGATTATGAGCTTAATGTATTGTTGGATATTATTGATTATTTAATGCCTAAGTTTATACAAGAATGTGAATGGGGATATAGTATTCCGTATTTTCTTTCAGGTGTTCATAGTTCTCATGTGTTTAATGTTAATCATTTGTTGCGTCGACATAATATCAAATCTAAAGATTTAAGAGCAATTATCGAAACTTTAGATGAAAAGCAAAAGAAAGCTTATGATTATAAATTATTAGAAAAAATATATGTAGAACATTTTGATAGAGAGATTGACGATAAAAGATCATTAGAGTTTTTATCAAAAGAATTAAAAAATCGTGAAATATTATTGCTTGTTCCTGGGAAGACTTTAGCTTCTCAAAAAGATAAAATAGAAGAGTTTATAAGATGTAAAAATCCTATTATAATTTCGGTAAATAATTATATAGATAAATTTAAATCGGATTATATTTTCTTTAGTGGAATTAATAGATATCAAGATTTTTTGAATACTGAAATTTCAAAAAATCTTGAATGTAAGGTATTATTGACATCAAATATAAAAACTGAATCAAATTCAAATGAATTGATTTTTAATTATCTTCCTCTTGTTAAATTTGGTTGGATAAATGTTGATACTTCTGCTATTTTAATTCTACGCTTATTAGCTAAACTGGGTGTGAAAAGTGTGAATTTTGCGGGATTCGATGGGTTTTCAGAAAACAGTGAACTTAATTATTATGACAATAGTTTAGTAACAACAACGAATAAAGAAGATTTATTGCTTCTAACAAAAGAAACAAAGGAAATGTTATTAGATTTGCAAAGTGCTATTAGTGTAAATTTTGTAACTGATAGTTTATATAATGATGTTTTAGAAAAGGAGGTTAGTATTGTATAATACAATATTATTTGATTTAGATGGAACTCTTTTGGATACAACATCTGGAGTTATAAGTGCTGTAAAAAAAACTATTGAGCAGTATGGATTTGAAATGCCTTCAGAAAGTATTTTGAAAACTTTTGTAGGGCCACCAATGCAAAAATCAATGGCTGAAAAATTTAATCTTAATCCTCAGGAAGCGTTAAAGGTTGCAAATGATTTTAGAGCCAATTATAAAAAATATTCATTATATGATGCTCAGTTATATCCGGGTATTATTAGTATGCTTGATGATTTGAAGTGTAATGGTTTTAAAATTGCTATAGCAACAAACAAAAGTCATGATAATGCCGAAAGTATTATAAAATATTTTCAAATTGATAAGTATTGTGATTATTATTTAGGTTCTGATTTAGGTGGAAAATTAACTAAGGCAGATATTATATTAAAGTGTTTGGATATTTTATGTGCTGATAGCAGTAAGACAGTTTTGATAGGCGATAGTGAATTTGATTTAGTCGGTGCTAATCAAGTTGGTATTGATTTTATTGGTGTAACTTATGGGTTTGGATTTAAGCCTGGTGCCGATAAATCAAAAAATATGTATTTTGATAATGTACCTGAGTTAAATGAATTTTTAAATAAACAAAAAGAGATAATAGGATTATGTTAAAAGAACTAAAAGAAAAAGTTTGTCAGGCTAATATTGAATTAAAAAGAAGTGGTATTGTAATTTATACCTGGGGCAATGTTAGTGAAATAGATTTAGAAAGTCGTCTTGTTGTAATAAAACCTAGTGGAGTTTTTTACGATAAAATGACACCTCGAGATATGGTAATTGTAGATTTGAGTGGGAAAATAGTAGAAGGAGATTTAAATCCTTCTTCAGATTTACCGACGCATCTATATTTGTATAATCAATTTCCAAAAATTGGTGGTATTACTCATACACATTCTATTAATGCAACAGCTTTTGCTCAAGCAGGTGTTAATATTCCAATTTTAGGGACAACTCATGCTGATTATTTCTATGGTGAAATACTTTGTACCAGAGAATTATCAAAAGATGAGGTAAATGATAGATATGAGTATAATACAGGGAAAGTCATAGCAGAATCTCTAAGAAAATTAGATGATCCGTTATCTTTACCAGGTGTCCTTGTGAAATCTCATGGACCTTTTACTTGGGGAAAAGATTGTTTTGAATCTGTTCGTAATGCCGTTGTATTAGAAACTATTGCTGATATGGCATTAAAAACGTCATTGATAAGTACACAAGTTAAGAATATTCCAAATTATATTTTAAATAAGCATTACTACAGAAAACACGGTAGTAATGCTTATTATGGTCAAAATTTAAGTGTTAAAAAATGATTTTATATAGCTTTACCCATATCAAATGCTTGTTGTGGATAAATAGTTTTGTTTACTTCATCTTTTTGCCAAACTCCGGTTGCTATAATTGCTCCTTTTGGATTTGCACCTGATAGGCAGTCCATTAAACCTTCAAATTCATTTAAAACTCTATCCATTGCATGAGGGTTTGCATCAGCAGCTGTCATAATATAGTAAAAATCTTTTCCTGTAATATGCGTATAGCGAGCGCAACATCTATCAATTAATGTTTTTAATTGTCCACTCATTGTATAAAAATATACAGGAGTACCAAAAACAATGACATCTGCATTTATCATTTTTTCTAAGATTTCAGTCATATCATCTTTTTGAGAACATCCGGTGTAGTTATTTGTATTACAGTAGCCGCAGCCTGTACAATAATTGATTTTTTTATCTCTTAAAAAGATTTTTTCTACTGTATTTCCGGCAGTTTCAGCACCCTCTTTAAATTTGTCACAAAGTGTGTCGGAATTTCCACCTTTTCTAGGTGATGATGATAAAATTAAAACTTTTTTACTCATTTCTCTACCTCAAATTTTTCCTACAAATATATTTTACAACTTGATAGCTACTCTCAGTCAATAGGTAATCTGTAAATTTTTATAATATAGCAACAAGCATAACAATGCATGCTACAATAAATGAAAATCCAACAATAATCCAATAAATAGGATATTGGTTATTATGATTGTTTTTAGATTTTATTGAATAAGATTGTTTTTTTAGAGCAGTAGATTTTTTACTTTTTGTAGTTGTTTTTCTTTTGGTGAAAGTTTTGCTTTTTTCTTTCTCTTCTAGATAGCGTTCAGATAATGATTTTTTAGACTTTATACCAGTAACTAACAGTTCTGTATCGTATCGTAATTTTAAAATATTAGATTTACCTTTTTTATTATAAACTGCAAAATTAATTGCAACTTCAAATGCTCTTTGAAGGCATTCAAGAGCTTCCATTCCATCTTTTTTTACTTTTGCACTATGGACAGATTCATTACCATGTTTTTTTAAAAAATATAAATCATTAATGAATTCTTTTTCTTGTTCTGCGCCTTTACTTTTATCTTTTAAAGTTGCCAACATTTCATCAAAAGTATTTTCAGATGTCCTGTTTTTACCCAAAACTTGTTTACATACATGTTCACCAAATCTTCTGGTTTGTCCCATGCATTGTTCAAAATATTCATCTCGATATAATTTTTCAGCTTCAGAGATTATATCAAATAAATTTTTATCTATTGGTTTTAAAAAATCAAAATTCGTTGCCATAATTATAATGCTACATTGCAGGTATGTAACTGTCAACAATTAAAAGGTTTATTAATTTAAAAAGGTAGGTTTTATTAAAAACCTACCTTAGAATGAGTTTAAAAGAATTTCGTTATTTAGAAATTCTACCTGGAACTACAACTCCACCTTTTAAATTCTTTTTGTAGAATTCAACGTGTGGTTGAAGTACACTATCTAAAACTTCAGGAAATTCTTTATTAGTCATAGTTTTTTCAACTATTTCTTGGTATACAGTTGCGAAAGCTCTTAATTGAGTTAATGCACCTGCAGCTTCTGGAGTTAATCCCATTCCTTGAGTTTCAACAGTTTCTAGGAAGAATGCACCAGATACTTCGTATGATTTTGTTAAAGCTTCAATATAACTTTCAGCATTTTCTCTGCAAACACCGTTATCTTGTGGAACAGTTAATGCAAATACAAGTTTGTTTGCTGGGTTGAAGTGTGCTTCTGCTGAGTGGTGCATTGCATCAGGAACTTTAGCAACTTGTTTTAATGTATCTTTGATTGATTCGTTTTGCATTTGTGCGTGCCAATAAACTGTATTTTCAAAAATAGCACCCATGTATTGATGTACTGAAGCTGAAATACCTTTTAATTTTGCATCAGCCCAGAAGATACCTTCTTTTAATGCTGTGTTAATTTCTAAATCTGCTCTTAATGATTGAGTTGATACTTCTTGAGCTGCATTTAACATTTTAATCATGTCTTCTTTTTTCATTCCAGCATAAGCTAAAGTGAATAAAGCGTGATCATCAAATGCAGAGAATCTACCACCTACATCATCGTGAATGAATAAATCACCTAACCAACCTTTTTCGTTAGATGTTCTTCTTAATTCAGATTTTTCAGCATTACCGTCTGTTACAGCGATAAAGTGTTTATGTGCAGCCTTTTCTGCTTCTTCTTCAGATTTACCTTGAGCTTTATATGCATCAATAAGCATTTGTAATACTCTTAAGAAACCATCTTTAGTTTCGAATGTAGAACCTGATTTAGAGGCAATTAAGAAATTTGATTCTAATACATTATTTTCTAATCTATATAAAAATCTTTCTAAACTTGCTGAATCAACATCTGAATAAAATTCAATAGCGTCATGTCTGATATTTAATCCGTTAATAGATAACATATGTTCAACAGTATGTTTTGAACCACCGATACCCATAACGCTAAGTTTTTTAGCTCCAGTTTGAGCTTTTAATTTTGCAGCTAAATCATAAATTTCATCAACTCTTTTTGCTTGTTCTTGAGGAAGATTTACCCAATTTAAGAATTGACCTTTTTGATTAGCACGTCCAGAAAATTCAATTACAAATTCTCCAACTTTTGATTGGTATGCGCCAAAATCTACACCTGTAAATTTTGCTACCACATTTGAGTTTTTTGTTAACATGATAACCCCTTTCTTAAGTTAAAAGTATTACCCTAATATTTTACTATAAAATTTTTATTTGTGGATTATATTGCTATTTGAGTACCAACTAATATTCTATGGCTATCCGGTTTACTATCATTTTGGCAATATACATAGTTTAAGATTAGCTTCAATGCTTGTCCTTTTATATAATAGTTGATACCTGCGGTATATTCTCTTTGGTTATTATCAGAAACTGTTCTATCCGGATCAAATTCATCATAACGGGCAAGTACTTCTAATTTTTTTGTAATATGATAACCAACTGTTATATACCAACCTTGAGCTTTTTTAGAGGTAATACCTGAACCTCCGTTAGATCCATCTGATATTGCATATTCCATTCTTGTCCAGAATTTTTTATATTCATAACCGATGTATGCTTCACCTAAATGGAAACTTATAGAGTTTCTTGCACCGGTTACGAAACCTCCACCTAATACAAGTTTTCCGTATTTACCATTTGTTTTGCCTAATGGTTTTAAGTTTGCCCAAGCATCAAATTCTGCACCTGGCATAAATTCTGAAAATAATGTGTCAGAACTATATCCACCAAAATCATAATCTATTAATGAATAATCACCCTTTACTCTAATACCAACTTTTCTTATATTGGCTAAATTCCTTGAAATTTGTGATCTGTTTACAAAAGGTAAAGTGTATGGTGATTGAGCACCTTCATAACCAACTCCAGGACGAGAATTACCAATTAAAATAGTGTGGTGTGGAATTCTGTGAGATTCAATATAAGCATCTTGTACAAATTGTTGCATAAATGGATGGCTATGGTTGTGTGTAGGATCAAGCATTAAACGGAAATTTTCTTTACCACCTTTAAATTGTCCGTCAAATAAAATGTTGATTAATCCAACATCAAATGTTGTTCCGGCATCTCCATCTTCTTGTATTGTTGTATCAAAATGAGATTGTACAACAGCCCAAGTATGTAAACTTTCTAATGGACCAGATTCAAAATGTTTTGTTAATTGATCCTTAAATAAACTTGATGGTGAATCTGTATTTTCTATTTTTAAATTATATAAGTTTTTGGCAGTTTGAGTTATGCCATTATAAAATTTTGTATGTGTAGAAAGAGAGTTAGAATCTTCTAATACCTGTGGACTTTGGATTGGTTCAATTGGTGGAAGTTGTTCATCTTTTAGTGCTAATTGTAAATCTGTATCTGTATTTAATTTTAAATGTTTAGAATCATTTAGCGATTGTTTTGTAAAAGAGTTATCAAATTCTAAATGAACTTCCTCTTCTTCGATATTTGCAGCCAAAGTAACTGGCGTATTTATAAGTAATAAAAATAATATTAATAAAATCTTTTTCACGGCTAGAGTTGTTCCCAATTAAATTTTGCTATTATAAATTAAAGAGGCAGAAATTTAATTTCTGCCTCTTGTGTAATTATTATTAATTTTGTTTATTATGATCATCTCTTAAGTATGCTGTCCAGAATAATAGTACAACGAATACTAAAGCTCCTACAATGTTTCCTAGTGTTACAGGAAGTAAGTTACCTAATAAACAAGATTTTAATGTTAAGTGTGAAAGTTGTTCAGTAGTTAAACCTGAAGCTGCAACAATTGCTGGAGTATTTTTTAAGAATAAACCGTTAGTTAAGAAATACATATTCGCAATACTGTGTTCATAACCAGAAGCAACGAATGTCATAATAGGGAAGAATATAGCAAATATTTTTCCGATTACGTGTCTAGAAGATGAAGCCATCCATATTGCTAAACAAACTAACCAGTTACATAAGATACCTCTTGTGAAAGCTTCGATAAATGGTAAGCTAGCTTTAGTACAAGCTGTTGTAAGTCCCATAACACCTAAAGCTTCGTGTGAATTGTGAGAACAACCTGATAGGTATATTAATAATGCTAAAATTATTGAACCTACAAAGTTTCCTACATAAACTATTGACCAGTTTCTTAATAATTTAAGGAAACTTGTTCTTTTTTCAATTACTGCAAATGTCATCATTACGTTACCGGTAAATAATTCTGCACCTGTTAGTACAACCATCATCAAACCTGTAGCAAATGTCATTGCTCCTATAAGTTTAGCAAATCCCCAACTTATACTTTCTGTACCTGTCATTACTGTTAATGAAACTTGTGCACCAAAAGCAATTAGGGCACCTGCTGCGATTGCTAATACAAAAGTTTTTGATTTTCTAAAGTTAGCTTTTGTAGGCATTACGCTTTCGGCTAATTCGTGTGCAACATTACCTGGGGTAATACAATCTTTTGTGTCTAAATTTTGTGTTTCTGTCATTGTTTTTTATTCTCTCCTTTTCATATTTTTGACTTCACAACAAAAAGACTTCCCAATTTTGTATTGGGTTTCATACTGGGCATATAGTGTGCTCGGTACAATAATCTTAAATTGTCCTAAAATAAAGAATCTCGATTAGATTCGTGTGTTATTGTATATCGTAAAATTTAAAATTCAAGAGGGAAATATCAAAAATTTAATCTCTAAATTTTGAAACTATTGTGCGACAAGGGTTTTGCTAACTATTTAATAATTGTAAAAAATACACTTGACTTTCTTTTTTGTTAGATTTAAAACAGTTTTGTTGGGTATTTTTTTTGACTAAAATTTTAGTTAATTTTAATAGTTGAAACTATTGTTATTATTTATTTTTAGCCATAAATTTATATCAACAAATTTCCCGTTTTACATTGTTAATTTATGGAAGAATTTGGTATGGAAAATTTTTTAGTAGGTATTTTGATTTTATTTTTGAGCGGATTTATTGCGATGTTGTTTGCAAATAAATACAAAATTACTGTATTGTCAATTTTGTCGTTTGTTGCATCAGTATTGTGTTTGATCCCAGCTTGCAAAGTTTTATTTTGCGGTGAAAATTTTGTAAAAACTTTTAATTTTAACAGCATTTTTGGTGCTGTTAATTTTGTAATTGATCCAATTGCAGCATTTTTCATTATTGTAATTTCTGTAATGAGTTTGGCATCAATTATTTATTCAAAAGGATATTTAAATCCTTACATTGAAAAAGGTAAAAATATAAATCCTCATTTAGTATTTTTACCGGCATTAGTTGGTTCTATGTTATCTGTTGTAACTTGCCAAAATGCTTTAATGTTTTTAATTTGTTGGGAAATAATGTCATTAAGTTCATTTTTCCTTGTAATTTTTGAAAATGATAAGAAAGATGTTTTAAAAGCTGGTATTAAATATTTAGTATTTATGCATTTTTCTGTATTATTTATAATGATTGCATTTGCTTTATTATCTATAAAATCAGGAAGTTTTGATTTTGGTGCATTTTCAACAATATTGCATTCAAAAGCTAATTTAGCAAATGTTGTATTTTGTTTATTATTTATTGGTTTTGGAACAAAAGCTGGTTTTGTTCCTTTCCACAACTGGTTACCTGATGCTCACCCGGCAGCACCAAGTCATGTTAGTGCGGTGATGTCAGGTGTAATGATTAAAACTGGTATTTATGGAATCCTAAGAACTATTTCTTGGATTGGAATTCCTTCAAAATATGTTTCTTTCGCAGTTTTAATCATTGGTGTAGTTACAGCTTTATATGGTGTTTTATACGCTATATCTCAAGTTGATATGAAAAGAATGTTAGCTTATTCTTCAATTGAAAATATCGGTATTATTGGTATTGGTATCGGTGTTGGAATGATTGGATTAGCTTATAATGCTCCTGCTTTAGTTTTAGCAGGTTTTGTTGGTGGACTTTTACATATATTAAACCACTCTATATTTAAAGAATTATTATTCTTCTCTGTTGGTAGTGTTTATACAAAAACACATACAAGAGATATTGAAATTCTTGGTGGTTTAATTAAGTCAATGCCGGCTACTGCAATTCTATTTTTAATTGGTTCAATTGCAATTTGTGGATTACCATTATTTAATGGTTTTATCAGTGAATTTTTAATTTACTTTGGTATGTTCAAAGGTTTATCTATTCACAATTTCTCAACTGTTATTTTGATGTTGTTTGCAATATCAGGATTGGCATTGGTTGGAACTATGGCTATATTATGTTTTACTAGAGCTTTTAGTGTAATTTTCTTAGGTTTACCTAGAACTGAAACTGCTCAAAAAGTACAAGGTGATGTTGGTAAATCTATGATATTCCCAATGAGCTTTTTAGCTATTTTAACTTTGCTGATTGGTGTTTATCCACAATATGTATTTTGGTACATTAAAAAAGTTATATTAGCATTAGTTCCAATGACAACGATGAATATTTTCTCTGTTTGTTATGAACCAATGAGATTGATGCAAACAATTGCTTTATATGTAATTGCATTTTTAGTATTTTTAACAATTTTGATTTTATTAAAATTAAAACTTACAAATAGTAAAATTGAATTGCACGATACTTGGGGATGTGGTTATAACAGAGCAAATAATCGTATGCAATATTCAGCATCTTCTTACGCAAGTCCATTTTTATCAATGTTGAAACCATTGTTTAAAAAGGTATTTGATGTTGAAAAACCAAGAAAATTATTCCCTAAAGCTGCTCATTTCAATTTACATATTGAAGATATTGAAGAAGCTTATGTAATTAATCCATTATTAAAATCTGATGAATGGTTTTTATCTAAGTTTGAATCTATTCAAAGTGGTAATATTCAAGCTTATATAAAATATGGATTGATATTTTTAGTATTAGTAATAATTGGAAGTTTATTTATAGGATAAGTTAAAGATGATTATGAAGTTATTGAATTTAATAATTCTATTATTTGTACCGTTCTTGATGGCGGGTGTAATTAAGAAAACAAAATCATTCTGGGGTGGAAGAAAAGGACCTTCTGTAATGCAACCGTTTTATGATTTTGTAAAATTAATGAAAAAAGATTACGTAATTAGTAAAACAACTTCAGTTGTATTTAAAATAGCTCCAGTTGTTGCTATTGCTTCAGTATTGTTTGCAGGAATGTTTGTTCCATTAGCATCTGGAAGTGCACTAATTAATGTAACTGCTGGAATTATAATTTTTGCTTATACTTTGAGTTTAAGTAAATTTGTTTCTTTAATTTCTGCAATGGATACAGGTAGCAGTTTTGAAGGAATGGGAGCTTCTAGAGAAGCTTGTTTTACATCAATTGTAGAACCTGCTTTCTTTATGGTAATAGCTTCAATTATGGCCTTGAGCGGTAATTATACATTTGATAGTTTAAAAGCTATATTAGCAAATGCAGGAAGTTATGGAATTTTAATTACAGTATTTGCAGTTGTAGTTTTATTTATAATGGTGTTAATTGAAGGTTCAAGAGTTCCGGTAGATGATCCGGCTACTCACCTTGAATTGACTATGATACATGAAGTTATGATTTTAGATAACTCAGGTAGTGATTTAGCATTATTTACTTGGGCTAACGGAATTAAAATGCTTCTTATATCTTCATTAATTGCCAATATGATAATACCAGCAGGTATTAGTGATTGGTTATCAGTTATTTTGTATCTTTTGATTATGTTCTTAATATCTGTAATCATTGGTACTGTTGAATCCGGAATGGCAAGAATAAGAATGTCTCACGTATTTGAATTTATATTTATTATGAGTTCATTGGGATTGGTTGTATTTTCTCTTGTTATTGCAAGGATGTTTGGAGGTTAGATAGATGATAAACGGATTTATAATACTTTTCGGTTTGACTATGTTATATCTTGCGGCAACAAGTAGAATCATTGCGCACATAAGACTTTTAATTGTTCAAGGAGTGTTATTATTCTTGATTTGCTGCTGCGGTATGAAGCATATGAATTGGTTAAACTTTGCGTTTTTAACAGTTGAAACTTTAATTGTTAAATCTATAGTTATACCTTGGTTTTTATATAAAGTTTTGAAAAAAACTCATTCAAACCGTGATGTTGCAGCAAATATTCCACATTTTTATTGCTTAGTAATTGCAAGTATTATTCTTATGGCTGGATTTTTAGTTTCTAACTACTATGTTTCATCTATGAAATTGATTTCTCCAATGTTTTTCGGAGTATCAGTTTCAACAATAGTTATAAGTTTATGGTTAATTACAATCAAGCATAAAATTATCTCAAATGTAATTGAATTTATTACAATGGAAAACGGTATATTTTTATTATCACTTTCTGTTGCGAAAGAAATGCCAATGTTAGTTAATATGGGTGTTTTATTAGATGTATTTATTGCAGTTTACATTTTAGGATTATTTGTAAACGTAATTAATAAAGAATTTAAAGATTTAGAAGTTTCACACTTATCAGATTTAAAGGACTATGAATAATATGATTAATACACTTTTGATATTTCCAATAGTAGCTTGTTTGTTAATGGTATTTATTAAAAATAAAACGTTTAATACCATGATGGTAAATTTGTATGCAATTGTTCATTTTGTTATTACAGCAATGTTAACAGTTGGAGTTGGTTCAAGAACGGGGATTCCTTACTTTGCTGTTGATAACACCAATTTAATATTTTTAATGGTATTATCTTTGGTATTTTTAATGGTAGCGTTTTATAACAATGGCTATGTTAAAACTTTAGAATTCTCAGATAGAAGAATAAGAAATTATTCTGCTATGATTTTGATATTTGTATTGTCTATGACAGGAACAATATTAAGTACAGATTTAGGAATTGCTTGGATTTTAGTTGAAGCAACTACTTTATCAAGTGCATATTTAATTTATTTCAACAGAACAAAACATTCTATTGAAGCAGCTTGGAAGTATGTATTTATTTGTTCAATCGGTATTGCTTTAGCTTTTGTTGGAATTATTTTATTAAATATTTCAACAGGTTCTATTAATACTTTGAACTTTGCTCAATTATATAAACATGCAGCTAATTTTGATTTAAATTGGTTAAAAATAGCATTTGTATTTATGTTATTTGGATTTGGTGCAAAAATGGGTTTGGCTCCAATTCATTTTTGGTTGCCTGATGCTCACTCTGAAGCTCCATCTCCTATTTCAGCATTATTATCTGCTACATTGTTGAACTCAGCTTTTCTTGTAATTGTTAGAGTTTATAAGATTATGACTCTTGCTAATTGTATGGATTATGCAAAGATAATTCTTTTGGTAATGGGTTTCTTATCTTTATTTGTAACAGCAGTTTTTGTTTATCATATTAAAAATTATAAAAGAATGTTGGCATATTCTTCTATTGAAAATATGGGTATTTTAGCTATTGGATTGGCTTTAGGTGGAATTGCTTATTATGCAGTTATATTACATTTAATCGGTCATTCTTTGGCTAAAGCATCATTCTTCTTGACTTCAGGAAATATTTTAGAACTTTATGGTACAAAAAGAATTAAATCAATTAATGGTGTTATGAAAGCTGATTGTACAACAGGTTGGTTGTGGGTTGTATCATTTTTAGCAATTTGTGCATTCCCAACTTCTGTTCTATTTATAAGTGAATTCATAATGATTAAAGTAATGTTATTAGAAAAACATTATTTATTATGTGCTTTATTCGTTCTATTATTAACAATTGTACTTTACGGTATTGGTAAAGTTGTTATAAAAACAGCATTTGGTAATGTTAGTGAAGATAAAGCCAAATTGATAGAAGAAAATAAAAATAAAGTTTCAGTATTTATGTACATTCCGCAAATTGTAATGTTAATTATAGTATTTGTTTTAGGAATTTATATTCCAACTCATTTGAACAACATTATTAACTTAGCGGTTGCAGGATTTTAATATACAAGGATAAAATTATGGCAAAATGGATTACAACAAAAAATAATACAAAATTAGATTTAGGAAAAATTCCTGCTTTAGGAATAGATGAATTAAGAGAAGAAATTATTAAATTAAACAAACGTCCAATTGCATTTTTCGGTAAAGATTGGGGTTTTGGTAATATAAGATTATTTGTAGTTTTGGCTGATGATGAGAATTCTGAATTGTATGTTTCATCTGCTGTGTTTAATGCAAATCAAAAATCTTATGAATCAATTACTCAATTTGTGCCATCATTTCATATTTTTGAACGTGAGTTTTATGAACAATTTGGTATCGAGCCACTAAATCATCCTTGGTTGAAACCTGTAAGATTAAATCAGGATAAATATCCATTTTTTGAAATGGAAGGTGAAGAAGTTCACCAAGTTGCAGTTGGTCCTATTCACGCAGGTGTTATTGAGCCAGGACATTTTAGATTTATGTGTAATGGTGAAACAGTTTATCACTTAGAGATAATGTTAGGTTATCAACATCGTGGTGTTGAAGAATTAATGCTAAAATCACCATCTAACCAATTAGCTGAGTCTATTTGCGGTGATAGTGTTATTGCATATAATACAGCTTATTCTCAAGTGATTGAAACATTAAAAGGTATTACTGTTCCAGATAAGGCGCAATTAATCAGAAAGGCCGCTTTAGAAATGGAAAGAGCAGCAATTCATATTGGTGATTTGGGTGCAATTGCCGGAGATATTGCATATTTGATGGGTGCTTCAGTTTTCGGTGCAACAAGAACTTTAGTGATTAATACAATGCTAGAATTGTGTGGCAGCCGTTTTGGAAGAGGTTTTATCACCGTTGGTGGTGTTAATTTTGATCCATCAGATGAAATTCTTGATAGAGCTATGAAGACTTTAGATAAAGTAACTAAAGATGTAGAAAGAATGACTAATACAATGTTAAAAAATTCTTCAGTTATGTCAAGATTAGAAAAAACAGGAACAGTAAGTGAAGAACGAGCTAGAGAAGTTGGACTTGTTGGTATGGCAGCAAAGGCTTCAGGTGTTAATTTAGATTCTCGTTTTAATTTCCCTGACAAATGGATGAAAGAGTTGAATGTTGAAGCTCAGTCATTCAAACCGACAGGTGATGTGAATGCAAGATTTAGACTAAGATATAACGAAGTTATGCAATCTTTGGCTATGGTAAAAATTATATTTGAAAAATTGAGAAAGTACAAAGGTGAACCTATTATTGCAGAAGGACTTGAAAATGAATTAGCAAAAGATTCATTTGCAATTTCAATAACTGAAGGTTGGAGAGGTGAAGTTGTTCATATTGCAATGACTGATTGTTTTGGAAAGTTATCTAAATACAAAATAAAAGATCCATCTTTCAATAACTGGTATGGTTTAGCATTAGCTGTTAGAAATAATGGGGTTTCAGACTTCCCTTTATGTAATAAAAGTTTCAATTTGTCTTACTCAGGAAATGATTTATAAGGAATATAAACTATGTTTGATACATTAAAATCTAGAATTTATCAAGGTGAACAATTTATAAAAGATATTCAAAATGCTCCAATGAGAGAACAATTTAGAGGTTTTCCAATAATTAAAAATTCTAAATGTTCAGATTGTCAAAAATGTTTGAATGTTTGTCCAACAGGAGCTTTAAAATTAAATCCGATATCTATAGATATGGGAAAATGTACTTTCTGTGGAGCTTGTAAAAATGTTTGTGAATCACATGCAATTAATTTTTCTAATTTTTATAAATTAACATCTACAGATAGAGAAAAGTTAATAATAACAGAAGATATGCCAGCAGCTGCATATGAAAAAATTGCAGTAGAAGTGAAAAAAGAAATAACTTCAGTCTTTTCAAGATCATTGAAATTAAGACAAGTTTCAGCTGGTGGTTGTAACGGTTGCGAAATGGAATTGAATGCTTGTTCTAATGTAAACTTTGATATGGGAAGATTTGGAATTGATTTTGTAGCTTCACCACGTCATGCTGATGGCATTGTTATAACTGGTCCAATTTCTGAGAATATGGCATTCGCACTTGAAGATTGTTATAAATCTGTGCCAAATCCCAAATTAGTAATTTTATGCGGTGCTTGTGCAATTTCAGGTGGAGTATTCCAAGAAAGTTCTAAAATAAATCGTGAATTTTTAGAAAAATATCCTATTGACTTGTATATACCAGGTTGCCCTGTACACCCACTTACATTTATAAATGGTATTTTAAGTTATATTCAAGAAAAGAAATAATAGTTTTAGGCTTAACTTTTTCTAAAATATAGGTTATTATATTAATATAGAGATATAGTAAAGAAGAGTCTGAAATTATGAAATCAGTTAAAGAAATTTCTACGGAATCAAAAATACAAGGAAGATTGAAAAATTATCCTGTATGCTTAGAATTAGTAAAATATTTATTTGCAGATGAAGAATTACAGGAATTACAAGAATATGCAAATAATGTTTCAATAAGACGTCTTGGTTATAATGACCATGGCCCTGTTCACATGCGCCAAGTAGCTGCGAATGCTATCAAGATGTTGAATATTTTGCATGAAGCCGGTATACAGACATCTTTAGAACGAGAAGAAATTGGAACATTTGAAGACAGTATGTGTTCTGTTATTTTAGCAGGCTTAATGCACGATTTAGGTATGTCTATCGGACGTCAGGGGCATGAAGAAATGTCATCACTTTTGGCTCAACCTATAATCGAAAGAACACTTATGCATATGTTTCCTGATGATTTGCACAAACGTGTAATTATTCGTTCTGTTGCAACTGAGGCAATTATTGGTCATATGTCTTCAAGAAAAATACATTCAATAGAAGCCGGAATTATTTTAATTGCAGATGGTTGTGATATGACAAAAGGTAGAGCTAGAATACCTATGGCAATAAATACTACTCCAAGAGTTGGTGATATCCATAAATATTCAGCAAATGCAATAAATAGAATTCGTATTCATCGTGGAGAAAGAAAACCTATCAAAATTGATATTGAAATGTCAGGTGATGTTGGTTTCTTCCAAATTGAAGAAGTTTTATTGCAAAAAATTGACGTAAGTCCTGCTAAACAATATGTAGAGTTGTTTGCAGGGGTTGAAGGTCAAGAGCGTAAATGCTATTTGTAAATTTGTCTAAATAGATAATTGTATTTTATATTTTTTACGATAAACTCCTTGTAATAAAGGAGTTTATTTATGAATAATCAAGAAAAAAATATATTAATAATCACTACAAATTATCGTGGGGATGAAAGTTCTAATATTAAGGAAACCGGTGTTTATCTTGAAGAATTTGCAGTTCCATATTTAGTGTTTAAAAGTACAGGATATAATGTTACTGTAGCGAGTCCTTTAGGTGGACTTTCTCCTGTAGATATTAAGAGTATGTCTTGTTCAAATCCAGAAGAATGGGATCCGTGCATAAAAGTTTTGAGAGATACTGTTAAGTTATCAGATGTTAATTATAAAGAATATGATGTTTTATTTTTACCGGGTGGCCATGGGCCAATGTTTGATTTAGCTAATGATTTATTATTAAAAGAAATTGTTGAGTATTTTTATTTGAATAATAAAATTATTAGTGCAGTTTGTCATGGCCCTGCTGGGTTTGTACTTGCAAAAGATGAAAATGGTGAATCTATATTAAAAGGTAAAAAAGTAACATCATTTACTAATAGAGAAGAACAAATTATTAAATTAACTGAAGATGTTCCATTTTTATTAGAAACGCGTTTAAAAGATTTAGGTGCTGAGTTTGAAGAAGATAAACCTTGGTCTGAACATGTTTGTGTAGATAAAAATATTATAACTGGTCAGAATCCTCAATCTGCACTTCTGCTTGCGGAGAAGATTGTGGAATTCCTTTCTTAATATGGCTAAGGTTTAACTGAGAAAGTATAACTGCAGATATCATTAATACACAGCCAAGAATTTCTTTTAATGTCATTGTTTCGTGTAGGATTATGCCTCCACCAACAACTGCGAATACTGATTCTAAACATAAAATTAAAGATGCGATAATTGGCATTGTATATTTTTGCCCAAAAATTTGTAAAGTGTATGCGACACCGCAAGTTAAAATCCCCGCATAAAGGATTGGAATTTTGCAGGAAATAATACTGTGTAATGTTGGAGTTTCAAGAAGAAACATTAGAGGCATTGATAAAATCCCAACTACAAAAAATTGTATGCAAGAAACTTTTGTAGCATTAACTCTTCTTGAAAAATAATTTACGACAAGAATATGTACACCATAGAAAAATGCGCTTATAAGAAGGATTAAGTCATATATGTCAAATCCTTTGCCATCATTTTTAAAACATAATAAATATAGTCCAAGTACTGCGATTACAACACTCCATTTTATATTTTTTGATAATTTTTGACCGAAAAACATTGAAATTAGAGGTACGTATATTATGTATAAAGCTGTAATAAATCCTGCTTTCCCCGCAGATGCGTGTAACATACAATATTGTTGGATTGACATTGCAATAAACAATGCTATGCCGCAAGATATACCGGCTTTGGCTAATAATATATGTTGTAGATGTTTAAGTTTTGGTTTTCTATGGTCTTCGTGTAAAATTTTTGCTAAGAATATAACCGGAATTAAGCTTATTCCGCCTAGAATACTTCTAACACAGTTGAAGCTGAATGGCCCAATATAGTCCATTCCCGCTTTTTGAGCTACAAATGAAAGCCCCCATATTAATGCAGTTAAAAATAATGCGAAATTTGATAAAATCTTTTTATTCATAACCTTCCTTTTGATATTATTATATATTTAAAAACAAAATTTTCCAAAATTATATTGAAGCAAATATTTTATTATAAATTTCATTTTTATTATGAATATCAAAATGAAGTTTTTCAAATGCTAAATGTATATTTTTTTCGGTTTGCTCTATGGTTGGTATATAGTTATTTTTGAATGGCATGAAATATAATTTCATAGGAAGGCCGTCATTTTTATTTGGATAAATATATGGGATTTTTATTTCCTTAGCACCTAAATTTTCATAAAATTTTATTCTGCGAATAGTATTTATTTCATTAGGATCAGGGTGTTCAACTTCCAAATAGCAGCCATTGTAGGGTAAGTCAGATTTTATTTTTTCAAATGTTTTAGTACCCAAACCCATTGAGTGAAATTCTTTATTTATTGCAAAATAATCTATTAAGATTGTTTTATTATTTAATTCGCAAAAGGTAAAAAATCCGCAGATCTTATTTTCGTACAAAATGTCATAAGTTTTGCATCCGGATGTTTTGATGATTTTTTCAAAAACTGACTTTTCTTTTATTTCACTTGGTGGAAATTGTTCTTGAATTTTTGTGTATAACTTTTCAATATTTGGATTTTTATTTTCTAATATTTGCATAAATAATTCTAACTGATTTTAATAAATTTTTCTTTAGGTTGTTGGCATATTGGGCAATGGTATGTATCAGGTTCTTTTGTGATATCACCATGATAAATGTAATTGCAAACAGAACATCTATAAGTTATTTCATTATTTTTAGAATCTTCCGAGGTTGGTTTAACGTAAGTTGGCGCATTTTTAGGGCTGGAGCCTTTTCTTTCTGCATGATAGTATGCGTAAGTCATTGGGATTTTATCATGTAGCATTTCCCCATCTATTATTTTACCTAGGAATAGAGTATGTGTTTCAGTTTCCATTTCATCAATTACATCACAAATTAGATAACCTACGGAATCTTCAATAATTTGTAAGCCATCTACTGTCGTAGATTTGATATTTTGAAATTTGTCATAATCTCTTCCTGAATGGAAACCAAAATTTCCAATAATCTTATTATCTGATTCTACACTTAAAATAGATACTGCAAATTTTTTAGAATCTCGTATGCAGCTATTTGTGTAATTGTTATGGTTTATGCTGACAGCAATTGTATCGTAAGATACTTGAATTAAACTGTTTGCTATACATCCTGTTGGAGTTTTATCGTGTAGAGATGTTATTACATAAACTCCGTAAGATATGTTTTGTAAAACTTTATTATTCATATATAAAATCCATCCTAAATACTTTTTCTTATTATATATATTTTTTTTAAATTTTCAATGAACTTCTTGGATTAAAATTTAGAATATTAAATTTTGTAAAATGAAAACTCTATCATACTCGCAAAAATATATATTTTCAGACTTAAGATACAATGTAATCAATAAAGGATTTAATAATATGGATTTTAGTATTTTAAATAAATTATATACCCCAAGAAACAGTGTAAATGTGTCTCAAAAAAGAAATGATAAAACTGTACAAAATCAATATATGATTTCTTCTTTAAGAAATTCAGAGATAAAAGATAGTATTTGTTTTACAGGAAAATCATTACCATCAATGTATTCTTCAGTTTTTGAATATTTAGCTGCAGAAGTTTTAGGTAGTCAGAAAAAATATAAGGTTGATGGTAGTATGTTATCGGCTACAAACATAGGTAAGGCTGTAACTGATTTAGTAGAATCAGGGAAATTATGGGGTGATTTTAAAAAATCTCAAGTTTCAAAAATTAGATGGAAAAGTTATATACCACAAGATATTAGAGAATATTCAATAAATAAAATTAATATGGCTCGAGAAGTTAGATTATCTCAGTGGAGTAAATTTTTACAAAATCCGGAAGAAAAATCTTTATTGGGCGAAATGCACAATCCTCAATTGGTTGAAAAAATAAAAAATAATGATTCCTTACGTTTAGTTATATGGAATGCCGTTACAAGCGAGATAAAAGATAATAACCGTCATATTCCTGTACCGTTTAATGAAAAAGCGTTGTTAGAAACAATAAATGGTTTTGAAATTATAAATCCTAAAGATAGAGCAGTACGTTGTGCTGCGCCATCCTTTTTAGAAATTTATACACATAGACTTAGAGATAATTTATTGATGGATTTGAATTTATCAGATAATGAAGCAGTTTGGGTTAAAATTCCTTCAATAAAGCATGATCCGGAACATAAAGAAGCAAATATTGCAAAATTAGAAACTTTAAGTTGTAAGAATTGGTGTACTCGTTCAAGTGTAGACAAGGCTGAAGATGCTTTAACAGATGGTGATTTTTATATTTATCTTGAACGTGGAAAATTTAATTTGTGGGAACCATTGGTTGGAATGACTTCAGCGAGAGGTCAAATAGATCAAATTCAAGGTGTTGAAAATAATAATATTGTCCCATTATCTTTAGTTGGAAAAATTAAAACTTTTATTGAAGAAAATAAATTGAAGTGCCGTTCCGGTATTGAAGATGAAGGTCCTAAGTCCTCTCAGGCAATTATGATTAGTGAAAAATTAAATGAGGTTAGTCCTATAAGTAAAAAATCTTTTGCTAAAGCTATAAAAGATAATGATTCACTGGCAATGTTTGAATTTTTAGGTGTAAAAGCTCAGGAATTAGAAGATGGAACTTTAGTTATTGAAAAATATAAGCCATCTTATACCTTGAATAGTAATAGTGGCATTAGTATTCCATATTCAATGTTTGGATTAGACGAAGATATGTTGCTTCAAAATGTTCGAAAGATTGATGGTGATTTAGTATTATCAAATAAAAATTTCTTGTTTGGTTCTAGAATTTCAAAATTCCCGCCAAATTTGGAAGAAGTAACCGGGAAAGTTATTTGTTCAGCTAAACAATTTGAAAATTTTAAAGATGATATTTTAAAAGTTGTAGATAATAATCCTCGTAGAATTTTAGTTCAAGGAAAATAGTTTTTATGTTAAATTGGTTTTATGGAAGAAGTAAAACCAATAATTAAACCAAATACTCGACAACAAGAAGCTATTGATATACTAAATGGTTCAGTAATGTTACTTGCGGGGCCAGGAACAGGGAAAACTTTTACTGTAATCAATAGAATTGAGAAAATGTTATCTGAAGGTGTTGAGGCTTCATCTATATTATGTTTGACATTTTCGGATGCTGCAGCTGGTGAAATGCGTCAGAGATTGATTAAAAAGATGGGAGTTATAGCTTCTTCTGTTGATATCTATACGTATCATTCATTCTGTAATGATATAATTAAAGCTTATCCTTCTCAATTTGAATTATCTCCTGATGTCAGATTGATTTCTGATACTGAAAAAATTGAAATTATGAAAGAGTGTATTGATGAAGCTAATTTAGAATTTTTTGTTCCATCAAGAGCTGATAAATATCATTTTACAAAGAATTTTATATCCTATGTTGAAAAATTAAAAACGCAACGTTTATCAAAAGAGGAATATCTAAGTTTTATAGATATTAATCCATCATTAACTCCTCGTTATAAAGAACTTGAAAGCGAAATTTATGAACGTGAACAAGCTGGTAAAACTCAGAATAAAGGACGATATGCTGAGTTAGAAAAAATAAAAACTAATATAGAAAAAGCAAAAGAATTATGGACATTATTTGAACTTTATTCAGATAAAATGTTAAACCGAAATTTGATTGATTTTTCGGATATGATAAATTTTGTATTGGATGCTTTTGAAGAAGATGAGGTGTTTTTAAAAGAAGTTTCAAGTAAATATAAATATTTTTTAGTTGATGAATATCAAGATACTAATGATTTGCAAAACAGTATAATTTTTAATTTGGTTGATGGGAACAACGAAAAAAATATTTTTGTTGTAGGTGATGATGACCAAATTATTTATGGTTTTCAAGGCGCAAAGAGTGATAATATTGAAAACTTTTTGACTAAATATCCTGATACAAAAGTTATTTGTTTGGAAGAAAATAATCGTTCTACTCAGACAATTTTAGATTTTAGTAATTTAATTGTTAGTCAGGATTCTAATAGATTAGAAAATAATCCGTTTTTTAGAGAAAAATATCATATTTCTAAAAAATTAACAGCTAAAAATCCTAAAATTATTTCAAAAGATAAAAAAATTAAACGCATTCAATTTGGAGAAACTCTACAAGAATTTAATTATATAGTTGATGATATAAAAAATCTCATAGATTCAGAAGATTTTCCGATTTTAGATAATGGTAAAAAAGATTTTTCTCAAATTGCAATTATTTCTAAAAAACGTGCCGAATTACAATCGTTTGCTGAACTTTTGAAGAGTAAAAACATTCCATATCAAATAGATGAAGGGAAAAGTATTTTTGCAATTAGATCTTCAATTTTAATTTATTTTTATTTGAAGGCAATGAATAATTATCTATTATCAAGTGATAAATTATTCGGCTTAATGTTATCAGAACCTTTTAAGTTGGATTTGGAAGATTATAATAAAATTTTGCATGAACAGCAATTATTAAAAAAAGAAGAACCTCATGATTTTATATCTTTGATGAGAACTTTAACCGGTTGGAAAAATCCAGAAAAAGTGGAAAGTTTTTTGGCAACATTTTATTATTTGAGGGATTATGCGGCTTCTAATTCATTAAGAAATACTGTTGTTGAAATAGTTAATAGAACAGGAATTTTAGAAACTTTTTATAAATTAGCTAAAAATAGAATTGAAAATATTCAGGGCATAAAGAAAATAATTTCAGAGGCTTCAGATTTTCAAAAAATAGATTCAACAAAATCTTTGGGCGATTTCGTTAAATACTTGGATGATTGTTTACAAAATGAATTGGATATAAATTTGGATAAAGATCCAATTGTGCAAAATGCGGTTCAGTTAATGACTTACCACGGTTCAAAAGGGCGAGAGTTTGAGTATGTATACTTGCCAAATTTAGTTTCTTCAAGCTGGGAAAGTTTTAAAATGCCTGGGGAATATAAACTTATTACAGAAGAAGTCTTGGATAAAGACGCTGCTCAACTAAAAAAAGACTCTGAACTTTTGAAATTGTTATTTGTAGGTATTACGAGGGCAAAACATTCGTTGACACTGTCTTTTGCAGATAGTAATAACGGTAAAACTCAGCAAATTACTAAATATTTAGTCTCAAGTAATGATTATGATTTTGAGTCTTCTCAATTTGAGTGTAATGCCGAAGATTTAACCGTAGAGTTTTTTAGAAGTGTTTCTTCTGATGTATTTGATCATAGAAGAGCTTTTCAAAATGAAATTGAGCAAAGAGTTAATAGTGTAGTTCTATCTCCATCTCGTTTAAATGATTATTTATCTTGTCCTAGAAAATTTTTCTATGTGAAAGTTCTTGACATAGACGTAGAAGAGGCTGATTGGGATGGTGCAAACTTTGGTTCTGTTATTCATTCTTTATTAGAAAGAGCTGTGAAATTTGCTAAAGAAAAAGGGGAATATCCAAAAATAGAAGATATTTTACATTCTTTTAATGAAAGTATGAATGTTCAAAGGTTTACTAATCAAGCTAGGAAAGAAAAATATTTAAAACAAGGTGAAACTTTATTATTAAATTATTATCCGTATTTTTCGCAAATTCCTGTTGCTAGAATTCAGGATGTTGAATTTAATTTCTATGGTGTTGATGTAGATGGGGATTTAATTACCGGAAAAATTGACAGAATTGAGAAAAATTCTGATGGTACTTATGAATTGTATGATTATAAAACGGGGAAACCTGTGAGTGATAAACAAATTGCATTAGGCGGTTCTAAAGAAAATTATTATAATCAGCTTTGTTTTTATAAGTATGCTTATGAAAAATTAACAGGGAATAAAGTTTCGCAAGTAGGTATAATTTATGTTGAAGAACATGCAAAGAGTGTTTATAAAAATTTAAGTGCTGAAGATATGGATTATATTGAAAATTTAATTAAACAGACTTATTCAAATATAAAAGCTTTAAAATTTAATCCTATAAAAGAAGATAATCAAGGTGCTTGTAAACAATGTGTTTATAGACATTTATGCCGTTTGGATTTGATTTAGTAGCAAAAAATATAATTTTGAGTTTTAAAATAATAGATATACATTTACGAAAGGAAAAATAATGCAAGTACAACAAACAACAAGTCAAAATTTTGGTGCAAGATTGATAAGACCTGCAACGATTAGAATTAAAAATGATAAAGGTAAATGGATTAATGATACAGCAAACTTTATTAAATTTGATACTACTAAGAAGGCAGATGTTGAAGCTTTAGAAAGACTAGCATACCATTGGGATGATGCAAATTTATCTGCTGGGGTGGCTGAAGAAGCAAGAATTCTTCGTGGTAAATCTGAAGTATATGCTTTAACTAATCAAAAATATGATTTTAAAAATATAAATCCAAAAGATATTTTAGGTGTAATGACAACTGATAAAACAAAAAATGCTAAAGGAAATGTTGAAGTTTTCAAAATCGGTACTGATCCAACTTTTGCATACGAACAAAATCGTAGATCTCGTTCAGTTAAACATATTGCAAGAGCTATGGTTAATGAATTTGTTAGATTAGTAAATAAAAATAAACAAGTTGATGCAATTGTTGTTCATTCTGAACCTGGAGAAGAAAAGTTTTTGTCAAAAGTTGGTTTTAAAAAGATGGATGATACTCTAGCTCCAAAGTATTCAATTGAAAGAGATCAATTTTCTCAAATGATATAATTTAATTTATTGAATTAATAAAGAAAAAGAGGTGGAAATCCGCCTCTTTTTTAGTGTACAGTTGTGGGTTGTATAATAAGGTGTATCTTTGAGTGTAAGTTATACCTAACACTCTTGTCGTAAAAAATGACTTTGATCGGTTTTTGTAGAATTTTGTTTTGTTGTTTCACTATTTCTGTAACCAATACCAGCTCTATATCCTGATATTGCGTAAAGTAATGGTAAGGAAGGTTCTATCCATTTTAATCCTGAAAGTAAGGATACTGTTGCGATATCATCGGTGTGAAGTCCTAAATCTAGTAATTCAGGAGTTCGATTTTCTTCAGGTTGTTTTTTTGAAATTATAGGATTTATTAATTTATTGCTGATATAATTTGCAATTGCGCTTCCGCCAATTACGCCGGTAAGAATAATTCCACTTACCATACCAATACATCTTGCTGTTTTTGATTTTATATTCATTTTTTCTAGGATACCAAGGGCTGCTCCGGCTCCGATATTACACATAAATATATTGGCGAGATATTGATAAAGACCCTCTTTTATTTTATTTGGAACGTTATCTTTCCAATTTTTTTCTGTAACTTTATCGGCAACAATTCCTCCTGTTATTCCTCCAACTACAGGAATTGCTCCAAATATTGATAACCAACCTATTTCTCTAAAAATATCTTTTGAGGTTATATTTTCTGGTGGAGGAATTAATTTATCAAATGATTTTTTATCTATATTTTTTTGAAGTTTACTGATTTCTGATATTGAAAGAATATTTTCTTTTGCTTTTTCCAAAATATTTCTTACATTTTTGGTATTATTTTTGTTTTGTTTGAGAATATCATTTATAATTTCAGCATTATTGTTTTTTATTTCATGTAATGTTTTAGATAGAGGTCTTTTGGTTATATAGCTTGCAATTTTAGGTGCTTGTATTGCCGAAAGCATTGTTGTAGCTAATATAATTGTTGATTTTAAACCTATTTTTTTTCTATCTTCAGGTGGTGTATTTTTTATTTGATTTATTACATATGCAGAACTTGCAAGGGTTAGTATTGTCGGTACTTTCTTTTCAAGTTTTGCAGTTAATAATGGTTGGTCTAAGTATTTGCCTATAGCTGAAATGGTGCTCATTGTTTTTATTTTTCCTTGTGGTATGCGTTTATAAAGTCTTTGTGTTTTTCACAATATTTAGTGAAATTTGCTAGTTCATCAAGTACATTTTGAGATATTATGTGCTCAATTTCACAAGCATTTTTGCTAGCTTCAGATTTTTCGATGTGTAATATTTTTTCAAAAAATTGTTCAAGAGTGTGATGTTTTGTATAAACATTCTTAGCTTCTTCTATTCCTTTTTGTGTAATTGAAATAGCTTCATAGCTGCTGTATTTTATTAAATCCTTAGTTACAAGTTTTGTAAGAGCTTCTGATACAGATGCTCTTGATATTCCTAATTGTCTAGCTAGTTCTGCACCTTTTAGAGGTTTGTTATTTAAATGAGCAATGTATATTGCCTCTAGATAATCTTCTAAGCCGGCAGATAAATTTTTTTTACTCAATGTCATAAATTAACCTCCAAAAGTTTACAAAATTTATTGTAAGGCATGCCTTACACTTTGTCAAGGGGAGATAAACACAAAAGAAAAGACTTGAGTTTTACTCAAGTCTTTTCAATTTATTGGAATTGTTTTGATTATGCTACTAATTTCAATTTGTCTTCAGGTTTAATCATTACGTGATAACCATCTGGTTCGAATTGTAATTTGTTTAATTCCATTAATTCTTTTGTATGTTTTAAGATTTCAGCATCAGTTGGTTTGTAATTTGGATCATTGCTTAAATCTTTTAAGTGTTGTTTTGCAATATTCCATACGCAGTCACCTTTTTTAACTACATAATCTTTTGGAACATTATTGTTGTTATTATCATCATTACCAGGTTTTACCGGATCTGTTGGCGCATTTGGAGTTGTGTCATTACCACCAGGAGTTGGTGTTACTGGAGGTTTAACTTCTGTAGAATCAGTTGGAGCTACAGGTGTTGTTGGAGTTGTATTGTTATTTGAATTTACAGGTTGGTCATCTTTTTTACCTGATACTTTGTTGTATATCCAAGTTCCACCAGCTGCAAGTAATGCAACGATACCTGCTCCGATTGCAGCTTTACCGCCTTTGCCTTTGAAGAATTTACCAATTTTACTGAATAAGCCACCTGATTTTTTAGTTGTATTTTTAACGCTATTACCAGTTTCTTTTACTACGTCGTCAACAACATTAGTTGCATTATTAGCTTTAGTTTTATCATATGGTTTAAAATCTTCACCTGCTTTTTGGATAAGTTCCTTTTCATTTATATTTTTAGTTGAACCAGGATCTAATTTTTCTGCATTTTTTAATTCTTTGTGAATATGTTTTCCTGAAGCTGATTGAGTTTCAGCTTGATGTTCGGCCTTAGCAATTAATGATTGAGCATGGCTTTTCTTTCTTATTTCACCTAATGCCTCAGAGCCTTGTTGTTGTTTTTTGATTTCATCAGCTCTAGTAGATTTACCTCTACCTCTTTTTTGAGGTGCTTTGTTTGATTGCTGAATATCATATTCAGGTAAACCCGCTTTTACTCTTCTTTCTTTTTCTAATTCGATTTTGAAAGCTTTATTGTTTTCCATCTTAGTTTGTTTTTCTTTTTTCCAAATACTTTGGTTTTTTAAAGATTTTTCTTTTTGAGCTTCTAATGCTTTAGTCTCTTCTGCAGTTAAAGGTTTTCCACTAGCAATTTTGTCAGCCAAAGCTACGCCTGAAATAGTCATTCTTAAATCCTCCAATTTTCTTTTTCTAATTAAATATCCCCTATGCTCTTATAAAGTATTTTTGTTTTTGAAAATTGATTTTATGTATTTCAAAAGTATATACTTTTAGTTACAAAACTTCATAATTAGTTTTTGAATAATGATAAAAGTAAGGCTGTTATTGCTTTTGCAATAACAGCCTTATATCTATATGTATGTAAAGTATAAGTTTAAAAATCTCTAGGTTTTATTCCATGTATCCAATTAGATTCTATTTTTTCTAGAGAAATTCCTTTTGTTTCAGGAACTAGGTAATAAACAAAGATGATGCAAAGTAGTGAAACTACTGCAAAACCCCAGAATGTCCAAGCTCCGCCAATTCTGTGAAGTAGAATTGGGAAACTGCTTACAACAAAGAAATTAAATGCAAAGTTGGATACTGTACATATACTCATTGCGATACCTCTTATTCTAAGAGGGAAAACTTCTGAAACTAAAATCCAACCTATTGGACCAAGGCTCATTGCAAAACAAATAATGTAAGTTACTAAACTTCCAACAGTTACCCATTTTAAGTTATCTCCAAAGAAATCTGCAAAGGCAAATGCTCCACCCAGTGCAATTAAACTAAGCATAACACCTGTTAATCCAAAGTATAATAGAGGTTTTCTGCCAAGTCTATCTGTGAAGAATAGAGCAACTATTGTCATTAAGAAGTTGATAACACCGATTCCTGTAGTTGCGTATATCGCAGTAATATTGCTTTCGAACCCTGCGTTTTTAAATATTGTTGGAGCGTAATAAATAATTGTGTTAATGCCGGTACAAATTTGTGCAAACATAATACCGATACCTACAACAAATGGCATAATCATCCATTTTTTAAATCTGAATTTTTTATCAGATTTATTTTCTTCGGTTTTTAAAGTTGCTTTTACGTCTTCAATTTCTTTTTCAACATCAATGTTAGGTTCGATTTTAGTAAAGACTTCTTTAGCTTCTTCTTCACGTTTTTTACTGATTAGCCAACGTGGTGTGTCGTGCATAAAGCACATTCCAATGAATAAGATTAATCCAGGTACAACGCCTGCAAAAAGCATCCATCTCCAGTTATAAACAGCGCCGGCAAAAGCTGCGTTGATAAAGTAAGAGAATAGAATACCTGCGGTAATTGCCCATTGATATAAAGAAACTAATGTTCCTCTAAGTTGTTTTGGTGAAATTTCTGATAAGTATAGAGGTACAACAAAGTTTACTATACCAACAGCGAAACCTACAAAAATTCTAGATGCAATAAGTACATAGATGTTTGGAGCAAAGGCACAAAGAATTGAGCCCACAATAAATATTACGGCAGTTGCCATAATGATTTTTTTCCGGCCGAACATGTCAGCTAATACTCCGTTAGTTGCAGCACCTATAACTGCACCAATTAAAACAGAACTTACAAGGATACCTTGTGTTGTGTCTGCCAAATCCCAGGATTCATTGATAAATAGTAGAGCTCCTGAAATTACTCCGGTGTCATATCCGGATAAAAGACCACCCAAAGATGCAATAATTGCAACAATGTACAACCATAAATATTTCATATAAACCCTTTCTTAACTCTACTATTATTATAACTTATCTTGTAAAATTTTTTAACTGTTTTTCATGAAAAATATGCCAAAATTTTTAAATCTCAACTAAATAGAGTATGTGAAATTTATCAAAGACATTTATACTTAACAAGTGGAGAGAGGTAATTTATGTTAGCAGAAACTGTTAGAAATAATTTGAAATCTATTCAAAACTTAGAAATGAGAACGAAAACTAGAAAGTTTAGTAATTTGTTTCAATCAGATCCTACAATAACAATTGAGGAAGCTCCAATTGAAGAAATTTTAGCAAAAGCAAATATTGGAAAATTCTTAAAATCAGAAAATAAAACTTCAGATGAAACTATAGATATAATTGAAGATTCTGTTGTTGAAGCTGAGGATGATATTACAGATTATATTGTGGAAAACCCAAATGAAGTTATTGTGACATTCCCAATTAAATCTAATATTGAGCTAACTGAAAAATTACCATTTTTTAGATCTTTAAGTTTAAAATTAGCTCAGTTATAATTTTGAAGGTTTTATATTTAAAAATGAGGGTACAAACGTATCCTCATTTTTTTGTTATATTAAAATAAAATAGTTGAATATATAAATATGAGGTTAGAGGAATTGGTAGATATTAGAGAGAAATTGTTTGCTTTTAAAGGTGATTTATTTGGAGGAATAATTGCTACGATAATTGCATTTCCGCAGGCTTTAGCATTTGGTGTAGCTTCAGGTATGGGGGCTTCGGCTGGTATTTGGGGGGCAATTATACTTTCTCTTATTGCTGGAATTTTAGGTTGTAATTTACCTCTGATTTCCGGACCTACTGGACCTACTGCAATTATAATAGCTTCAATTGTTGGTTTATATTCCGGTAATATGGCTTCAGTTATTGCAATTCTTGCAATGGCTGCAATTTTTCAAATGATTATATCTTTAACTTCTATTCCTCGAATGATAAAATATGTTCCTTATCCTGTTATTTCAGGTTTTTTAACAGGTATTGGATTGATTATTATAGTTTTACAATTAGCACCTTTGGTTGGTGGGGTTGCTCAATCTTCTACGATTAAAGCTTTAATGAATTATCCTCAGGTTTTTTCGAATATTAATCCTCAAGCTTTGATTTTAGGGGTTACCACATTATTAATTTTATTTTTTACTCCAAAAATAATTACAAAATTTGTGCCAGTGCAATTATTGGCGTTAGTATTAGTAACATCAGCTTCTTATTTTATGGGGTTAGATGTTGATAAAATATCATCAATAACATTTTCTTTACCGCATTTTCAAATGCCTCATTTGACATTAGATTTGATAATGAAAGATGTGCCAACTGCTTTAACTTTGGCATTTATTGCAACCAGTGAAAGTTTATTGACCGGAATTATTATGGATTCATTAACTAAGGTTAAACATAATTCAAAAAGATTGGTTTTAGCTCAAGGTTTTGGTAATCTTTTCTGTGCTTTGAGCGGTTCAATGATGGGTTCTGCTGCTACAATGCGCAGTGTTGCTGCGGTAAAAAGTGGTGCCCATTCCAGAGTGTCTGCAATATTATCTTCACTTATTTTAATTTTAGTGTTATTCAAGTGTACCGGTTTTATTGCGCAAATTCCTATATGTGTTTTGGCTGCAATTCTTATTAAGATTGGGTATGATATTTTGGATTTGAAAGTTATTAAAATTTTAAAATATGCACCAAAAGATGATTTATATGTTTTGATTGCAGTTTTATTGTTGACTGTATTTTATAACCTTATTTTTGCTTTGGGTATTGGTATTATTTTAGCTGCTATACTTTATGCTAAAAGAGTTGCGGATGATACAAATGTTAAGGTTACTCACTATAATCATTTAGATTATACGCCTTTTGAAACAAAGGTAGAAAAAGATTCTCATTATCAAATAAGAATTTTGCATATCGACGGTCAATTTTTCTTTGGCTCTATTACTCAAATAGTTTCTCATTTTGATGAATTGTTAGAAACTAAGTATATTATTCTGAATTACAGTTCAAATACGGAATTAGATATGTCTGCTATTTTTGCATTGGAAGATATTATTGTTCGTTTGAATGACCAAAAAATTAAACTATTCTTAGTTATTCCAAATGAGAAGGTTTATGAGCAAATAAAATCTCTGGAAATAGTTTCTCAATTGGGTGAAGATGCATTATTGATGGATGAAAACGTTGCAATACATACAGCAATGGGAAAACTTAATATGGAAGAGTAATTGCAAATTTTCAATTAGTAATTAAAATTATTCTATGATATTATAAGGAAGAAAAGGAGATATGTTATGTTTCAAGTATACACTGCAAAAGATAAATCAGAATTATCAAAAAATTTAGTTGGTGAATTCAAAGATTATGATGAAGCTATGGATTGCGCTGAAAAAGCAATTGAAGGTAAAGAAGGTTTGAGATATATCGTAGAAGAAACTAACGGTTGCGTAAATAGTTATGGAGATTTGATTGCAACTGTAGTTGCTGAAAGTGATTAATTTCAGAATTTATTAATTATATAAAAATGAGCTAGGGTAATTCTCTAGCTCATTTTCATTTTTTCAAGTAATTTTGTATATTTTTTGTAATCTCTTCCCCAAATATGCATAGCTTCTAATACAGGTCGAAGACTATATCCAACATCTGTCAATGTGTATTCTACTTTTGGAGGAATCTGCGGATATACAGTTCTTTCAACTAGTCCAGATTCTTCAAGATCTCTTAGTTTAGATGTTAAAACTTTTTGTGTTATTCCGTTTACAGATTTCTTTAGTTCTCCAAACCTTTTGGTACCGCTTAATAGCTCTTTTATTATTAATATTTTCCACTTGCAACCAATCATCTTTAAAGTTGCTTCGGTTGGATTTTTAGGTAGGTCTTTAAAGTTCATTTATACTCCGTTAGTATCTTTTTGTTACTATAATCTTTTATTATACTAACATTATTAATAAACAAAAACAAATCTGTTAAATATTGTAAAACTTAGATATAATATAATTTTTAGGCATGTTTAATGCTTGTATTTGTTTATAGTATTGAGTTTAGCTCCTCTTTTGTGAATTGGTATTCATTGACTGTTGCATATTGTGTAGGAAGGATAAATTTTATATATTTATCTGAAGCTTTTTTGTCAGTTGTCATAATTTCTATTATTTTGTTTTTGTCAAAGTTAGGAATTTCATTGAATTCAAACTTTTTTAACAAGTCTTGACATAAGAATTTATATTCTTTATCAATGATGTTAAGTTTTACTGCTAAGTTAAGAACAAAATTTATGCCGGCAACTACACATTCTCCATGTGTGTATTTTTTATATTTCGTTATATTTTCTACGGCGTGTCCGTATGTATGACCATAATTAAGGATTTTTCTTAAGCCACCTTCCTTTTCGTCTTGTTCAACTACTGAAATTTTTAAGTTTATGCATATTTTGATTAAATCAATCAGAGTTAATATATCCTTGGCTAGGATTTTTTGGTAATGTTCTGTTAAAAAATTGATAAGATGGTATTCCTCTTGTGCTTTACAGCTTTTTTCAATAAATCCGTATTTTACGACTTCACCCAATCCGCTTTTGAATTGTCTCTCATCAAGGGTTTTTAAAAAATTAACATTAATAAAAACGGCTTTTGGCTGATAAAAAGCTCCGATTAAATTTTTCCCGAATTTTGAATTGATTCCTACTTTTCCGCCAACGGAACTGTCTGTGCAAGCTAAAAGTGTGGTTGGAACTTGTATGAAATTTATTCCTCTCATATAAGTTGATGCAACATATCCTGCTAAATCCCCTACAACTCCTCCTCCAATAGCTATAATGGCATCTTCTCGGGTTAGTTTTTTTGAAAGTGCAAAATCTAGAATTTTTTCATAGTTTTTAAAATTCTTTTCATTTTCACCATCTTTTAAAACGTAGGTTTTTTCTTTTGGAAAATCAAGCTTTTGAGAATAAAGCTTATGGACTTTTTGACTTATAACGACTATATAATTTTTATTTTCAATAACTTCAAGTATGGATTGTTTTAGCTTTTCAATGTCAGAATTATTGATAAATATTGGATAACTTTTATTTTTTTCTCTAATGTTTACAGTTAATAGTCCCATTATAAAACTCCCAAAATTTCTTGAATTATTTCTTGTGGTTTTTTATTATCTGTTAAAATAGTTTTATGTGCAAGTTCGTAATTATGTTCTCTAGAGGTGATTATTTTTTGTATTTTTTCTGCAGAATTATCCTTATTAAGAAGTGGTCTTGATGTATCTGTTTTTAATCTCTCAAATATTGTTGACGCAGAAGTTTTTAGATAAATCACGTATGAATTATTTAACAATATATTTTGTGTTTCTTTGTTTTCAAACGCTCCACCACCCAGTGATAGTATAAGATTTTCATTTTGAAATGTTTCTTTAATTGTTGCTTGTTCGAGGTTCCTAAAATAAGGTTCTCCCTTTTTTTGAAATATTTCTGAAATGGATTGTTTTTCAGAATTCTCGATAATAGAATCAATATCTGCAAAATTAAATTTTAACTCTTTAGATAATAATAATCCAAGAGTTGTTTTTCCAGAGCCCATCATTCCAATAAGTGTTATTGTTTTCATATTGTTATAATAGCTTAAAATTAAAAAAAATAAATATCCTTAACTTTTTTGACTTGTTTGATTGATAAGGTATGATGAATTTGAAAGAGGGTAAAATAAATATGTATAAAAAGATAATTTCATTACTAATGTTGGTAACTTTGATTTGTTGCGGTTGTGGTAAAAAATCTGAAGAACCGTTAACAAATGATTTGAATAATATAATGAATAGAGGCAAACTTGTTGTTGGTGTAAAGACAGATACTTATCCATTTGGATATATGGATGAAAAAGGTCATTTCGCAGGTTATGATGCAGCTTTATCAAGACTTATTGCAAGAGGTATTTTAGGAAGTGATAAGAAGGTTAAGTTTGTACCTGTGACTGCTTCTGATAGAATGATGAAATTGTATTCTGGTGATATTGATATGCTTGTTGCAACGATGTCAATTACACCAAAACGTGAAGAAATTTTAGACTTTTCAAATCCTTATTACACAGCAGGACAAGCTGTTTTAGTTAGAAAAGGAAGTAAAATAAAAACACTTAGAGATTTGAACGGAAAACGTGCAATTATTGTTTTTGGATCTACTAGTGAAAGAAGTTTAAGATCTGCGGTTCCAAATGTTGGAATTTTAGGTTATAGAACTTATCCGGATGCGTTTAAGGCTCTAAAAGCCGGTAAAGCGGATGCTATTGTTTCTGATGATACAATACTTTTAGGTTTGGCTTTGAAGGATAATTCTGTAGAGTTATTACCAAAAAGATATTCAAAAGAACCTTATGCTGTTGCTTTTAGAAAAGGTCCGGAATCGAAAGAATTGATTAAAGCTGTTAATAATATTATTGATATTGAAACTAGAAACGGTAATTTAGAAAAAATTCAAGAAACATTTGGAATAAAAAAATAAAATTTAAATCTTAAAATATTTTTTAGCAAGTTGAATTTCCTGAGATTTTTTAATCTCAGGATTTTTTAATTTTTCTTCCAATATGTAATCAAAACATTTTTGGTATTCTTTATTTGGTTTGATACCTAAATCAAGTAAGTCTTTACCAGTTATTTCAATTTTTATTTGTTTTAAGTTTTTAAGGTAATATTCTACTATTTGAGGATTTTTTGTGTAGAACATGATTATGGATTCCAGATTTACGTTTTCAAAATTTTTATAAATTTGGTAATCTGAATTATAGGATAATTTTTGTAATTTTATATAATCTTCAATAATTTTTTTCTCATTTTTGGTAAGTGGTAATGATGAAATATTAGGAAGTAAACCAACATAAATTATCCAAATGTTTTTTGGACTATATGTTTTTATAATATCTTCCAAATTTGCTTTTGGTAATTCAAATTCTTGTGGAGCTATTAGTTTATAAATTTTTTGTTCTATAAATCTATCAAAAGCTTTTTGAGAATTTAAATTGAATGTTTCAATCAATTCTTTTTTTAGTCTTTTATAAGACATATCATAATTTATGTTTTGCAAATATTTATCCTGAAGTAGTTTAGTATGTTCATCTAATTCAAAATTAAAACGTATTGCAAATTTTAAACCTCTAACAATTCTTGTCGGATCATCAATGAAACTATTATCATGTAGAATTCTTAGGGTTTTATTTTTAATATCCGCAAGGCCGTTTGTATAATCAATGATTTCTTCTGTTAAAGTAGATTTAGCAAGAGCATTTATTGTAAAGTCACGTCTTAGTACATCTTCTTTTAATGAACATCCAATATTTTCTACTACAGGAAGATGTCCTTTTTGAGGATAAGTTTCACCTCGGGTAGAAGCAATATCAATTTCTTTTCCGTCTAATTTAATTCTTACGGTCCCAAAAGGTTCATTTATTTGTACAATTTCGGCATTTGGAATTGTTTTGGCAAATTCTATTGCATTCCCAACATATGTGATGTCGATATCGAAGCATTCTCTGTTAAGAATTTCGTCTCTGACAACACCACCTATATAATACAAATTTTTATCCTGTAAATTGATGATGCTCATATATTGATTTTAGCGTAAAATGGGATAAAATGGAAGACAATAGTTTTTTGAAGTAAGAAGGGCAAATATGTTACAAGAAGCTACTAAGGCACTTAATTCAGCATTTAATAACAGCTTTATAAAAAAGTTAAGTCAATATCTTCATGATTGTGTGAGAGAAGAAGTTAAAAGTTCTACATTCCGTAATTTAAAAGGTGATAAGGATAATAAATGGATTTTCTTAAAAGATCAAGAAAGATTATTGACTGAAGGGTTAGAATATTTAAAAATGGATGGCTCAAATCCTAATTTAACTGAGCTTATGATTCAGAGTGATTTGAGTACTAAAGATAAATATCTGATTTATGGTTATATGTTTTTAGTAGGTCGTAACGGTAAATCTAAAAAACGTAATGAATTTTTAACTCCGCTTTTGTATGTTCCTTGTAAGTTAGAACGTAATGGTGTAAGTATAAATTGTGTAAGACAAGATGATATTTTATCATTAAATACAGGAGCTTTAGCTGCTCTTTTGAAAAAAGGTGATGACGATGATGAAGTAGATTTGTTCTTGGAAGGTATTTTGGATGTTGTGCCAGATCTTCCTATTACAAAAGAGAAAATGGATATTTTCTTAACTACTTTAAAATCTCTAATTCCTGATATTGAAGTTGTTGAAGATTCTTCAGAAGACGCAGATGAGGATAACGTTGAAAAAGATGAAGTTTTGCCTCGTGATGTTGCTGATAATTTAAGAATTACAGGTGAAAATATAGAAGAAATTATTGATGAAGAGCTTCAAGAACAAAAATCTAAACCTGTAGCTGATATTAAAAAACTTTGTGTAACATATCAAAGTGCAATTATTTTAACAAAACGCCCATCAGTAACAGCTGGGGTTTTACATGAATTGATGCAAATTGCAGAAAAGCCAAGTGGTGTATATCGTGAAACTACTTTGAGTGTGATTAATGATGAATATACTCAAACAATTGATAAAAGTATTTTAAGAGATACCGAATCTGAATTTTATCCAATTACTCCATTGGCCTTGAGTGATTCTCAAGAAAAGGTTATTAAAAATATTGAAAATAATAAGTTTGTTGCAGTACAAGGTCCTCCGGGAACCGGTAAATCACAAACTATTGTAAATTTAGTTGCTCATTTAATTGCAAATGGCAAAACAGTTCTTGTTGCATCTCGTATGGATAAGGCTGTGGATGTTGTTGCTGATAGATTGAATGAATTAGGTGCACCTTATCTTGCTTTAAGAGCCGGTAGGATGAATTACCAAAAACAATTGAGTTTGCAATTGCAAGATTTATTGTCTGGAAAAGCTGATTTAGATGATGATGTTGAAGATTATATTTTTGCAGATGTAAAAGATATGAAACAACATTTGGATTGTATGCGTGAAACTGAAGCTAAATGCGAAAAAATCCTTAAGCTTGAACGCTCTTGGCATGATTTAAAGGCTGAAATTCAACAACAAGCTGTGAATGTTGGAGAGCTTCAATATATCAAACGAGCTTTGAAAAAATCTGAAATTGATAGTATTTCTGATGTGATTAAATCATTATCTGATAATATGGAAAAATCAGGTTTCTTTGCAAGTTTTGCTAATATGTCTAGTCTAAGACAGTTGAAAAAAATCTTAGATATAAAAGATTTTGAAGTTGAACCTGAAAATTTAGATAGATTAAAAGTTGAATTAGATTTTGTTACTCAAAAATGGAAATTACGTAAAATTGAATCTGATATTCAAAAAACTGGTAATTTACACGTTATGATGGAACAAATTCGTCAAATGAAACGTAAGCAAAAGAAACTAGCAATTAATATCCTAAAAAGTACAAGAAGGGAAGCTATAAAATCACTTCTTAGAGATGAAAAGAAAAGACGCAGAATTAAAGTTCATGCAATGTCTTTAGTTGAGCGTCGTAAAAATCTTCAAAGTAGAATATTAGAGGAAGAAGATTTTAAACCATTATTGGAAGCTTTCCCTTGTTGGTGTGTTACAACTTATGCGGTATCTGATTCATTGCCTCTAAAGCCTGGCATGTTTGATGTTGCGATTATTGATGAAGCTTCTCAATGTGATATTGCAAGTTGTTTCCCTATTATGTATAGAGCTAAGAAGACAGTTGTTGTTGGTGATGATAAACAATTACCACATTTGTCTTTCTTAGAAAAGGCAAAAGAACAATCATTCTTAAGCCAATATGGAATCCCTGATAAATATCAATTGATGTGGAGATTTAGAACTAATTCAATGTTTGATTTAGCAGATTATTATTCAATGAATTCTGTTATGTTGGATGAACATTTTAGAAGTCTTCCTCCAATTATCAATTTTTCAAATCATGAATTTTATTCAGATAGAATTCGTGTGATGAAAAAAGATTCATCAGAAGATAATGTATTGGATTTAATTAAGGTTCCAGATGGTAAAGTAGATATGGATGCTACAAGAAACTTACCTGAAATTGAAGCTTTAGTTAAGACTTTACATGAAATTATTATTGAAGATGAAAGGAAAAATCCTGATAAACCGGTTACAGTAGGTATTATTTCACCATTTAGAGCTCAGGTTGAGCAATTGAAAATCTCAGTACCAAAAGTTTTATCAGATTATATGATTAAAAAACACCAGATTGAAATTGGTACAGCTCATACGTTCCAAGGTGATGAAAGAGATATTATTCTTATGTCTTGGGCATTTGCAAATAATTCATATCCGCAAAGTATTACATTCTTACAAAAACCAAATCTATTTAATGTTGCAATTACAAGGGCAAGAAGTAAATGTATAAACTTTGTTTCTCACGATATTGAAACAATGCCGGAAGGACATTTTAGGAATTATGTTTCTTTTATAAGACAATATCAAGAAAGAAAAGAATCTTTAGCTAATAATGAAATAGATGAAAATATCTATAAAAATAAATTAGAAAAAGAGATTGCAACAGCAATAAGAAATTTAGATCACAAAGTTATAGCCGGAGCAGATATAGCCGGCTTGAGTGCAGATTTACTTGTAGATGATAAATTTATTGTTGAAATAGATGGTATGGAAGATTCTAAAAAACAAAACATTTCAAATATGAAAAAACAAGCAATTTTGGAACGCTGTGGATTTAAAGTTCGACGAATTACATATCGAGAATGGCAATATTCACCGAAAGCTTGTTTAGATAGAGCATTAACTGAGGAATAAATAAAAAGGTTGGATTTTATATCCAACCTTTTTAAATTTATTAAAATACTTTATATTTATATGGATCATTATCATTTAGTGTTGGTACGTCAAATCCTCGTTTGTATTCTTGGATTGGATCTTTTTTCCCCGAAATAAAGATAAAATGTTTGAAAAAGTTTAACATTTGTTCTTTATCTTCATCTGGCACATAATGAGGAGATAATGTTAATGAAATTATTTCAGGTCGAATATTACATTTTTGGATTGTTTTTAGCATTTTTAGTAATGCTTCTTTTATTTCTTGTGGATTTCGGTTATTTTCAAAATCTATTCCTGTGTCGTATCCTGAATTACTTATGTAATCCCCATCAATACTAAGAATGACATTTTTATTTTTAAAATCAGGTAATGAACTTTCTGTACAGGTTATAATTTTTAATTTTCTGTAGCGAGGGTTTTTATTATTATAATTGTCAAATTCTTCTTTAGCATTTTTAGATATGAATTCTGTCATTCTACCAGTATTTCTATCTAGTTTAAAATATTGTATATATGGAATTTTATCTACATTTGGGTTGACATACTTAGGTTCTTTTTGAGTATTGCCGAATAGTGGATAATGTTCTGTTTCTATATTTTTAATTACAAATGACCCTTTTTGTGAAATAGTTGAAATTTCTTCAATTGGCATAACCCAGTATAATTCTTCGATTTCTGGAAATTCTGCAAATAATACATTTATCCAGTCTGCAATTTGAGCTCCATATCCTGGTACAACGTAGTGTGCAATGTATACATCACTATGAGTGTCAAAGTTTATAATCGTTTTTGGTATTGTTATATTCTTTTTTTGTGCTAATTCAACAACATCAATCGCTTGGTTGTGATCTTTATTTGCGTCAATTATTTTTGAGTATTTTGTAATATCTTTAATTATTAATATATCAGTTTTAAATATTGTGTAAAAAATTCCTATTATTAAAACTATAATTAAAGGAATCATTGATATTAAAATTTGTTGAGTCTTTTTCATAATTTCCCTTTTATTATTAAAACGAATAGTATTGAGTTTCTCCAACTTTCTTTTGAGTACTACGTGCTTGTCTTGAGTATATTTGAAGTTTATCTTGTTTTCCAGAATATTTTAAGAAATTTTCATAAAATTTCATGATAATATCAATATCTTCATCCGGAACATATATTGGAGATAGCGTTAATGATATGATTGAAGGTTTAATTTCTTTTTTTATTAAGTTAGTTAGGATTTTATTTGTTTCTTGTTTTATACTTGCAGTATCTCTGTTATTAGTGAAAAATAATTGAGTGTCAAATCCAGAATTACTTATATAATCAGCATCGATACTTAATATTACTTCTTGATTTTTGAAATTTGGTAATGTGGATATTGTACAAGTTGTAATTTTAATTTTTTTGTATTTTGGAAATTTTGGATCTAATGGTAGTTTTTTATTTGTATCACTAGAGTTAGCGATTTCTTTGGTATAACCGGAGTTAGTATCTATAAGAAAATATTGAACATAAGGAATCTGTTGAACATTAGGGTTTATGTTCTTGCTCTCTTTTTGCGAATTTCCATATAACATTATTTCTTCAATTGGATCTTTTTGTTTAAACATTTCTTGTAAATTTGGATATATCGCTTCTTCTTCAGGCATAACCCAATATAATTCTTTTGCATTTGGGTATTTTGCAAAAAATTCATTTAACCAATTTGAAATTTGAGCACCTTTTTGTTTATCAATTTGTTGAAATAAAAATACATCGCTATGAGTATCAAAATTAATAATTGTGCTTGGAATGTCAATATTATTTTCTTTTGCGTATTCAATTGTGTCTAAAGCTTGGTTATGGTCTTTGTTTATATCTATAAGTTTTAGATTTTTAGTAATTGATTTTATTTGAAATATATGAGTTGAAACTGTAAAATAGATGCTTATAATTGTGGAAATTACAAGCAGTGGGATTATTGATATTAGAATTTTTGTTCTCACATTCATATTTTATTAAATCTATGTCCTTATATTGAAGAATATTTCTTTTTAAATTTTGATTTTACTTGTTTGTAATTAGATTTTCTTGAATATTCTTGAATTATATCATTTTTTCCTGAGTGTTTAAGGAAATCTTCAAAAAAATTATATATTGTATCCAAATTTTCTTCAGGAATATATGGTGGAGATATTGTTAAAGTAATAATGTTAGGTTGTATGTTTTTCTTTTTAATTGTTTTTAATAATTTAAATATTTCATTTTTACACTCTAAGTAATCTTGATTGTGTCCGAAATTTAATGGTGTATCATATCCTGAATTACTTAGATAATCTCCGTCAATACTAAGAATCACATCTTTATTCTTAAAATTAGGAAGAGAGTTTTGAGTACAAGTAATTACTCGAAAGACTTTATATTTAGGGTTTTTAGGATCTGTAGGAAGTTTTTCGAGTTCGTTTTGTGGCATTTCTTTTACATAGCCACTATTTAAATCTACATAAAGATATTGTGTATAAGGTTCAATATCTACTTCAGGATTAACTAAATTTGGGTTTTTATTTACATTTCCATATAAAATGATGTCATTATTTTTTTCTTTCGCTTTAAATACATTTTGTAATGGTTTATATTTTGCTTCATCTTCGGGCATAACCCAATATAAATCTTTTGCTTCAGGATATTTAGCAAAGAATTCATTTAACCAATTATAGATTTGGGCTCCGTCGTCCTTATTTATTGCTTGATATAAATAAACATCGCTATGTGTGTCAAAATTTATGATAGTATTTGGTATTTTTATATTATTTTTTTTAGAGTATTCAAAAACATCAAGTGCTTGGTTGTGATCAATATTGACGTCTATAATTTCTAAATTTTTACATATCTTTTTTATATTAGGTACAGGGCTAAATATTAGGTATAAAAATAGTCCAACTAATAAAATTATTAATAATGGTGATGTTGCAATTAAAAATGTTTGAAATCTTTTCATAAAATCTCCACTTTGATTTTATTTTATCTTAAATTTTTATAGCAAGTCAAATTTATTCATTAGCTTTGATTTTACAACCAGTATTTTTTGTATAATATAAAAGTATATTAGTAAAAGTTATGGAAAAGGAAGATAATGAAAAAAGTTTATATAGAAACAATGGGCTGTCAAATGAATAAATCTGATACTGAACGTATGTTTGGTATGCTTTCAAATTTCGGTTATGAAGAAACTGACAAACCAAAAGAAGCTGATTTATTGATGGTAAATACTTGTTCAATTCGTCAATTAAGTGAAGATAAAGCTTATAGTTTAATTGGGACTTGGGGAAAATGGAAAAAATCAAGACCTGAGTTGAAAATAGGTTTTTGTGGTTGTGTAGCGCAACAAAAAGCTGAACAAATATTTAAACGAGCTCATTATGTAGATTTTGTTTTAGGAACTCATAAAATTTATTCGTTACCTGATATTATTAAAAAGATTAATGAAGGTGAAAAGGTTTGTGAATGTGAAGAAACAAATGCTACAGAAGATGATAAAGCAGTACAATTCAAGATTAATAGAGTGAAATCTGTAAATGCTTGGATTCCGATAACAGAAGGTTGTAATAATTTCTGTACATATTGTATCGTTCCATATACAAGAGGAAGAGAACGTTCAAGATTACCTGAAACAATTTTGAAAGAAGTGAAGGATGCTCTAAATTCTGGCTTTAAAGAAATTACACTTTTAGGACAAAATGTGGATAGTTATGGTAAAGATTTTAAAGACAGAAATTATAGATTAGCAGATTTGCTTAGAGAAGTTAATGCTATTGAAGGTAAATTTAGAATTCGTTTTGTAACATCATATCCAACAGATATTACAGATGAATTAATTGAAACAGCAGTTGAACTAGATAAAGTTTGTGAATATTTCCATATTCCAATGCAGTCAGGAAGTAGTGAAGTTCTAAAGAAAATGAACAGACGTTATGATAGAGAAACATATTTTAAAATTGCTGAAAAAGTTAGAAAAATGGTTCCTGATGTAACTATAACAAGTGATTTTATCGCAGGTTTCCCTGGTGAAACAGAAGAACAATTTGTTGAAACTTTAACTGCAATGGAAGAGCTAGGATTGGATTATTCAAATACTGCAGCATACTCACCAAGAGAAAAAACTGTGGCCGCAAAATGGGTTGATAAATATATTGATGAAGATACAAAGTTTGAAAGATTAGCTCGTTTAAACGAACAAAATAGAAAATGTTGTTTAGCCTCTAATAAAAAATATCTTGGTAGAGAAATGGAGGTCTTGATTGAAAACTTTGAAAATCATAAAGGTAAAAATGTTATAACAGGTAGAACAAGAAATAATAAAATTGTTCATATCCCTTATGATAAAGATTTAACCGGTGAATTTGTTAATGTTAAAATAACTGGTGTGAAAACTTGGTACTTAAACGGAGAATTAATTTAAAAATTTAAATAAATAAAAAAAGAAGATTATTTAAATCTTCTTTTTTTATTTTCTATTTTATTTGGCCGTTTGTATAAGAACCCAGGTTTTTAAAGAAAGATGTTATAGGGATAATTTTATCAATAGTTTCTTTAATTTTAGGTTCTTTTATGTGTCCATCAAGGCTTACTATAAAAATATATTCATTTTCATTATATTTCGATTGTCTTGATGAAATATAAGAAAGGTTTACATTATTTTCTAGGAATACTTTTAAAATTTCTAATAACGCTCCAGGTTTATTAGCAGTTTTGAATGCGATTGTAGTTTTGTCGTTATTAGTAATATCAGTTTCAATATTTCCAATTAGTACATATCTTGTATGGTTATTTTTGTCATCGTGAATGTTTTCTTTTAGAATATTTAGCATACAAGTTTCTGCAATTTTTTTGTTGCCGATTGAAGCATAAGTCAAATTATGATTTCTTAAATCTTGTGCAGATTCAAGCATTGAAGCTTTTTCAATTATATTTAAATGTCTAGGTAATTCATTATTTATAAATTCCTGACATTTACCAATAAGTCTTGGTGTTGCAATCAATCCTGTAATACTATAGAATTCTGTAGTTTTAGATAATAAACAATATTCAACCGGTAAAACTATTTCAGATATGATTTTAATATTTTGATTTTCCTCAGCTATTAAGCAATCTAAAGATTCTCTGATAGTTCCGTCAAGAGTATTTTCTACAGGCAAAACTCCTAATGTATCTACTTGATTTTGAGATACATAATCTACAATTTGTTTAATGGTTTTTATAGGAGTAGAAAAACTTTTTATTCCATATTTGTTGCAGAATTCATCTTTTGCAATTTCAGAAAATGAATTTTGAGGCTCTAGGTATGCAATATTTTTTACGGATTCGAAATTCATATTTACTTAGCTCCATATTTCAATTAGAATTATATCAGAAATTAAGAGAGAAGGAAAGCTGAATATGAGTAATATAAAATTTGGGACTGATGGTTGGAGAGCTGTAGTAGGAAAAGATTTCAATTCTGAAAATGTTGAAATTGTATCGAAGGCTATTGGAAAATATGTTTTTGATACTTATGGGATTTATAAAACTATTATTGTAGGTTATGATCCACGAAATATGGCTAAAGAATTTTCAATGCAATGTGCTGAAATTTTAAAAGACTTAGGTTTTAAAGTTTTATATAGTGATAAAGTTTTGCCAACTCCAGTATTGGCATTTAATGCAAAATATTTAGATGCTTGTGCGATTATGTTTACAGCATCACATAATCCTCCGGAATACCTTGGTATTAAATTTATTCCAGATTATGCGGGTCCTGCAACAAGTGATATTACTGATGAAATTGTTGCAAATTTAGGAAAAGATTTTAATTCTCATATTAAAGGTAAATTGATTTATACAGATTTTTCGCAAAACTATTTTAAAAGAATAAAAGAAATTATTGATTTTGAAAAAATAAAAGAATTAAAAACTCATATTATTTTTGATGGTTTGTATGCCGCAAGTATTGGTTATTTTGATAAATTATTGTCAGATAAAAATATTAAATATGATAGTATTCACATGTACCATGATCCAAATTTTGGTGGTGGAATGCCAGAACCAAAACCTCAATTTTTAGGAGAGTTAATTGAATATGTTAAATCACATAAAGATTATGTAGGTTTTGCAAATGATGGAGATTCAGATAGATTCGGTGTAATAAATGAACATGGTGAATATGTAACACCAAATGAAATTATTGCAATTTTGTTGATGCACCTTAAGAAAAATAAAAATTATTCTGGTTGTTTAGTTAAAACAGTTGGTGCAAGTTTAATGTTGAATATTGTTGCAGAAAAACTTGGTGTAGAAGTTATTGAGACACCTGTAGGTTTTAAACACGTTGGTGAAGCTATGCGCAAATACAATCCAATAATTGCAGGAGAGGAATCAGGAGGTTTAAGTATTCAAGGTCATATTCCGGAAAAAGACGGAATCCTTGCAAATCTATTGATTTTAGAAGCTATGGCTTATGAAAATAAAACTTTGACTCAATTACAAAGAGATTTGGAACAATTTGTAGGATGTAAGTTCCATAATACTCGAGTTGACAAAAAGCTAGATAGCCAAGATGAAGTTAAACCTGTATTAGAAAAATTTAGTAATTATGAAGTTATAGCTTCTCAAAAAATAGCTAAAAAAGATTTTAAAGATGGTGTTAAATTATATTTAGAAGATGGAACAACTTGGATTTTAGTCCGTCCTTCAGGAACTGAACCTCTTTTGAGAATTTATATTGAAAGTGACTCATTAGAAAAGATTGAACAAATAAAAACTTTTGTAAAGTAATTTATATGTGAGTAGCAAAAATTTGTTTCTTTCAACTTAAAATTTATTGAAAATAAAAGGAGTCAAATTTATGCAAGTTAGAACAATTACCCCAACTCAGCCAAATTTTGGTATGGCATTTGTGAAGCCTAATCAAATGGATAAATTTAAAAAGTTTGTTACAGAAAACGAAAAAAATAATGTTCTTATAGGAAAAGGGCTTGAACAGATAATAAAAGAACAGAAAAGCAATAAGCACTTTGATATTTGGCATGCTTATGATGGGGATACTGAAGGCATAATGATAAGACCAAATTCAGCAGATGCATCTAAGCTATTTAGAGATATAAAATATCCGAAGGATATGCCTGATAGAGAAACTCAATTAACAATAATGCAAAAAAATTTAAAAAAAGAAAAGGCATTGTTAAATACAAGTACATCTTGGTATCAAAAGTTAGTAGGACGTTATAGAGTATTTTTGGCTGAACATAATCTTAAAAAGTTTATAAAAGATAATCCAAAATATTGTCTTCCGAAAAATTTACTCTATGCTTCAGAAGATGCTACGATGTTGGATAAAGAATTAGATGAAATTCTAAAGTTTGACAAAATTATAGAAGATGCTTTTAAGGAGTAACTAAGTTTTTAAATCTCATAGAAAGGAACTCGTTATGCAAGTTAGAAATAATACCTCATCAACTCAGCCAAATTTTGGAATGGCGTTTTTGAAACCTGATGATATGCAATCTTTTACAAAATATGTTACTAAAAAACGTAAACCTTCGTTGGTTAAAAAAGGTATTGAACAAATAAGACGTGAGCAAATGCACAACAAACACTTTGATATTAAATATAGTAGTGTTGGTGATGAAATTTTACTTGTTCCAAAGACTCTTGATGCTCAAGCTGTAGCTACAACTTTGACATATAAAGGTGATGTAGGAGGAAGGTTAACTCCTCTAAAACAGATTAGAGCGAATTTAGAAAAAGAATGGGAACTTGCAGAAAAAAGCGGATCAAATTTTAAAAAGGCAAAAGTAATTGGCAAGATGTTTTTTGAAATTATAAAAGGTAGATTGAAGGTAAAAATGAATCCAAAATATTCACTACCGGAGAATTTAATTTTCGCAGCTGAAGATGCAACAGCTTTGGAAAAAGTTGCAGAAAAAAGAATAAATAAACATAAGCTAATTAATGATGCTTTTAAAGATTAAAAGTTTGTTTAGATGCAATTTATGTATACTAAAAGGCACTATGTTTATACATAGTGTCTTTTAGGTTTGTTAAGTTTGTAAAAATAACAAGGCAAATTTAGCAAAAAATATATTTATGTGTTTTGCAATATAGTGTAAATAGTAAATATTTAAGGATATAAAAATGCAAATTAGAAACAATACCCCATCAACCCAACCAAATTTTGGTATGGCTTTTAAAAAACCAAATCCAGAGGCTATGTCTCAGTTAACTGAATATTTGACAAAAAAATCATCTATCAACAGTGCTGTTGAAGGTTTACGAGAAGTGATATCTGAACAGGCAAAGAATAAACACTTTGATATTGAATATCTACCGAGTAAAAATGCCTTTAAGGTGATTCCGGTATCTCAAGAAGCTAGAAAGGTTACTCAGAACCAAGTGAAAATCTTTGATACTTCTCTTAATAAAGCATCACAACGAGATAATTTGAGAACTGCATACAATGCAAATTCTCAAAATTTAGCAAGAAGTGGTTACTCAAATTTTGAAATTTTTAAATATAAATTATCAAATGGTATGAAATTGTTTTTTGAACAATTTAAGTCAATGGCAAATCCAAAACGTGATTTACCGACAAATTTACAAGAAGCAGTTAAATATGCAGATAGTGAAGCTTCTAGAATTGAACAAAATATTTATAATAATAAACAAATAAGTTCATTATTTGGAGAAGATTTATCATCTAAAAAACAGTAGATAAATTTTCCAAAAAACAAGCAAAACAGATTGTTACAAAACTAAACAAACATGGAAAAACACGGTTGACAGTGTGTTTTGTTTATCTTAAGATATATATGCTTGAAGTATAGTAAGTAAAATATCCGAAATATTTTTGAATAGCGAACTTCAAGTGGTGGCAGAGATTAAACCCTTTGCTGAGTGTAGTACATAAAAAGAAAAAGGAATGCAAATGGCAAGTAGCACTAAGAAAAACAGAATCAGAGTTTGTTTGAAAGCTTATGATCACAAACTAATTGATGTATCTGCTGAAAAAATCGTAGAAACAGCAAAAAGAACAGACGCTAAAGTAGCTGGCCCTATTCCTTTACCTACAAAAAGACGTATATATTGCGTATTACGTTCACCACACGTAGATAAAAAATCTCGTGAACATTTCGAAATGAGAACACATAAACGTATTATCGATATATACGAACCAACTCAACAGACAATGGAAGAGTTACGTAGATTAGATTTACCGGCTGGTGTAGATATCGAAGCAAGATAGTTTGCTAAGATTCCAGTCACTGAAAATTGAATAAGCATTATGCATAAATAATGTGATCTACTACATACCCATCGGCGGTATGGAAGGTGAAAGTCCTTCAAGAGGTAAAAGAACAGTAAGCAAGTAGCGCTCGCAAGAGAAAATGCAAACTCGAAAGTAGGGAAACCTTCTGGGTTAAACTAAACACGAGCGAGCTAGAAAGGTAGAATATGACACTAGGTGTAATAGGAAAAAAAGTTGGAATGACTCAAATCTTTGATGAACAAGGTTTGGCTATCCCTGTAACAGTTATTAAAGTTGACGAAACTGTAGTAACTCAAGTAAAAACAGTAGAAACTGATGGTTACAACGCTATCCAAGTTGGTACTGTAGCAGCTAAAGAAAAACACTTGACAAAAGCTCAATTAGGTCATTTCAAGAAAAATAACTTATCAAACTACAGACATCTACAAGAATTCAGAGTAGATAATCCACAAGATTACAAAGTAGGCGATAAAGTTGAATTATCAGTATTAGATAATGTTGAAAAAGTTGATGTAACAGGTAAATCAATAGGTAAAGGTTTCCAAGGTACAGTAAAAAGATGGAACTTTGGAAGAGGACCTATGGCTCACGGTTCTAAAAACCACAGAGAACCTGGTTCAATCGGTGCAGGTACAACTCCAAGCCGTGTTATCAAAGGAAAAAGAATGGCTGGTAACATGGGTAATGAAAGAGTTACAATTACTAAATTAAAATTAGTAAAAGTTGATTCAGCTAACGGAATCGTGTTAGTAAAAGGATCAGTTCCTGGCTGTGAAGGAAGATTAGTAACAATCGTTCCTACAAGAACAAAATGGAATTAGTAAATACCAGACGAACAGAAAAGTTTTAAAAATCCCGAGTTGCCATATAAAACGGGAAACCGAAAGGGGTAACAGGCAGTAGTAAGAGATAAAAGGAAAAATTAAAATGTCAAAAGAAATATTAAGTACAAATGGTGAAAAATTAGGCGAAATCACATTAGAAAAAAGTGTTTTCGGAGTAGAACCTAATTTACATGTAATGCACTTAGCATTAAGAAGACAATTAAATAATGCTCGTCAAGGTTCAGCTTGTGCAAAAACAAGAGCAGAAGTAGCAGGCGGCGGTAAAAAACCTTGGAAACAAAAAGGTACAGGTAGAGCTAGAGCAGGTTCTCTACGTTCTCCATTATTCGCTGGTGGTGGTGTAATCTTTGGACCAAAACCAAGAAGCTATGCATTCAATATGCCTCAAAAAGCTAGACAATTAGCACTTAAATCAGCATTGTCAGCAAGAGAAGCTCAATTGGTTGTAGTAAAAGATTTCTCAACAATTGCAGAACCAAAAACAAAATTAATGGTTAGTGCGTTAAAATCATTAAACGTAAGCGGAAAAGTTTTAGTTGTAGCTGATACAAAAGCTGAAGAAAATAAAAACTTAGAATTATCAGCAAGAAATATTCCAAGTGTAAAACTTTTATTGCCTACAAACTTAAATGTGAAAGATTTATTGGAAGCTGATTTTGTTGTTATGACTGAATCTGCTGTAAATGAAATTACAGAAAGGTTACAATAATGAGTAAAGAAACAGAAAAATTATATGACGTAATTAAAAGATCATTAATTACAGAAAAATCAGTGGCAGCAACAGAAAATGCACAATATACTTTCGAAGTTAGAAAAGATGCAACAAAAGTAGAAATTGCTAAAGCTGTAGAATTAGCTTTTCCAGGAAGAAAAGTTAAAAAAGTAAGAACAGTTTATATGCCATCACACGAAAAAAGAATGGGATATAAATTTGGTAGAACAGATTCAAGTAAGAAAGCTATCGTAACAATTGATGGCGAACCATTAGAATTCATAGGAGTGTAGAAAATGGCTATTAGAAAAATTAATCCGACGTCTCCGGGACAAAGAGGCATGACAAAAAGTGATTACCAAGAAATCACAACATCAACTCCTGAAAAATCATTGTTAAAATCATTGAAAAAAACAGCAGGAAGAAATAATACAGGTAGAATTACATGTCGTCATAAAGGTGGCGGTGTAAAAAGAACATACCGTGTAATCGATTTTAAAAGAGAAAAGTTTGGCGTACCTGCAACAGTTAAAACTATTGAATACGATCCAAACAGAAACGTAAGAATTTCACTATGTTTCTATGCAGATGGTGAAAAAAGATATATCTTAACTCCAGAAGGTTTAAACGTAGGTGATGTAATCGTTAGTGGTCCAGAAGCTCCTGTACAAACAGGTAACGCACTTCCACTAGAATTGATTCCATTAGGTTCAATTGTACACAACATTGAATTAAATCCAGGTCGTGGCGGAGTTATGGTAAGAGCTGCTGGTAATGCTGCTCAAGTTATGGCAAAAGAAGGTAACTATGTAACAATCAAACTTCCATCAGGCGAAATGAGAATGGTAAGAAAAGAATGTATGGCAACAATTGGTATGCTAGGCAATTCTGAATTCAAAAACTTATCAATCGGTAAAGCTGGTAGAAAACGTTATATGGGTATCAGACCAACAGTTCGTGGTGTAACTATGAACCCTTGCGATCACCCACACGGTGGTGGTGAAGGTAAAACAGGTCCTGGTGGACACCCTAAAACACCTTGGGGTAAACCTGCTCTTGGTTACAAAACTCGTAAAAAAGGCAAAGCTTCTGATAAGTTAATTGTTAGAAGAAGAAAATCAAGATAATTAAGGTAGTGGAGAAAAAGTAATTTAATTACTTTTCTCCCACCAAATTCACAAAAAAGTAAAAGGAGAAATAAATGGCACGTTCATTAAAAAAAGGTGCATATGTAGAAGAAGCTCTACAAAAGAAAATAGACAAAATGAATGCTAACTCAGAAAAGAAAGTTATCAAAACTTGGTCAAGAGCATCAATGATTGTACCTGATATGTTAAACCATACAATTGCTGTACACAACGGTAAAACTCACGTACCTGTTTATATTACAGAACAAATGGTTGGACACAAGTTGGGCGAATTTGCTCCAACAAGACTATTTAAAGGTCACGCAGGTTCAGATAAGACTGCAAAAAGAGGTTAGTACAAATAATCCAAAGTGATATTTATATTAAATAAAGGATAAAAAAAATGGAAGCAAAAGCAAGACAAACAGACATAAAAATGACAGCAAGAAAACTTCGTAGAGTAATCAACGAAGTAAGAGGTAAAGCTGTTATCGAAGCTCAAGATATGTTACGTTTTATGCCTTATTTTGCAGCAAGAGTAGTTGAAAAGAACTTGAAAGCTGCAGTTGCGAACGCTCGCGAACAATACGGCGTAAGTGCTGAATCATTAAAGATTTCACAAATCTTTGCTGATGAAAGTGTTACATACAAACGTGCAAGAACTAGAGCTCAAGGTCGTATGTATTCAAGAATGAAACGTACATCACACCTTACATTAATAGTTAGTGATACAACAAAATAGGAAAGTAATAAAATGGGACAAAAAACACATCCAACCGGATTTAGAGTAGGAATCATCCAAGACTGGGCTAGCACCTGGTATGCAAAATGGAAAGACTACAAAACATTCGTAGCAGAAGATGCTAAAATTAGAAAATTCGTTAAGAAAAAACTATATGCAGCTGGCGTATCTAAAATTTGGATTGCTAGAAAAGCACAAAATACAACAATCACAGTTGTAACAGCAAAACCTGGTATAGTTGTTGGTCGTGGCGGACAAGGTATTGATGAGCTTCGTCAAGAAGTAACAAAATATATTGGCAAACCTGTAATCATCAACGTAGTAGAAGTAGCAAGAATTGATGCAGATGCACAATTAGTTGCAGAATCTATTGCACAACAATTAGAAAAACGTATTGCGTTCCGTCGTGCGATGAAACAAGCAATGCAAAGAACAATGAGATCAGGTGTTCAAGGTATCAAAGTTATGGTATCAGGACGTTTAGGTGGAGCAGAAATCGCTCGTTCTGAATGGGCAAAAGAAGGAAGAATTCCTCTTCAAACACTTAGAGCAGATGTAGATTTCGGTTTTGCAGAAGCTGATACAATTATGGGTAAAATTGGTGTAAAAGTTTGGATTTTCAAAGGTAACTTAATGCCAGGCGAAAAAGCAGACAAAAACATCAAATTAAAAAGTGGTAAGGACAACTCTGAAAAAGGGTCAAGACGTCCAAGACGTAGCAGAAATGTTGAAACAACAACACAAAGCTAGTAGGTATAAAAATAATAGGAGCAAAATATAATGTTACAGCCTAAAAAGACTAAATACCGCAAAATGATGAAAGGCAGAATGAAAGGTACTGAAACAAGAGGTACAAAACTTGAATTCGGTCAATATGCTCTACAAGCATTAGAGCCAGGTTGGATTACCAGCCGTCAAATCGAGGCTGCACGTCGTGCAATGACTCGTGAAATCAAACGTGGCGGTAACGTTTGGATTAAAATATTCCCAGATAAACCAATTACAGCAAAACCTGCTGAAACTCGTATGGGTTCAGGTAAAGGTAACGTAGAATACTGGGTAGCAGTTGTAAAACCAAATAGATTGTTATTCGAACTTGACTATTATGATAGAAACGTTGCAGTTCATGCATTAGAATTAGCAGCACAAAAATTACCTATCAAAGTTAAAATCGTAGAACAACCAAGAGAACAAGCAAAATAAGTTAACCCGCCTTAACGAGGGGGCAACCCTTGGTCGGCATAAGGTGAGTAAACAAGATAAAGGAAAATAAACAATGAAATTAAGTGAAATGCGTGAAAAAACAGTAGATGAGTTACAAAGTGCTATTGTTGATTGGAAGAAACAATTACTAGAAGCTAGATTGCAACTTTCAACTCACAAATTAGAAAATACAGCAAGTATTTCTAAAACTAAGAAACTTATCGCTCAAGCAAAAACAGTAATAACAGAAAAAGAGGTACAAAATGCCTAAAAAAGAAAAACAAGGAATGGTAGTTAGTAATAAAATGGATAAAACAGTAGTTGTTAAAGTTGCTGACTATGAACCACATCCAAGATACAAAAAAATTATTGAATCAAATAAACATTATAAAGCACATGATGCACAAAACGTTTGTAACGAAGGCGATATCGTTAGAATCGTTGAATCAAAACCAATTTCAGGTGACAAACGTTGGGTTGTAGCTGAAGTAGTGGAAAAAGCAAGATAGTTTGCTTAAGATTCAATACCGCAACATTACCAATGAGTAATGAGAGGCAAAAAGAAGTAAAACATACTAAAAGGAAAGAAAAATGATACAACAAGAAACAAGACTAGTAGTAGCAGATAACACAGGTGCAAAAGAATTATTATGTATCCGTGTTATGGGAAGCTCAAATAAAAAATTTGCAGCAGTTGGCGATGAAATCGTAGCTTCTGTAAAAGATGCGACTCCAAATATGGCTGTGAAAAAAGGTGAAGTTGTACGTGCTGTTATCGTAAGAACTAAAGCAGATATCAAACGTAATGACGGTTCAGTTATTAGATTTGATGAAAATGCTGCAGTTATTATTAACAAAGACGGCAACCCAAGAGGTACACGTGTTTTCGGACCTGTTGCTCGTGAATTAAGAGACAAAGGTTATATGAAAATCGTTTCTCTTGCACCGGAAGTAATCTAGTTTTTAAACCTGCAAATGCGGGTTTAAAATACAGATTATCCTGAACTTGTTTCAGGATCCCGAAAGGGGCATAACCATGTAATAGACCATCATGGTCAGTCCATGAAAGTTAAAAACCAGGAGAAAGAAATGACAAACAAAGATAAGAAAAATTTACATGTAAAAACAAGCGACAGAGTCGTTGTTATTGCAGGTAAAGATAAAGGAAAAATCGGTAACATCAAAAAAGTTGACACCGTAAAAGGCAAAGTTATTGTTGAAGGTGCTAACATGGTTACTAAGGCTCAAAAGCCTCAACCAGCTGCCGGTATCCAAGGTGGATTAATCAAATTAGAAGCTCCAATTGAATCTTCAAATGTTATGATTATTTGTCCAGCTTGCGAAAAAGCAACAAGAGTAGAAATGAAAGTTATCGATGGTAAAAAAGTACGTGTTTGTAAAAAATGCGGTGAACAACTAGATGCTTAATGTGTAATTAAATTACGACATTAATACCAATAGTAAAGGAAAAGAAAAATGACAGTAACAAAAAACTTAAAATCAAAATATGTTGAAGAAGTAGTTCCAGCTTTGAAAGAAAAGTTCGGTTACAAAAATGATCATCAAGTTCCAAGATTAGTTAAAATAGTTTTGAACATGGGTGTAGGTGAAGCTTCTCACAACTCAAAAATTGCAGAATCAATTGAAGCTCAATTAACAAAAATTGCTGGTCAAAAAGCAGTAGTTACAAAAGCTAAAAAATCAATTGCTTCATACAAATTAAGAGAAGGTATGCCGGTTGGAGCAATGGCAACATTGCGTGGCGAAAGAATGTATGATTTCTTACAAAAATTAATTTGTGTTGTATTACCAAGAATCAGAGACTTCCGTGGTATCAGCGCAAAAAGTTTTGACGGTCGTGGAAATTATACAATGGGCTTGAAAGAACAAGCTTTATTCCCTGAAATCACTTATGAAGAAGTAGATTTAGTTAAGGGTATGAATGTTTCAGTTATCACAACTGCTGAAACAGATGAAGAGGCAAGAGAGTTATTAAGACTCTTAGGTATGCCATTCAAAGGTAGTAAAAAATAATAAGTACAAGATAGGAGAAATTCATGGCTAAGAAAGCGATGATTAACAAAGAACTTAAACGTCAAAAACTTGCTGCTGCCGGAAAATACCCAACAGTAAGACTTCACAACAGATGTTCTATCTGTGGCAGACCTCACGGTTTTCATAGAGATTTCGGTTTGTGCAGAATTTGTTTAAGAAAAATGGCTCACCAAGGTTTATTACCAGGTGTTACAAAAGCAAGCTGGTAGTTTGTCAGCCAAAATTTGTTAATAAGATTAAAAGAGTGGTTTAAATGCCACTCTTTTTTAAATTAATTTGACCAGCGTTAATATAAAATGTTATAATTGGGCATTCTTAAATTAAGGAGTTTGATAGGTTATGCATTACGCGGAAGATGGACAAGTTATTGAAAATGATACAATTGCAGATATCAATGCGGAATTAAGGTGTTTTAATTGGGGCGCTTTTTTCCTTGGTTGGATTTGGGCTATTTTTAATGGCGCTTGGGCAAGTGTTTGGCCAATATTCCTTCTTCAAGTAATATGTTTTATATTATCTTTTTTCTTTTTAGGTTTTTTGTTTTGGCTTTTAATAATAGCATTAAGCATATATATGGGTTTTAAAGGTAATGAATGGTCTTTTTACGGTACAAAAAAGTGGAAGAATTTAGAACATTTTAGAGAGGTACAACGCATCTGGGGTGGAGCATCTCTTGTGGTGAGCATATTTTTAAACTCCCTATATTTTACAGTATTTACATTGATTTCTATTATGAAGCCAAAATCTACAAAGGTTCCAAAGACTGCTGTAGAAACGAGTCGAATTATAAAAAATTCAAATAGTTCAGAATATCCGACTTTAGAAGGAATATCAGGAGTTAATTATTCATTTAAAACTTTAAAATCTGATACTTTAACCTATTTGAAGACAAAAAGTGAATATAAAGATTATTTTACCGGTAAAAAATTGGTAATATATTTTACCGGTGCAGATTGTCCATATTCTGAGATGTTTGAAACAGCATTTGAGCCTATTAAAAGTAATCAAGAATATACTTCAAAATATAATTTTTATGGAAAAAATGCTTCAGGATATAGATCTTATGCAACTATGGAAGAAGCAAATGCAGCAGTTAATTTTGAAAATTCTTGTCATGAATTTTGTATTTTGAATACTAAAAATGGGCAAATTTTTGCTATAGATGGTATAGGTGATTCTGAAGCTAAGAATATTAGTTCAATAATAGAACAATTACAAGATTGGTAATTTAAACAGATAAAGTAATGCCCTTAATATTTGATAACACATGCTTGTAAAATTGTTTATTTATTGTAATATTATTGTATACAGTTCCGAACTACTGGAATAAGTTTCTCATATTGACTGTGTGGAAGCAAAATTAATCCAGCAAGCGGTGTAATATAGTATGGATACTGCCTATAACTGTGGGTAAGTCCTGTAGTAGTAAAGGAAGAAAACTATGTCAATGACAGATCCAATAGCAGATATGCTAACTAGAATCAGAAATGCTTGTATGGTTTCTCATGAAACTGTAGAAGTTCCAGCTTCAAAATTAAAACTTGAATTAGCTAAAGTTTTAAAAGAAGAAGGTTATATTGCTGATTATGCAGTAAAAGAAGATGGCAAATTCAAAGTTATTAACATCACTTTGAAATATGATGCTAATCACAAACCTGTTATTACAAAATTAGAAAGAATTTCTAAACCAGGTTTAAGACACTATTCTAAAGCTAAAAACTTACAAAAAGTTTTAGGCGGTTTAGGTGTAGCTATTGTTTCAACTCCAAAAGGATTGTTAACAGATAGAAAAGCTAGAAAAGAAAACGTTGGTGGCGAAGTTCTTTGCTACGTTTACTAATTTAAAATTAGTGAAGTTAAATGGTCAAATATAATTGGTAGAAAAATTTGACTGTAAGTATTGAATATACCAAAGGAGAAATTAAAAATGTCAAGAATTGGTAAAAAACCTATTGAAATTCCTCAAGGCGTAGAGGTTAAAATAGAAGGACAAGTTGTTACAGCTAAAGGACCTTTAGGAACTGAAGTTGTTAACGTTCGTCCAGAAATCGCTGTTAAGGTTGAAGATAATCATATTATCTTATCAAAAGTTGGAACATCTAGAGAAACTGATGCTTTATTCGGTTTATCAAGAACATTAGTAGCTAACGCTGTTACTGGTGTTAAAGATGGTTTTGTTAAAAAATTAGAAATCAACGGTGTTGGTTACAGAGCTCAAATGCAAGGTACAACTTTGAATATGGCTTTAGGTTACTCTCACCCAGTAGATATCGTTCCTCCAGAAGGAATTACTATCACAGTTGAAGCTAACACAAAAATCACTGTAAAAGGTTCTAATAAACAAACTGTTGGTGATGTTGCAGCGTTAATCAGATCTAAACGTCCACCTGAAGTATACAAAGGAAAAGGTATTAAATACGAAGGTGAATACATCAGACGTAAAGCTGGTAAAGCTGGTAAGAAATAGGATTTAGTCCGAAAAATAGATAGTATAATAGCCCGCATAAACCCTTGGATGTGGTTATTCAAGAAGGTTTGGGTATGAAAGGATAAAAAAATGATTAAACAACAAACAAGAAAACCAATCGTTCAAAAAAGACATAGATCAATCAGAGTTAAAATTTCTGGTACTGCAGAATTTCCAAGATTAGCAGTTTACAGAAGTACAAAACACATTTATGCTCAATTGATTGATGATGTTAATCATGTAACATTAGCATCAGCATCATCTAACGACAAAGATTTAAAAGAAAAATTAGCTCACGGTGGTAACATTGAAGCTGCTAAAGTTGTTGGTGAAGCTATTGCTCAAAAAGCTAAAAAAGCTGGTATCGAATGTGTAGTATTTGACCGTGGTGGATTCTTATATCATGGTAGAATTGCTGCATTAGCAGATGCTGCTAGAGAAGCTGGTTTAATGTTCTAATTTTGAATGATTAATATTTAGACATGCAAAAAGGATAATCTGTATAGATTATCCTTTTTGTTTTTTTCTCCGTTTATCTATCCTAATTTATTTCTTTTCTGTTATTTCTGATAATTTTGGCGGATGGTTTTTAATTAGATTTCCAGCTTGAATTTTGCCTGTAACCATTGTTCCTTGCATTGGCGTTAGGATTACTGAATCTGTATAATCGCCATTGTAGGTTGTTATTTGAGTATTTAATTTTGTTCGTTTAACTTCATTTAATAGCGAACCACTTTCTGAGTATGTGCGTTCTTTGGTGTCTCCATTTTTGAGGGTTTCAATTGTATAATGAGTACCGTTAGCTCTTTGTGGATATTGTTTGAATTCACCCCCATCAGGTCCTGTAGTTGTTAGGACAGGTGGGTCTGTTGGAATTTTTAGCGGTTCTTTGCTTTTTTCAATAATGTTTTCAATATTACTTTCTTCTTGGTTAACTTTTTCTTCATAGGTAAGTTTTTTTAATCCAGGGGATGATGTGTTATTTCCTCTGAACTGTATATTGTTATATCCTGAGGTTAGCCTATAAGAATCTACTCTATTTACCATCTCTAACTCCTTATTTATTACACAAGGAGTTTATCGGGTTTTAGGTAGAAAACTTTAATAGATTTTGTTAAATATTAACAAATATTAATTATTACCTATGATAAATAGTTTTTAAGAGATTCAATAGATCTATTAGACATTAACTCGCCTTTAAGTTTTTTATTTTTTCTTTCCTTTTTAGGTAATTCAACTGATGGTACAATACCCCAATTTGAATTTATTGGTTGGAAGTTTGTATGTTCAGGATTTGTTATGTAGTGAGTTAAAGCTCCTAGCATTGTATCTATTGGAAGTTCTAACAGTTGTTCATTGTTTAAGTATTTTGCAAGGTTAATCCCGGCAAGTAGTCCTGATGCAATTGATTCAGTATAACCTTCTGTACCTGTAATTTGTCCTGCGAAGAATAAGTCTTGTCTTTCTCGGGTTTGAAGTGTTGGATTAAGTAGATTTGGAGAATTTATAAATGTATTTCTATGCATTACTCCATATCTTACAATACTAACATTTTCTAATCCGGGTATTGATTGTAATAATTCTTTTTGAGCACCCCATTTTAAATTTGTTTGAAATCCTACAAGATTAAACAATGTTTTGGCTGAGTTATCTTGTCTTAGTTGAACTACAGCATAATTTTTTTCATTTGTTCTTTTATCGATTAGTCCTATAGGTTTCATTGGCCCGAATCTAAGAGTATCAACTCCTCGAGATGCTAATACTTCTATTGGTAAGCAACTTTCAAAGAACTTAGCTCCTTTTTCAAAATCGTGTTTTTCGATTTTTGGAGCATTGATAAGTATATTATAGAAATTTTCATATTGTTCTTTGTTCAATGGACAATTAATGTAAGATGCTTCGCCTTTGTCGTATCTGCTTGCCCAAAATGCTATGTCAAAATTTATACTATCGACTTCAACGATTGGAGCTATTGCATCAAAAAAGTGTAAATATTCACTTTTAGTGAAAGATTTAATTGCATCCGCAAATTTTTCACTGGTTAATGGACCAGAAGCTATAATTGTTGGTCCATTTGGAATTTCTGTAATTTCTTTTCTGATAAGTGTTATATTAGGATTTTGTTCAATTTTTTCTGTAACAGTTTTAGAAAACAAATGTCTATCTATAGCAAGTGCGTTTCCTGCAGGAACCGAGCTTGCTTTTGCAATTTCAATAAGTTCTCCGCCTAATATTTCCATTTCATGTTTAAGTAAGCCGCTCGCATTTGTTATGTCATAAGACCCTAGACTATTAGAACAAACAAATTCTGCGCAGTCTTCAGTTGTATGTGCTCCGGTTTTTACTTCCGGGCGCATTTCATATAAATTAACTTTAAATCCTCTTTTGGCTAGTTGTAGTGCGGCTTCTGAACCAGCTAAACCAGCTCCAATTACATTTACTTCCATTCCTGTAGTTTAGCTAAGATATATAGAGCTGTCAAATACAAATAAAAATTTTATGTTACAGAATTGTTATAATTGTAGTAAAACTATTGATAATTTTTTTAAGATTAAGTATAATGAGTACACTTATTCAGGAATTCAAAATGTAAAAATTTTGAAACATTAACCGAGAAAGTAGCAATATAAAAAACAGTGTTGTTTTTTTACTATGTAGTAGATGTGGGAAAATAGTAGGGATTATGTCAGTAAAACCAATAATACCAAGTGTAGACTCAAATAATAGTTCAAATAAATTCAAAATAAATAAAGTACAAAATAAACCAGTATATTATACCAGTAATGTAAATCAGCAAAAACCAGTTTCATTCCAAGGTGCTGGTGCTGTTAATCCAATTGTTGGATTGATGGATTTTATTGATGCTGGTGGTTATGCTGCGTCATTCATATTACAAGATGGTTTAGGCTTTATTGCACCACGTGTTGGTAAAGGTTTAGTTCGTGGTGGAAAAGAAAAAAAGGATGAAAATGGGAATCCTATTTTAGATAAAGATGGTAAACCAAAACATGAATTAAATTGGGCTTATGCAAGAAAAGAAGCATTAAGAGAAGTTATTACAGGTCCAAGTGCTTTCGTTATTCCTATGGGTATGTTATCTGTTATTAACAGATACTTTGGTTCTGGTAATAATGTGAAATTAAATTACTTAGATAGTTTCCAAAAACCATTTACAAATTTTGCTAAGAATAATTTAGATGCAATTAAAGCAGGTAATGCAGATAAAAAAGCTTTCTATGTTGAAGTGTTAAAAGACACAATTGATAAAAGTATTAACTCAGGTCTTTCTGATGCGGATAAAATGAGTCCTGCAGAAATTCATCAAGTAGCAGAAGAATATGCAACAAGACAAATTCAAATTGAACAAATTAGAGCAGATAAGTCTTTAAATAAAAAAGCTAAAGCTGCAAAAATTGCCGAATTGGGTTCTGTAGAAGATTCATTTATGAAACTTAAAAAGAGCCGTGTGGGTGGTACTGTTGATGAATTAACAGTAAATATTACAGCCTCTAACGGTAAATTAAAAGGCGGCAGTATTGGTGAACTTTTAAGATCTATGAATGATTATTTCGGTGATGCAGTTCATAATACTCAAAAAGCTTTGAAAAAGAATGTTTCTGTTGATAAATTAGAAGATGCAATAAAATCATTTACTAACCGTAGAATGGGTTCAAGAGTACTTACTAACTTAGGTATTTTTGGTGTAGTTGCAGCATTCTATACTCAAATTCCAAAATTATATAACGCAGGTTTAAAAGGTAATCCGGCATTAGAAGGTGCTGCAGCAGAAGTGGCAGCTCAAGAAGCAAATCCGGAAGGTGATGCTTCTAAAACTGAAGTTAAAAATGATGAGACTCAAGCTAAAGAAGCTAAAGGTGCTGAAAAAGCTAATAATGTAACTGAAGAAAAGAAAGCTGATGCTGTAGAATCAAAAGCTTCAACTGATAAACCTCAAGGTAAAGATGTTAACTTCACTGGCTTATCAACAATGTTGGAAAAAGCTGGTAACGGAGTTTTAAATAATAAACATGCAAAATCAATTTCAGATATTTTTGAATTAAATGGACCTATCATTTCAGGAACAGCAATGACAACATTGTTATATGGTTTCTGTATTCCTCCAAGATTAAAACATGCTCAAGATAAATATGATTATGGTGAAATTATCGTTCGTGATATGACAGCATTTACAGCATTATTATTTGGAGCAAAAGCTTTAGCTAGATTATTCTCTGACGGATTTACAAAAATCACTGGCTTAGCTTTGAATAAGAAAAATATGGATGGAAGAAATGTATTCCAAAAAGTTATTGATTACTTGAGCCCTAATGATAATCGTCATAGTGTTCTTTCAAGTAAACAATTAGATTCAAAATACACTCATATTGATGAATACAAAAATGGTGTAAGTGGATTCATGGATTTCATCGAAGGTAGTGGTGGAGATGTTAAGAAAGCATTTGCGCAAGATAAAGAAGTAAAAGCTACTATCTCTGAAATGCTTGGTAGTATTGGTAAAACTTATGATGAAGCTTCATCTAAAGATATCAAAAATGTATTAAAACTTGCTGATCAAAATAAAACAGATTTGATGAAGAAATTCTACAAGTTGTTTGAAGGTGATAATGGTTTATTGAGAAAAGCAAAAACTTGTAATTCAACATTCGGCTTCTTATCAACATTAGTATTAGTTCCAGGATTAATTATTTGGTTAACTGATTTCTGTGAAAAAATGACAGCAAAAAGAAGTGCTAAGGATTTGGAAGCAGTTAAAGCAAAAAAACAACCAGCTAATGCTCAGAAACCTCAATTAAATACAATTCCTTCTAATACACCATCAATGGCAGGTTTCTTAAAAAAGTAAAATCTTTTCAACCTATTAATATAAAAAAGGACTAACTTTTAAATAGTTAGTCCTTTTAATTATATTATTTAATAATATCTTATTAACCTTCAACAGCTTCAATTAATTTGTTGATATCATCAACCATAGCATCTGGATCATATCCGTGAACTTTAGCACCAGCTTCTAGGTTTTCAAATCTTGCAGCTGCGCAACCAAGACATCCTAAACCATATCTATGGAACACTTCAATGCTTTCTGGGTGTTTTTGAGCGATTTCTAAGATATTCATATCTTTTGTAACTTTTTCTGCCATACTTTATCTCCTTTTTGACTTTTTCCTAATTCTCATTAAAAACATTATACACAAAAATGAAGGAAGTGTATATTATGGAATTATTGAAGTTTTTTTTCAAAGATGAAGTACCAGCTGTTGGCTTGTCTAAATTCAAAGACAAAAAAGATAGGTATATGTCCTATCAACCTCCGAAAATAAATTTTAATAGAAAGGTTTTTAAGCCAAATTATAGTAATAATTTTTTCTTACTATAATTTAACTTAATATAACTTAATAATACCCTGTAAATTAATCAATTTTTGTCTAAAAATATACTTAAATAAAATATAGGGAAAAATTGGGGATCAATATGGGTATTGAATTTGGAAAAAGTTTATTAACATATTTGAATGCAGGAAATGTATCTGCATCAAAAGGTTTGGTAACAACTTCAACTCGAGCAGTAAATCCAAACTTCAGAACTGCATCATATGCATCAGTTCCTTATGAAAGAGCTCCAAAAGTTGTAGATACCGTTCCAACTCGGGATGCTCAAGGTAATCCGCTTTTAGCAGGTTACGTAACTCCACAAAAAACTTGGATTGCATAATTAGCTTATTAAATCAAGTTTTTTGCCGGTTTTAGAATTTGATACATTCGGGTGGAATAAATTAAAGTTAGAATTGTTCGTTTGGTTTAAGAAATCAAACGAACTTTTTTGTGCAGCTTGTGAATTTTGAGTTTCAAATAGCTGAACAGGTTGGACCGCATATGTGTAAGGTCTTTGTACTTCGTTAATCTTGCTAAACATATATAATCTCTCTCTGTAGATAATAAGTATATTTTTTAATATTATTTTCAAAAAATAAGAGAATTGTTACATAATTAACAATCCTCTTTATGATGTTTTCTTTTTGGTGTAGTTATATCGAAACTTATTCTTATAAGATTATCAAGAACTTCTTCTTGAATTTCATTTACAATAACTGTGCACCAATGTTTTTTATTCATATGCCAAGCAGGTTTTACTGCTTTGTATTGATCTTTTAGTATCGGTATTAAATCAGGTGGAATTTTAAGATTAATGCAAAGTTCGTTATTAAGATGAAATATTAATCCAAACCATTTGTTATTTGACTTATGTCTTATAACTATATGTTCAATATCGCCTTTTTCTGCCCAAGGATAAGTTTCAATAGCATCTTCATTGATTTTGCATTTTTCTATTAAATTTTTCTGATTCATTACTGGTCGCTTTCGTGATGATCGTTATCTTTCATCAGTTTTGCAAAATCAGAAGGTTTGATACTTTGAACAAAGTTTTTAAATTCTTCAGCTTCTTGAGCATCTTTAGCGCTATCTGTAGAAACAGAACCGTTAGATAAAACATTTGCAGTAACATATATAGGCGCATCAATTCTAATAGCGACTGCAATAGCATCAGATGGTCTGGAATCGATTTGAATTTCTTTGCCATTTTCATCTTCTAAAAATATAGTTGCAAAGTAAGTTTCTTTTTCTACGTCATTAATTTCAACTTTAGTAATTTTATATCCAACTTTGTCAATAATACTAATAATTAAATCGTGAGTCATAGGACGGCTTACAGCAAGGTTTTCTATTTTACGAATAATAGAACTAGCTTCAGCAGAGCCAATCCAAATAGGAAGAGCACGTCTGTTATCAGTGTCGTGTAGAACAACAATTGGGGATCCTGTTCGAGTATCTAAAGCGATACCCATCACTTTCATTTCAATCATAAATACCTCTCTTATTTAAGAGTATTATAACTTATAAAAATTTTTTTTTAAATATCTTTTCAAAAAAAGATGTTTATGGTACAATGAAATATGTAATCGTTAAGTAAGGAGATTACAGCCTTGGAGAAATGGCCGAGTGGCTTAAGGCGGCACCCTGCTAAGGTGTTGTGTGGAGTTATCTGCACCGTGGGTTCAAATCCCACTTTCTCCGTTTTTTAGTATAAAGATTAGGAATTAGTAAAGATATAAGTTTGAAAAACCGCCAAGTGTAGGCGGTTTTTCGATATGTAATTTTATTTAGAGAATTTTTTAAGCTTAATTTTTACTAATTTTTATTAAAATATCTCCTAAATTCTCTTTTTGAAATTTTAAAGGTGCAGATTGAATATAAAAATCTGTAAAAACATACAAAATAATAAAAATAGAGATATTATTGAAAATTTGTACTAAATATGTTTTATAATATAAATATGAACTTAATTTATAAAACAATAAATGTAGTATTTGCAATATTTTTCACAGGGATAATTATTTCAATATTATCTAATACTGAATATTTTATGATTAATGATTCTATAAATTTTAGAATATTATCAATAATCACATTAATAAGTATGTGGTTACCAGTTTTTATAAGAGCCAATATTTTTATAATATTAATATGCATCTTTATTTTTATTATTTATTTTGTTCTTTATATTTCTCATCCATTGCTATAGCACTTATTATTTTTTATAATCAGGCAACAAATCATGCATAAGTATTGAACAATCACAATATGGGTATTTACGCCCTCTTTCTCGTCCTAACTTGTTTGCTACTTGATCTCTTTCAGAATCCGCAATAGCTTCTTCAATAGTTACTTTGTGAGATCTGGCATACATATTATGCCATTGATCGAATTTTTCTTTTTGATCACTCAAAAACATTGCATATTTTCACCCAAAATACCCATTTCTTGTGTAGCTTCACAATTTGCTTTTGAGTGATAGTATTTATCCATTTCAAATTCTTTTAAATGATATGCATGATATAAAAGTTCTATATAATTTGATACAAAGATTTTTAGTGTGTTAAAAAATGCTCCAATAGGATTTAACAAACCTAAAACATCATGCAATAATGTTTGCCATTCGGCTCTTTTAGCATACATATATGCATAATCATTATCAACATTATTTTCGCACCAAAGTAAGTGTTTTCCATACTCTTCACTTAAATTTTCTAGGGTATTGTTTGCATCTTGTATTAAATTCTGCACTCTTAATACATCTTTTTCTAAATCTTGTACATTTGTTTCTACTTCAGATAAAAGTGTTTCAGTTTCATTTATATTTTTTTCAATCTCACTAATTATAAATTCAATTTCATTTATTGTATCACATGGCTCTTCATTATCATTAGAAGTTTGTGTTTTTGGGTTGCGATTATCCTCGACAATTTCAACTGTGCATCTGCAATTTGGATGAGGTCGTTCAGGTATTTCATCATAAAAATCAAAAACTCTCCCATCTAATGATTTACAAACATCACAAGTCTGTTCCCCATTTTCCGAATGCCAAACATATTTGTTATAACTTATTCCACCTTTTAATACGGTATTTTCAATATTCGATTTTTCTGCCTCTGCATCTTTTTGATAATCATTTTCACTCAATGTATTATAACGGTATAAGGATTTTTTAATATTCTGTAAATTTGTAAATTATTGAGCAATTAGACCAGTTAAACAACTTTTAATATATACTCAAATTCTTTTTGTTCCTTTAATACTATATCAAACAGAGTTATAATTTTATTAAAAAAATTGCATATAAATTATTTTTTTTAATTCATGTCTTTTTTGACAAATTTAAATATTATATTTTGTTCTTACAATGTATTCTAAAGCTCAAATAAACGAATTCAAATTATCATCATATAAATATGCTTAAAGATCTATAATAACCATTATTTTATTATCTCCTTCTATTTATAATTCATTCTCTATTATTTCAAATTTATCAAAATCAACTATTATCATCTATATTATTATTTTAAATAGATTCATTCACATTTATACAGACTATATTTAGTAAAATATTAAGTACAAATTAAATTTTATACCTTAAGTATTCAACATCAACACAAATACTTGAAATTACTAGAAAAGGGAGTAATACTTGACATAGGATGATAAAATGGAATAAATTTTTCCTTTTATTAATCTGTTATTTTGAGAATTAATTTATTAAAATCTACACCGAAAATTCAAAAAAGTCTCAAAATAGATTTTTGTGAATGCAAGCTTATTGTAATTTAACGGGACATTTTATGTGTTACAAAATATTTTCCACTTTGAAAAACTTATTTTTGAATAGAGGAGATGAAAATATTCAATGTTCAATATACCAGAGTGGCTAATTGACAAAAATATATCTAGTGATATTTTATACTCAAGGAGTTGGTATTTTATTGAAAAAGATATGTTTATCATTAAGTAAAAGATTTGGAATATTACTGTTATTTTTAATTATAACAGCAGTATTTTGTGATTGTAGTACTTATGCTAAAGGGAAATTTATTGAACTGAATTTTAGCCAACAAGATAATAATCAGCCTGTTGTGCTGAACGAAAATGAAAAATTTTTCCCGGATGGAACTTATAGTAATGATTTCAAATGTTATAATTCTGCAAAAAATTATAATATTAAAGAACATAAAAATCGTGTGATAATTATTCCGTCAACGTCATCTGAGCGAAGGAATTACATTCTTAATCAAGATTCTAGTATTACAAATCCTGCATTAGCTATATATTATGCTGAGCCTTGGGGCTTTGGTGTTGTTACTTCGAGAATGCATATGGTATGGGTTAGTGCTGTTGCAGGAAAACCTGAGACTCGATTAAGATATTTAGCAGAATTATGCTACAACACATTTCTTTTTTCTGATATTACAGACAACAAAAGAAAAATATTGAATATTATATTAATAATATTCTTGCAGAAAGAGAAAAATATTCTGATAAAACAATGGCAGAACTATATGATCCTGATAAAATGCCACAAAGGTTAAAAGAAGCTCATCATAGTCTTGATATAGTAATAGAAAAATGCTATCGTTCTACACCGTTTGAAAGTGAAGAAAGACGATTGGAATATCTTTTCAAATGCTATGAAATAATGACAAATCAAGACAAAAAACTAAGCTCAGAAGAACAACTAAGTTTATTATAAAGGAGAATATTAATGGAAAAACTTGAAAACGATATTTTAACTGCTCGATTACGAAAAGTTCAAACAGAATTAGAAGAACTTGGGATATATGAAGAACGAAATATACCAAATGCACAAAAAACATCTTTTGCTTTTGTTGTATATGTATTACAAAGATTTCTTGGGAATTACAATATTGAAGAAATAATAAGTAATGTTACAGAAGGCGGACAAGATAATTCAATTGATATTTTGCATATTGATAACAATTCCGAAGATGAAATTAATATTAATGTATTTCAGTGTAAATATAAAACTGGAGCTAATTTAACTTCCACCATTGGAGAAAATGAAGTAGATTTATTCTTAAGAAAAGTAAAAACAATAATTATAGATAAAGATATATCTAATATATCTATAAATCCAAATCTAAAACAACAACTTAATATGTTATGGGATATTTCTAAAAATACCGAGTTAAATAATATACACTTAAATTTATTTTTAGCAACTAATGGTGCTAATATTAACGAACAAGAAAAAAATACTCTCAAAACTTTTCAAGAAGAAAATAGCATTGTAAAAAAAATAGATGTATTGTGTGATTATGATTTTATGATCGGGAAAAAAGACACCCCTATTGATAAAATTGTCATACCTATAGATAAAAACTATATTCAATTAAATAATGGAATTAATACTTGTATTGTAAGTTTTAGTGCCTTTGATATAGCTTGTTTATATGAAAAAACTGGTGATGTGATATTAGAAAAAAATGTTAGAAAGTTAATTAAAAGTAAAATAAATCAGAATATTTATAATAGTTTAATAGATGATCCAGGTATGTTTTGGTATAAAAATAATGGATTATCTATTGTATGCGAACGTTTCGAAGTAAAAACAATGTCAGGCAGAAAAGAGCTCGAAATTACACATCCGTATATTGTAAATGGGGGACAAACAACAAAAACAATATATAATCATTATTTAAAATGTAACGGTGATGAAGAAAAATTAACACCACTATATGACGCGAGTATAATTGCTAGAATATATCAAACAACTGCACCTGAACAAATAACAGAAATCGTTCAAGGTACAAATACTCAAAATAAAATAACAATGTATGATTTAAAAAGTACTAATAGTAACCTAAGAAAAATAAAAGAATTTTTCTATGAGAATCATATTTCATTGTTAATAAATAGGGATATTGAAGAAGAAAAACTTCCTTTATCAATTAATTCTGATACATTACTTCAACTTTATTGTTCATTATATATGGAAATTCCACATAAAGCTAAAATTAGTATAAGCAAATTAATTGAAGATTATTATGATGATGTTTACAATACGCCAAATATTCATAAAAAATTATTGAATACATTTAAGATAAATCAGATTATAAAAAATAAGAATAAAGAGCATACGGACATTATACATTTGAAACATTCAAGTTTATCTTTATTATTTTTAATAGGGTTATTAAATCCAAGTTTAAAAGATATTTATAATGAAGAATTACTTGTAGAAACTTATGATAATGCATTAAATATATTAAATGAAATCGTTGAAAAACAAAAAGAAGAAGATGCAAATTATTCTAATCATAATTTCTTCAAATCAGAAAAATCTACAATACAAATAAAAAATAAGCTTCAAGAATTATCAGAATTTGTGGAAAATAATGCCTAATATAATAGATGTAACATATGCAAGAACTGGCAAAAGCACAAAGACTAACCAATATGGTATGCTAGAAATGCAAGAAAAGGTATTTGCTTCTCATATTTCAAAATGTCTTCTTATAAATGCTCCTCCAGCTTCTGGGAAATCTATAGCATTGATGTTTATCACTCTTGATAAGTTAGCTCATTAAGGAATAAAAAAGCTATTATTACTGTACCAGAATATCTATTAGGGCATATTTTCAAAAAATAAACTTGAAAGAAAACGGCTTCTTTGAAGATTAAATCCAGAAGATAAATATAATTTATGCACAGTAGGAAGTGATGAATCAAAAGAAACTTTGTTCTCTAAGTTTTTAGATAGTGACTCAAAGATTTTAATTTGTACACTGCGACATTAAGGTATACTTATGAAGAAATTGAATAGAATAATTTTAAGGATTATTTGCTTGCTATTGATGAGTTTTACCATGGATTAGCTGATAAAGATAGTAGTAAATTAGGGAACTTGTTGCATTCTATAATGACTAAATACTATTATGTTCAATTAAATGGTTATAATTATCTAAAAGCACTTGGTATAGGGTATCATTTTATCAATGGAAATATCTAAGTGCAATTAACTAAATTTTAGATACAGACAAAAAACTATATTATATATCCCTAATGTGAATTCTGGTGAAAGTTAGGAATGGCTAAAGAAGGTTTTGATTATCCTTACTGTGAGTATGCATTGACGGTAGGTTATAGAGGTTCTTTGACGGAAATTTTTTGAGCTATATTTAAATAACAAATTATTGCAATTATAGCAAATTTATTTTTTACAGTCTTTCTTATTACATACAGTTTTATGCTATGCTATGAGCATAACAGCTCTAAGGAGATATTAGATGAGAATATTACCTATAACTATTGCTTCACCAATATTAGCGAAAAATAATACACATAATAATTTTAGTGTAAATAATTATATGCAAAAAGATGTAGTATCTTTTAGTGGAAAAAATGTTGCACAATCATTATTAGATAGTCATTTAGATATTTTAAAAAGAATGAAAGAAATGACTATTTTAAAAGATTCAGCAAAATCTCAAATCATTGAGAGTACAAATAAACTATTAGAGGATATTAATTCTAAAATTAAACCTTTATTGGATGATGAGGATTTTTTATGGATTATTACTTCGGAACGTGAAAAAAATAAATTTTCAGCATCAATTGTATCTTATTCTATACAAAATCCAAGAGACAATTCTGAAATTATGTCTTTGATTTCATCTCAAATACAAAAAAAGATTTTGGAAGGTGATTCTGAAATATTATTAAATGAAATTGAAAATGTAGGACAGAAAATTACAAAACCTGAACAACAAAAAAAATTGCAACAATTAAAAAATTATATTTCAAAAAAATCAGAAATTATAGCTAGCAAAGAAGATAAAATTAATATGATAGAATTGGAAGATTTGAATAATGAAGAAAGAAATCATTTAGAGAAAGCTCTCAATAAAAATTATTTAATTGCAAATGTAGATAGTAAGACTTTTAATCGAGAATTAGTAAAAAGAGCTATTCAAAAGGATTTATCTTTAAAAGAAATTTATTCAAATTCATACAAAGAAAATTTTAATAGAATTAAAAATTTGTATAAAAAAGGTGAAGCCATACAACTTGCATCAGTGAGAGCAAACGAAGAAGTTGTTGAATATTTAAAAGGCGAATGTGTATCGGATATCCCTTTTTAAAAATCATTATGATAACCAAGAAATAGGAGGAAAACATAGAAATAAAATTCAATACTTATTCACCAATATCAAATAAAGGAAATGTTGTAAATTTCCAAAGCAGAAACGTTAAACCTATTGTAGAAAAGGTAAGTCAAAATCTAAATATTGAAAATAATAAAGTAAATACTAAAAATTTTAGAATTCAAAGTTTTATTGATAAAATTAAAATTTTCTTTGGGGTTGCAAACAAAAGAAATGTAGCAGCAGAACCTGAAAATTTAGCTTCTGAAATAGAAATTAAACAACCAAAAATTAAAGATTTAAAAGCCGAATTAAAAAATACTGAATTAGAAATTAGAAATATAAATAAGCGTATAAAAACTTTAAATGGAGAGATTACTAGATGGACTAAAGATATACAAGAATTTGAAACAAGGGATAATGGTACCCCAGAAGTATGGTACACAAATTGGGAATTAGCAAACTTTCATACCTATACATGCCAAATAGGGATTGAAAAAAATAATAAAGAACTTGTTCAACTAAAAGACCAGCGTTCTCAATTACGCAATAAAATAAATACTATTAATAATCAAATTCAGGAAATCAAAAATAATCAAGCAAAGTAAGTTTAATTATGTAGATTCATATAATAATAAAAAATAGTCCTAAACTCAACTGATTTTATTTATGAAATGAGTTTAGGACTTGTGACAAATCTAATACATATATAGTTAAAATAATTAAAATAAATATTAATTCAAAAGGTATTTTGTCCATGGACTGTTATCATCGTTTAATAAACCTTGAGCAATGCTGATAATCCCATATAAAGAACCATCATTTCCGTTCCACATGGCTCTTCCAACAATATATCCTTGAGCAAATTCATTCCAATTATGATAAAGTTCTCTAGCACATTCATATGCTGCCATTATGTATTGCCAAGCTTGTTCGTTTGTAATGTAACCAACATCACAACAACAACGAGTAACTAAAACTAATCGACCTAAGTCCCAAGCTTTGATAGAAGTTGTTTTGAATTCACTTGCACCTTTTATAATATGTTCATCAACAAGAACTTCCAGAGATTCTTTTATATTGCCAACATAAGCCATCAATGAACGGTCTTTTTCTTCTTCCAATAAAATATCTACATTAAATTCTTGAGCTGAATTTGCGATAACTGGTCTTATTGCTTCAAAGTAAATATTATGTCCTCTATGCAATAACCAATCTAAAGTTTCTAGAGCAGATTCCCTGTCATATATTCCATAATAGTCACTTAATCTACCTGCAACATCTTCTTTGTCAGGTTCTGTTTCAATACAATTGTAATAATATCCATTTTGCTCTGAATTAATTGCACCGATATTCAGTGCAGCATATTGTTCTCTGCTTAATATCGGTGCTTTTTCATTATAGATATATTTTACATTTTTAAAACAATTAATTATTCTTTTAATATTATTTTTAATTCTTGTAAAATCCATCTCTTACCTTTTTTCCGCTACTTCTTCAAAAACAAAAGATCCTTGTTTTTTATCATAAGAAATTGAATATTGTTTTTTAGGGTCGACGTTTACTTCAATTTTTTGAGGATCGTATGTTGTTCTTACCCATTTATGTAAAATTCCAGGTCTTTGAGTTTCATACTGTAATTCTAGAACATTAGTACCAGGCATCAAATAATGACCTCTTTGACCGTATCCTACAGAAATTTGCATTTGTGGTTCACCATTGATTGTTAAACAATTAACAGTATTCGTGAATCCTAGCGGATGCCATTGACAATCTTTAATTACCATAATTGATGCATCAGGATTTTCACTTTCAAATTTTTTCTTGGACATAGAGTGTATGTACATTGCAACACCTTGATAAACAAAACTTAAAAGAATTAATCCGCCTACTAGTAGAATATACTGAGTCATATTCATGCTATTTCCCTCCTTTACTTTTTAACAGTTGCGACTTTTATAGGTGGTTCATTTTCGATTTTTGCACCTAACTTTGAAAGCATTTCCTCATAATCTTCACCACTAAAGTTAGTTGCATCAATATAATCTTCTTTACCGGTTTCTTTACTTACGTAATATATATCTTGATCATCAGCACTTTTTGTATTTGAATTTTTTGAATATTCAGACCAATAATATTCGTTAATTGAGAAACTCTTAAGAATTTTACCAAATCTTTTAACTTGTAACTGGTTATCGTCGGTAAAAAGAATAGAAATATTATCCGCATAAAAAACTTTATATAACATCCAAAGAATAACACATAAGGCTATTATGACTGAAATCAAAAAATTGTGAGATAGCTTTGCGGCAAGACCATAAACAAACCAACCAGCACACAAACCACAAGCTGACCAAAATAGTTTTGTAGTAAATTTCCCCTTATACTCTTTCACATATACCTCCAATAATAAATACTACTTAACCCCACTTAATTAGAAAGAATAGTTCCATGTTGTTTAGAATACAATAAAAATTTTTAAAGTAAATACTAAGCTATACAAATCTTTGAAAATACATTTGTTCTGTACTAGAAGTTAGGATTTTACCTTCATCTTTAGCTTTATTGATTATTGTTTTTAAATAATTAATCATTGGTAATGAATTGGAATGTTCATTACTAATTTTATTAAAAATTACATTTTGTTTTTGTTCTATAGTTTGGTTTGTTAAATTTTCTATTGCTGTTAGAAAATCTTTTGCTATAGAAGATACAACATCTTTATTTTGATTATCTTTTAAGATAGATACATTATATTTTTCGCCAAAAATTTCATTAAACAATCTCAAAGAGTACATTCTACCCTTTTTTGTATCTTGAGACATAATATCAACAATAGTTGTTGGCTCACCAATCTCTTTTAGTTTTGAACTGATTTTTGCCAATTTATCTGGTGCATTCTTTAACTCGTAAGTAGCACGCCAACCGAGTTTTGAACCAAAATTTTGATTATATACTTTTTGATTTCTAATTTCCATTGACTATTTAAAATTTCTCAAGAAAATTAATTGTTATAATGTTTACAATTATTTACAAGTTTGGCTTTATGGGCCAAGCTTGTAACTTGATGAATTTAGATATAATCAAAATTTTAAACGTTTTATTTATTCATTTCTTTTAAATTTATGTTATTATTTCTGTTATGAAAAAAGTGTTAATTATAGGCGCTTCTTCAGGAATTGGTAGAGAGTTAGCGGTACAATATGCAAATTTGGGTTATCAGGTTACAGTAACAGCTAGAAGGCTTGATAAATTAAAAGAAATTGCTTCAGAAAACATTTCTTACGATTTTATAGATGTTAATAATATAGAAGAAGCTGTTTTAACAGTAAAAAAACTTGTAAGTAATACGGATATATCAATTATTTGTGCAGGGATCGGTAATTTAAACGAATCTCTTAATTTTAATGTTGAATATGAAACGATAAAAACCAATGTTATTGGTTTTACTGCTGTTGTAGATACAATTTTTAATTATTATAAATCTATTAAAAAAGGTCATATTGTGGCTATATCATCTATTGCATCAATAAGAGGTTCGGATATCGCACCTGCGTATAATGCTAGTAAGGCTTATGTTACAAATTATATGGATGGTTTAAGAAAAAAATCTGTCAAAGAAAACTTAAACATTGATATAACAACAATTTTACCTGGACTTGTAGATACACAAATGGCAAAAGGTGATGGATTGTTTTGGGTGGAACCTGTAAATGTAGTGGCGAAAGAAATGATTGCGGGTATTGAAAAGAAGAAAGCAAAACTTATTGTATCAAAAAGATGGAATATTATTGCTTTATTATTAAAATTACTGCCAAATAAAGTATATTATAGGTTATAACTTCCTAGAATAGGGATTCTAAATCCTTGTGTCGCTTTTGTATCAATATTTTCGAAATTTTGTGTTATTATTTCAACAAAAACTTCAAATTATAGGGGGTGAATGATGCAAATACAACCAATTGGCAATCGCACAAGTAATACAAATTTTGGAGCAAAAATCAACTGGGTTGGCGGTTCAATTGTGACACCGAAAGCGAAAAATTTATTGCCAAAAAATTCCTTTAGAAGATTAGAAGAAAAAGCTAAAAATATAGGGACAGATACTGATACTGTGCATGTTGGGCTTTGGTACACGTATGATTTTGAGCCTTCTCGTAATTTGTTTTTAAATGCGTTAGGAGTGCCAACATATAGAGTAAAAGAACGCAAGACAGCTTTATCCTTAACTTCTGTATTTCCATCAAAAAAAATGGTTGATGACATAAATAGAACAGAGATAAAAGGTTCTTCAGATAAACAAAAATTATTAGCATACAAAGCTATATGGAAATATTTGGATGCATTGGGAGAACAATATAAAACTAAATAGATAAAAAAAGTCGGGGGCAAAGCTCCCGTTTTTTACAATTTTTACAAAATTAGCAATTTTAGATTAATTTTTTACTTTATATATATAACGGGGTTTATGGGATATTTATATGTCTGTACAATTAGTTGGAAATTATCAAGTAATAAAAACTAATAATATATCTAATGCAAAACAATCTGGAAATAAATTTACACCACTATTTCAAATGAATTTTGCATCAAATACATTTGTTCCAGAATGTAAACCCGTTATTGGGGATTTTAAACAAGGATACTTGAATGATTGTTGGTTGTGCGCTATAGCAAAATCCTTATCACAAACCCCTGATGGTTCTATACAATTATCAGAAATGATAAAAAAGAATAATGATAATACTTATACAGTAACATTCCCAAATAATGTTAAATTTACAGTAACAGAGCAAGAATTAAAAGATGATAAGGTTAGAAATATTGATGGACAATATTTACAAAAAGAAACTTTATTCTATTTAAATAATAAAAGTCCATTTATAAATTTCGTTTATAAACCCTATATTACCTATTCAAAAGGTGATGAGAATTTAAAAATTCTTGAAGTTGCTGCAAATAAATATGTACATAAGCTAGTTGATGAAAAAGTTAAGGCAGGCTTAATACCTGAAGTAGATAGAGGAAAATATAGCCTTGATAATTATCCGATTGATGAAAAGTTACTATTTGGGAATATGAGCCGATATTTAACTTGTTCAATAGATATTGGAAGTTTAAAACCATCAGAAATATTGATGGTTGGAACTGATTCAAATTCAGCATTAAATAACCTTAAAGGAATAGGTACATCTCATCATGCTTATACCGTAAAAAGTATAGACAAAACAAATAAAACAATATCTTTAATTGATCCACAAGATACGAAAGCTGAACCGTTAGTAATATTTTTTGATGATTTTTATAAAAGATATTCTTATATAAGTCTTAAAGGAAACTATAAAGATACAGTAAATAAAACTAATGTTATTAAAGAAGCTGGGAATTTTGATTTTGCAAGAAAGACTATGGATATAGCAAGCAAACAATCTCCCGGATATTTAACTCAAGCATATATTACTGCTACTCCAGAGTTGCTTGCAGAGTTAGGCGAAAAAGATTTGCAGGCAAAATATATAGCAAATGTAATAGATTTGTCTTCAAAAGGTATTGGCACTGAAGATGATTGTTTTAAAGGTGCAGTATATTCAATAAAAAATAATGAAATCTTAAATTTAGTAAATAGCCAATTGAGTAAAATACAAAATCCTACATATTCAACTTCTGCTAATGGAGAAACAATACTTGAAAAATATATAAATGAAGAATTTTCATTTAACTCTAAACAAGAATTACTTAATTATATTCAACAAATCAAGAAAAAGTAATTATTTCGCTTGACTTAAAACCTTATCGACGTCAGGTATTTCCCCTTTTTTAAGTTTATTTGCATATCTTTCAGCTCTTTTTAGCATAAAAATTGGCAAATCAAAGAATATATTGCTATTAAACTTCTTATATTTTACTGTTGCAGAAAGATGTTTCACTTTTTTATGAAGAGGTTTGTAATTCGAAGTTATACCAGTTTTTACCAATTGAGTATTTGTTGATAAATAAATATCGTATGGATTGTTTTTTTGATTCTCAATAATTTTAGAAAGTTTTTTTAATTGTCTTGCACTAAAATTATCTCTAATATATTTCTGAGCTTCAGAATCTATTTTTACAGCCATCCCGAAGTTTAAATTATTACTTGAGCTTTGTATTGCTTGTATTTGCATAAATATATCCCTTTCAATTTTGAATTATCATAACATAAAAATATGGGTGTTATATTTATGATAATATTTAACTATGTTTAAACGCATACTTTTATGTTTATTTATCCTTTTGCAAGGAATATGTCTTGCTTATGACAAACAAAATGATGAATATTCCTGTGGTGTTGTAAGTGCTTATAACCTAATAAATGATAAATGCCCCGATTGTAAAAATAATGAAATTCCAAAGTTAAGTAAGATATTAAAGACAGACGAAAATGGCACTACAACATTCAACCTTTGTAATGGATTAGAAAAATATTTTGCAAAACAAAAGATTAGCGCTGACATTAAATACTATGGAATAAAAAAGGTTCGCCAATTTAAAGAAAAACAAAACATAGATTTTAAAACAGTAGAGCAATACTTGGCTAACGGCTATTCTGCAATTATCAATATTGGAATTTATAAAAAGAAAAATAACACATATATCAGACAATACGGGCATTATGTGAATCTTATTTCAATAAACGATAATGAGTTAAAAATATTTGATCCTTATGACAATGAAAATGAGTTTTCATACTGGCAAATGAAACAAGAAAATGTAAACTTACAAAACGTTAACGATAATGAAAAGTATGAAAAGATTGAAAATAATTTATATATTGTTCTCTCACCTATTAATTACCTTGAACAAGACGAATACGCCATAACTAATGGAATTATACTTGTAAAGATTTTAGATAAATAGTTTTTATTAGCAAAATTTATATTTACAGGTTTTATGTTTAAATATTAAAAATTTTAAAAGGTGATAGTCTATGCGAGTAGAAAAAATAAATTCCCAACAAAATTTTAAAGGATTATATGTAAAACCAAGTGCATCAAAGAAATTAGAATCCCTTTTTGAAAAAGCTCCGGCAACGCTTGAACGAAGAGTTGAATGTGCAAAAGCTATTGGTACAATGCAAGATAGAATGAAAAATAATCCTGTAAAGGTTTTTGTAGAATCAAACAGAAAGTTTTGGTGGGGTTTAAAAGCAACTGTATTTAAAGATTCTACAAAAGAAGTTTTCACTCAAGATTCAATGTTTAATTATGATTTCTTAAAACAAGCTGTTGAAAGAGCTGAGCAAGTAAATAAAATTAATGCGTTAGCTGATTTTTTAAATACCGTAGATTCAAAAGGAAAAGAAATTCCTGAAAGTTTAAAAGAAATTTGGCGTTCCAAATAAATTATTATTTTACAGGTTTTAAAATTCAAATATGAAAATAAATGGAATAAAGACAAATATATTTAAAGATATTATTATCCCTGCGACTAAAAGGATGTTCAATTTTAAAAAAGTTGACCTAGTACGTCAGCCGGCAGCGGATACGGTTGAAGTTAGCCTCTTAAAAGAGAATTTTCAAGGAATTAGTTCTAAGACATTTAAAAAACTACTTTCACCTGAATTCAAACCTAAAACTAACTTAGATGGAAGTGGCTTAAGGATAACAACTCTGATTGATAAAAAGACAAATAAACCTGTAAACGTATATATTGCAAGAGTTGAAGAAGATGTCCCGAATATGGAAAAATACTATCTTATGGTTCCAGATGCAAACGGGGAAATAAATATTAAAAATAAAAATTATAGAGTTGTAGGTGATACATATTTTTATATAGATAAAGAACAGGAAATGATAAGCCCAAAATTTGAAGGAGCATTTATTGACGGGGAACTTTGTGAAAAAGTCTTATCTTATATGAATGCAAAAGGTAATAAAGAGTATGGCGGAATCGGCACAAGAATGCATCAATTGAGAGTAGAAAGAATGCTGCAAAACGGTTTGGGTAATGTTTGTATTGTTGCAGAAGGAAATTCTTTCCCATTCCATTATTCAATGGGATACAGATTACCTGATGCGAAAAGACCCATTGAAGATTCCGCAAAAATATTACAAGAATTTTCAAGTTTAAATCAAAAATCTCCACGAGAGAATTCAAAATACATCTTTCTCGAACGTGATAATGACAAAAAAGTCGTTATTAATTGGTCAGCAACATTAGAGCACTTTTTAAATGATTATTATAAAAATGGCGGAGCTCCACTAGTTGATTTTTCACCGAATATGTATTTGAACGAAGCATCTCTTGAACAGTGGATTGAGATGATTAAAAAACAGCCAATATTATATTAATTTAAATAGCAAAAAAAATGTATTTACAAATTTTATGAGAAATAACAATATAATAAAAAAGGAGTAATAAATGAATATTGAAAGAAATAACTATTATATTCACAATAATACTAAATTCGGAGCAAGATTTCCAAAAGCAGATTTACAGAAAATTATGTCAGAAATATCTACAATGCCTAAATTAGAAAGGAAAGAAAAACTTGCAAGGCTATATACAAGCTTAAAATATATTGATTCAATTGCCCCGGATACAAAATTAAGATTAACAAATAATAATATAGGATATTATAATCCTTATGATCCAGATTTTTATAATTATATATTAAATGAAAAAGATGAAAAACTTGTAAGAACAACCTCTCCTTTAGTTAAATCTATAGAAGAATTATTTATGAAACCTAAATTTGAAGAAAACAAGTTTAAACCTTATGGATTTCAAAGTAATGCACTTGGGGATATTTGTATGCCAGAATCTGTTTATCAAAATCAATGGTGGAAAAATATTAATCGTAACATAACTGTCGAAGATATTGAAAAATTTGCACTTGATGTAGAGGCTTAACCTGTATAGTTCTACAATAATATTTTTATGCTATTATACTATTTGCTTTCGGGTTTGTTGATTTCTATTCGAATTGAACGAGTACTTTTTAAACCTTTAGCCAGTGCAATTTCTTTAATAATTTACCATTAGAATAAATGATTATTTAAAAAGCGTCTTTAAGTTATAACTTAAAGACGCTTTCATATATCAGAATTTATTACGCATGCATTTGAGCTGAGTAATCACAAATATCCCAATCGTTTTCTATTTTCTTTACAGCTTCTCTCAATGTTTTAATTATTTTTTCTTCATTTTCAGCTGTAAATGCTTTAAGTGGTATTGGTTTCATATATTTATGTACATCTGTACCATATTTTTCATGACTTAGTGAAACCTTAGATAAGGTTCCATTTATAAAAACATCCGTATTTTCTTCTTTTTCTAATCTATTAATAAATCCGCCTCTTTCTTTTAAAATTTGAGACATTTTATTAATCCTTTCTGTACTTATTGCCATTGGCTTATTGGTTTTTAAATACAAACCAGTAAAATTAACATTATTATTTTGTATATTCATCAGACAATACCTCCTTTAGGATATTAAAAACAAAAAAAATAAAATTTGCTATAACATTTACAAAATTTTAAATTATAATCTTATTTACATACTCTTTTTATACTTTCGAGTAATTAAAATAAATTTCCACCTAAATTTAAAATTTAAAAAAATTTTTCAACACTGTCCAGTCAAACCATAAGGACTTTATGTAAAAACTTAAAACCTTTGCTATAATTGTTTGCGGGATCTGGATTTGAACCAACGGCCTTCGGGTTATGAGAATAACCAAGTGGTACCCTACCCGTAATGTTTTTTAACGAATTACCCAAAATAATAACTTTCATTTATAGATTTTTACACTCTTACACGAAATTGATTATAATTGATTAAACTCATGTGCAGTGAAATGTGTTGTTATTCTTATTTGTTGTATTATTTAAATAGGAGTATAAGTATGAAAATAAAATATAATGGTAAATATAAAGCAATAACACCTTTCGAACTAGATAATATACCTAAACTTATGATTATAACAGGTCAAAATGGTGTAGGAAAAACTCAACTATTACAATTACTTTCACAACAATATATTGGACTAGGAAAAAACGAACTAGAAATCTATCCTGAAGTTAAAAATAAAATTTTATTAAGTTCACATTTTACCTTATCAGCAATAGAGCCAATTAATCTAATGAAACTACAAGATATTTTATTAGGTAGTACAAACCTGCAAAATACATATTCGCAAAATCATATTAATAAATTAAAAAACAAATTTGGTATAAAGAATCGATTTACCCATTCTGACAAAGATATTGATATAAATAATTTATTAAATAATTTTTCATTTCAAGATTTTTTTAATAACTATAGGACTAATATAAATGAACCAAATTTAGGACTTGAAGTATTATTTTTTATTTATTATTACCAGTATACTTTTAAAAAATTAGAATTTTTGGATAAACAAATTCCTATTAATGAAGAAAAAATAACAAAAGAATTAGGACCTGCGCCATGGACTGTTGTAAATGAATTTTTAGCAATGATAAATTCGCCATATAAAATAAACAATCCAATTGATGATTTAAAAAATAATATTATGGGACAATATAATCCTGCATTTATTGATTATACTAGGGGGATTAAAATAACTAGTTTATCCAATTTATCTTCAGGTGAAAATATAATGGTGTCCCTAGCATTTTGGTTATATGCAGCAAGAAATCAAAATATTTTTCCAGATTTGATTTTATTAGATGAACCAGATGCACATTTACACCCTGAATTTATAAAACAATTTTTAAATATTTTGGAACAGATTTGTTCCAAATATAATTCACATATTATTATGACTACACACTCTCCAATAACTGTTGCAGTTGCACCACAAGAATCTATTTACGAAATGCAGAAGTATGATAATCCTAGAATAATACCATCTAAATCTACTTTGAGTGCAATTCACATGCTGTGTTCGGGTTTACTGGTTTTTCAACCAAATAAAAAATATGTAATAACTGAAGATGAAACTGATTCAAAAACATATAATGCTATATATAAAATTTTAGTTAGTAATAAACTAATAAATAATCAGGATATAAATCTTGTTTTTATACCTATTTCAAATTGGTCTAAAAAGATATCCGGAGGTAAAGATAAAGTAAAAGAATTTGTAGAAAAAATTCAATGTATTAATAAAGATAATGGTATTATTGTTAAAGGTTTATTAGATAATGATAATATATCAAGAAAATTAGATTCTTCACATATAAAGTATATTAATAGATATAGTATCGAAAATTATTTATTAGACCCCATAAATATATTTGCATCCATACTTAAAGATTATTCAATTCCTGAAATTCCTATTTCTATTGGAGAAGAAGCTAATATAACTAGCTTAACATCTAGCCAATTACAAATCATAACAGATAATATTTGCAATAAAATAAGTTCCATTTTACCTGATTCAATCAAAAAAAATAATCACTTAAAAAATATTCGTTATATTAATAACCTAGAAATCAATTGCCCAAGTTGGATTTTTAATACAAATGGACATGATCTAATGAAATATTGTCAACAAACTTTTCAAAATGGACACAAATTGATTTATTATGATAATCTTATAAATACATTAAAAAGAACAACTATGATCTCATCTGAATTTATAGATTTATTTAATGAATTATTGAATGAACAAATAAATTTTATCAATAATTAATATAAATATATATTGTTCATTTTCTCCAACTCCAGTTCTGCAAAGTCGAGGATTACATACTCAGAAACACCCTTAACTATATAAATACTCAAGAGTCCAAAGATTCTTGATACTAATATTATTTTATTTTAACACTTTATTTAAGAAAAAACTAAGAGTTTGATTATTTGTTATAAAACTTACTAGTTTTTAAATAAGTTAGTGAATAAGTTTTTCCAAAAATTATTATTTACAGATTCTTCCTTTATCTTTTTTGCTTCTATTTCATTCAAACTTTCTTTAATATTCTTCCTCTTTCCCTTCAACCATAACCGCAAAGGTTGTGGATATTGTGGTCTAAAATCCAAAGAAACATCAAAAACCTCTTTGTCATAAATTTTCTTATTTAAGTCATCAACAATAGAAACCCTATTTCTATCAGGATAGCGACCTTTTATTTTATAATTTATGATATTATTCTCAGTTTCCCCACTATATCGATAAAATTCTTTTACCTTAGTTCTTTTAATTAATTTTTTAGTAGGATCAACTAATGTTGTAACGTTATTGATAAAAAGAGAATCCCTAATTGTATTTTGAGGTTGTGAAAAATCTTTAGTTATTAGTTCATAATGTTCTAAAATATCTGATATACTAGAGTCATAAGTCTTATTATATTTTAGAACTCTAATGATGTTTGGGGAAGTTCCTTTTGGATTTCTTAATAATTGATATCCTTGCCGTTTCATTTTCAATGCATATTTAGCAATATCTATTTTTTTTATTAACATAATACAATATATCCCTATCAAAGGATTATATCACAAACTTTATGCTTATTTTGAAATTCTTTTTATACTTCCGAGTAAATTAGAATAAATTTCCACCTAAATTTAAAACTTTGAAAAAATTTTTAACACTGTCCTGTCAAAAAAATCCAACTAAAAATCAATATACAAAAACAGCGGTATAAAAATAATAAGGACACATAATTATTTAAGTGTTTATGAATGTATCTATAAGTATTATCTATGTGACTAATAGACAGGTGGTAGTATTTATATTTTTTTATAATATATGAGTAAGAAAATTATAAACATAGAAAAAAAAGAACATCTAAAAATGATTGAAGATATTATTACAAGAATGGCTAGTAATTCATTCCAATTAAAAAGCTGGACTGTATCTTTAATCTCTGCAATTTTAATATTCGCAGATTTTAACAATGAAATCTCTTTTATCTGGATTGCATATATTCCAATATTTGTTTTTTGGGCATTAGACGCATTCTATTTACAATTAGAAAGAAAATATAGAGGATTATATAATTCAGTTCAAAAAGATTTAATCAATGATACAAACAATGTACCCTATTTTGATATGAACACCAGTAATGTACCTGTTAATTCTATAGTTCGTATTATGTTTTCAAAATCAATATGGCCGGTCTATGTTGTAATATTATTTGCAACATTATTTGTATTCTTGAAAAATGAGTATTGCATATAAAGGAGGAGTATAGTAATGGCAAGAAGAACTTTTTTTAGTTTTAGATACAAAAATGATAATTGGCGAGCTGCGATTGTTAGAAACTGCTGGGTATGTCAAGGTTGTCAGAGCGCAGGTTTTTTTGATTCTGCTGAATGGGAAGAAGTAAAGAAAAAAAATGATAACGCAATAAAGAAATGGATTGATTCCCAATTAGAAGGAACTTCAGTTACTGTTGTTTTGATTGGTTCTGATACATATAATAAAAAATGGATAAATTATGAAATAGAATCTAGTCGTAAAAGAGGAAATGGACTTTTAGGAATTTATATTCATAATATAAAAAACAAAAAAGGGGAAGTCTCTAAAAAAGGGAAAAATCCATTTGAACAATTTGATTGGTCAGATATTAAAGCTGGTACTCCTAAAGTATACGATTGGGTTGATGATGATGGGTATAATAATATTGGTAATTGGATAGAGGAAGCAGTCAAATAAATTTAATAAAACAAGTATTAGTTAGTACGGGGTGTAAAATTACACCCCGTAGGTATTTATTATATTTATTTAGCTTTAAGTATTTGTTTTATTTGTTTCCAATTGATACAAATTTAAATTAAACAGTTCCAATTGAGGTTAATAAGAACGATTACTATAGGGATGAACAATACTTGATGAGGTAATGTAGATGAAAAAGATATGACAAAGAAAACAATTGTAATTGGACTTGGCAAAGGCGGCATTAGTGCAATGAATTATTTCAATCCAAATCAAAAAACTCAAAAGGAGAAAATCGAATTTTGTTATACAGTTTATGGAAAACTAAGATATGATAGTAGCAATATATATTTTGCTTTAACGGATGATGTTGTTATATATTTGCTATAATTTATTTTATTATCTAACGCTAATTCCTTCATCCATATATTTAATTAATGGATAGATGAAGAATTCAATAATCCTTCGCTTTCCTATTTCAATCTCTGCATTAAGAGTCATACCTGTTGATAACTTTTGTTCTTTTCCTTTTATTGTAAGAGTATTTTGTTTTGGTTTAATATATATTTCGTAGATTGGTCCAAGCTTTTCATCTTCAATACTATTTTGAGAAATTGATTTAACTTTTCCGTGTAGGATACCATATTTTTGGAAATCATAAGTGTCAATTTTAATAGATACAGGCATATCTTTTTTTATAAAACCAATATCTTTATTTAAAACTTTTGCTTTAATTATTATTGGAGTTTTGGTTGGAGTTAAAGCGATAAGTTGTTGTGCAGGTGTAACAACACCACCTATAGTATGTATCATAAGTTTATCTATATACCCATCACAAGGTGCAACTATTTTCTGATTAGTGTTGCTAAACTCTATTTGCTCTTTTGTTGCGATTAGTTCATTTATTTCCTTTTGGGTTTCAGAAAGATTATTTAGATTCTGAAGTTTAAAATCTGCTTGCATTCTGGATATTTCATTTTGAACTTGGTATTTTTGAGCTTGTAGGCGTTTTATTTCTGCATCAGTTCTGTTTACGGACTCCGTCAATGATATTGTTTTATCTTTAGCCTCTTGATATTGGTTATATGCAATTACGTCAATAACATTTTCTAGGCGTTTTTGTCGGTCTTTTGCGTTTATTAATTGAGACTGGTAGTCTCTTTTTTGAGCAAGAGAAGAGTCTATTTGGCGGTTAATTTGATTGATTTCTTGTTGTTTAGCGTTAATTGAACTTTTAAGAGACTGTAGATTTTGTTGGTAGATTTGTTTTTGGATGTGGATATTTTCATTGTTATTATAATTTGTCAGATTGAATGTAGTACCTGTTCCTTCAGCATTTAATCTTTCTGCTTCTATTTTACTTTGTTCTAGGTTTTTGGTTGCAGTTTCAAGTTGAGCTTTTGTAGTCGAAGAATCTATTTCAATAAGGAGTTGTCCTTTTTTTACATAGTCACCTTCTTTAACTGAAATTTGTTTTATAACACCAGTTTCAAGTGGTTGTATGATTTTAGCTTCTCCATCAGGAATTACAATTCCTCGGGCATTTACAACGATATCAACTTTCCCGATAAAAAGCCAAGCTGAAGTTATTAGAATAAGTAATATTACAGTCCAAAAGGTAAATCTTCCAAGTGGACTTACGGGTGATTCTTCAATTTCGCTTAGTAATGGTTTAAATTCGTAAGAATCATTAATTTTTTTTATGCTGTTAAGTATAAAAAAAGTTAGCCTATGCAACATTTACTCCTCCATCTTGCTGGCTGTACAAGAACCTGTAGTAACTTTTTGGATTTCTCATAAGTTCTTCATGATTTCCTGCTTCTATAATGTGTCCTTTATCCATAACCAAAATAACATCACAATTTCTAACCGCAGATAACCTGTGAGCAATAATAAAAGTAGTTCTTCCTTTTGTTATTTTATTCATATTATTCAGAATTATTCTTTCTGATTCATAATCAAGGGCTGAAGTTGCTTCATCCATTATGAATATTTTAGGATTGGTTATAAGTGCTCTTGCAATAGCAATTCTTTGTCGTTGTCCACCTGATAGACTCGATCCTCTTTCTCCGACGATAGTTTCATATCCCTCAGGGAATTCGGAAATAAATTCATGAGCTCCAGCAATTTTGGCTACATGCATAATAAGTTCAATAGGAGCATCAGGTTTTGGTAAAGATATATTTTCTCTAATTGTACCAGCAAATAAATAGTTTTCCTGTAATACAACGCCTATATTGTATCTTAGCCATGTTGGATTTAATTGACGTATATCAACACTATCAATATAGATTGTTCCTTCATTTGGTAAGTATAATCGTTGAATAAGTTTTGTAATTGTACTTTTCCCGCTACCGCTTTTTCCGACTATTCCTACACACATCCCCGGTTTTATTTGATAATTGCAATGATTGATTGCATAGGGAAGATTGGGTGCATATTTAAAACATAAATTGTCAAAGTCTACAGAACCAAGTATTTTAGGTAGTGTTATACTTTTGCTTGATTGAATTTCAATAGGAGAGTTTAATATATCACCAAGTCGGTCGATACCTAAAAGACATTGTTGAAATTCATTCCAAAGGTTTACTAGTCTGAGCACTGGGGCTGAAAATTGATTTGAAAACATTTGAAAAGCAATTAATTGACCAATTGTAAGTTTATTTGCAATTACAAGTTTTACTCCAAAGTAGAGAATACTTATAGTCATCGCCTTTTGTAGCATATTAGAAATTGCACTTGCGATATTTCCCATGTTGGATAGCTTAAAAGAAGAACTTATATATTTTGCGAGATAATCTTCCCATTTCTTTTGTATACTACCTTCTATCGCAAGAGATTTAACAGTTTGGATTCCTGTTACTGATTCTACCAGATAAGAATTAGACTGAGCACCCATTTGAAATTTTTTTTCTAATCGTTCTCGTAATTCAGGAGTTATTATTAGATAAAGAATTGATATAATCGTAATGAAAATTAGAACTGTAAAAGTTAAAACGGGGCTGTATATAAACATCATAATAAGAAATACAAAAGAAAAGAATAAATCAAGGATAACAGATACAGATTTATTTGTTATAAATTCTCTTATTTGATCGAGCTCTCTTACTCTTGTAATAATATTACCGACTTTTCTATTTTCAAAATATGTATAAGGAAGAGAAAATAAGTGTTTAAATAATTTTGCACCTAGTTTTGCATCAATTTTACTTGCCGTATGAAGAAATATGTATTTTCGAGAAAAATTGAGCAGTAGTTCAAAAATCATGACTGCAATAAAGGCAAAAGCTAGAACATCAAGTGTTATTAGACTCCTATGAACAATAACTTTATCTAGAATAACTTGTGTAAATAGAGGTGTAACTAAACCAAATAACTGAACAATAAAGGAGCCAAGCATTACTTCTCCAATTACTTGTTTGTAAGTAATAATTTCATAAAAGAACCATTTAAACCCAAATTTTATCTGAGAATTAATTAATTTATGAGAAAGGATAATAAATTGATTGTCTGAAATGTTTTTTAATTCTTCAAATGATAATTCTTTAGAATGTTTTTCTGATATAGAAAAGATTAGGGCTCGTTTTTTTTCATTATTTGTTTTCAACAAGACGGAATATGACTTGTCTTTTAAGAGTATAATTGAAGGTAATGGATACCCGTTGATTGAAAAATTTTCAACGGATATCTGTTTTACCTTAGCCTTGAAGTCAAATTGCTTCATTATTCGAAGTAGTTCTTCTACTTCGATTTCCTCACTATTTAGACCGTATTCTCTAACAATAGAGCGTAAGTCTACGCTTATTCCATTTATTTTTGCTATTATATCAAATGCAATTAAGCCTGTTTTCATTATTTGTCCTTACTTAGGTTGCTATAGAGTTTGCTATTATGTTCATCAAATCTGGATTATCTTTAATATCAGTAACCGATGATAATATAATTCCATTATCTGTAGCATATGTCGATATATCTTGAATTATTTGATTAATATCTTCGTTTGTTAATAATTGTATATCTCCGGCTGAATTTTTTATTTCAATTTTTTCAATTGTATATTTTGAGTCTCCTTGATTATTTATTTTAATAGTATCATTCCCAGCTTTATCGCCATAATCTATAAATAAATTATTAGAGGAGTCTAGGAAAAATGCTATATTGTTTATATCCACACTCTCACCAAATTGAATAGTATCGTTTCCATCTCTATTTGTGATAATATCATTTCCATCTCCTTTGTTGAAGATAAAAGTGTCATCCCCGTTTGAAAGGTCTGAGAAAATATCGTTACCCTTTCCTCCGATAAGCTTATCGTTACCGTTGTAAGACGTAATGTTATCATCCCCATCTCCAGCATCTACGATGTTGTTTCCGGATTCTGCATATATAGTATCATTTCCATTGCCTGCGAAAACAGTATCATCTCCATCGCCAGTGTGAATAATGTCATTCCCATCCCCAGCATATATTTTGTCGTTGCCATTGTCAGCTTCAATGTTGTCATCCCCATCAAGCGTGTAGATTGTATCATCTCCAGATTCTGCGTAGATAGTGTCGTTGCCACCATTACCGTAAATAGTATCATTTCCGTATGAAGCTTGAATGATATCATCATTTATTGAACCTTGGTTGATAAGTTGTAACATATATTGATCAGCAGTAATAGTAGTACCATCCGCGAAGACAAGATTTTCGATTATATACCTATTGTCATTGATACAATTTTTAACCGTAATAGACTCATCAGAATCAGTAAATGAAATAATTAAATCATTATTAACTCCGTGGAATCTTATATTTTGAGGAAGGAACCCTTCACCAAATTGAATAGTATCGTTTCCATCTCTATTTGTGATAATATCATTTCCATCTCCTTTGTTGAAGATAAAAGTGTCATCCCCGTTTGAAAGGTCTGAGAAAATATCGTTACCCTTTCCTCCGATAAGCTTATCGTTACCGTTGTAAGACGTAATGTTATCATCCCCATCTCCAGCATCTACGATGTTGTTTCCGGATTCTGCATATATAGTATCATTTCCATTGCCTGCGAAAACAGTATCATCTCCATCGCCAGTGTGAATAATGTCATTCCCATCCCCAGCATATATTTTGTCGTTGCCGCTCCCAGCATGAATTTCATCATTCCCGCTATCTCCAAATATTGTGTCATCATCTTCACAAGTGTCAATATAATCATCTCCATCACCACCATATACCAAATCGATACCTTGTCTGGTGTAAATAGTATCATTTCCGCCCTCGCCAAATACAGCTTCGTTTTGAGCAGTTCCTTCTATGTTATTGTCATTGCTATCACCATATATAACAACTTTATCTACCGTTTCCATTAGATATTTGTATTCATCGCTCATTGATGAATAGTGGTTGTAGAAGTCAGTATAGTTACTTTCATTATTAAGCTTAAGTGACAAGAATGTTTGAACAAAATCTGTTAATAGAGCTTTTCCGTCTGTTGCATTTACTTCAATTGCATTATCGATGTAAGATATTACAGCATTTAAGTTATACTCGTATTTTGCGGTATTAGAATTATAAGAGAAATCTAGCAAAGAATAGAGAGGTTTTAAACTTGTTTGAGCTTGTAATTCAGCATATATATAGTCTCTTATTATTGCAAAGGCATTATCCAGTAGATTACAAGCTTGATTGTTAGGGTTTCCTGTTCCATCAATACCTATGTAATCTTCACCCATGAACTTTTCTAATACATATAAATTTTTAGCATCTATATTTTCACCGCGGCTATCTGATGCTATTAGATTTGCACCTGTCCATTTATATATAATTTCTTTTACTAGAGTTCTTTTAACTCCAATATTAGTTTCTGCAATAAAGTTTTCAATTAGCTGTTTTAGTTCACCTGATTCATCTCTTAATATTGCTTGGTGTAGGCTATATACAGTACCTTGTCCATTAATGTCCGGTAATTGGGCAACTTCATCTGTCTCCTCAAGCCATTCTGAGGCTATAGAATTCATTTTATTATTGTCTAAAAGATAATCTCCTATAATACCTTCAGATCCATCTGATTTAACAAAAGTGCCAGTTGAATGTTGGATATTCTCGTTTTCATCTTTAATGTTTGTTTCTGTTGATGTAAGGTTTATAGCAACGATTCCAGCCTCTTCTAGTGTTAGGAGAGTCCCATCACCTTTATAAACTTTGAGTTGAGAAAAATTTTTATCTTGTTTATTTATAATTCCATCTTCATTGGAATCAAAATCGGAAAGAGCATCAAATCCAGAAGTCGCTTGTGTTCCATCAGTTTTAATATAACTGTCTCCTAAAAGTTCTGTTCCATTGTTGATAATTCCATCATTATTTTTATCAATAACAAGCATACCGTCATCTTTACCTACCCAAGCAGAGGATTCTGCAAATCCGTCATTTGCGTGATCAAATATTATCCCATTAGATGTGTCTGTAGTTTCTATACCATCGCCATCTAGGTCCACTAAAAGAGGGTCTACTTTTATTGGTTCAGTTTCTTTTGCTTTGTTAAAGTTATCATTTGCTGAGTCAATTGGACTATTACCTCTAAAACCTCCATTTTTTAACCATTTTCTTGCAAAATCGATACCACTAGAAGGTATGGTGGGGGTTTTATTTACCGCAAATCCAGAATTTGTATTTGGAATGTAGCTTGGAGTCTGTTCGTGGTTGCCTTCAGGATTATTTGTGAAAAAACTGTTGAATAGATTATCTTGGAAGTTTTCATCTTGAAAGCTTTCCAATGTCGAACCTGTGAGTTTTTCATTTTCATTTAATAAAAATTTTCCTTTTGTCCAATTTTCTATTTGAGATTCCGATGCTAAGGAATACCATTCAGGACAATCTAATCCTTGAGCTTTTAGCAATAATTCAGCATAAGTTTCGCAATACGTATCAATAGCGTTTTTCATTTCTAAGTTTGTCTTATCATTGATTATGTAAGCATCTTTTATGTCTGTTAAATTGAATCTTTTAAGTAATTCTGCTTCAGCTACTTCTATTCTTTTATTAAAACTCCATTTGTAAGTAATGTAATCAACTCTTGTCATATAACCCCTTTCTTTTAAAATAATTTATTTACTTTTAAAAATTGTATATATTCATATGGTAAAATTTGCCTATTGTATTCATTTATATACGCAGCACCATCTGGAGTACCTTCACTGATAATAATAAATTTATTCTCTTTTATTTTATGGATATGTGCATAGGCAGGAGTATATAAAAACTTGGGACCTTTTTTAACTTTATTAGTTTTGAAGTTGTAGTAAATCGTATTATTGCACATTGGAGAACATTTTTCACTTTTGCATATTGGTGGTAAAAAATTACGTATCCCGCATGTCATTAAATAAGTATTAGGTGTTAATTTTATAAATCTTGTAATATCTAGAGATTCTTCTTCTAGCTCAATTCCAACATTTTTTTTGAGTTCTTTTTCATTTTGATTAACTATTGCTAGATATTTAAGTCTATCTGCATCATTGGTTTTCTCAAATTTATTTGTTTTATTATTAAAAATCCAACTGGATTTTTTGTTTATAAATAATATATTACCGTTATCTAGTTCAAAATTAAAAAGATTATTGTTTAAAACTTCTGAATTATATTCGGCCTGAAAAGTGTTTGTGCTTGGATCATAAATTTCTATATGGTCAAACTCTTGTTGATAGTTGTTTCTCCATACTTTATGACTACATCCTCTAATCAGAATAATAATTTTTCCATTTGATAGAAATTTAAAATCGTCTGGATTTGGATAATATTTTGGGTTTTGTGCAAATTTTGGTAATGGAGTCATTTTAAAATTTGTCATATCCATAAAATAGAGTCTTTCAGGTTTCAATAATGGATGTTCTAATGTGAATCCATATTTAATTATATTTTGATGAATTCTATTATGATTTGTCATAAATAATGCTTGATTTGGTGCATATTGACCTATATACATAATAGGTTTAAGTTCTCTCACCTGCTTGGTATTAAATGGGTTCTTAGTTGTTATTTCAAATTTATTTTTTTTATGATTGAAATATTCTATATTTTTTTGATTGTAACAGGCTTCGTAGAAATTGTTTTTGCCATCTGAAATTATTGTAGGTATATCGCAACCTACTTTTGTATCAGAGTGTAAGGCTTTAATTTTAATAAATTTATATTTTTTTATTTTATATAAATAATGTTGGGTATCTTTATACCCTGGGAATTGTTCACTATGTTGGATGTCTAAGTTATAATGACCATTTATGAAAGGTATTTTTCTAGGTATGCGAACTAACTTGTGATAAAAATTATTATATGCGAATTTAGTAATAAAAATATCACCATTATTCAATACTTTAGTATATGCATAATAATTAGGAAAAGGATCTTTTGGACCTCTGTAGATACAAACTTCTTGTCCGAGGCAGTTAATTAAGTAACCGTCTCGGATTGCATTGTAGCTCTCAGATACAATATTCCATCCTGCAATTAATATAATTATTGAAAGGATTCCGCTAATAAGTTTTCTTCTTTTTTTTAATTTGAAAACTTGTATGTTATATAATTCTTTTTCTTGCCAGTATTTTTCTTTTGTCTCTTCGTCTAGTACTTTGTAGTGTTCGGCCTCAAAATCTTCAATTGGTGTTGGGTTAGTTCCCCATATTTTTGTCCATAAAGCTTTTAGTTTTGTTGAGATATTGTACTTATTATCTATTTCTTTTAATTTATTTAATAAAATCAGAATTATCTTTTTCATCTTTACTCCTATTTACCTGCGTTATAAATTTGATTGTTCTTCTGATAATACATGTAACTTGTATCTAGCTACAAAATTTTTAATTTGAGATTGCTCAAGCTCTTGTTTTTTTTGGAGTAATTCAATTTGTTTTTTTATACACTCAGAACGAGCTATAATACCATTCGTATTTAATCGCCTTAAGTTTTCTAAATTCTTATTGATAAGCGAAAGCGTATGAGTATTGTTTTTTGCTTGTATGATTGCATTTTGTGCATCTAATTGTATTTGTTCATATTTTTTCTTTAGGTCAGCTATTTGTTTTTCTTTTTCAACTTTAGCTTTTTCTATTTCAAGTTTTTTCTTAGAAATAGTGTTAATATTTTTAAATCCGTCAAATAAAACCATAGATGCTGAAAATCTTATGGTTAAGCTTCTCTGGCTTATATCCCCGATTCCGTTGAAAAGATTGCTAGGGTCTGAACCATAGAAATTATATCTAGTATCAAACCTTATTTTAGGGTAGTTAGCTTTTTTTTGCATTTCGTATTCTTTTTTCTTTTTTAATATCTCTAAATCGGCAGCCTGAATTTCAAAAGATTTTTCAGGAATAAAATCCAAAATTTCAACTACTCCCATTAATAAATTGTCTTTGTTCTCAACTACTCCTTCTGGTTCTGTAGGAAATTCTTTCAGTGATAAATTGTTAATATCGTAATTTTTGTTTGTGTAATATGATATATTTGTTAATTCTTTAGCTAATTTATTACTGATTTCATCAAGCTGAGCTTTTGTTTCAGAAAATTCAATTTCACTTTGAACAAGATCGATATCAGATAATTCTCCAGCTTTTTTAAGTCTTTTATTAATATCAACAAGTTCTTTTTGTAGTTCAAGTGTTTCAGTTTTGTTTTGGGAATGTTTATATAGGCTTAGCGCTTCTCCGTATATATCTACAGCATCAAGCTTTAAATCCCTAGTGCTTTTTTGCAGTAATAACTCTTTTTGTTTATCATCTGCATGTGCGATATCAAGTTGTTTGCGTCTTATTCCGAAATCAAATATATTGTAAGATAACCCAAGTGCTGCTATATCTTGATAATAGCTACGATTGAGTAAAATATCGTTTCCTACTGCTGTAATTTGTGAATTTCCGTTTGTCAAATCGTTGTATCTTTCTGTTGTTGCGAATGCACTCAATGTTGGATAGTATCCAGCTTTTGCTTCTTTAACCCCTCGTTTTGCAATCTCTTTTTCTAATTGTGAAATTTTTAAGTTGTATGAATTGTTAATTGCAGTAGATAGGAACGTATCAAAATTTAGTTCATCCGCTTCAGCAGGATATATGAAATAACTAAGTATGAGTAATATAAATAATGTTTTCTTCACCCTTTTGTATAAATTCCTATCACATCATAACTAATCAAAATCTTGAAAACTTCTCGAAAAGAGTCTTTATATAATACTTCACATTAATACTAATCACTCCTAATATTTAATTACTTTATTATTTAGTACAAGCTTATTATTCTTAACTATAAATTGTGCTCATTATATCATATCTTGTACTAATGCAATATACCCATGTGGCTATTATTTTGTTATTGTTATCTTAAGATATACTATGAAAACCGCAAAAAGATCTTTCTTCTTGAACCTGTTTGTTCTTGGGAAACTGCATTATTAAATTGGATCATAGAAGTTTTAGATTGATATTTTGATTTTTTGAAATTTTTATTAAGTTGTAATGTGATTTTGTGAATACAGAAATTTTGTAGTTTTATTTTTTAAAAATTTTTCACTTACTCCTACCATTTTACCAATGAGGTATGCTGATACAATTGTTCCTAATCCAATACCTACAATTTTCTTTTTTATTATTAACCCTGAAAGACAAGTAAAAATAACTAATAAAATATCAAATCTTATTCTTAAATACGAAAATGGCTTATGAAAATATTGGCATAATGTTTCCACAATTCCATTACCAGGATCTAATATTAAATCTGCTTCAGTCATTAGGTAAACCCCTAAGCCCGTAATTGAATTTGAAATTAGGAGTGTTAGAAACGCAATTCCAAATATAAGTTTTGTATGAGGTAACAGGATATCATATATTTCAATAAATATACTTACTAAAACTGCCATAGGAATTTGTAAAAATAATTTATAATCGAATTTTCTTACTAAAGCACATTGGATTAGTATAAATATTATATATAAAATAAATGTAGTAAGTCCTAAGGATATATTTAAAAGAATTGAATAGGCAAATGGTACTGAACTTATAGCTGCTACACCTAAATCCGTTCTGGTATTAAGAACAATGCCAAGAGCCATAACATTCATTCCTAAAAGGTAGATTAAAATATTTTTCCATTTATTGATTATTTTTTTCATAATTATTATTTTACTGTGATTATTATAGTATAAAATATAAAATCGAGTATTTTGATTTGAATACTCGATTTTTTATTTTAATATAAGTTTTAGTGTCCTTTTTTCTCTTCATTGTGGAAGGAATGCCACTCAAAGCTTGGATATGTTTTACTCATTTCTTCCCAGGCAACTTGAATATCATATCCTTGCATTATCTCTCTACGTTCTTTTTCCCAAGATTTAATATAATCAACACAGGCATGATCAATAAAGTGTAATCTTTCTGCACATAGGGTTAAATTTTTATCTTTAGGTAAGTGTTCTAATGCATCAATTAGTGTTGGTAATTGTAAGAATGTTATGTTACCGTGGATTTTTGCAATTATTCTATTTTCTTCTTCTATATTTTCAGTATCAATATCAACTTTTAAAACTTTGTATGCACTTTTGATGATTGCACATCCAAAACCTATTAAAATACCTTCAAAAAGATTTGTGAAAAGAATTGATATTAAAGTAATTAAGTATATTACAAATTCTCCTTTGCTGAGAGTAAAAATATATTTCGCAGCATCAACATCAACTAGTTTGTAACCTGTATAAACAAGGATTGCCGCTAAGGCACAAATTGGAATATAGTTTAATATCATTGGGAAAGCAGATACAAATAGGAGTAACCATACACCATGAAGTACTGCTGACATTCTAGTTTGAGCATCTGCATTGATATTCGCCGCACTTCTTACTATTACCCCAGTTATAGGTAAACCTCCTAATATTCCAGATAATGAGTTGCCTATACCTTGGGCAATAATTTCTTTATCATAGTTTGTTTTTGATTTTTCACTCATTTTATCAATTGCTGCTGAAGTTAGTAAGGTTTCAGCACTGGCAATAAATGTTATTATTAGTGCATTTAGTATAACTTTAAAGTTTAAAATGTGAGTAAATTCAGATGGTTTTATAAAATTGATATTACTCCAAAAGTTTGAATCAACTTGAATGTAATTAATATCTAAGTGGAATATATTTGCAACAATTGAAGATATAATAATTGCAATTAATGCAGATGGAATAACTTTTAATTTTTTAAATGGAAGTAAATCCCAAATAAGTATTATTGCAATTGTAAGTAATCCAATCATACAAGCTAAATGGTGTGGTGAGCCATCTAATGGTAGTACGGAATTATATATAACGCTGAATAAATCTTGTATATTTTCGACAAAATTATTTTGTGGTTTGCTATCTAGCATAATATGGAACTGAGATAAAAATATAGAAATACCAATTCCAGCAAGCATACCTTGAATGATTGCTGGTGAAATTGCTCGGAACCATTTACCAAAAGATAATAATCCAAATACAATTTGTAAAATTCCGACAAGAAATATTATTAAAAAGAGTTTTTCAACTCCCATACTATGAATAATTTCAACAATAATAAGGATTAAACCTGCAGCGGGGCCTGATACTTGGAGTGAATTACCGGAAAATAGTCCAACAACAATACCACCAATAATCCCAGCTACAATACCGCTATATATTGGCAAACCGCAAGCGATTGATATACCAATTGCAAGTGGTAACGCAATTAAAAATACAATTATTGATGCTAAAAAATCTTTTTTTAATATGTTAATCATTGATTAGTCCCTTTTTGTTAACTTTATCTATATGGATGTTAACATATTTAGTGTATAAAATACAACTAAGTTATGTTAACTATTTTTTTGTAAATAAATGTTTATATTATGGCTCCAAGTATAGTGTTTATGAAATAATAGTTTATAACTATGACAAGTGTAATAGTTTGGGATGTCATAGTAGAAGGAGGAAAAATAATGAGAGACAAAACATTTTTAATGATTCCAGGGCCTACACCTGTTCCAGAATCTGTAATGCTAGACATAGCAAAGCATCCGATTGGACACAGAAGCTCGGAATTCTCCTCCATCTTAGAAGAAGTTTATGCGAATTTAAAATATGTATTTCAAACAGAAAATGATGTATTTATGTTTACATCAAGCGGTACTGGAGCAATGTGTGCTGCGTTAGAAAATTTGGTTAATCAAGGTGATAAAGTTTTATCATTAGTTCTAGGAAATTTTGGAAACAGATGGGCAAAGATTGCAGAATCTCGTGGGGCTGTGGTTGAAAAAATAGAAGTTAATGCCGGCGAAGTAATTGATCCAGAAGTCTTGAGAGAACGTTTAGCAAAAGATGTAAATAAAGAAATAAAAATTGTAACTTTAACACACAGTGAAACTTCAACAGGCGCAGCTAATGATGTTAAAACATTATGTTCAATTATTAGAGAACACGGTGCATTATCTGTTGTTGATGGGGTAACTAGTGTTTGTGCTATGCCTTGTAAACCTGATGAATGGGGAATTGATGTTTTAGTTTCCGGTTCTCAAAAAGGTTTTATGATTCCACCGGGATTAGCTTTTCTAACTGCTAACGAAAGAGCTTGGAAAGTTTATGAAGAATGCAAATATCCTAGTTTTTATTTTGATTGGGCTGCTCATAGAAAGTCTGTTAGAGCTAATTCAACACCATTTACACCTGCGGTTAATTTAATTGTAGGTTTAAATACAGCTTTAAAAATGATAAAATCTGAAGGTATTGAAAACGTAAATGCCCGTCATAAACGTCATTGTATGGCTCTTAGGGCTGCAATTAGAGCATTGAATTTAGAGCTTTTAGTACCAGAAGATGAACATGCAAGTTATGCCATTACTTCAATCCTTCCTCCAGAAGGAATTTCGATACCCGATATTAGAAAAACATTGAAGGAAGATTATGACATTGTCGTTGCAAACGGTCAAAATCAATTGAAAGACAAAATTTTTAGAATGGGAACATTAGGTTTTGTTTGTGATAGAGATTTAATTGCTTCGGTTGGAGCTTTAGAATCTGCGTTGTGCAAATTAGGTCATAAATTTACATTAGGTGCTGGAGTGAAAACTCTGATTGAAGAATTGAATAAATAAGGATGGTATAAATGAAAGTTTTAATTACAGATAAGATAAATGAATCAGCAGGTAAAATTATTGAAAGAGTTGCTGAGGTAGATTTTTTACCAACAATGACAGAAGATGAATTGATTAAAATAATTCCTCAATATGAAGCATTGATGGTACGTAGTCAAACAAAAGTTACTGCAAAAATTATTGAAGCCGGTAAAAATTTAAAGATTATAGGAAGAGCAGGTGTTGGGGTTGACAATATCGATGTAGAAGCTGCAACTCAAAAGGGTATTATTGTTGTAAATTCACCGGATGGGAATACAATGGCTGCTGCTGAACACACTATTGCTCTTATGCTTGCTATGGCAAGAAATATAGCACCTGCGGCTACTTCAACCAAGCAAGGTAAATGGGATCGTTCTAAATTTACAGGTTGTGAGTTATATAAAAAGACTCTAGGTATAATTGGTTTAGGCAAAATAGGCTCTCACGTTGCTGAAGTTGCATTAGCTTTAGGTATGAAATTAGTTGTGTTTGATCCTTTTGCGTCAAAAGAAATTGTTGAAAAGATGGGTGCAGATTATGTATCTTCGTTAGATGAATTTTGGCCAAAATGTGATTTTATAACAGTTCATGTTCCCAAGACAAAAGATACGATTAATTTAATTAATAAAGATTCAATTGCAAAAATGAAAAAAGGTGTTCGTCTTGTGAACTGTGCTCGTGGTGGAATAATCAATGAAAAAGATTTGAAAGACGCTATTGAAGCCGGTCAAGTTGCAGCAGCTGCAATTGATGTATATGAAAATGAACCAAATATCACAGAATGTCCATTAGTTAATTGTGATGGAAATATTGTACTTACACCACACTTAGGAGCTAGTACTACAGAAGCTCAATTGAATGTCGCAATTGATGTTGCTGAACAAATAAAAGAAGTTTTATCTGGCGGTTCAGCATCTTCTGCTGTTAATATTCCATCATTAAGACCTGATAAGTTAGAACCTGTTAAAGATTATATGGAGATTGCTGAAAATTCAGGTGAACTTTGTATGCAAATTTCAGAAGGTGTTATCAAGTCTATTGAAATAACAGCTCAAGGAGATTTAGCAAATCTTGATATTCAACCTTTAGAAGTTGCAGTTCTAAAAGGTGCATTATCTTCTATGTTAGAAGGTGTTAATTATGTTAATGCTCCTGTTCTTGCTAAAAAACGAGGTATTGATATAATCTCAACTCGTTCTAATGTTAAGTGTAATTTTGCAGGTTTATTAACGATTAAATTGACTACTGATAAGGGTGTAAATGTTGTTTCAGGCGCTCTAGTTGCAAAAGATATTCCTAGAATAGTTAAAATTAATGATTATGAAACAAGTATTAGACCACAAAGACATATGTTACTTGTTCCTCACGTAAATAAACCTTCAATGATTGCAAAAGTAGCACAAGTAATAGGGGAAAATAATATTAATATTGGGTCTATGAACGTTGTTCAGAAAAATGATAAACATGAAACTGAATCTATCATGGTTATAAACATTGATTCTGAAGTTCATAATAATGTACTTGCAGAAATTGAAAAAATTGATGGGGTTCATAATCCAAAATATATTAAATTAAATGCATAATATTGAGTGAAGAAAGTGAAATTTACAAATGAGATTAGCAGTTTTTGACTTTGATTCAACTTTGATGGATGGAGAAACATTAGAATTTCTAGCTGAGCAAATCGGTATAAAAAATGAAGTTAAAGAAGTTACAGATAGAGCTATGCGGGGGGAATTAGATTTTTTTGAAAGTCTACAATATAGAGTTTCTTTACTGAAAGGTTTAAAAGTCGAAACTGTTAATCAAATTTGTAAAGCTTTACCGGTAATGCCGGGAGCAAATGAAGTTGTTTCAGGTTTAAAAAGTAAAGGGTACAAAGTTGTCTGTTTTTCAGGTGGTTTCAAAAACGCAACAGTTCCATTTGCAGAAAAACTTGGATTAGATGCAGATTTTTCTAATATATTACATTCTAAAGATGGAGTTTTGACAGGGCTTGTCGGTGGAGAAATGATGTTTAATGATAGCAAAGGTGAAATGCTAAAACGCTTACAGGCAGTATTAGGAATTTCTCCAGATGAAACTTTAGTTGTTGGTGATGGGGCTAATGATTTGAGTATGTTTAAATATGCTTCAACTCGTGTAGCTTTTTGCGCTAAGCCAGTGTTAAAAGAAAATGCAAATATTATTATAGAAAATAAAGATTTATCACTGATATTAGATAAAGTTTAATTTAATTTGATTTTTATTTTTTCCATATCATTGAAATCTGAAGGTTTACTTTTCTTTTCAGAATCTCCAAGTAAAACTATAGCATTGACATTAGCTGTTGTTCTTTTTGTATTAGCTGGGAATATAGTAATATCTGTATAGGCATAGCTTTTGATCATATCTGCAATTTTATTTTTATCTTCTGTCAATATGTATGGTGAAGAAACTTTGACATTATATATTCTGCCGCTATTATCTACATCAAAAGAGTAGTAAAACCAAGAACCCATACCATATTCGTCAAGTTCTCTTATGTTTACACTATCTTCAACTATTTTATTTACAAAGTTACTTTTCCAGGTACTCCAATCTATATTTTTTACCAGGTATCTGTTTTGTTGAGTTGTTCTAGTCCTTTGATTATTTATATTTCTATTTTTTAAGCTGTTTTCAATATTTCTAATTTTATTTTGTTGTTGTTCATAATTTGCTAATTGTTTATCAAATTTAGAATCTTGATTATTTATATTACTGTTATTATATCTGTTTTTTTGTCTGTTATATCTAGTGTTTTGATTATCAAAGTCAGAATTCTGATTATTAAAATCAGAAGATTGATTGTTAAATCTGTTATTTTGAAAATTTGAGTTTTGATTGTTGAAGTCTGAATTTTGACTTGAAAAATCTGTATTTTGGAAGTTTGACTTTTTATTATCAATGTTTATGTTTTTATTTGAAAAATTTACATTTTGGTCATTTGTTGCCAATTTTGTATTATTAATTTTTGTTTTATTTAAATTTATTTCAACGTCTTTAGTTGAAATTTCAGTACCTTCATTATTAATTACTAAATTTTGGTTTGTAAATTGGACTTTTCTTGTCGTAGTAGGGGTGTCTGCTGATAAAACAATAATTGTTACCAGTATAAATAGTATTATTCCAATTGTTATTGAAAATTTTTGCATTTATTAATCCAACATTGATAATAATTCATTATAATTATTTATTTTATACATAGTAGAGCTTAGCAAGTGAGTTTCAGCAATAAGTAATGCGGTTGGAACTAATGCAGTTACAAAACTAAGAAACATACCTTGGATATCGGCTCCAATTTCTGTAATAAAGTAAGATACGTTCATTGTGAATTCTATTAGAATAATGAAACATGCAATAAACATTACAACATTTTTTTCTCTAGTTAGACCATGCATAGAGTCAAGACCTAAAACTGTAACTCCGTGGCTATTATAGTCGTGGAAACCATCAAGTTTAATGATTTCAGAACCTTTAATTTGTTTAGCAATAGTAAATGCTCTTACAAATGAGAAAAACGCAAATATTATTAAGAATGTAGCTAATACCAAGAATATTGGACTAAATCTTAAGCCTGAAATTCTAACCCAGTTTGCAGCTTCAGGGAAACATCCAGCTAATGTGTTAGATACACCATAAGCTAGAAATGGTGCTGTTAATAAGCCAATGAATACTTCAATAATCATTCTAAATTGACAATTTAATAGGTTACTTTTTACTACATTAATTCTATTTGCTGTTAATTTATTAACAAAAGTATGAATTAAATTTCTGTAGCTTTTCATTACATTTTCAAAATCTTCTCTGTATTCACAATTTGTTAATTGATGGTTATAGCTTTTTAATTGGAATTTGAAATAACCGGCAGCAACTGCAACTGTAGCTAGAGCACCTACAAATAATAAAGATACAAAAAATGCTGCAGTTGAAAATCCAGGAATACCTTTATAATAGAATAAGTTAATAGCATAAATGATTATCATAAAGATTGATGCTATAAAAATTATTGCTTTTTGTGCAATATCTGTGTCACCATATTTTTTTGTTTGATTAAAGCTTAGTAGAGAAAATATTCCTTGTTTTAGTATCATTGAAATAGCAAATACTATTGCAGATATACAAACTAAGAAACCAACATTTGTTGTTAAATTTAATACAGATGTTGAACTATCTACTTTTAAGCCTAGTAAAAAGTTTGTCATTCCAAATGCGCAAACTAATGATAAAACTATCATTGATGTATTTAATAAAAAGGATGTAATGTTTAGAGATCGGATTGAATCTTTTAATTCTGTAATTTTATATCCGATATCTTTAATAATTGCAATTCTGTTAGTTTCGACATCACAATTAAATACATCATCTTTGTCTGCTTGAGAAACAACTTTACTGCGTTGTGGAGCATTTTTAGTTGTAGCTGCAGATTGATGTATAGTATTATTAGTGTTATGAGCCATTGCAGGCTGAGTTTCGGTTTCAAATGTTATTGTGTCAGTTAATTCCGGCATGTTTACCGTGAAATTTTTTGGAGTTAAAACTTTAGAAAATACTTTATTGTTGAATAGAATTTCTTTGTTATTTGTAGAATTAACTAGTACATAATTATTATACTTTTGGGTATAAATAAGTTTGATAATTTTATTATTTTGAATTTCATCAATAATAAAATCGCAACCATCATTATTTCCGATAACGATTGTTGCTTTGTTTTCAAAAACTTCTACTTTATCAAGATATTTTATTGTTATTTTCATTTGTTACTCCTATTATCTGCCAATAGCAGTTAAAAATCTTCTCAAGGCTTTGTTAGATGTTGTTTCAGTTGCAATAATTAGATTTGTTTCGCCTAAAACCGGTGATAATTTTTCTTTTACAAAGTCAAGTTTTTCCGGAGCTGCAAAAAGAAACATCATTGTGAAATTTCCTGTTTGTTGTTTGATTTGAGCAACTTCATTAGGTAGAGTATCCCAATTTATTTGTTTATCAGTATCTCCTTCGTTTTCTAAGTCTCCAATAACAACTACAGCAGGAATGTATCCTTCTTTTTTCATATTTAAAGCATGATTGAATGCTTTTTCTATAGATTGACCATAAGCTGTACCATATTCTTTAGTATCAAGTTGAGTAAATTTTTCCATGGATTTTCTCACTTCAGCACTTGATTGTGGAGAACCTTCATAGATAATGTAAGAATCTTCAGATACTCTTAATATTTTTATGTGGTCCTCAGGATCAAGCATTGAGCAAAGCTGTCTTAGGACTCTTTTTTGTTCGGGTAATTGTTTTTGATTTGAAGCTGAAGAATCAACAACAAATATTACTGCGGCTTTATGGAAGTCATCAACCTTTAAGTTGGATAGACCAAAAATTCCAAGCCCTATCACTATTAAAAAACAAACTGCAAATATTATAATTTTAAACGTATTATTCATATTGTAAAAATATCATAAATTATGATTATTCGAAATCATATAAATGAAGTATAAGCTACACTTATTCTATTTATATTATATATGTTTTTTTATTTTTTTTAAAGAGCTAATAAAAAAAAGAGACAAATACTGTGATTTGTCTCTTTTCTAAGTTAACATTTATTAATGTATTAACCGAAGTATCTTTTTAATAAGCCGTCGAAGCCTTTACCGTGGCGAGCTTCATCTTTAGCCATTTCATGAACTGTATCATGGATAGCATCGTAGCCTAATTCTTTAGCTCTTTTAGCAATAGCTAATTTACCTTCGCAAGCACCGTGTTCAGCTTCAGCTCTTAATTCAAGGTTTTTCTTAGTTGAGTTAGTTACAACTTCACCTAATAATTCAGCAAATTTTGCAGCGTGTTCAGCTTCTTCAAATGCATATCTTTTGTAAGCTTCAGCAACTTCTGGGTAACCTTCTCTTTCAGCAACTCTAGCCATTGCTAGGTACATACCAACTTCAGTACATTCGCCAGTGAAGTGAGCTCTTAAGCCTTCCATAACTTCTTTATCTTCAACTACGCCGTCACCAACGTTGTGTTCGCAAGCGTAAACTTTTTCACCGCCACCAATTTCTTTGAATGTTGTAGCGCCGCATAGAGGGCATTTTTCTGGAGCTTTATCTGCTTCTGTAGACCAACCGCAAACTGTACATACAAATTTCATAATTTCCACCTTTCTTTTTTGTGTGTTCATTTATTTTACATGACGATTATAACAGATATTATTTATTTTGTAAAGTGGTAATTATTTCCATTTTTTCTTTTCTTGCTTAAATAGTCTTTATTATGGTTTATACACTTGCGCTTCCATCAGTCTTTATTTTATCCATAACATTCTTAGTGCCTTCAATTTCTTTGGTATATTGAAGGACAAACTCTGTGGCTTCCTGATCTCTTGCGATAGCTTCTTTTAATCCGATAATATCTTCCATTGTAAATTTTTTTATAGTTTCATCTGAATCATCCATTAAAAATTGTTTAAATTTTTTTTGAATATTGTATTCAAATCCTGGAAGATTTGATTTTATGGAAAACCATCTGTAAAAATGATGTAGTAAATAATATTTATCAATTTCTCCATCTCGCATTACAAACATTGGAGGAGTTTTTAATTTTATTCCTTGGCCAGTAATTAATGATAAATATAAGGCCGTTAAGCCTTCTTGTTCATATATTAATCCTTCTTCTTCTTGTATAAGGTTTAATAATTTATCTGCATTATTTATTTTATAGACAGGGGTATTTGCAGCTTTTACGTAGTTCAATAAATCCTCAGGATTACAATCAACTTTTTTTATAATTGTAGAAACATTTGTTTTTACAAGTTCAATAAGTTTTTGAGTTTCTGAGTTAAGTGTTACATTTGCTGCAGTACCAAATATTGTTTTTGAGGTTTTATTTGTAAAACTTCGTTTAGTTGTTTTTCTTAATTGGTTTTGAATATTTTTTTCTTTTTGAGCAAGAAAAAAGTATTTTATATTTTTTAGTAAATTTTTCATAGAGTTTATTATAAGTTAGATTTTGAATAATTTTTACATCTAAATAAATGATTATTTTGTGTGGTATAATACGATTGTTATGAAAAAGTTTTTATTAGCTATTGGGATATTAGTATTATTTACTCAAGTAGTATCTTTTGGTATTGAAGATGTTAAAAAAGTTTATTTGCAAGACGCGATTGATGCTGCTTTAAAAAATAATATTGATTTGCAATCTGCTCAATTGAATATTAGTATTGCTAAAAATGAAATAAAAACTGCGAATAGATTACAAAACCCATCATTTGATGTTTTTTATAATTTTGGAGCTTCAGGTTGGACAGAACCTAGACAACTTGGCTTAAGTGAAACAATAGAAATTGCAAAGCGTAAAGCTAGAAAAAATTTAGCACAATCAAATTTGAAGTTAGTAGAAACAAATGTTGGTTATACAAAATTTGATTTGAAGATGGATGTTAGAGAGGCATACATTAATCTTGTTGCTGCAAAATCTATTTTGGCCACATTAGAACAACAAAAGCACTTACAAGATGAGCTATTAGCAATTGCTCAGAAACGAGCAAAAACGGGAAATGCTCCTGAAGTGGATGTTATTCAGGCTGAAATTGCACTTAATCAGATGATTACTCAGGTGAATACTGCAAAAGTTAATGTAAAGAGTGCTTTAGCTGCATTTAATAAAATTATAAATGATCCAAATCATATTACTTATGACAGTATGGATAAAATATTTTCGGAAGAAAATAACTTTTCTGAAATGTTAACTCCTCCACCAAATGATAAATTCCCTCCATTTTCGGAGATTGTTAATGATGCATTAGAAAATCGATATGATATTCAAATTGCAAAACAACAGATTGATGTTGCAGAAAAGAATTTGACTGTTGTTGCAAGACAAAGAATTCCTGATTTATCAATTAGTGGCGGATATGGTTATCAGATGCCAAAACATACGGACGATGGACGATTTAATAGTGGTGGATATGTTGGTGCAAGTTTAATTAATATACCATTATTTTATAATTATTCTCCAGAAATTCAAAATGCTGCATATAAATTGCAACAAGCAGAACTAAATTATCAGTCAGTAAAAAATAAAGCAGTTAAAGATATTAGTGCCGCTTATGATAGATTTTTAACATCTGCAGAAAATTTGAATTATTATGAATCTAAAATTTTGATAAGTTCAGAAGAATTGATTGAAGTTTCGAAAAAGGCTTACGAATCCGGGAAATCAGATATTACATCATTGATTGTTATGAAGCAATCATATAAATCTATTATTGTTGGTTATACGTATGCTCTAGCTGAATATTATAATAGTTGGACTAATTTTTTAAGAGAAGTTAATGATGAAACCTTCGATATATAAGTTTATTTAATAAAAAAAGTGAAACTATTAAGTTTCACCTTTTTTATCGCTTACAAATTCTTAGTTGCAAAGAATATAATTTAATAGTGTTCTTACGCCAGCACCAGTTGCGCCTTTGCTAAATTCTTTTTGAGGTTTATCAATAAATGCAGTTCCTGCAATATCGATATGTGCCCATTTAATATTATCTGTAACAAATTCTTTTAAGAACATACCAGCTGCAGATGCTCCGCCATTTCTTGTTCCTGTATTTTTCATATCTGCAACATCGCTGTTCATATTATCTCTATATTCTTGCCACATTGGTAGTTCCCAGTATTTTTCACCTGCATAGCTACCTATATCAATTAAGTTTTTGATAAATTCTTCATTGTTGCCCATAATTCCAGAAGCTGCTGAACCTAGTGCAACCATGCAAGCTCCGGTTAGTGTTGCTATATCGATAACTTCATCTACTCCAAGTTCGCAAGCGTAACAAAGAGCATCTGCTAATGTCAAACGACCTTCTGCGTCAGTGTTGTCAACTTCGATAGTTTTACCGTTTTTCGCTGTTAAAATATCTCCAGGTTTGTAAGATGAACCCGATGGCATATTTTCGCAAGCTGCAATGATTCCGTTAACTTCAATTTCAGGTTTTAATTTGCTTAAAGCTTTCATTACACCTAGAACACAAGCTGCACCTGACATATCGTCTTTCATGTTTAACATTGAAGCTGGAGGTTTGATATCTAGTCCACCGCTATCAAAGCATAGACCTTTACCGATGATTGCAACACGTTTTTTAGGATTTTCAGGAGAATATTTCATATGAATAAATTTAGGAGGTTGAGTGCTTCCTTGGCCTACTGCAAGGTATGCTGTCATTCCTAATTCTCTAATTTTATCTTCATCATATACTTTTGTTGAAATTCCTTCAAAACTTTGAGCGATTTCTGCTAATTTTGTTGGAGTTGCAAATGATGCTGGTTCATTTGATAAGTTTCTTGTGAATTTAATTGAATCTGATACAACTTGAGCAATTTCAACTTGTTCTTTTGAAACGTTTGACAAGTAAATTTCAGAAATTCTATGATCTTTTTTTGTTTTATATTTATCAAAATGGTAATTTGCAATATTTGTACCTATAATTGTTGGCATTTCAAAACTGTAATTTGTTGAGAAATCGAATGCAACACTTTTTGCTTTTAATTCAGCACATTTTCTTATTGCTTTTGCAACATTTTCTCTAATAATGTGGTTATCAAGTTTTTGTTCATCGCCTAGACCAATTGCAAGAATTTGTGTTGCAGGAAATTCCTTTTGTGTATGAATTACAAACATTTGACCAGGTTTTCCTTCGAATGAGTCAGGGGCAAATCTGTTTACAAGTGGATTTGAAGTCTCTTTACCTTCGAATTTATTGATGATTAATACATCGCATAAAACATCTTTGGTATTTGGTACAATTTTAATTTCCATAATAGCTCTCCTTTTTCAGGACTATTATAGCACTAATTTATTATTATAAAACTGTTCAAATGGTTGAGACTATTTTTTTTCTTGTTTTTGTAGTGCAGATAAAGATTTTATTGCATAAGAGCGTAAATCGTATGCTTGTGTATTGTTTGGAGTCATTTTTATTACAATATTCAAGTCATCTATTGCAACTAAATAAAGTTTTAATTTGCAAAAAATCATTGCTCTGGTTAAATATTTTTCAGGGTCTTTATCATCTATTTCGATAGCTTTATTTAAATCTTGTTCAGCTTTTTTTAAATCTCCATCAGTTTGGCAGATTAGAGCTCCTCTGTTTGCATAATATTCAGCATTATCAGGATTTATTTCTATTGCTTTTGTATAATCATCTATTGCAGAAATGAAATCATCTAATTTTGTTTCTGCAATAGCTCTATCGTAGTATGCTAAATCATTTTTAGGATTAATTTCAATTTCTTTTGTGAAATCTAAAATGGCATCCTCATATTTTTTTAGACCTAATTTTGCTAAACCTCTATTATAGTATGCTTTTTTGAAGTTTTTATTTAATTCGATAACTTTAGAGTAATCTTGAATTGCTCCATTGTAATCTTTTAAATAATACTTAGCAACGCCTCTATTGTTATAAGCATCTATATTTTTAGGGTCTAATTCAATTACTTTGGTATAATCTTCAACCGCACCTTTGTAATCGTTTTTATATCTTTTTGCAATGCCACGATTATAGTACGCTAGTTCATTTTTGTTATTTATTTTTATTATTTGTGTGAAATCTTCAATTGCTTCATCGTATTTTTTTAGAAGAACTTTTGTTGTACCTCTGTTTAGATAAGCATTTTCATTATTTGGATTTAGATTTAGTTCTTTTGTGTAATCTTCAATAACTTCATCGTAAGCTTTTAAATTAGATTTTGCTAAACCTCTATTGTAGTATGCATTTTCACTATTCGGATCAATATCAAGTGCTTTGGAGTAATCTTTAATTGCATCTTTATAATGGCCTAGTAAATATTTAGCATTTCCTCTTTTTGTATATGCGTCAGCATTTTTAGGGTTAAGTCCTAATGCCTTTGTATAGTATTCGATTGCTAGTTCATACTGTTTAGAGTCAAAACTAGATGCTGCTACATTTAAAAATGTAGTTTCTTGTTTCTGTTTTTTTGAGCTTTTTGCAAAACAAGGCTGATTAATAGCTATTGTCTCACCAACAATAAGCCCTAATAAGATAGCCGTAATTAAAAATTTCTTTTTCATAATACAATCCAAAATAGCAACATATTCTTGCAATAAGCCACACTATAGTATAAACAGATTCTAATGTCAAATTAGAACCTGTTTTTCGTTATCTGTGTGGGTTTGTTGGTTTATGTTATTTGTTAGTTGTTGCAAATCTGAAGTCTTCCATCCAAACTTTAAATCCGCCTTCTAATAACATCGTTGGATAGCCGTATTCTGCTAATATTAAACACGCGCTATATCCCAAATGACATTGTTGATTGTAGCAATATATAATATTGATTTCGTTTTTTGATAATTCTTGGAGTCTTTGATCTAATTCTTCTTTTGGTATAGATATGGCTCCTGGAATGTGTCCAATATCATAATCAGCTTTTAATCTTATATCTATAACTTTTACTCCATCTTTTTCCATAAAGTTCTTTAATTCTACTGGATCAAGGGTATAAGCTAATTTTTTAGTGAAATAATCTTGAGCTTCTTGTGTATTGTGTCTTAATTCTTTTATTTTTTCATTCATAAAATATATCCTTTCTTTTACTAAAGAAAGGATATATCGAGTTCTTAAAAAAAACCTTAGCAATTGGGGTAATTGCATAAGTTATAAGATGGGGTAAATGAAAAGAGTTAAGTCTTTCTAAATTGATTTGTTTCTTAAATAATATCCATTATGCCATATATGGGATATGGATGTAATTTGATTCGGTTTGGGTTGCACGTCTTTTTGGAGTGCATAGTATATTATAAGCCTTTACAATATTGTATCCGATTGCTTTTAATGGGTTTGATTGAACCGGATCAGCTTTTCTTGTTATGAATAAATCTTTTTCAAAATTTATTTTAGCATTTGGGTTTTTGTCTAATGACATCAAACCAACTTTTGAATTTACGTTATTTAAATTGCCTTCACCGAAAGCGATGTTTCTTCTAGTATTTAAGTTTATAGGATTTATAGTTAGCATATCTTGCCTCCTTTTCTGTTATTAAGTGTTCAATTAACACTTCATTTAACACTTTCACTATAAACTATAAAATTTCTTTTGTCAACCCCTATTGTGAACTTTTGTTAAGGTGGCTATATTTCAATTACCATAAGCTTTTGAGCATAAAGTGTACAAAATGCACTTATTAGAGGGTTTGCCGATTTTTATTAAGTGAAAAATTTTTTTATTTGATATTTTTTGCTATGAGTTTTTAGTGGGAGTTCTTTGTTTTTCATGTCTAAATCCATAGAATATTAGCATGACAAATTTTTAATTGTATTCTTTTATATGTAGTTTCTGGTTATAGTGAGAAGATTCGCTGTAAAGCTTATTTTTATTACCTTTTTTAATATTTTGGAATTGTGTGTGTATAAAATTAAGTGATTTGCTAAATTTTGTCCGGGCTCAAAACTCTTATTATTGCTGGATTTTGGTATAGTATAAAGAAAAGATAAAGATTGTAAATATTACACTTGATTTCATGTTATCTTTACAGTAAAATGTAATTGTGATAAATTTCACAAATTATACATTGGCTTATTATTAATGTAAATGCTGTGTTATAAAAGGAGAAAAAATATGACAACAAAAAGCAAAAAAACTGTTGAAACTCTAGAAAAGACTTTGAATACGTCTAATCTAGTAGACAACGCAGAACAATTAGAATTACTAATTGAAAGAGTTAAGAAAGCTCAAAAACTTTATTCAACTTTCTCTCAAGAACAAGTTGACAAAATCTTCAAAGCTGCAGCTACAGCAGCAGACAAAGTTCGTATTCCTCTTGCAAGAATGGCTGTTGAAGAAACAGGCATGGGTATTTTAGAAGATAAAATTATTAAAAACCACTTTGCATCAGAATACATTTATAACAAACACAAAAATGCTAAAACTTGTGGAATTATAAAAGAAGATAAGGCTAATGGTATTAAAATAGTTGCTGAACCTTTAGGTATCTTGGCTGGTGTTGTTCCAACAACTAACCCAACATCAACAGCTATTTTCAAATCATTAATTGCTTTAAAAACAAGAAACGCAATTATCTTCTCACCACACCCTAGAGCTACAAAATGTACAATTGAAGCAGCTAGAGTTGTATTAGAAGCAGCAGTTAAAGCTGGTGCTCCTGAAGATATTATTGGTTGGATTGATACTCCATCTATCGAATTATCTAACCAATTAATGAAACACCCTGACATCGCTTGTATTTTAGCTACAGGTGGTCCTGGTATGGTTAAAGCTGCTTACTCTTCTGGTAACCCTGCTTTAGGTGTTGGTCCTGGTAACGCAGCAGCTGTTATTGATGAAACTGCAGATATTAAAATGGCTGTTTCTTCAATCCTTATGTCAAAAACTTTCGACAACGGTATGATTTGTGCTTCAGAACAATCTGTTGTTGTTGTTGATAAAATTTATGAAGAAGTTAAAAAAGAATTCATCTACAGAGGTGCATACTTAATCAATGAAGCTGAAGAAAAGAAAATGATTGATCTTCCATTCATCGATCCAAAACGTGGTACAGCTCACCCTGATATCGTTGGTCAATCTGCTCACAGAATTGCTGAATTATCAGGTTTTGAAGTTCCAGAAACTGCTAAAATCTTATTAGCTGAAAGACCTGCTGTAGATTGGGATGATCCATTCTCAAGAGAAAAATTATCTCCAGTATTAACTATGTACAGAGCTAAAGATTTTGAAGAAGCTACTGAAATGACTTATGAATTAGTATCAAAAGGTGGTGCTGGTCACTCTGCAGACCTTTATACAGATACTCGTAGTCAAGAAAGAGTTAATAAATTTGCAGAAAAAATGCCAGCATGCCGTGTATTGATTAACTCTCCATCTGCTCAAGGTGGTATCGGTGATTTGTTTAACTTTAAATTAGAACCATCTTTATCTTTAGGTTGTGGTTCTTGGGGTAAAAACGCTGTATCTGGTAACATCGGTGTTGAAAACTTATTAAACTACAAAACAGTTGCTGAAAGGAGAGAAAACATGTTATGGTTTAAGGTTCCTCAAAAAGTTTACTTTAAACGTGGTGCTATCGATTTAGCTCTTCGTGAACTTGAAGGAAAGAAAAGAGCATTTATTGTAACTGATAGATTCTTATTCAATTCAGGTGCTGTTTATAGTATTACAAATATCTTGGATGAAATCGGTATTGATTATCAAATCTTCTTTGATGTTAAACCAGATCCAACATTGTCTACAATTAACCAAGCTATGGAAATGATTAGACCATACGAACCAGATGTTATCATTTCTTTAGGTGGTGGTTCTCCAATGGACGCTGCTAAAATTATGTGGTTAATGTATGAACAACCTGATACAAACTTCGAAGATATCTCTATGAGATTTATGGATATCAGAAAAAGAATTTGCAGAATCCCTGATCTTGGTAAAAAAGCTACAATGGTTGCTATTCCAACAACTTCAGGTACAGGTTCAGAAGTTACTCCATTCGCTATCATTACTGATGACGAAAGCGGTGTAAAATATGCAATCGCTGATTATGCGTTAACTCCAAATATGGCTATCATCGATCCTAACTTTGTTGATGGAATGCCAAAAGGTTTAACTTCAGCTTCTGGTATCGATGCTTTAGTTCACGCAATCGAAGCTTATGTATCTTGTATGGCTACAAACTTCACAAATTCAAATGCTTTAGAAGCTACAAAACTTGTATTTAGATACTTAGAAAGATCTTATAATGAAGGCGTTAACGATCCTCTAGCAAGAGAAAAAATGCACTATGCAGCAACTATCGCTGGTATGGCATTTGCTAACTCATTCTTAGGATTATGCCACTCTATGGCTCACAAATTAGGTGCTATGTTCCACGTACCTCACGGTGTTGCTAACGCATTACTTATCAGACAAGTTATCAAATACAACGCTGTAGATTGTCCTAAGAAACAAGCAATCTTCCCTCAATACAAGTTCCCTAATGCTAAGGCTAAATATGGTCAAATCGCTGATGAACTTGGTTTGGGCGGTAAAAATGATGATGAAAAAGTTGAATTGTTAATTGAAGCAGTTGATAAGTTAATGAAAAATATTAACTTACCAAATTCAATCAAAGATTTCGGTGTAGATGAAAAAGAATTCTATGCTAAATTAGATGAAATGGTTGAATTAGCATTCGACGATCAATGTACTGGTGCTAACCCTGCATACCCTCTAATGTCAGATATTAAACAAATTTATATCGATGCATTTGAAGGTGTTGTAAGAGATTACTATCCAGCTGCAAAAAAATCAAAATAGTTTGATTTAATATAGCAAAAGGCGAGAAGTTTAACTTCTCGCCTTTTTGTTTTTTAACCTTTAACACTTCCGCCAGATGCTGCAGAAACAGCCATAACTTTTTTCTTTTTCTTTTTAGATTCAATAATACTATCATTATTAAATCTTTCAAGTTTTCGAGTTGCTTTGTCATCTGTGGTGGTAGTATTATTTATATTTGCACTAGTTGTTGCTGATGCTGCAAGTAAGTTTGTATCATCAGTATTGTTATCTATTGGTGTTATTTGTTCTTCTTCTTGAACAGGAATTTCAGAAGTTGTTTCTTCTTTTTCATCAATAAATTTATCTGAGTCGTTAGATGTGTTTTCTAATTTTCTTTGTAGGTTTCGAATATCTCCTGTTGTATCTTCTTTTTCATTAACATTTGGAGTTCCTGAATTTAAATTTGCAATTTTTTCTTCTAGTTGTTGTGATGTTTTTGTATTTTCTTCTAATATTGCATCAACTTTATTTGTTTGAGTTGAAATTGTTTGATTTGCATCTGTAGTTTTTTTGTTAACTTGTTCTGTTTCTTGTGAATTTTTAGTTACTCTTGTTTGTATTTCATTTTGTTCCGGTTGTGGAATTTGTTGGGTATTTTGTGGAGTTGTTGGAACGTTTTGTGGTGTTTGTAATACTTCTGTTTCAGGATTTTGATTTTGAGTATTTGTATTATTATTTTGGTTATTTTCTTCAGTAGAATTTACGACAAGACCTGATTGAGATGCTTCTTGTATAATTTTTAAATTATCTTGATTTGATTTTTGAGCTGCAAGTAATGTTTGGTTTGTTGCATTTATTGTATTATCAGCATTGTTGCTTGCCGCAATGCCTACACCGCCAGCAATATTTGCTGCTGTACCTGTTGCGATTTGTGTGGTAGCTTGAATAATTTCTTGTGTAGCTATTGTTGTTAATGTTTGTCCAACTGCGTATGTGAATGGGTTTAGCATTAAAGAGATACCACTTTGAAGCATTGGGATTGCTATTGACATATTGTATGCGCCAAATGCTGTTGTTGCGGTTCCGGTTACTATTGTGTTTGTTGCAACTTCTTTATTATTTTGATTTCTAGCATTGAATTGATTATTTTGAGTTTGTAGATCTGCTTTTGCTTTTTCACTTTTTGCTGCAGATAAATTACTTGTTGTAAATGCTTTTGTAATTTGATCAGACAATTCTTGTTCTTTTGCTAAAGCTGCATTTGTGGCTTCGTTGTCTGTAGCGTTTGTTTGAATTTCTTCTGGAGTTGTTGTAGTAGTTGTTGTTTGAGAAGCTACATTATTATTTGTGTCTGTAGGAATATTTGTTTGCGTAGTTGCAGGTGTAGAAGCTATTATATTGTCTTGAGTTGCTGTATTGTTTTGTGTATTTGCCATTGAGGCTTCTATTTCTTGCATATTTGCTTCGTGTTCTGCTTCTATTGCTTTTTGTTCCTTTTGTAAGTTTTTTGCATCTGTTTGCGCTTTTGTAAAGTTGATTTGTGCAGCTTTTGAAGATGCATTTAAGCCTGTTTCTTTTGTATTTAAGTCTGCTGTGGAAACAGAAGATACAACTGTTGCTGCAAGTGCTGCTGCAGAAGAAGCTCCTACTGCTACAGTGAATTGATTGTTGTTTTGTTTTGTTTCATTTTCTGTATTATCAGTAGTATTTTGTTCTGTTGTATCAGTTTCTTGTGTAGAAGAATTTGTTTGAGTTGTTGTATTAGTTGTGTTATCTGCCGGAGTTTGTGCTGTTGCTGTTTGTGTATTTTCCGGAACTTGATTTGGTGTTTGAGTTGTTTGTGTAGATGAGTTTGTAGTTTTGTTTTGTGTTTTTTCTGTTGTTTGTTCGTTAGATTGTTCTTTTGTTGCTTGTTCATTTGCTTCCACATTTTGGGTATTAGTATTTGTTTGTGGAAGTAAACTATTTACTGTTTTTGTATAAGTCTTAGCAAAATCAGCTAATTCAGTATTTTCTAAACTGTTGATAGTATTTAAAGTATCATTTGAATTTGTTTCTAATTCAGTTCTGACATCCAGTGCAACTTTCTCAATAGAAGTTGTATTTATTCCATATAATAGGTCACCTAAAGGACCCATGTTTGAATAAACAATACCTTTTGTATTATGTGTAGCAGATTTATCATTGGATTTTCTATCAAAATTTGATAGGTCATCATTTGTTTTTTGAATATCATTAGCTAAAGTTAAATTATTATTTGCTTCTTTATTTAAAGAATCAATGCTTGATAAAAATTCATCAATTTCGTAGGAATTTTTAAGCATATTATTAACTGCTGTATTATTTTTAGTGTTTACAAGTTTTCCTAATTCTTTGTATCTTTTAGCTTCTGATTGTGTAAGAGTTCCATTTTTATTTTTTTCATCTAATTCTTCTAATTCATTAGTTAGTTTAGAAATTTCATTTATTGCATTTTTGTATGAACTTTCTTTTTCATTTTTAATTTGTGTTACTTTATTTGAAAGTGTATCAAATTCTTCGATTTTTTGTTTGTTATTTTCTTGTGTATCTTCAGCTTTATTGATGTAGAATTTTGCTTTTGTTTGTAAACTGTTTATATTTGTGTCGCCAGCAACTTCTTCTGTTGAGGTATTATCATCAATAGAAGCTTCGTCTGATATAACTTCATATGCTATTACATCAGATTCTTGTTGCGCTTCAGCCCAAAGTAAAACTTCTTCCGGAATTTTAACTCCAGAGTTTTTCATTTGAATTATTTCTTCATAAGAATAACCTCTCCAATTTGCATCTTGGATATCACATTTTGCTGCTTTTTTATGAAAAACTTCATTATAAGCACCTTGCATTTCACGATTATCTATGCTTTTTGCATAATCCAAATAGTATTCGTCAGAATATTTGCCAGCGCCGTTTTTTGCTTTTAAAATTTTAGCATATTCTATTACTCTATTACTATATAAGGGGGTTAAGTTCGGATCTAGGGTAATTCCGGATGTGTCTACATTCCCAGATACGTTGAAGTTATCATTTCTTTTATGAATTTTACTAATTCTCAATGTTAGATTCCTTTTTGCTATAGCTATACATTTTAGCTAACGGCACTTTATTTGAAATCTTTAGAATGATGGCAAAAAAAATAAGAGTATTTAACAAAATGTTACAGTAGACAATATTGTGAAATACTCTTATCTTATATTATATTTTATTTTTAAATGTGTTTTTCGATGTTTGAAATAATTGTAGATTTTGGCATTAAACCGGTCATTCTTTCAACTGCTTCTCCAGCTTTGAATATCATAAGTGTTGGTAAACCGCTGATTGAATATTCTTTAGCTACGTTTAAGTTTTCTTCAACGTTAACTTTTACGAATTTTACTTTTCCAGAATAAGTTTCAGCAATTTCGCTTACAACAGGTGTAAGTTTTCTGCAAGGTCCACACCAAGTAGCCCAAAAATCAACAACTACAGGAATGTCTGATTTAATAACTTCTTGTTCAAATATTTCGTCTTTTATTTCAACTAAATTATCCATAATTAAGTACCCCATTCGTTAACTAACACTTCATATTCTATCATGGAAAAAATTTTTGTGCTATCATCTTAAATGTACTAATTAGGACAAAAAAATGGCGAGAAAAAAAGTAATAGAGATAGTTTTAGACACTGAAACAACAGGATTAGATTACACTAGAGAAAAAATGGTTGAGTTTGCTGCTCTAAGACTGGAAAATGGGAAAATTAAAGACGAATTTCAGACTCTTATAAATCCGGAGCAACATATTAGAAAATCAAGTATTGCAATTCACGGTATAACTCAAGAAATGGTTGCAGATGCACCAACTGAAGCTGAGGTTATGCCTAAAATTTTGGAATTTATTGGAGATTATCCAATTGTTGCACATAATGCTATATTTGATTATACATTTATAAATGAAGCTTCAAAAAGAGTAACTGGAAATGAAATAAAAAATGAACGTATTGATACTCAACAAATGTTTAAGGAAGTTTATCCGGAATTGGATGCACATGGTTTAAATGCTTTAACTGAAAAGTTTAAGGTTGAGTTAAAAGATCACCATAGAGCGATGGGTGATACTATGGGATTAGCTTTGGCGTATCCGAAATTGAAAAAATTGTATTTGCAAAAATATGATTGGGAAAATAAGCAATTAGAAAATGTTGAGTATTTATTTGAAAGATTTTTACGTATTCAGCAAACTGTAACTACATTACAATCCGAATTACAAGATTTGAAATCTGTTTTTAAATTGTATTTTGATATGGGTGGAAGCCCTATTACATCTCAAGAAGGTGATATGCTTGTATATAATTCAAAGCAGACTTTCGGGTACGATTTTAATGCTATAAGACCTATATTGGAAGAAATCGGAGCTTTGGAAAAAGCTACGAAATTAAATGCGGGTTTTGTTGATAGATTAGTTAACGGTCATAGTTTGGATGATGAAAAACGTGAAATTATTAAAAATGCCAGACATGAATTAAGTGAAACAAGAAATATTCAAGTTATTAAAAATAAATAGGAGAATAGCTTATGTTGAAAAAATTAGGGGCATTCTATAAAGAGCCACCTATCCAAGAAGAAATACAAGATTCTGCAAAAGTAGAATCTATGTATAAACATTGGAGAGTAAGAATATTTTATGCTTGTTTTATCGGGTATACAATATTCTATTTATGTAAGAAAAATATTGCAGTAGCATTACCTGGAATCATGAAAGAATTTGGGTATTCTGCAACTGAGTTAGGTTTGTTAGGCAGCTCATTATATTTAACTTACGGTATTGGTAAGTTTGTTAATGGTGTTTTAGCTGATGGATCTGATGTAAGAAAATTTTTACCTACAGCATTATTAATGACAGCTTTAGCTAATATTTGTTTTGCTATAGCTCCAAATGCTGTACATTTATTAGGCTTAAGTATCAAAATGTCTGCAATGGTTTTATTGTGGACTTTAGCTTTCTTATGGGGTGTTAGTGGATGGTTCCAATCTGCAGGATTCCCAGCAGTTGCTAAAAGTTTAACTTATTGGTATTCAAATTCAGAACGAGGAACAAAATGGTCTTTATGGTCTTGTTCTCACCAAACTGGTACATTCTTAAGCTTTATTATTGCAGGTCATATTGCAGCTCATTTCGGATGGAGAGCAGCATTTTTAGTACCTGGTGCTTTGGCTGTAATTACTGCAATTTGGTTGTTTGACAGATTAAGAGATAGACCTCAGTCTTTAGGTCTTCCTGATGTTGAAGTTTATAGAAATGAACCTGTAAAACAACAATCTGCTGAAGAGAAAAAAGCTGAAGATGATATGACTTATGTTCAAATCTTCAAAAAATATATTTTGTGTAATAAAACAATTTGGATGTTAGCTATTGCTTATATCTTTGTTTATATTATTCGTTTTGGTGCAGAAGATTGGATGATTATGTATTTGAGCAAAGCTAAAGGTGATAGTTTAGCTGTTGCAACAAATAAAATCGCATCATTACCTCTTGTTGGTATTTGCGGAACAATCTGTGCAGGTTTAATTTCAGATAAATTATTTAAAGGAAAAAGAGCTCCTGTTAACCTAATTTATTTAGTTGGTGTAATTATTTGTATTATTGCATTGAAATTCAATACAATTGGACCATTAGATTATGTAATTATTGGTTTGTTGGGGGCATTTACATACGGACCTCAAATGATGATTGGTGGTCTTTGTGCAGTAGAATCTAGCTCTAAGAAAGTTGCTTCAGCAGCTACCGGATTTACAGGAACATTCGGTTATGTAGGTGCATTCTTATCAGCAACAGGTACAGGTTTCTTGGTTGATAAATTAGGTAAACACGGTCAAGAAAACTGGGATGGTGCAATTTATTTCTGGTTAGCTTCAGGTATTATTTGTTTGATTATCTGTACAATTTTAGCAGTCGAAGAATATAAAAAAGATGCTGTTAAAAAAGATGAGCAAGCAGCTTAAATTTTTTAAGTATAAGAAAAAGAGAGGTTAATTACCTCTCTTTTTTTTGTGAATAATTATATCCTTTTTATGTTAAAATTTTTGCAGGAGGTCCTATGAAAGCTGCTGAAATTGAAAATGGAACAATTGTTATTAAAGAAAGAGAAGATGAACAATTAAATGGAAGAAAAGGTGCTATTGTTAGAGTGTTAGGATGCGGTTTATGTGGTTCTGATATTGTAAAATTGAATCAACATTTGGCAAAAGATGGTACTGTTTTGGGTCATGAAATTGTTTGTTCTATTTTAGATATTGATTCTGATACAGATTTTAAAAAGGGTGATGTTATTGTGACCTCGCATCATATTCCTTGTGGAAAATGTGAGTATTGTAAGAATGGAAATGTTTCTATGTGTAGACATTTCAAAGAAACTAATATTCGACCTGGAGGTTTTAGTGAATTAGTTTATGTATCAGATGAGCATTTGAAAAATGTTGCATATTTAAAACCTTCTAATTTATCAAATGATGAAGCTGCTTTTTATGAACCTTTAGCCTGTTGTATTAGAGCGGTTAAAAGAGCTAATTTAAGACAAAATTCTACCGCTTTAGTTATAGGTTTAGGCTCAATTGGAATTTTGATGGCTCAAGCTTTAAAAGCTTTTGGAATGAATGTAATTGGTTGTGATTTAATATCTTCAAGAGTTGAGTTATTAAAAAACTTAGGTATTGAAGCTTTTAAAGTTACAGAGATGTGTGAAAGTATAGCAGTTGATGGTGTTTTTATGACATCTGGTTCAGATAAAGCTATACAAACAGCATTAAAATATGTTAGAGATGGTGGAAAAATTTTAGTTTTTTCAAGCACTCCTCAAAATATGGGTTATGCAAATAACGAAATTTATTATAGAGAATTGACAGTGTTAGGAAGTTATTCTCCATCTCCTGCAGATTTAAAAGATTCTTATGAACTTTTAAAATCTAAAGAAGTAAAGGTTACAGGTTTGTCAACGGAATATCCTTTAGAAAAATTACAAAAAGCAATTAATGATACATTGGCAAATGAAATTTTAAAAGCATATATAAAAATTTCGTAAGTATAAAAAGGAAATATAATGAAAGCAATACAATATTACGGTCCACAAGATATCAGATACGAAAATGTTATGGTAAAGCCTCCTGAAGAGGGGGAAGTTGTTGTAAAGGTTATGGCAGCTTTAACATGCGGAACTGATGTAAAAACTTTTCGCAGAGGTCATCCTGTTTTGATTAAAGAGGTTCCTTCGGGTTTTGGCCATGAGTTTTCAGGTATTATTGAGAAAGTTGGTCGTAATGTTGAAGGTTTTAATGTTGGAGATCGCGTTGTTGCGGCAAATTCTGCACCTTGCGGAGAATGTTTTTATTGTAAGAAACAAGAGTATAATTTGTGTGAAAATTTAGATTTGCTAAATGGTGCTTATGCCGAATATATAAATGTTCCGGCTAGGATTGTGAAGAAAAATATGTTAATTTTACCGGCAAGTTTAAGTTTTGAACGTGCTGCATTTTGTGAACCGTTGGCAAATGTAGTTCATGGTGCTGAACGTACCGGAATTAAACCTGGGGATAGTGTAGGTATCATTGGTATTGGTCCTATTGGTTTGATGTTTGCAAGAGTTGCAAAACTTATGGGGGCAAGAGTTATTGTTGCTGGTAGAAATCCTATAAAATTAAAGGCTGCAGAGGATTTTGCACATGCTGATGAAATTATAGATTTGAAAAAATATCCAAATCCGGAAAAAATATTTAAGGAATTTTCTGATGAAGGAAAGGGTTTGGATGTTGCTATTGAATGTGTTGGGTTACCTGAAATTTGGGAACAAATTTTCGATTGTGTAAGACCTGGTGGAACGGTGCATTTCTTTGGTGGTTGTAAATCAGGTTCAAAAGTTACGTTTGATACTACAAAAATGCACTATGGTGATATAAAGATGATGAGTGTTTTCCATCATACTCCTAAGTATTTTAGAAAAGCTTTGGACTATATTGCATCAGGTGAAATGGAAGTAGAAAAGCTTATAACTGATACTTTACCTTTGGATAAAGTTGAATATGCTATGCAACAACATATTGCTGGCAAGGCTATTAAATTTTTAATTAAGCCGTAGTTTTATATTGGCAATTTTTGTATTGTATTTGTTTTACTTTATTTAGTAAAAGGTATAGTATGAAAATCTCATCTAAAATTATAGATAAATTTAATATGATGATGTCTTGTCTTGAAAGTAATGGTAATCGTACCAAAGACATATTGGATGAGGCAAATCAACTTGTAGAAATGCCTAGTGATGTGGTTTCAATTTATAAGACAAGGGGGTTTTTATATCCTGATTATGATAAGGTTTCTATAGATTTTACTAAAAAAAATTGGCAAAGAAAATTAAAATTTAATGATAAAAATACCAATCCTATACCTACTGAATATGCAATCGGTAAAGAGCCAGACTTTAAATTTTTAGTCCCGAAAAAAGAAGTAAAAACTTCAGAAGATTTATATTTTCAAACCAATATTTCAACTCCTATGAAAGTTGAAGCAAATCCTGATGTTGGAGTTATGATTGATAATTTTTCTAAACCAGGTGGTACTATTTCAATTGAAGGTAATTTATCTGATACTTTTTATACTCATGGTTTGTATCAGTGTGCTGGGGTTGCAATTGTAGATAGAACTAAAAATGTACAGAAATTATTGCATTATTTTTTATATAGTGATGAAGGCGATAGTATAAATCTTATAAAATTTTTGACCAGAGGTTTGAAAAAACCAGACGTAACATTTATTCCTGGAGCTAGAGAAGATACAAATAGAAGTTTGAATTTTTTAACTCAAGTTTTTAAAGCTTATCTTCCGGATTGTGAAATAAAACATCTGCATGTACCTGAAAATTTTAAGGTAAAAGATACATATATTGGACTTAACAATGGGGAAGTCTTTTGTACTTCTAAAAATACGGATTTAGTTTCTGAAACGAATCCCGAAAAGAAAATTATATATATTTAATTTATACACCAATCCAATTGTAATGACCCAGAATAAGTCCAATTACTGCAGATACTCCAAGATAAAATAGAGGATCTTGTTTTTTCCAAAAACTTGTACCAATAAAAGCAATAAGAACTAGTGACCCTAATAAATGTAAGTTAGATGTAAATAATAATTTTATACCAACTGCTGATAATAATGCGCATCCAGCAGGTTTTAGTGCTTTTATTGAACCTTTAATGTAAGGGTTTGTTTTGAATTTATCTAGAGCTTTAAAAACGATAGTTACAATAATATAAGAAGGTAAGATAATTGCAGTTGTTGCAATCATTGCACCTAAAATCCCAGAAGTTGCAAAACCTGCAAAAGTAGCAACATTTATACCAACTGGACCTGGAGTTATTGATGATATGGCTAACATATCAGTTAATTGTTTTGTTGTGTACCAATGATATTTTTCTGCAATATCATATAAAAATGGTAATGTTGCATATCCTCCACCAAATGAAAATACACCAATATGAAAAAATTGCATAAATAATTGTAAAAAGATTTTCATTTATTTTGTATCTCCTTCGGTATTTGATTTTTTTAGCTGAAGTTTTGTATAAATTATTCCAGTAATAATTGCAGCAATTATTATTAAAGCTAATGGAACTTTACCTGATAGAGCTAGCAATAGGCAAATAGTATAAACGATTGCTGTAAATTTATCAGTAACACAATTTTTCCACATTTCCTTTACAGCAAGATATAAAAGAGTTATTACGCCAATTCCAACCCCCCAAAAAATATGTTGTACTGAAGGTTTGGTAACTATTTCACTTAAGATTGATGCTAAAAGTACAATTGCTAAAAATGCTGGTGTTACAATTCCCAGAGTTGCGGCAATCGCCCCTTTTCTGCCAGAAAGTTTTCTTCCTGTAAATATTGCAGTGTTAGCTGCAATAATTCCTGGTAGACTTGCACCAAGTGCGTAGTATTCACATAATTCTTCTGAGGTAATCCATTTTTTCTTTTCTACTAATTCACTTGTTAAGAGAGGCAGAATTACATAACCTCCGCCAAGTAATAGTGTTCCAACTTTAAAAAATGTTTTGTAAATGCTGTAAAACGATTTGTCCATATCTTTTGTATACCATAAAAGCATGTAGCGGTAAACTGCTAATATTATGTTAAATAATTTTAAGAAATTAATTTTATTTGCAATTTTGCAGAAAAAAAATCCTTTATATATATGGGCAAGGTTATTTATATTTAGTAGGAAAGGTATTTGTATTATGTCAGAAGGTTTAAATACAAATTTTAGTGTAAATAATAATATGAATTATATGCAAAATTATGGGAATTTAGGAACAAACCAAATGTTTTCTCAAAATTCAGTTAATCCAAATTCTATATTCAATTTTACATCTAATCCATTACAACAACCTGTAATGCATAATTATGAAGATGATTTTATGATGCCTGATTTTTTGAAGTTAGGTAATACTACAGATTCAGTTCAATTAACTAATTCTAAGGGTTCTGAAAATCAAGAACAAACTGTAGTTGAAGATAAAGATGTAGGTTCAACAGAAACTCTTCAACCTCAAAATCAAAAGAATACTGAAAATCAATTAAGTGGCTATTCTTTAAATAATTTGGATAAAAATGTTGCTTTAACTGAGTATGGAAATCCTTATAAAAAAACAGATGCAGCGAAAAATACATTAGCATTTTTAGGCTTTCTAGCTCCTGTAGTTGGCAAATTAGGTCAATTATTTAAAGGTGGAAAAGTTGCAGAATTATTTAAGTTTAAACAATTAGCAATAGCTTGTCCTGCCGTAGCCTTAGCAGGTTATGGTATTGGAACTCTGGTTGATGGGTTTATTAATACGCAACGAGCAAAAGCTGCTGATAGTCAAGCTTTAGCATCATAAATAAAAAAGGAGAATACAATTTGTATCCTCCTTTTTTATTAAAATTGAGAATTATTATTTTGCAAGTTTTGCTTTAAGTCTAGCTTCAGCTCTTGCAATTGCAGCTTCAGCTCTTTTTGCGTCCATTCTTGCATTTGCTTCTCTAAGGTTTCTTCTTGCTCGTTCCAGAGCTTCTCTTGCTCTAGCTTCATCAATTTCTTCACCAGGTTCGGCTAAAGTTGTTAGAATTAAACATTCTTCATCTTTAAACTGTAAAATTCCACCCATAGTTGTGAAAGTTTTGATATTTTTACCTTGAGTAACTCGAGTTACTCCAATATCAAGAGCTGACATTATTGGGATATGGCCTTTTAATATTCCAAATTCACCATCTATACCTTTTGTATAAATTTCGTCAACTTCTTCATCGAAAACAACTCGTTCTTGTGTAATTATTTTCAGTTTCATAAATTATTCCTCAATTTTTTTAGCTTTTTCAACAGCTTCATCAATAGTACCTACCATATAGAAAGCTTGTTCAGGAATATCATCATGTTTACCTTCGATAATTTCTTTGAAACCTCTTATAGTATCTGCAATTTTAACGTATTTACCAGGAATACCTGAGAATTGTTCTGCAACGAAGAATGGTTGAGATAAGAATCTTTGGATTTTTCTTGCTCTGTTTACAGTTTCTTTATCTTCTTCAGATAATTCATCCATACCTAAGATTGCGATAATATCTTGAAGTTCCTTATATTTTTGAAGTATTTCAAGAACTTTTCTTGTAACTTCGTAGTGTTCTTCACCAACGATGTTAGGATCTAGAGCTCTAGAACTTGATTCTAACGGATCAACTGCAGGATAAATACCTAGAGATGCGATATTTCTAGATAATACAGTTGATGCATCAAGGTGAGAGAATGTTGTTGCTGGAGCTGGGTCAGTCAAGTCATCAGCAGGAACATAAATTGCTTGAACTGATGTAATAGAACCATCTTTTGTAGATGTAATTCTTTCTTGTAATTCACCCATTTCTGTAGCAAGTGTTGGTTGATAACCTACAGCAGAAGGCATACGTCCTAATAGTGCTGATACTTCAGAACCTGCTTGAGTAAATCTGAAAATGTTATCAATAAATAAAAGTACATCTTGTTTTGAGTAGTCTCTGAAATATTCAGCAGCAGTTAAAGCTGAAAGACCAACTCTCATTCTTGCTCCTGGTGGTTCGTTCATTTGGCCGTATATCAGACCAACTTTATCCAATACGCCACTTTCTTTGAATTCGTTCCAAAGGTCATTACCTTCACGAGTTCTTTCTCCAACACCACCAAATACGGATACACCGTTATGTGCCATTGCAATATTGTGGATTAATTCTTGGATTAGTACAGTTTTACCAACACCAGCACCGCCGAATAGACCAATTTTACCACCTTTTTGATATGGTTGTAATAAGTCAATTGCTTTGATACCAGTTTCAAGAATTTCGATATCTGTATTTTGATCAACTAATTTTGGTGATTCTCTGTGAATTGGAAGATATGTATCTGTTTGAATTTCGCCCATATTATCAACAGCATCACCAACAACGTTTAAAATTCTACCTAAAATAGCGTTTCCTACAGGAATTTTGATAGGTTCGTTGGTATTAATTACTTTCATACCTCTTTTTAACCCATCAGTAGAAGACATCGCAACTGTTCTAACTTTATTTGAGCCTAGCATTTGTTGTACTTCAGCTACGATTTTTGTACCGTCTTCTTGGTACATATTAAGTGCCGTATATATGTTTGGTAAATCTCCGCTTGGAAATTCTACGTCAACTACGGGACCGATAATTTTGGTTATTAAACCTTCGGTAGCGTTTAGTGTTTCCATATTTACCCTCTCCTTTTTCATTTATAGTTGTATTATACATCAAGAAAAATTTTTAAATAATTATAGTTAAAAATATTAATATTTTTATAAAAAACTAGCAAAAAAGTTTTTTCTCATGTATTATGTTATGCATATCCCACAATTTTATGGAAAGAATATGCAATTGTTAATAGATAAAGAATTAAATTCTACGGACAAAATATTCAAGCCCGACTTTAACTCTAAATCCGGACGAGAATTATTAGCGTTTTACCTGCAAACTAAGTTTAAACAAATTTACTTATACGATAAAAAACAAGAAGTGCCAATTATCAATGCGGTTAATCCTGACTTTGTTAACCATTTTTGCCGAAGATTAATTAATAATCCTACAAAAAGATTGTTAATTGGTGTAACTGGTGAATCAGCATCTGGCAAGTCAACAATTTGTCATGAAATAAAAAATGTTATCGAACAATTATCAATGCCAGTTACAGTATTGAGTACGGATAATTATTTTAATGATATTTCTTTATTAATAAATAAATATGGTTCTTTTGATAATCTAAGAGATAACGGTTATGATGTAGATGCGCCATCAAGTTTTCAATTAGATATTTTGAGATCAGATTTAGAAGATTTAGCTGATGGTTTAGATATTAAAGCTCCAATGTATTTACCTAACGGAACAGGTGTTTCTGTACCAAAAGCTTTTGATGTTCATTCTCAAAAAATTATTGTTGTTGAAGGTATTGCAACAATGTATGAAGCAGTTAAAGATGTATTTGATATTAAAATATATGTTGAAACTGAAAATGAATTAAGAAAAAGCCGTTTTATGGAACGTGCAATTAATGAACGTAATCAAAGCGAAGAAAATGCAATGAAACATTGGCATTATATAGCAGATGCCGGAGAAAAATATGTTAAACCTTTCAGAAAAGAAGCTGATTTGGTTCTTAATGGAAATTCAGATTTAAAATATTTTGCGATGATTTTAGAATATATTCATACAATTACTAATAATTTTCAATAATGTATGAATTATGATTGGTTTTCAAATAATAATATTTGTAAATAAGTCTGGATAAGTATTCCGTTTTTGAGCAAAAAAATATATAATCTTTACAAGATAACATGTTTATTCTACATGTATGGTATAAAAAAGGATACGAAATTGCTAAATAATTTTGAAAGTTTTGATAATTCAGAAACAGCTACAAAAAAAGATATAGTTATTCAAGAGAGAGTAGAGCTTGTATCTTCACACATGTATAAGCAGTTTTTAGATTATCAGCATTCTACGGTTAATACCAACGATGTGTTTTCAAGAATGCTTGATTGTTTAGAATTGGTGTCTAACAATTTGAAGCAGTCATTTTCTTCTCGTGGGGTTACTACTCAAAATATTTATGTTGAGTCAGATCCTTTGAAGTCAATTGCAATTATTAATATCTTATGGCATAAAATGAGTTTTACTTCTCGTTGTAATTTCCAACCACAGGCTTTATTTAGAGATGATGGCAGACATGTTTTTTCTAATAGAATTATGGCTATAAGAGGAAATTACAATGATATTATAAAAGATGCAAAAGATAGAGAAGAAGAAATGGTAAGACTTTTGGAAAATGAAATTGCATCTTTATATATACCGCCAGATCAAAATCAGAAGTGTATTTTTAAAATTAAACATACTGGTCAGGAATTTACTCTAAACCAAATTGATGCACCTAGAGAAGTTGTGTTAAAAGTCGTTGAAACTGTTTGTGGTGGTGGACTATATCACCAAGATGGTTCTGTTAAAACTTTTATAGTATAAAGTTGGATAATTGACTTATCACAAATTATTATTAATATATTATTGTTAAAGGTATTAGGTTAGGATATGAAATTAGTAGAGAAACTAAAAGAATATGAAGGTCAATATTTATTTATCAGATGGGCAACCGGTGGTGAATATGGCAAGTTAATATATGCTGGTGATGATTTTGTAGAATTTAATATTATTGATGTTGATTCTATGGAATATCGCGAGACTGTTTTAATATATAGTCCTTTGATTTTAGAAGTTTCAATTGGTGGTGCAGATATTGCAAGAATTGTTGCAGAAGTATCTTCAAAAATAAATACTTGTGATTAAAATTTGGCAAAAAAAAAGTCACAACTCTTTGCGACTTGAACAATAATCTTGGGAGGAGATTTTGGGATAGTTTGTACATGCATGATAATCTAAGCATGTCAAATTGGTTACATTAAAGATATAAATTTTAACAAAAATTTACAAAATAGAGCTTTTATGGTATAATATAAACATGGAAAAAGATTTAAACATACTTGTAATTAATGGTCCAAACATCAATATGCTCGGAGTTAGAGAGCCTGAGCAATATGGTTCTAAGTCGTACAAAGATTTAGAGATGGAACTTCATGAATATTCTTTTGAATTGGGTGTAAATTTAGAAATTTTTCAAAGTAATTTTGAGGGTGAGATCATTGAAAAAATTCAATATGCTTTGGGTAATTTCGATGGAATTGTTTTAAATGCAGGGGCTTATACGCATACAAGTGTTGCAATAAGAGATGCGTTGACTTCTGTAAAGATCCCTACAGTTGAAGTTCACATATCAAACATATACCGTAGAGAAGAGTTTAGACATAACTCAATGTTTGCGGATGTTTGTGTTGGTCAAATTACAGGTTTTAAAATTGATAGTTATAAACTGGGGCTTCAAGGACTGGTTAACTTTTTAACCAGTGCCAACGACTAATAAATTGGGTAATTTATTATTTTTTTACAACAAATTCTTGATGAACTTTTTCAATCATTTTAAGAGTTTCATCTTCTGTATGATTTTTTGCATAATTATCAATAGCTTGGTTAAGAGCTATAGCTAATTGAGGGTTCTTTTCTAAAAATTTCATATCATTTTCAATAGAATCTGTAGAAATTTGAGATTTACCTAGAGATGCAGCAGGCATGCTTGATAAATCTTTAATTTCCTTAGCTTCAGGTTGGTTAGCTGTTGGGTTTACGCTAACTTCTTCTACTGCTGGTTTTTGTTGGATACCTTTGAAGTTTAGATTATTAATATTATTGCTGTCGATTTCTCTCATAGTATCACCTTACTTTCAGAAAATTTACTTCATTCTCTATCATCATGTTTTGGTTTTTGGTTATAAAACACATAAATATTTTTTTTTGCTACTTAAAAACAAAAAAGATTACAAAAATTTACATGTGTTTTTTTATCAATAATTTTTCATGTTATTATGTATTATATACTATAAAGGGAAGTAATGCAATTATGAATTTAGGAAAATTGTTGAAAAATTTATGGTGGGTAATTAGTGCATCACAAACTATTAATGATTTACCTGATTCTATCGTTTTTGTAGATTCTAAGGGGTTTGTAAGAAGAGCTAATAAAAGAGCTTTTGAATGTTTTGGTTTAACTATTGAAGAAAACAGTCCAATAATGTTAAAGGATTTTATTGTAGAGGGAATGGACGCGGTTCATGCTTCTCTAAAATCCCAAAAACCAGTTGCTGCAAGAGCATCAATTCCAGGTAGAGATTTTTGTGTAGAATTAAATGCTTCAAAAAAAGGCAATGGTTTTTGCGTTGCGATTAGAGATTTGACCAAATTAACTGATGAAATAGTTACAGAAGAAAAAATTGCCAGATTTAATGGTGAAAAAAATGCGATGTTGGTTAAGATGGATAATGATATAAAATCTCCATTAACATCAATTGCAGGTTTTTCTCAAGGATTGTTAGATGGTTTAGGTGGCGAGTTAACAGAAAAACAAGCTAAATATATTAAAATTATCAATTCGAATTCTCAAGAATTGTATCACTTTATGGATAAATTTTTAGAATTTACTGAAGCTGAATCTTCATTGTATGAGCCGGTTTATCAGAATTTTGATATTGTAGAAGTTTTTAAGTCTATAATCAAAGAATATGAGCCGATTTTGGATGAAAAAAAGGTTCCAATTGATTTTGATTATGAGGCAATTGAGAAACGTACTGTTTATACAGATTTAAAAGCCTTACAAAAAACTTTGAGAAATATTTTAGAAGTTGCAATATCAATGACTGATGCTGGATATTTGATTGTTAAATTAAAATATCCGGATGAAAAGACTGCAAACAGATTTGAGCTAAGTGGTTCTGAAGTTAACAAAGGTTATTTAGAAATATCAATAAAAGATACAGGTGTTGGTATTTCTGATGAAGATATGAAATCGTTGTGCGATCCATATTCTCAATTGGAAAAGGGTAAAAAACATTTTTTAAGGGCTTTGCAACTGGGAGCTTCAAGTATTTTAGTAAAGAGAGCTAATGGGAATATTTATGTGCGTTCTGAAGTTATGAAAGGAACAAAATATACTATAATTATTCCTATTGAAAAGGATACAAATGAGTAATGTAATTTTAAAAAATGTACGTAAAGTTTACGATAACAGTAAAACTGTAATTAATAATGTAAATTTAGAGATTAAGGATAAAGAATTTATAGTATTAGTTGGTGCATCAGGCTGTGGAAAATCAACTCTATTGAGAATGATTGCAGGATTAGAAGAAATTTCTGATGGCGAAATTTATATTGGTGATAAAAAAGTTAATAATGTTCCGCCAAAAGACAGAGACATTGCATTTGTTTTTCAAAGTTATGCGTTATATCCGCATATGACTGTTCGTGAAAATATTGCATTTGGTTTAAAAATGCGTAAAGTTGATAAGGCGACAATTGATAAAAAAGTTCAGGAAGCTGCAGAAATTTTAAATTTAGGTGAATATTTAGATAGAAAACCTAAACAATTATCAGGAGGGCAAAGACAACGTGTTGCTTTGGGACGTGCAATTGTAAGAAACCCTAAAGTATTTTTAATGGATGAACCTTTATCTAATTTGGATGCCAAATTACGTGTTCAAATGCGTTCTGAAATTAAGAAGTTGCATGAAAAATTACAAACAACATTTATCTATGTTACACATGATCAAACAGAAGCTTTGACAATGGGAGATAGAATTGTTGTATTAAACAATGGTGATATTCAGCAGGTTGATTCTCCTGAAGAAATATACAATAATCCTAAAAATACTTTTGTTGCAGGTTTTGTTGGTTCTCCACAAATGAATTTTATCTGTGGTAAAGATATTGGTTTGGATGAAAATATTTTATATGGTATTCGTCCTGAAAAAATGATGAAATCAAACGGAGATATCAAGTTAACTGTTGATGTTGAAATTTCAGAGATGTTGGGTAGCGAAAAAATTGCATATTTTAATATCGGTGATAGAAAATGTTCTGCTAAACTTGATGCTGATGTGAATATTGGTAAAACTTTAGAGCTATCTTTTATGAGTTCAGACTTGTATAAGTTTGATATGCAAACAGGAGCAAGGATATATTCTTAATTCCTATTATCCTTTTGAGTTTCGACCCAAACTACTGTAACCTCTGGTTGTTTGAAAAATGGATTAAACCAGTGGCTTTCGTCAGTGAAATCTATAATTGCATCATAGTATGATATCTTTTTCGCAATTTTTTTTGTGTATTCAAGTAAATCTGTCATAAAATTCCTAACTATCATAACTCTTTTATTGTTTCGTATTTATTTTTCAAAATAATCCCCGAAAAGTATCGAATTGGGTAGGTTATTTATTACCTAAATGGTTTAGTTATATTTATGATTGAGATTATTTTAGGAAAATTATATTTTATTTTTGTAGATAAGGAGAATATTTTATGACTAAAGAGTTAAAAGGTTCAAGAACTGAACAAATATTAATAAATTCTTTTGCTGGAGAATCTCAAGCTAGAAATAGATATACTTTTTTTGCAAAAGTTGCTAAAAATGAAGGTTATGAACAGATTGCTTCAATATTTTTAGCTACTGCAGAAAATGAATATCAACATGCAAAGCTATTTTATAACCATATTGGAAAAAATATGAATGCTCATGTGGATAGTTTTTATCCGTATATGTTGGGTACAACTGAAGAAAATTTGAAATTTTCAATTGATGGTGAAGAAGAAGAATTTAATGTTTTGTATTATAACGGTGAAATGATAGCAAGAGAAGAAGGGTTTGATGATATTGCTGAAACTTTTAAAAATATTAGAGTTGCAGAACATCACCACGCACAAAGATATAGAAAATTATATGAAAATTTAATTGAGGGTTTAGTTTTTAAAAAGGAAGAATCTGTACTTTGGGTTTGTCGAAAATGTGGATATGTTTATGAATCGAATGAGGCGCCAAATGTTTGTCCTTGTTGTAAACATCCGAAAGCATATTTTGAGCTGTTGAATGAAAAATACTAGAGATGTATGAGCTTATTTGATGGACTTCTTGTGCATATTATAATATAATAAGTATAATATGAAGAGAAAATGGAAAATCGTAACAGTAGTAGGAATTTTAGCAGTTACTTGCGGACTTTATACGTGGGGGATTCCTGCTGCTGTAAATATAAAAGCTCATAAAAAATTTATTGAGCAAAAGATTTTCGAGAATTCCGGATATGTTGTTAATATCGGAAATCCGGAACTTTCTATGGGTTTATTCCCTTCTATATGGTTAAGTTCGGATAATATTTCACTTTTGAATAATGATAATTCAAAAGCGTTATCTGTTGATAATCCAAAATTTAAAGTAAAATTATTTCCATTACTTTTTAAAAAGTTAGAAATATCAAATATTTCAGCGACAAAAGAAGATGCTTATTTTGTTTTAACAAAAGATGGGAAATTTTTGTTAGGTCAATATCCTATCAAGGCAAATAAAGATAAAAAGATTACTTTAGAAAAATTAGATTTAAATGTTGGTCCATATAATATTATTTTAGATGATCAATTAAATAATCAAAAAGCGAGTTTATCTGGTAAATATTTTAACCATGGCAAGTATGTACAGAATAAACATGTACAATTTGGCTCAAAAGGAGTTCTGACAGTTGGTGGCAAATCTGCAAAATATTTTGCAGATGTTGAAATTCTTTTACCAATAAATCAATTTAGTGATGATAAATTAAAAATTGATGGCAAATTAGAAAATTTAGATTTGGCTTCAATTTCTGATTATGTAAACATTTTAACAAAAGGTGTTATTAAAGATTTATCAGGGGTTGTAAATGTTGAAGCGCAAACAAAATCTGATAAATTTGGACATAAAGAAATTAGAACTAAGATTGCTACTCAAAATTTATCTGTTTTAGGAAAAGATAAAGCCAGTTCAGTTATTTTTAAAGATAAGTTGACTGCTAATATCAATTTTAACACCATAAATAACGGTATAAATTTTGTAAATACATCATTGGATGCTAAAAATATTCACGCCTTAGTAAATGGTAAAGTTTACCATTTTGGTGAAAAATATCCACAATTAGATATAGGTGCTGAAGTTCATTCAACAAGATTGGAAGATGTTGTAGCAATTTTACCTGGTTCGGAAACTTTATTACCTGATTTTAATTTATACAAATTAAAAAAATATGTATTTTATGGTAATGGTGAAGGTAAAGTTAAATTCAAAGGTAAGGCCAATCGCCCAATGGTCAATGGATATGTGCGATTAAGTGATGCGTATTTAATGCATCCAATAAAAGGCGCTCCTGCTAACGCAAATATCAATTTGGATTTTAAAGGTCAAAGAATGTTGTTGGATGTATTTGTTCCAACAAGTAAAGACCAAAAAGTAAGTGTAAAAGGTAATGTTCTCATTGATGGTTCTAAATATTCTGAATTACAAATAGAAAGTACAGATTCTGTATCTTTAGCTCCAGCTCAAGAAATTTTAAATCCATTACACGAAATTTTGAAGTTCCAATTAGGTCCTGTTCCAATGATGACTATTGCAGGGCTTGGTGGAATTAAATTACGTTCTGCTGGTAAAAAAGTTGATCCGCATATTTGGGGTGAAATTAAGTTCAGAAATGTAACAGCATCTTTTAATGATGTTCATAATTTAGTTTTACATAATGGTTCTGGAGAAGTTCTTTTTAATGATACTAAAACTACTTTCAGAAGTTATCATGCTACAGTCAATGGTAAATTGATTGAAATAAAAGGGGATTGTTCAGTCCTTGGAAAACTTAATGTTTATGTAACCTCTAAAGGGCAAGATATTACTAAGTTGGTAAAAGTTATAAATACTTCTCCAATTTTAGAAGAAGTTCAAAAAGTTGTGGCTCCATTCACTAAACCTTCAGGGGTTGCAGATGTATTTTTGCATATATATGGAAATGTTAAAAATGCAGAGGTTGTAGAGTTTAATAAAGATTTGTTCTCAAAAGGTACTATTACTTTGCATAATGCTACAACAGTTATGCAAGATACATATTTACCGTTCTCAAGAGTTAATGGGGTCGTTAACTTTGATAAATATGATTCTGATTATGACGTAAACGGTTATGTGAGAAATTCTAAAATATTTGTAAAAGGTACCGGTAGTAATTCTCAAATAGATTTGAAAGCTTATTCTGATAAATTTGCTATAGCAGATTGTTCAGATTTGTTGTATCCTCAAATGGATTTACCTTACCAAAAAGAAGTTGGTAAAATTAATGTAGCTTTTGAGGGTTATTATAAAGGTGTAGCTGATGCTAATAAACTAGATTATAACAAGGTAAAAGTTGATGGAAGATTTTTATCCAATAGAAATACTTCAAATCCAATAAGATTGAATGGTGGAACTTTTACAATTCGACACGGGGAATTTAAAACATCTCCACTAACAGGTTTCTTTAATAATAATCCATTTTCATTAACTTTACGAGTTACAGATATATACGACAAGATGAATATTGCGAATGCAGTATTTAATTTCAAAAATTTTGATATAACTTCAGTTAATGATATAAAAAATCAAATTAAATTACCTAAAGAAATGCACCAGTTAGTTAATGATGTTAAGGATATCAAAGGTATAGTTGATATTAAAGGTCATATAACAAATGGTAAAATTTGGGCAGATACTAATTTAGCAGATACAAGCTTTGTATATAAACCAATAGGTGCTGTTGTAAAAATCTCAAATGGGGATGTAAAAGTTAGAGGTGATGAATTATACTTGAGTAGAATAAATTCTCGAGTTAGTTCAATGCCTGTGTTTGTAGATGGAAGAATAGATAATATCTATGGAAATCCAAAATTCCATTTGTTTGCTAGTGCAAAACCAACTCAAATATTTTTTGATAGATTCATTAATTCAAAATCAGTTTATCCAGTTAAATTAAAAGGTGATGTTAATTGTAATACATATATTAATGGCACTTTTGATCGATTAAGTTTGCGTTCAGCTTTGAATATTGGGGAAAATTCTTCATTATATTATATGGGTGCAACGTTAGCAGGAGCACCTACAGGTACAATGAGTTCAGAAGGTATGACTACTAACCCTGTATCGCTGATGTCAGATATTGTTTTATATCCTAATAAATTGAAAATTAATTCATTGAGATATAACCAAACAATAACTTCTCAAAACAAGAAAAAATCAGTTCAAAATCAGTTAAGAGCTTCTGGAGAAATTAGTTTATTGAAAAATAATGTTGTAGGATTTAAAAACTTGAAAATAGTAACAAGTGAGCCTACAAATGCTAAAATTTTTAATATTCTATTGAAAAAACCTACAATTAAACAAGGTGTATTTACATCAGATTTATTGATAAACGGAACATCTTTAGCACCAAAAGTTCTAGGATTTTTGAATGTAACAAGTATTGATATTCCATTATTAGATGCAACAATCAGGGATATTAATGTAGATTTCAAAGATGATTTTATATATTTAAAATCTAAAGGTATAGTTTTAACAAATGATGTTATGATGTTTGCAAAAATCGTTAATAAGGCTGTTCCACCGTATATTATTGATGATGTAAATGTTCAGATGGATGTTTTAAATTTGAATGTTATATCACAAGCCTTGGATGATTTTGAAGCAGATTTAACTCGTTCAAACCAATTAAAATCAAACAATACAATGATGATTACTCCTGATCAAATTAGGATTAATAATGCTGAAGTTCATGCTGATAAAATTTTAATAAAAAAAGCTGAGGCAACTAATTTTAAATCGCAAATGTCATTAGGTTCTGATCAAGTATTTAATGTAAATAATTATAGATTTAATTTGGCAAATGGAAATGTATCAGGACGTATCAGTTATAATTTAGATTCCAAAAATGGATATGGGGAAATGCATATTCAAAATGCTGATGCTGCAATTATTGGTGAAAACTTCTTTGATATGCCTGGTCAAATGTATGGTAGTGTAACCGGAGATATGAGAGTTGCATGTAAAGGTTTATCAAGTGTTGAATGTATAAATACTTTATCTGGAAATGGAACATTTAAAGTTACTGATGGTAGAATGCCAAAATTAGGTTCGTTGGAATATCTTTTAAAAGCGGGTAATTTAATTACGGGTGGTATTACCGGACTTTCAATAAATGGTATTATTGATTTAATTACTCCATTAAAGACTGGTAATTTCGAAAGTATAAGTGGCGATATAAAGGTTAAAAACGGTATTGCAAATTCTATTAATGTTTACTCAAAAGGTAAAGATTTGAATATGTATTTAACAGGTAGTTATAATATTTCTACTTTAGTTGCAGATATGGAAGTTTATGGAAGTTTATCTAAGAACTTCTCTACATTGTTAGGCAGAATTGGAAATGCTTCATTAAATAGGTTATTCAATGCAATTCCTGGTATTAATATAAATGAAATTAATCCAAAATCTACAAGTAATATTTATAAAATTCCTAACTTTGATAAGAATAATACATTACGTGTTTTCAAAGCTGAAATATACGGTGATATCAATGGAAGTAATTATGTAAAGAGCTTCCGCTGGATAAAACATTAGTTTTCTCTAAAATGTAACATTATGTAAATAATATATATTTTTTATATAAAATTAAGCAATTAAATATTGCAAAAATTGTTTATTATAATGTAACGAGGTATAATTAAAATCATGGTTGAGAAGACTGAACAAAACTTAGAATTATCAGAGAAAAAACAAGAGTTGAGAGAAAAAGAAGTTTTTGACAAATCCAAGTCATCTCGACAAACAAATCCTATTGCAAGAAAGTTGTTGGACTTTAGCTTAGCTAACAAAACCTGCAAATTTTCAGTCAAAGATTTGTTCACACGATAGACCCGGTAGCACGGTTTTATGAGGATCGACACGTACATCAATTTGTGCGGTTTGCGAAAGGTTGAAAATTAATTTTACTTCGTTACACTTTTTGTGTAATTAAGGTATTTATTTTAAACTTAGGTAGTTATGTACGAAATCAAAAAACAAATTTATTTGGATTTAACAAAAAATCAGAAGTCTGCATTATGTAATTTTTTGCGCGCATTAGTTAAAAAATCTATGGATTTAACTGTAGAAGAGATTTGGGATAGTTTTGTTGCAGATGAAAAATATTATTTAGAATTAAATTGTTCGAGATTTGAATTTTTAGCAGAAATTATTGATGATGATATATTTAAAAATGACACTTTAAAATATTTAAAAGAGTGCCGAAAGTATTATGAATACAAAGAAAAGCAAAGACCAATAATTGAAGCAAATAAAGAATATGAAAAGCAAAAACGTAAATTTTTGCAAGAAGTTAAAATGTCTAAAGAGCCGCCAACTAAAAAACAACTTTACTATTACGAGCGGTTGTGTAAAAAATATGATATAGAAAAACTCGAATTAAAATCAAAATTAGAAGCTCGTAATGAGATTGATCGGATTATCACAGAACATCAATCTGAATATAAAATAAATATAGAAAGTGAATCTGACGAATTATGTTAATTCAAGATATTGTCAAAATTTTAACAGATGCCGGTATAGAACAGAATGAAGCAAATGTAGAAGTAAAATTATTGATAGAACATTTTGCTGGTTATAGTCTTGTTGATATATTAATGGGTAAAAAACTCGATGAAGAGAAGTTAAAACTTGTTGAAGAAAAAGCAAAGTTAAGAGCTTCATCACGCCAGCCAATACAGTATATTATTGGATTAGCAGATTTTATGGGCGAGAAATTTATAGTAAATAAAGATGTTCTTATACCCCGAGATGAAACTGAAATTTTGGTGAGGAAAGCTATTGAAATAATAAATGCTAATAATTTTAAATGGGCAATAGATATGTGTACCGGTTCCGGTTGTATCGCTTGTATGATTGCAAAATTGACTGATTGTCAGGTTATTGGTACTGATATTTCAACAGAGGCTATTCATGTTGCATTTAGTAATATGGAAAGATTTAAGTTATTTAATAAAGCTACTTTTAGAAAATCAGATTTATATTCAAAAATTAGGGATGAAGAAAAATTTGATATAATCGTTTCAAATCCTCCATATATCCCACCACAAATGAAAGCTACAATTCAAAAAGAAGTTTCATTTGAACCGGATTTGGCTCTTTATACTCAGGATGATAAAGGCTTAGAATTTTATGAACAAATTATAAAAGGTGCGCCAAAAATTTTGAATAAAGGCGGGTATTTATTGTTTGAACTTGGGTTAGGACAAAGCAAAGATGTTGCAGAGATTATGAACGAAACAGGATTTGAAAAAATCCAAGTTGTAAAAGATCTATCTAATATTGATAGAGTTATTTTAGGTAAATTAAAATAATAAAATTAAACTTATTTAGCTCTAGCAATAATTATTATTGGGCTATAAGTCAGTTTTGTTTTCGGATATTTTTTAGAAAAATTATCGCAAAAATCTTTCACTTTTTTTACTGTCCAAGTTTTTGCAGAAAGAGAATTAACACCAGTGTTTTTCATATGAGCAAGTAATTCTAAAGGTGTTTTAAATTCTATTTCTTCGTAAAATGTTTCGCTATATAATATTTCAAAACCTTGGTTAGATAAAATTTGTTCAATTTCTTCTTGTGTTTTGTATTGTAGAGATAAACCTGTTATTTCTGTAATTTCTTTAAAATTATCAGGAGAAAAAGTTGAAAATGCTAAAATCCCATTTTTATTAAGAGATAATTTTATTATGGAAATAGCTTTATCAAGATTTTCAAACCATTGGAACATTGCGTTTGAAATTATCAAATCCATTTTTTTTGAAGGTTTTATTTTTAGAGCATTTCCACATAAAAAATTTGATTTTGGAATTATTTTTTGAACATAAATTTTAGATTTTTCAACTAAATCATTTGCAAAAAAGTTTGAATATTTTATATGGGAATTTATTCTTTTAGTTAATAATCCAGTACCTGAACCCAGTTCTAAAATATTCGCAAAATTATTTGAAATTTTTTCCAATTCAATTATTAATTTAGAAGCCATTAAATCTTGGACAGTAGCATTTTTATCATACTTATCCATACTTTTTTCAAAATGTTTTTTTATAAGTTTGTTATCTATTTGCATTTTATAATTTCATCCCAGCTATTGAATTGATAAAATGGGAAATGCCCCATTGGCAAACATTTTACCGTTACATTATTTTTGTTATGACTAGATTTTTGGTTTTGTGGAGGTATTATTTTATCAAATTCACTAACCAAAGCAATGTCATAGAAATTTGTATAATTTATTTTTGTTGTTTTAATTAATTCATATAAATTTTCCAGTTCTGAAACTCGGTTTTCAATAGAGCGTTGGACCGGATATTTTATATATTTTTCGAATTCTTCGTTAGTTTTGAAAACATTTTTATAGAATTTACCCGCAAGTCCTACTTCTGCATGTTTCAGAGTTAATTCAAACATTTTTATAGGAATACCAAATTCATTATCGACAGGGGTTACAGTACCATTAATTGCTATTTTATAATCGAAATCTTTAAATAAATCTTTTAATATGTACGCGGCAAAAACACCCATTGACCAAGTTATTAAAATCTTCTTTTCGTATTGATTAATTTGTTGAAATATCTCTAGATGTTTAATTTCATTATAATCATATACCATAAGAACATCGTATCCATTGCAATCAAGAAACTTAAATGGGGTTTCGTCAAAGCTCCATCCTGCAAAGAAAACAATTAAGTTTTTATTATTTTGGTTGTTTAACCAATAAGTGTTCATTTATTTTCTCCGTTAAAGTTTTTAATTCTTCTTCTTCAATTTCACAAGTTAAAGATAATCTTATTCTGGAAGTACCAACAGGTACGGTTGGAGGCCTGATAGGTAGTGTAAAGTATCCATTATGGAACAGTATTTCACATAAATCAACTGTATCTTTATTTTCACCAACAACGATTGGGATAATATGGCTTTCACTTCCGAATTTTTTTGCTATTGATAGCATTCTTTTTCTTTTTTCTAATGTTTTTGGAAATTGAGTTTCAATGATCCATTTTGAAAAAGCAATATTTATTGGTGGAAGAGCTGTTGAAAAAATAAAAGAACGAGATTTGTTAATTAAGAAATCAATCATTGTTCTTGAACCTGTAACAAAAGCTCCCATTGAACCTGCAGATTTGCCAAAAGTTCCGACAATTAAATCTACATCATTTATTATTCCTAATTCTTCAGCAACGCCCAGACCTTTTTCTCCAAATACACCGAATGCGTGAGCTTCATCAATAATCATGTAACAATTATATTTATTCTTTAATTCTACGATTTTCTTTAAATCTTCTATATCACCATCCATTGAAAATACGCTTTCAGTGATGATAAAAGCATTTTTATAATTTTCTCTTTCTCTGATTAGTAATCTTTCTAATGCTTCCATATCATTATGTGGAAATCTGAAAAATTTACCTTCTGATAATTTCATTCCATCAATAATGCTGGCATGATTTAATTTATCAGAAAATATAACATCACCTTTTTGATTTATAGCACTGGAAATTCCGACATTTGCGTGATATCCGCTATTATATAAAAGAGTTGCTTCTTTGTTATATAGATTTGATAAAAGATTTTCTAATTCATTATAAACAGGTAATGTTCCTGTTAAAAGTCTTGAAGATGCACTTCCAAATGAATATTTATCACCAACAAATTCTAAAAATTCATTTGTGATTTTTTTGTTATCTGCAAAATTTAAGTAATTGTTCGAAGATAAATTTAAAAGTTTTTGACCTTTAAAGTAAATATATTTTTCATCTTTATCTTCGAAATTTTTTAAATCCCTAAAATGTGATTTTTCTTTTAAATCCTTTAAGATATTTTGGTAAACCTCGTACATACAAATAAATTTATGACAAAAAGAATTTATTTTCAATAAATATTAAACTTTTTACTTGTAAAAATACCATGTGTGTAAGATAATATTGATGTTATAAAAGGATATGACATGTCAAACATTTTAGTTTATTCACTTGAAAATAAAATTTATGTAAATTTAACTAACAGATGTACAAATGATTGTATTTTTTGTTTGAGAAATGATAAAGATGATGTATGTGGGCAAACTTTATGGCTTGAAAGTGAAGACTTTACCCCGGAAGATGTAATTGAGCAACTTAAGAAGTTTGAAATTTCAAAAGAAGTTGTATTTTGTGGTTACGGAGAACCTCTATTGAAATTCGAAGTACTAAGACAAGTTGCAAAATACATTAAAGAAAATTATCCAGATGTAAAAATAAGAATTAATACAAATGGACATGCAAATTTCATCTATAAGAAAAATATTATCCCTGAATTATTAGGGTTAGTTGATGAAATCTCAGTAAGCTTAAATGCTGCAGATAGTGATGAGTATGATGAATTATCTCAACCAAAGTTTGAAAATGCTTATGACGAAGTTAAAAAATTCATCAAATGTTGTTCTGAAGCAGGTATAAAAACAGATGCTTCTATTGTTGATGGGTATAAAGGTAGAAGATTAGATGTTGAAAAATGTAGACAAATAGCTGAGGAACTTGGTGCAGAATTAAGAGTTCGAGAATGGATTCCGAACGGATATTAATAAAAGGAATAAAATATGCAGATACAACCTATCTCAATTTCTTCAAAAAATAATCAAACATTTCAAGGTAAAATAAATATTGAAAATGATTTAAGTTATTTACCTTGTAAATATGTAAGACAGGCTTATGATTCAATGTCAAAAATGATTGAAAATAAACCTTTTGATTTGTTTATAAGTCAAAATCATAAAAATAAATCATTAAATTTTGTGGCACAAAAGGAAGAACATTTTGGAAAAATAAATAAGCCTTTTGCTAAAAATATTATTTCTAATGCTTCTACAATGGATAATGGGGAATATACAAAAAATCTATATTCAACAGTAGCTGAAGATACAATAAATACTTATGAAAAGGCGTTTTTAGCATCTCAAAAAGATTCAAAAATAAAAAGATTTTTTAATAAAATAGGCCAAAAATTTATGGAAATAATTCAAGATGAATAATAAATATAGTTCGTAAGAAAGGAAAGGACGACAAATGAGTAATTTAGACAAAATTATGAAACCTAAATCCATTGCGGTAGTAGGTGCATCAACTAAAGAACATACTATTGGTTCTGATATTATGAAAAGACTTCAAGAGTATAAGTTCAATGGTAAGATTTATCCTGTTAACCCAAAAGGTGGAATTATCGAAGGTTTACAAGCATATACTTCAGTATTAGAAATTCCTGGTGAAGTTGATTTAGCTATTATTGTTGTAAACGCAAAATTTGTATTATCAACAATTGATCAATGTCATGAAAAAGGAATTAAAGGTTTATGTATCATTACTGCTGGTTTCAAAGAAACTGGTAAAGAAGGTGCAGAAGCTGAAAAACAATTATTGGCTAAAGTTAGAGAATATGGTATGAGATGTGTAGGTCCAAACTGCTTAGGTGTTGTAAATACTCACCCTGATATCAGAATGGATGGATGTTTCGCAGAAAGCTTACCAGAAAGAGGAAACATTGGTTTCGTATCTCAATCAGGTGCTTTAGGCGGCGGTATTTTGAATATCTTAAAAGACTTAAACTTAGGTTTTGCTCAATTTATTTCAATTGGTAACCAAGCTGATGTTAATGCTGAAACTGCTTTAGAATATTGGGAAGATGATGAAGATGTAGAACAAATTTTGTTATACATGGAATCAATTCAAAACCCAGCTAACTTCAGAAAATTAGCTTCAAAAATTTCTAAGAAAAAACCAATTTTAGCATTAAAAGCTGGTAGATCTGCTGCAGGTGCTTCTGCTGCATCTTCACACACTGGTTCATTAGCTGGTGCTGATAAAGCTGCAAATGCTTTATTAGCTCAATCTGGTGTAATCAGAGAATATTCATTGAAAAACTTATTTGCAACAGCTAAAGTTTTTGCTAACTGCCCAATTCCAAAAGGTGATAGAGTAGCTATTATTACAAACTCTGGTGGTCCTGGTATCATGGCTACAGATGCTGTTTGTGAATATGGTATGCAAATGGCTAAAATTACAGATGAAACAAAAGAAAAATTAAGAAGTTTCTTACCTTCTGCAGCATCTGTTAAAAACCCAATCGATATGATTGCTTCAGCTCCTATCGAACACTACAAAGAAACTTTAAAAACAGTTATCGCAGATCCTAACGTTGATATGATTATTACAATTTATCTTCCATTCTTAGGATTAAAAGATATCGATGTTGCTAAAGCATTAATGGAAATTAAAGCTGAACATCCTGAAAAACCTGTTATTGGTGTATTCATGACTAAGAGTGATTTCTTTACTAAGTTATCAGATATGGAAGTTAATATGCCATTCTTTATGTATGCAGAAGAAGCCGCTGATGGTTTAAACAGATTAAATCAACAAAGATTATGGATGGAAAGACCAGAAGGTAAAATTCCAGTTTACGATGTAGATTATGAAAAAGCTAAAAGAATTATCAAACAATCTTTAGCTGAAGGTCGTGCTCAATTAACAACTCGTGAATCAATTGATGTATTAGATGCTTATGGTATCAGAGTATGTAAATCTGGATTTGCTACAACTGAAGACGAAGCTGTTGAAATCGGTAATTCAATTGGTTACCCAGTAGTTATGAAAATGACTTCAAAAACTACATCTCACAAAACTGATGTTGGTGGTGTAAGAGTTAACATTCAATCAGCAGAACAATTAAGAGCTGAATATCAAGACTTAATTGCAAAATTAACAGAAAAAGGATTAGTTGATGGTTTAGAAGGTGTTATCATCCAAGAAATGGTAAAAGGTAACCGTGAAATGGTTTGTGGTATCGCTACAGATCCTCAATATGGTCCAATGATGATGTTCGGTTTAGGTGGTGTATTTATTGAAGTTATGAAAGATGTAACTTTCAGAATTGCTCCATTAACAGATGTTGACGCTGCTGAAATGATTAAATCAGTTAAAGCGTATAAATTGTTAGAAGGTGCAAGAGGTACTAAACCAGCTCAAATGCATCAAATCCAAGAAACTCTATTGAGATTATCTCAATTAGTTCACGATTTCAGCTTCATTGATGAGTTAGATATTAACCCATTATTGATTTCTGAAAAAACTGGTGAAGGTATTGCAGTTGACGGACGTATTAAAGTTCGTATGGAAGAAGCAAATGCTGCATTAGGTTGTGAATGTGGTTCTTGCTCTTGCGGATGCTGCCACTAATCATCAAGTAATTAGTTAAACACACTTATAAAACCGGTCTGAAAATGGCCGGTTTTTTACCCCAAAAGGAAATTTATGAGAGTACAAAGAATGATAAAAGCTGCTATTGGAGCAACTTTGGATAGAAGATTAGTTAATAAAGCAGCAAAGAATTTAGATAAAAGTTCTAAAGATAATTTTGTAAAAAGATTGGAAGCAATTTCAGGTCCTGCAGCTTCAAATTGTAAGGATCGTTTAACAAGTTGGCATTTAGCTTATTTGAATAATTTAGAAAGAGTTAAAAAGGTTGAAGAAATGAATGAACCTTTTAAAAAGAAGTCTCCACTTGTTGAATTCTTTAAAAATTTGTTTAATTTAAAATAATAAAAAACGGTGAATTAATTTCACCGTTTTTTTAAAATCCATTTAGTTCGCAATACGATATTAGTAATTTTTTTTGTTCGTCAATTTTATTTCTGAGGTATACATTTTTAGTTTTAGAGCCAACTATATCCATTGCTTTTTCATACATTTTTGCTGCACCTTTTAGGTATTCTGCTTGATTTGGAGATTGGATAGTTCCAATGTCTTGATAATATTTGCCATATAATAAGTAAATCTTTGATAATAAATCTTGTTGATTATATTTTTTTGCAAGAATTATTGCTGATTCTAAATTGATTTTAGCTGTTTCATAATCCGAATCTTCCATGTAGGCTTTTGCGATAAGCAATTTTAATAATACAATGAAGAACGTATTATTAATTCTTGGGTTTTGTGCAATTTCAAGTGCTTGAGAAGCTATTTCTATGGCATTTTTAGGTCTTTCTGTAATTATGGTAGCTTCAGCTATAAGATACCAAGATAAAAGTGCTCCTAATGCAATTTTTTCTTTTGCAAAATACGTAACTTGTTCGTTATAAATTTCGATAGCGTGTTTTGCTTGTTTTTGATCTTTTAGGACTTTACCTAATAATAGTTTTAGAATATTTTTGGTAAATACATCACCATTATCACTTGCAAAAATAACTGCGTTTGTTAAATCTTCTCGGATTCCATCATATTCTTTTTTTAAGAATTTGTTTATTATAGTCAACAAGTTATAGCGAGAAATCAATTCTCCTGTTATCCATTCATCTTCAGATTCAGGTAATGTACTTAAAGTTTGTAGGATGTTTTCAGAAGCTTTAAAATCGCCTTTCATTGTATTTGCGTATGCTAATACTAATTGAGCTTTACAAATGAGTTGTTTGTCATTTATTTTTTGTTTTTCAATTATTTCAAATAAATTATTTAAAATAACAAAAGCTCTATCATTACCTTGTAGTGCGAGTGCTGTTCCTAAAGATAAATAAACTCTAAGCCAAGTATCATAAATTAGTCCTAATGGCAGTGATTTGTTTAGTTTTGGTTGAGTTAAAAATGAATCTAGGATAGGTAATATATCATTATCTATTAAGTTTATAACTTCCCCGCAATTCCCTATATTAAGAAGTGAAGGTAATTTTGTACTCTTTATCATTGCGGTTTCGAGTTCTTGATTAGGTTTCATTTTTTTGAGGACGTTATCAACACATTCAACATCTCCAAAATAGTTTCCTGTTTTTTTACAACATGAAGCTAAGTATCCTAATAATTCAATTTCTTTTGTTTCATCATTATTAGATTTAGCTTGTGATATTGCATCTGGTAGGTATTCTAAAGCTTCTTCTGGATCATATTCGGTTAGAAGTTTCCCTAATCGTTCACTTATGTTGTATCTGATATTTAGGGTTTCATTTTCATTGAATTCATTTAGTAGTGCTAGACATTGTTTTTGAGATATAACATATAAATTTATATCCCCTATGTATGAAGCTAATCTTGTTGTTTTAGTCCAAATATCAAAGGCCATTCTATTTTCTTTTAAGTTATGAGCAATCATTGCCATAGCAGCATTTGTATTTAGTGTGAAAATACTTAAGGCTTTTCCTATTTTTACGTTAAGATCTTCAAATTCGATATTATGAACTATATTTTTAAGTACTGTTTCCCATAATAATAGGTTATTGAATTCGTAATAGATTTCGTTGTAAGGTCTTACGAAACTTGATTTTACAAGATAAGACATAATGTCATTAAATTCTTGGTTTTTATATCCAAAAATTTCTTTTAATAACGCTAAGTTTAATTTATCACCTAAAATAGCTGCCCCGCATAATAATTTATGAGCTTCACTATTGATTTTCTTTAGTGTTTCTAATCTTTCTTTAATTAATTCAGAGAAAGTTTTTGGTAATAAAAATGCCTTATCTGCAATTTGACAATCAAAGGAATAGCTGATGGCTTGTTCTACAAATGCAGGATTTCCTTGGCTTTTTGAAAATATTACATCTTTTTCTCTTTCTGTGACATAAGTGCCTGTTTCACCTGTTAATTTAACACTTTGTTCTAATTCTTTAATCGTTAATGGAGCTAAATTTATGTTGACATAAGATTTTGGATCTTTATCTTCAAAGTTAAAATAATTATTTACAGGTTTATATTCATTATAGATAGCTATAAATTTAATATTTTTCCAATTTGAATTTGTTTGCATAAAATGAGTAAAAAACTCAATTGAAAAACCATCTATGAAATCAAAATTATCAATTACATATATAAATTTTTCTGTGTTTGTAAATGCTTCAAATATTCTAAATAAAATATTATATGTTCTTTTTTTGTTATTTATAATGTCTTCATAATTGCCATCTTGAAAATTGTATAAGAAATTAAAAAAGTCAGATATTTCATTTTGATCTAAAAATTTAAACTCATTTGAGAAAAATTTCATAGCATCTTTTTGTAATTCTTCGTTATTTATACAATAATTAGGTAATTTGAATAAATTAAGGAGCATATCTTGAATAACGCCACCAGGAGTTAACTGGCTAATTGGCGTACATTTCCCGATGCACCAATGGAAATTCTTTTCTTGTAAACTTGCAGTGGCTTTGTTTAATAGAGTACTTTTACCTATACCTTTTGGACCTGCTATTGAAAAAATTTTTTTGTCTTGAGATAATAAACCGTCAACAAGTAGGTCTAATGCTTGTTCTCTGTTGTATAAGTGGGGTATAAATTTTAATTCATTTGTTTCTGTTGGATTGTTTGTATTGTCCTCTTTTTGTTTTTGCGAATTAAAACTTGAACCGCATTTTCTACATTTTACTGCACTTGGAAAGTTAACACTTTTGCAGTGAGGGCAAATTTTTAGTAGTTCTTCACCGCATTTTTTACAAACAAAATTCCCCATAGGATTAACGGTCTTACAATTATTGCATAATAATCCAACTCTAGTTTTGCAATGCGGACATTTTAATGATGAATCCGGAATATTTTTTTTACATATAGGACATTTCATACTAAATTTAGCCAATAATATCTTTAACTTTATCCATTAATTTATACAATCTTTTTGATATTTCTGACTGAGAAATTCCTAATTCTTCTGAAATTTCTTTTTGAGTCATGCCTTTATCATATCTCAAAGTATAAATATGTAAATAGTCTTTTTCTGGCTCTTCTTTATCAATATTTCTAATAGTATTAGCTACAAAATCAAGTATTTCTTTTTGGATAACAATATCTTCCGGAGTTTCAGGAAGTTCAATTCCGGCATAATTAATAATTACATCAGAATAATCAATATCATTTTTGTTATCAAAGAAAACTTCTTTAGTGGACATATATCCGGAACGGGTTCTTCTAAGTCTTCCGGAATCTTTTAACACAGTAACGATAGATGTTGTTACAACACGCTTTAGGTATGCTTCAAGTGTTGTTTCAGATTCAACAGCATTAAGAATTGCTACTGATCTTTTACAAGTTTCATTAAAAAAGTCATCGTACAAATCCTCGTTATTTGGATATTTACGGTCATTTTTTATTATTTTACTTATTAAATCTATCTTGTCCTGTGTTAATTCCACACCAAAATTCCTCTACTATAAGAAAATTATAGCATAATTAGAAATAAATTTTAAGTATTACTGTTGTGCTTTCGTCATTTCCTACACTATGAGGGGCTTTGAGCACTTTTAATGTTTGGTTAACAGTTTGTAACACAATGCTATCGATTTGTTTTGATCCGCTTGATAATAAGATTTTTGCATCTTTGAATGTGCCGTCTTTTGCATAATTTACACTAACTCTAACTTGGTCTGAATATGCATATTCTGTAGCCAGTAATAAATCACTTGTTAGTGATAATTTTAAACTTTTACCAACGGCTTGGAAATATTGTTTAAAGTTTTGATTATATGATATATAGTCTGGCACTTCCCAAGTTAGTTTACTTACTTCAAGGAATGTGTTTGCAGGCATTGTTTTCTTTTGTTGTGTTGTTTGTGGAGTTGCAGCAGCTGTTGCTTGTTGTGTTGTTTTTTGTTGAACAGGTTTTGCTGCAGGTAATGCCGGAGTTGGGTTAGTTGCTGTTGTATTAGTATTATCCATATTTACAACATTATTTTGATCAACATCTAATGTATTTGCATCAGAAACACCATTATCTGGACTTGTTGGTACAGTATCGTCTGTAATTGGTTGAGGAGTTTCTTCAGTTGGTTTGTTCATCATTTTTGTCACAGAGAAACCGATAATTCCAACTATTATAACTGTTAAAATAACTCCAATAATACCAAGGCCTGTTTTTCCACCGCCTTTAATTACAGAGCCTAATCTGCCAGGATTTTGTAATAATGCTGCGCCAGGAACTGTATTGTTAGGATTATATAAGTTTTCTAATTGTTCAGGTCCGTCTAATTGTTGAACTTCGTTGTTATTGATGTCTATAGGAATTTCTCCAACTTGGAAGTTCATATCACTAATTACTGTTGAATTTTCTGTAACTGTATATACTTTTTCAGTGTTTGCGTCAGGTTCAGTGATAAAATCTTCTGGATTGATTTCCTCACCAACTTCTATATTTTCTTGTGGTTGGTCTAAGTTAACTTCATCAGTTGTAGGTTGCATTACATCAATGTCTTGTAAGTCATCATAATTTGTATCATTCATCCAATCTTGATTATCAACCATTTGATTGTTATCAAGTTCAGAGTCATTAATAGGTTGATTATCAAATGCAATATTGTCTAATTCAGAATTTGTTGCATCTAAAAGATCTGTTTCTATGTCGTTTTCATTTTGTGGGTCTTGAGAAGACTCGAAAGGTATATCTTCTGTTACAATATCATTGTTTTGGATTGTATCTTCTATATTTTCAATTTCGCTTACATTATTAATTTCTTCTTGAATAGGAAGATTATTTTTTTCTTGTAATGGTTGAATTGTTTCTTCTAGGTTGCTTTGTGTATCTATAGATTCATTATTTTCTGGAGCAATGTTATTAATTACTTCGTCTAATAATGCATCTGGAGATATTTCTTCGTAATCCGGAGTTTCAGTGATATTGTTTGAAATTGGTGTTAATGGTTTTTCTTCATCTGCAATTGTTTCATTTATAGATGTTGGTTCTTCCATTGTTGTTTCTAATGATGGTTCTTCTATCTCTAGATTTTCTTCTTCCAATGTTGGAGATAGTTCTTCAAGAGTTGTTTCTGTTGAAAGGTTCAAATCTTCAGTATTGGATTCATCTAAAGTTATGTTTTCGTCATTAATATTTAAACTTGTATCTAATTCATCGTCGATAAGTAATTCATCAGATATTTGAGTTGATAATTCAAGGTTATCTTCGGTTAGCAGATTTTCATCAGATGAAGAGTTTTCTATATTTGTTTCATTTTCTTCAACACTTGCAGTTTCTGTAACAGTTGTTTCTTCTATAGAAGAAGGTTCTGTTATTGGCGGTTCACTTATTTCCATTTCATTATTGTCAAAAGCATCAAACTCATCAGAAATTCCATCATCTAACATTAAATCGGCTTCTAGAGATTCGTCTGTTGTAGTTGATGTTGTTGGTTCACTTTCTATAACAAAGTCATTATTATTTAAACCTAAGTCGACTAAGTTTTCATCAGATTCACTATTAAAATTAACATCAATATCATCCATAGGAGAAGATCCATCTGAATTGATAGTGAATGAAGACATATTAGAGAAATCTAAGTTTGATAAATGTTCTTCTTTTTTTAGTTGTTCTTCTTGTATCTTTTCATCAAGATTTTCTATAGGAGTTGTTGGTGAATCTATTGCTGATAAGTTATTTAAATCAACAATGCTTTCAGTGTGTTCGTGGAATTCTTCTTGATGAACAGCATCCATATTGCCAAGGTCAATTGTTTCCTGTTCAAATTTTTCTTCTTCTCCTATTGTATGTTTGATTTCTACTGTTCTAAGTTCAGATAAGTCTTTAGGAGTGTCAAATTGACCTGAAGCTTCAGCTTCTAAGTCAGCTTCAATTTTTGCTGTTGATAAATCATAAGCTGCTATATGTTCTGGAACTTCAGTTGCATTCGTTGATATCTGAGAATAATCAATTTTATTAAGATTTTCTTGTTGGCTTTCCAAATTTTTGTTTATTAAATCATTAACGATATCCCCAGAAATGCCAGCTAATTTTATTGCATCTTTAGTTGCACCTTCAGCAGTTGCTACATCTTTTGCAACTTCTGCTGCAGCGCTTGCAGCAGCTCCGGCAGCAGCGGCTGCGATTACAGATGCACCGGCTTCTGCTCCTTTTTTAATATTGTTTTGGATAGCTTCGCTTATTGTTTTTTCTAATGTATTAGGTTCGTTTTCTGTAGGTTGTTCTTCTGTAGTATCTACAGAAACTGATGTAGATTTTTCTATATCTTCTACTAAAGCTTGTTCTACAGGTTCTTCTTCTATTTTGATATCTTCATCTATAGATAAAGGTTCTAAATCTAGTAAGTTTTCACTAGTATCAAAGTTTTCATCTGTAGTTGTGAAGTCTTCTGTTATTAATGCATCTTGTTCAGCAGCTTCTGTTTGAATGTCGATAATGCTTTCGTTATTTTCTTCGTCTTCGATTGATATTTCAGGGTTTAGAATTTCATTGTCCTGAGGATTTTCATCAATAATTGACTCTTCAGGTTCTAATCGAGGTTCTTCTAATTGGAAAACAGAATCATTTAATTCTAAATTTTCATTATCTTCAATTTGTAAGGTTTCATTTTCTTGAGTTTCTGCCTCTTCTTCATTAGAGTTTTCTTCATTATTTGAATTATTTTGATTTTCATTATTTTCGCTATCTGTAATTTCTTCGATAACAGGAGCAGTTTGTGGTTTGTGATCTGGGAATGATGAACCTACACTGTAAGATAATGTTTCAAAATTATCAAATTCAAGTACACTTTCTCTCAATTCGTCACTTAATAATAATAATTCTATTAGTTCTTTCAATTCTTCATCTGAAATGTTATGGTCAGCCATAGCAATTGAAAGTTCTCTACCTCTAAGAATATTTTCTTGAGAAATACCTCTAGATGTGTTACCAGGGAAGTCTTGGATAAATTGTTTTAATGTATCAGGAGAAGATAATTTATTTCTATCAATAAAATAATAATCGTGATTTTTAAGTTTTAAATTTAATATTTTAGGCTCAAAATATCCTAAAAATTCAACATGGCTAAAATCTTTAGCTAATTTCAATACAACGTAAATGTCAGGAGTGATTTCATATTGAAGGTGGCTTTTTGGTATAAAGATTTGATTTTCATCAAATACAACACGTACATCAATATGGATATTAGGAAGCATAATGTCAGAAATGTCAAATTTTTCTAATATTTTTGATATAGAGTGTATATTATGTGTATCAGTAGCATTAATTTCTTCAGATGCTAAATATTTAATAAATAAATCTGCACCTAAAGCGTTTATGTATGCTCTATTTTTTATTGCACTCTTAACGAAGCTTCTAGACATAAATTCTGCTTCAGTTTTATTATCTTGCTCAATATATATTAATGTTTCTTGTTTGCTAGCCATGTATAAATCCTCCCTCTACACTTTTATAGATGACACGGCAATTGAAAATATTCCAAAAATATTGTAAATTTTTGTAACAATAATTTGCAAAATAAGATTATTGTATCAAAATAAACTTATTAGGTGTTTTATTATTAGCGTGTAAAAGTGTTTAAGGAGGTTTTCCCATGATGGTCAATTCTATTTCAAGTGTACGTTTCTGCGGTGAAAATACAAATTCTGTTGCCAGCATTTTAGAAAGACCTGGTAAATATTCAAATCCTGCACCAAAAGCAGAAGCTGCTTCTGTGAATGTTCCTGCAGAAGAAAAACAATCTTCAGGAAAAGGCAAAAAAGTATTAGGTGTTGTAGGTACATTGGTTGCTGTAGCTGCAGTTTTAGCTGCTCTTCCTAAAGTGTTCCCTAATGCGATATCAAAATTGTCAAAAGATGAATTGGCTGCAAAACCAGGATTTATGAAAAAAGTTGGACATTATATTGCTACAGTTGGTAATGCTATTTATGATTGTACTTGCCAGCCAATTTTAAATTTATTCAAAGGTAAAGGTAAAAAAGCTACAGATAATGCAGCTCATATTGTTGCGTAACATTTAGAAAACCTCAATTTTATATACATAGAAAGGTAATCATAAAACTTATGGTTACCTTTCGTTTGCTTGACGGTAGTGAGAAAAATATGTTATAATTGGATGTTAATTTCGAGATTTTAGTCAAGAGAGTTATTGGATTTGTCAGAAAGGATATTATGACATCAAGTGTTCCGTACTCTTTTGTACCTGGTTCAAAAGCTAAAGCAGAAGAAGTAAATGCTAATTTTGTTGCAGTGTTAGGTGAGATAGAAAAATCAAATGTAAAAATTGAAGATTTAAATTCAAAAAAATTAGATAAAAATCTTTCAAATTTAGATGAACAAGGGGAGCAAGTTTTAGATTCTAAGATTGATGGGAAATGGACTCAGAAATCTGCATATATTGCAAGTGGTGTAACTATGACAGAGTCTTATAATCAATCTTTTGATATGAGTTCATTTTTGCCCGACGATGATAATATTTATGAAGTTGCAGTCAGTGTTATTATCAGAACTAGTAATAAACTAAATGATTGCATCGGTTTATATGTAAATTCTTCGCTTTCGGCTTCCGTATCTTTATGCAGGTGTGTAACCAGGGTTTCTGGAGCTACTCAAGCTGCATCAGGTAATTGCATAATTCCAGTAGGAACTGATAGAAAGATTACATTTAAATCTGGAGAAGAGTCTGTTGGTTCAAGTTTTAAAGAAGGTTGTACATTTAGGATAACTTCTTATAGAAAGGTTAGGTAGGTTATGTTTTATATTTTTGTTGAGAATGGTAATTTAAATGGCTGTGGAGAGTGTAGGTGTTTAAATGAGAATACAATTAATATCGAAGTCCAAGAGGGAATGTATAATGATTATCTTGCAAATCCTTCTAAATATATTTTTAAAGATGATAAAATAGTAGAAAATCCAGATTATTTAAATATAAAAGCCAGAAATTCAGCATTGGAAGAAATAGAGCAGATAAAGTTTGAGTTAAACGAGTTGGATGTAAAAAGAATTAGGGCTGTTTGTGAAAATCAAGTTAAAAATTCAGAAACCGGACAAACTTGGTTAGATTATTATAATGAACAAGTTTTTCAACTTAGAGAAAAGTTAAATATTTTAGAAGCATCTTTATAAATAACTTACGACACCTGAAAATATTTTCAGGTGTCGTTTCTTCTGTTTGTTTTTGCTATAATCAGTTTAACTGATAGGAGAAATATTATGACAGAGATAAGAGAAGAATTTATAAAACAAGCTCAGCATATAGCTAGAAATGCCGAAGTTTTACCTGGTGGAATTGAAGAATTAGCAGCAAAATTGCAACATGCAGCTGATACTAATACCCCGCTAAGAATTAAACTAGGGATGGATCCAACAAGACCGGATTTGCACTTGGGTCATACAGTTGTAATGAGAAAATTAAAAGAATTCCAAGCTTTAGGACATAAAATTGTGTTGCTTGTTGGTGGTGCTACAGCTATGGTAGGCGATCCTTCAGGAAAATCTGAAACAAGACCTGCTTTAACAAAAGAACAGGTTGAAGAAAATGCAAAAACTTATTTTGCGCAAATGTCTAAAGTTTTAGATGTATCTAATGCTGAAGTTGTTAATAACGCAGATTGGTTACATAAAATGAGCTTTACTGAATTGTTAAAATTATCAGCACAAGTTACAGTAGCTCAAATGATGACTAGAGATGATTTTGCAAAAAGATATGCTGATGGTAAGCCTATTTCAATTGTAGAATTTTTCTATCCGTTAATGCAAGCTTATGATTCAGTTGCAATTGATGCAGATATTGAATTAGGTGGAACAGATCAAAGATTTAATACATTATTAGGCAGAGATATACAAGCAGCTTATGGTAAAAAATATCCACAATTAGTTATTCTTCTTCCATTGTTAGAAGGTACTGATGGTGTTGTAAAAATGTCAAAGACATATCCAGAACATTGTATATCATTAACTGATAGTGCTAAAGATATGTTTGGTAAATTGATGAGTATTCCAGATAATATGATTACTCGTTATTATAGTTTATTAACAGATGCAACAAAAGAAGAATTAGAAACTTACGATAAACAAATTGCGGATGGTTCTGTAAATCCAAGAAATATAAAAATGCAATTGGCACATCAAATTACAGAAGAATATCATGGTAAAGAAGGTGCAGATAAAGCTCAAGAAGATTTTATTAATGTAGTTTCTAATAAAGGTATTCCAGAAGATATTCAAGAAGTGAAAGTTGAACAAGGTAAAAATATTCTTGATTTAATTACAGAATTAAAATTTACAGCTAGTCGTGGTGAAGCAAAAAGACTAATTCAAGGTGGCGGTGTAAAAATTGATGGTGAAAAAATTACTGATATGTCTTATACCGTTTCATTTGAAGATAGTGTAGTATTACAAGCAGGAAAACGTAAATTCGCGAAACTAGTAAAATAGATAGGTAAAAATATAATGCTATCAGTTATAAAACGAGGAATTTCAAAGGTAAAAGAAGATATAAAAGTTATCTATGATAATGATCCAGCCGCAACGAATTTGTTAGAAGTGATTCTTTGCTATCCGGGTTTACATGCGATTGTTGCATACAGATTTGCACACCGCTTGTACAAGTGGAATATACCATTGATTCCTCGTGTAATTTCATATTTAACAAGAATAATAACCGGTATTGAAATTCATCCTGGTGCCAGAATTGGTAGAAGATTTTTTATTGATCATGGTGAGGGCGTTGTAATAGGAGCAACTACAATTGTTGGTGATGATGTTTTGATTTATCAACAAGTTACACTAGGTGGTACTGGTAAAGAACAAGGTAAAAGACACCCAACATTAGGTAATAATGTGATTGTGGGTGCTGGAGCTAAAGTGCTTGGAAATATTACTATTGGTGATTATGTTCGAATTGGCGCTGGTTCTGTTGTAATAGAAGATGTTCCTGAATATTCTACGGTTGTTGGTGTTCCTGGTAGAGTTGTTCATAGAGCTGTTATTGATAAGCAAGGAAACTTGATGCATAACAGAATTCCAGATCCTGTTAGATGTGAAATAAACAAATTAAAAGCAGAAGTTGAAATTCTAAAAGAAAAATTTAATGAATAAACTTTATATTTTAATTTTTTATATTAAAAAGGCGGTGAATAAATTTTATTCACCGCCTTCAATTTTAAATATTAGTTGTTCAATATGATGAGAACTACATCATACCGCCCATTCCACCCATACCTGCCATAGCAGACATATCAGGTGTTGAAGATTTTTCTTCAGGAATTTCAACAACAGCTGCTTCTGTAGTTAATAACATTGAACCAACTGAAGCTGCATTGATTAGAGCAGAACGAGTAACTTTAGCAGGGTCAACGATACCAGCTTGGAACATATCAACATATTTGCTGTTTAGAGCATCGTAACCGTAAGCACCTTCTTTTTCTAATACACAATCAACTACAACATCAGCTTTAGCACCTGCGTTGCGAGCGATAGCTCTTAGAGGTACATCTAATGCTGCTGTTAAAATTTTGAAACCAACTTTTTCATCATCAGATTCAAAATCCATTGATTCTAATTTAGAATTCAAGTCTTGTTGAACTCTTAATAGAGCAACACCACCACCAGGAACGATACCTTCTTCGTTAGCAGCTCTTGTTGCATTTAGAGCATCTTCAATTCTTAATTTTCTTTCTTTTAATTCTACTTCTGAAGCTGCACCAACTTCTATTAGAGCAACGCCACCAGATAATTTAGCAACACGTTCATTTAATTTTTCTTTATCATATTCAGAGTCAGAAGCTTCGATTTGTTTTTTGATAAGTCTTACTCTTTCTTGAACAGCTGCTTTTGTTTCGTCACCTACAACGATTGTTGTTTCGTCTTTAGTAACTGTAACGCGTTTTGCTTTACCAAGCATTTGAGTAGTAACGTTTTCTAATTTAATACCAAGTTCTTCAGTGAACATTTCGCCGCCTGTTAAGATAGCGATATCTTCAAGCATAGCTTTTCTTCTATCACCAAAACCTGGAGCTTTAACGGCAACAGCTCTTAAAACTTTTCTCATAGTGTTAACAACTAATGTAGCAAGAGCTTCACCTTCGATATCTTCAGCGATCAATAATAATGATTTACCATCACGAGCAACTTGTTCTAGTAGAGGAACTAAGTCAGAAATTAGATTGATTTTCTTGTTGCAGCAGAATACATAAGCATCTTCTAATACAGCTTCCATTCTTTCTGGGTCTGTTACGAAGTATGGTGAAATATATCCTTTGTCGAATTGCATACCTTCAACAACTTTTAAGTTAGTACCAAAAGATTTTGATTCTTCAACAGTGATAACACCATCGTGACCAACTTTTTCCATTGCTTCAGCGATTAATTCACCGATTTCTTTGTTGTTACCTGCAGAAATAGCTGCAACTTGAGCGATTTCTTCTTTTGTATTAACAGGTCTTGACATTGCTTTAATTTTTGCAACTGCAGCTTCAACAGCTTTATCAATACCACGTTTCATAGACATTGGGTTAGCACCTGCTGTTAGGTTTTTCAAACCTTCACGAACAATAGCTTGAGCTAAAACTGAAGCTGTTGTTGTACCATCACCAGCAACATCATTTGTTTTAGATGATACTTCTTTTAATAATTGTGCACCAGAATTTTCTAGAGCATCTTTTAATTCGATTTCTTTTGCAATAGTTACACCGTCGTTAACGATTTGAGGTGCACCGAATTTTTTTGTTAAAATTACGTTTCTACCTTTTGGTCCTAATGTAACTTTAACAGCGTCTGCTACTGCATCAATTCCTTTTAGAAGAGCTTTTCTTGCTTCTTCGTCAAATACAATACGTTTTGCCATTTTTATTTCTCCTTACAATAATATTTTTATTATTCAATAACAGCTAGAGCATCTTTGATTGATAGAATTTTGTATTCTACGCCATCAACTTTAACATCTGTTCCAGAGTATTTAGCATAAAGGATGATATCACCAACTTTAACATCCATTGGTTCTCTTTCGCCTTTGTCATTTAATTTTCCTAGTCCAACAGCAACAACTTCACCTCTTTGTGGTTTTTCTTTAGCGCTATCAGGAATGAAAATTCCGCCTGAAGTTTGTTCTGTTTCTTCTACAACTTTAATAACAATTCTTTCACCTAATGGTTTAATCATGATTTTCTCTCCTTTTTTAGTCTGAATATAATTTAACTAACAATATATTTATATAACGGATTTCCAGTTTTTAATTAAAAGTTAAGGAAAAATTAATAATTACATAAAAATTATTATAAGTATAAATAAAATATTGCATCTTATAAATATAAAGAGGGGTTCGGGGAGCATACTCCCTGATAACTCGAACCATTTGATCACGCG